>PAJI01000034.1 GCA_002705995.1 Crocinitomicaceae bacterium | reverse complement strand
TTGATGAACTGGTTGAGGTACAACCGTTCGCATCCGTTACAGTTACCGTATACGTTCCTGCTGCTACTCCTGTAATCGAAGCAGTAGTCGCACTGTTTGACCATGCATAAGTATAAGGCATTGTCCCGCCAGTTGCTGATGCGGTTGCACCACCGTCAGACAATCCATTACATGTAATGGTTGAATCTACCTGAGAAGCTGCTACCAATACTGTTGGCTCAGTCACCGTTGATGAACTGGTTGAGGTACAACCGTTCGCGTCTGTTACAGTTACCGTATATGTGCCTGCTGCTACTCCGGTAATTGATGCGGTTGTTGCACTATTTGACCATGCATAGGTGTAAGGCATTGTTCCGCCAGTTGCA
This sequence comes from Crocinitomicaceae bacterium, assembly GCA_002705995.1. GTDB lineage: Bacteria > Bacteroidota > Bacteroidia > Flavobacteriales_G > Salibacteraceae. The sequence continues at coordinate 13,280 of PAJI01000034.1, read as the reverse complement.
CTTGCTGTTGCGCCACCGTTTAGTAATCCGTTACATGTTACGTTAGAATCAACTTGCGATGCTGCTACCAATACCGCTGGTTCTGTTACAACAGCCGAAGCTGAGTCGTAACATCCGTTGAAATCAGTAATGGTTACAGAATACGTACCTGCTGCTACTCCGGTAATTGATGCGGTTGTTGCACCATTTGACCAGATGTAGGTATATGGAGTTGTTCCACCTACTGCTGCTGATGTTACTCCACCGTCAGATAAACCATTACAGCTAACTGTAGAGTCAATCATGGTTGCTGCGATTAATGTAGCTGGTTCAGTTACAACAACCGAAGCTGAGTCGTAACATCCGTTAAAATCAGTAATTGTTACAGAATACGTACCTGCTGCTACTCCCGTAATTGATGCGGTTGTTGCAGCATTTGACCATACATAAGTATATGGCATTGTTCCTCCGGTTGCACTTGCTGTTGCGCCTCCATCTGATAGACCATTACAGCTTACGGTTGAATCAATTTGTGTAGCCGCTACCAATGTAGCCGGTTCTGTTACCGTTGATGAATTGGTTGAGGTACAACCATTCGCGTCTGTTACAGTTACGGTATACGTTCCAGCCATCACTCCCGTAATCGAAGCAGTAGTTGCACTGTTAGACCATGCATAAGTATAAGGCATTGTTCCTCCGGTTGCACTTGCTGTTGCACCTCCATCTGACAAGCCACTACATGTAATGGTTGAATCTACTTGTGAGGCTTCTACCAATGCAGCGGGTTCTGTTACCGTTGATGAGCTCGTTGATGTACAACCGTTCGCATCCGTTACAGTTACCGTATATGTACCTGCCGCTACTCCGGTAATCGAAGCAGTAGTTGCACTATTTGACCATGCATAGCTATAAGGCATTGTTCCTCCGGTTACTGATACAGTTGCGCCACCATCAGAAAGGCTATTACAAGTTACGTTGGAATCTACCTGAGAAGCTGCTACCAATACTGTTGGTTCAGTCACCGTTGATGAGCTCGTTGATGTGCAACCATTCGCGTCTGTTACAGTTACGGTATACGTTTCTGCCATCACTCCTGTAATCGAAGCTGTAGTTGAACTGTTTGACCATGTATATGTGTATGGTGATGTTCCGCCTGTTGCTGATGCGGTTGCGCCACCGTCAGACAACCCATTACATGTCACATTGGAATCTACTTGTGAGGATGTTACCAATACTGTTGGTTCAGTCACCGTTGATGAACTGGTTGAGGCACAACCATTCGCATCCGTTACAGTTACCGTATATGTTCCTGCCGTCACACCTGTAATAGAAGCAGTAGTTGCACTGTTTGACCATGCATACACGTAAGGTGTTGTACCTCCTAACGCTGATGCGGTTGCGCCACCGTTTAGTAATCCGTTACATGTTACGTTAGAATCAACTTGCGAGGCTGCTACCAATGCAGCAGGTTCTGTTACCGTTGATGAGCTCGTTGATGTACAACCATTCGCATCCGTTACAGTTACGGTATACGTTCCTGCCATCACTCCCGTAACCGAAGCAGTAGTCGCACTGTTTGACCATGCATACGTGTATGGTGATGTTCCGCCTGTTGCACTTGCTGTTGCACCTCCATCAGATAAGCCATTACATGTCACATTGGAATCTACTTGTGAGGCTGCTACCATAACTGTAGGTTCTATGATCATCACGGAAGCAGTATCTGTTAAACCTCCATTATCTGTAATCGTTACCGTATACATGCCTGAAGTTACTCCTGTAATTGAGGCTGTTGCTGCTCCATTACTCCACAAGTAGCTGTATGGAGATGTTCCGCCTGTTACATTAGCTGTAGTTCCTCCATCTGATAAACCGTTACACGTAACGTTAGAATCTACTACTGCCGAAACTTGATAATTAGGAGGCTGATTAATTACAACTGATGATGTATCCATACATCCATTACTATCTGTAATTGTAACAGAGTAAGTTCCTGCTATTACCCCTGTAAACGAAGCTGTTGTTGCTCCATTACTCCATGAATAAGCATATGGCATTGTTCCGCCTGTAGCTGAGGCTGTTGCTCCTCCATCATTAAACCCATATGCAGAAACATTGGAATCTACTATTGAACTGGCTACTAATGCAGCGGGTTCAGTAACCGTTGATGAGCTCGTTGATGTGCAACCATTCGCATCTGTTACAGTTACCGTATATGCGCCTGCAACTACTCCTGTAATCAATGCAGTAGTTGCACTGTTTGACCATGCATACGTGTAAGGTGATGTTCCTCCGGTTGCTGATACAGTTGCTCCACCATCTGACAAGCCATTACATGTTACGCTGGAATCTACCTGAGAAACTGCTACCATAACTGTAGGTTCTATGATCATCACAGAAGCAGTATCTGTTAAACCTCCATTATCTGTAACCGTTACCGTATACATGCCTGAAGTTACTCCTGTAATTGAGGCTGTTGTTGCTCCATTACTCCACAAGTAGCTGTATGGAGATGTTCCACCTGTAGCTGAGGCTGTAGCTCCTCCATCTGATAAACCATTACACGTTACGTTAGAATCTACTACCGCTGCTGCAACTGGCCCAGAACATGCTGGTGATAGCGTTACCATCCAACTATCTGAAACATTGAAATAGTCTAGGTTTAAGTCTAAACCGTATGTTCCCCCTTGAAGAACACCTGTTAATTCTAACGAATCTGTAGTAGCTACTTGAGTTCCGTTTCTAGTCCATGATTTAGTATATAGTGGAGCTGCGTTATGACCTGATATCTCTGCAAGAGAATCGGTAGTTACAATATCATTTGCTGAGGCTGTTCCATCGTATCCATTTGAACTAAAATCTTCTACAGTAAGGCCATCATCACCACAATTGTTTACCATGGGATAATATGCTTTTAGATTTGCATATTTTGGATGCGTAGATTGAACCGAAGATTGCATCAATAAAGCAATATCTGTAGAATCTAATACTTCATTCCAGAAGGTTACCTCTGCCATATCTCCATCAAAAAAATTGCTTGGCGTAGAACCATCAAACTCTTGTCCTAATGAAATACGGTCTGTTGCACTAATGGATTGCCCGTTAGTATAGGAATCTACTTCTACACCATCTATATAGGTTATCGTATTGTTAGTTGTTTCATCGTAGGTATAGCCTACAAAGTGCCACACTCCATCTGTAACAACAGTATTCGTTGTTTGGTAGTTTGATCCATCGTATAAATCTAATTCCTCATCAGATCTAATCATCATATTTGTGATGGTTGACGTACCGGATGAATTTATTCCAACAAGCACTTGGTTATCGCCTGTTACTTGTCCTGCAGCTTTCATCCATAAAAAGATTGAACGGTTGGTATTTACTAGGTCTCCAACTACTCCACTAACATCCATCCAATTTTCATCCGATTTTTCAAATGTCGCAAATGGGGTATATTCTGTTTGTGCAGCTGCTTTTATTGTATCGCACACAGTGGTATCGGTGATTCGGTTTTGTGTGACTTGGTAATATTTAATTGAGAGATCTGTATATACAATGCTATCTCCTCCTGTGCTACTTGTTAATGTATCGGTATATACTCCAGAAGATGTATAGGTACTTCCACTTGTTACCGTATAAGAAGTCGCATCACACACTGTAATTGAAACTGAATTACAGTTAACACCTACATTGGTTGCTGCAATAAAGTTTGATGTTGATCCTGTTAAAGCAAAGTTGGTTAACGTTCCGTTATTTCCATACGATGAAAAATCTGTCGTCTCTGTAATACTTGTATTTGTACCACCAGACACTCCTTGATTTAAGGTGTAATAACCTACCAAATCTGAATTGGCTGCCGGAGACTGCACTTCACAATATCTGTCATCTGATATCTCTTGAGCTGTTTTAACGGTCTTCCAAATGCGTACTTCATTCAGTGCCCCTTTGAAATAATCACCTGCTGAGCTTCCGTCATATTCTTGACCCAAACTCCATCGGTTACTCGCACCAAAAGTGACAGTTCCAACAGAAAACAAACCTTGAAGTGCTCCATCAACATACAATGCTAATTGTCCGTTATCGTAAGATGCTGCAACATGGTGCCAAGTATCATCTCTTAAATCGGTTCCTGCTACATGACTGTCAGAACCATCGTAGAAACTTAGAATACCATCATCTAATCTGAATAACATTGTATTACCAGACCCTGTTGTGTTTACAGCGATGATATGATCATTACCTGATTGTGAGGTCGATGCTTTAATCCATGACTCAACTGTCCATCCGGTAACACCGGCCATATCATCTGCCACGGCATTAATCGTAACATAGTCGTTTGATCCATCAAAGTGTAAACCATTACGTTCTGCTCCTGTTGCTTGTATTCTAAACGTAAATAAAGACTCATCTATATCGTTGTTTACAATAGAAATATCTGTGGTAACTGTTCCATCAGTTGTAGGAGTAAAAGTAATTTCAAAAGATGTGGTGTCTCCGGGCAAAACTACCGAAGATGGTTGATTGCTTACGACAAACTGAGGATCTCCATTGAGTGTAACTATTGGGTTGTTTGTTAATTCCAAGGTGTCCGAACCGGTATTAACAATTTGATAGGAATGGGTAATCGAACCGGTATTGGTAATTACCGCACCCATATTGGTTAAGTTATTGGTTGCAGGAGTTAAATCGTTATTCGTAATACTTATGCTGTTTCCTATTACGACTATTTCTGCTTCTGCCCCTGCTCCTTGAAGTGTTACACTTGATGAAGTAGAGCAATTGGTATCGTAAAATGCTATTTTGTAAGTAGAATTTCTAGCTCCGCCAGCAGATGGTGCAAATTGAATTTGCACCAATGCTGAATCACCCACAGCAATTGTAGAAGAAGGATTTGTAATTACCGTGAAATCAGTTGAATCTCCACCTGTTATCGATGTATTCGTAAAATCTACGGTAACGTCTAAGGTGCGTTCATTTTTTACATAAAAACTAACCGTGTCTAAACCCGTATTGGGTTCTAATGTATCGAATTGAGCTGTTGTTGGAACCGTTAAAGGTGCACAAGCTTCGGCAAACTCAAAGGTTATATCAGTAGAACTGCCAACACCTAGGCTAGATTGTTGATTTTCATTAAAAACCAGAATATAATAGTCCCCGGCCGGCATAAAGCCAGCAATGCTACTTGGGGCATTGAAATCATAAACTGTTGTATAGTTATTATTGATTGTTGGAGTGCCTCCCAGAGGAATCTGACGCCAGTTTGTATACCCCGCTCCTAATTGCATTGAATCTCTGTATCCACAAAAATTCCCAAAAGTTGTAACGTATCCTATATCAGAGTAAGATGTGGGGTTACTGACCAATGGCCTGTAGCCTATCATAGTACCTGCAAGTGGAGTAAAGTTGGTCATTTCCATCCGTAACACTCCATTGGCAGGTAGTGTAACTTTATAGACTATTACAGAACAGCAAGCCAATGATGAACACGAACCACCCATTCCACTGGCAGACTCGCCTCCAGACGAATTAAAATTTGAGAATGTTGTTGGAAAATTATCAATAACATACGGGTCAGTGATTATACCCGAACCCGTTATCTGAGCTTGTAGATGATGGACTGAGAATACCCCCATCATCATTAGTAAAATAATAAGCAACTGTTTTCGAACCATGGCTCTATTTTGATTTATAGAATTAGTGATGCGAAAATCTATTTTTAGATTCCTTATTATATGGTAAATGTTCTAAAGGGGCTTGTTTTTGTTCTGGGTAAAAGTCTAAGAGCTAAAATTTCAATCATAAAAAAAAGAGACTGTCATATGACAGTCTCTTTTTACATTATCTAGGTAAGAATGAAACTTGTTTATTTTTCAACAATTACAAATTCCGTTCTTCTGTTTTTAGCATGATCAGCACCTGAACAATCTTGGCAAGCACAATCGGTTAACGGTTGTGTTTCACCAAATCCTTTTCCTGTAATTCGGCTTGGATTTGAAATTTTCGATGCGATATAGTTGGCACAAGCCTCGGCACGTTTGTTTGATAAAGTCTGATTTCCAGAAGCTGAACCTGTACAATCCGTATGTGCATTCACCTCAATTTTCATGGTTGGATTTGCATTCATTAAGGCTACAACTTGATCTAATTCTTTGTAAGATTCTGCTGTGATTTTTGCACTACTAACTTCAAAGTAAATCGGCTTCATTTCAATTTTATCATCCACTACTACTGGTTGATTTTCTATCACTTCAACTTTTTCACGCATCATTGCCTGCACACTGATGGCTGCATAACTATCCGGCTGAATCGTATAGGTTAAAGTTGTATCGTGATAACCGGCTTTTGATAATGTGGCTTTTTGCTCTACAGCCTCAGTTAAGGTCGTTTTACTTGCTACATTTTCAAACTCTCCAGCTTTATTCGTTGCACTATAGGCACCATTGGGCAATGTTACTGTAACTCCTTCTAATGGTGTTTGGCCAGCTTTTGCTAATACCACTCCATTTAAAGTTACGCTTTGGTGCTCTAATGCGATACTCTTCGCATTTTCACTCAATGTAGCATCGCTGGTTACTTTTCCTTGATAGTCTTCATAGTCTGGATGAGTTGCTGTAATGGCATATGTTCTTCCGGGAGCAACTTCTGTACGGTATTTACCTGTACTATCGGTTACTACAGTCGTCTCCATTCCGGTTAACTCATCTTTTAACACCACTTGAGCATCTGCTATTGGCTCTCCGTCAGCAGCAGTAAGTTCACCTCCCAGGTAATAGTGCTGCTCTTCTTCTACTTCCTCATCTTTAGAGGCTTTACAGAACTTAATACCTAGCAATATTTCATGTGATCCAGAGCTAATTCCAGCCAACTGCTGCATTCCTGCATCATAAGCATACCCAATGGTCACTATGTTTTTTACTTCAATATTAGCAGAAGCTAACAAACCACTATTGGTACGGTATCCTATTGCTACTCCAACGGTATTTTTATAATCAACAGCTGCTACAGCATCTAGCATATCTCCATTACTAGGAATGGTTCTGTACACTAACATTGGTTTAATGTCCCACGCATCGTTTAATGCATAATCGTATGCTGCATGAGCTTTGAAATAGCTTTCTACATTGTATGTTGGATCTACATCGGCTATATCAAACGAATTGTCAGTATTCAATAGTTTAGGAAGTGATATCCCAACTTCTAACCTTTTGTAAGTTGCCAATAATCCAAAATCTGCATAAAAGCTATTGCTTGCTGTTCTGCCTTGGTTCAGGTACGAATCTGAATCAAATGCTACTACATCATCTGCATTAAAGCTAAACCTCGAGTAGCCCACATTAAACGATGGACTCAACACGAAGTTTTTACTCAGTGAAAAATGTTTCGCTACAGCAATAGCTGCATCAAACTCACTTAATAATCCGGCTGACCAGTTGTTGACACTTAACCCTAAACCAAAGTGTTTAGGAAGTTGTGTATGTGCTTGTAAAGACAAGTTAGTAGGTGCGTCTTCTACGCCAACCCATTGATTTTTATGTTGTAAAAATATCTGAGAACATGCGTCTTTTCCTGCATAGGATTTGTTGACATTAAATCCATTGAGGTAGTTGAAACTGCTTTGTGTTTGTTGCTGTGCTAAACCTGCTACAGATAACAAAAGCAACGTATATAATAATACTATCTTTTTCATGATTGCTACTTGATCTTTAATCGGTTTACACATTATCTTAAAAGGGTTAAGGTTCCTTTTTTACTGTATCCATCATTCCCCTGGATATAGTAATAGTAGTCTCCATCCGGAACAGCTTCACCATTGTAAGTTCCATCCCAATCGTTTTGATAGTTATCTGTATTGAGTAACTCTCTACCAAAACCGTCATAGAGTTTCACCGTGCAAGTAGACAAAGTTGATCTGGGATAGATTTTCCAAGTATCATTTTCGCCATTTCCATCTGGAGTGATAAGGTTACTGATCACTAGATTTGATTTGACCGTAAACTCCAACTCATCGGTATTGGTACATCCGTTTTCGTCTTCTACAAATACAGTATAATTGGTCGATTGAATTGCCGTGTAACCTGTTTCCAAGTCATATGGATTATCCAAGTTCACTTCTGGTGACCATGTAGCGACAACAGGAACATTAGTGGTTGCAACCAACTCACCTCGTTTTCCGGCTTCAACAGTTACATCTTCTCCCGCATCAAGCTCCGGTAAAGCATACACTTCTACGGTAGCTTCTACCCCTTCGCTGTAACAGCCATTTTCAAATGATGTGGCCCAGTACGTTGTTACCCCAACTGTAGAGTTCATCAGAGGTAATTCAGATTGCTCTTCATACAATTCTGTTAGTGCTTCATCTTCGTACCAGATAATTCTACCATCAGTTGTAGAGGCGATCACCTCTCCGTCAAAAGCAACATTTAAACAGGTAGCTATACTGTTTTGGTTGAGGGTTGGTTCACTCGGAACTTCACTCACCAAAACAATTAATTGTGACGTGTTGGTACACCCATTAGCTCCTGTTCCTTCAACTTCAAAAACATTTGTTCCTGAAGTTGTTGGTGTATAATATGAGCCGTTGCTAATGCTTGGTGTAATCCAATTGTAGCTCGCTGCATTGTTAGCTTCCAATAAAACAGAATCGCCTAGACAGATGCTATAACTACTTGAATTTGCTACTACATCCGGCAAGGTTAGTACTTCAATATATACCGATGCTGAATCTACACATCCGTTGGTATCGGTTACGGTAACTTGATACGTTTCGGAAGCTGATGGGGTAAAAGCAATAGCATTGCTTACCCCATTGTTCCAATTGTAAATTACTCCTCCACTTGCCTGAAGAACGATTTCTTCTCCAGAACAAGGTGTTGTATCTGATGCCTGAATGGTTATCATGGGAAGACTATCGCATGGCGACTGAGCCCATAATAACTTTGACATTAACAGGACAAATCCTGTAAGCATTAAGTTTTTCATTCTTGTTAGGTTATAATTCTTTATGGGTTGGTTTAATACACCATGAATTGAATGAACTCATAAATTCCATCTCCGGTTATTCGCATCATGTACAAGCCTTCTGCTTGATTTTCGAATGTAACTTCTTCTTGTTTTTGATTTACTGTGAAAGCTTTCACGAGTTTACCATCTGAAGAATAGATTGTACAATCCAACAATTGTGAACTGTTGTGTTTAAAGGTAAATCTACCGCGGTTTGGATTCGGATAAACTACAAACTCAAATCCACCATTTGCATTCAATCCTTTGATACCCACTCCGTCTAAACACTGTACAATGTTCGCCAACGTTGAATCGCTACTTGTACATCCGTACTGATCGGTATAAGTGTAGGTAATGTAATGCTGCCCTACTCCTGCATCTGCAGTGTACAACACAATACTATCAATACCTGCTCCACTGTATACGCCACCTGATGGTGTTCCCACCGGACAGGCTACCACAGTTTCTTCCAAACAAATTGTGTCTTCGAAACTACCCATATAAACATCAGGATTCATGCGTACTTGTACATAACTAACCGTACTGTAAGTACAACCTTCTGTTGTTGTGTAAGTGTATGTAATCATATTGGCTCCGGCTGAAACAGCTGTTGGATCAAAAGTGCTTCCTGAAACACCTCCACCACTGAAAGTTCCTCCTACAGGTGTAGCTGATAATGCTACAGGATCATCTGTTTCACACATAAGATCAAGACTATCGATTACCAGTACAGGGAAATCATACACTTCTACTAAAAAGCTATCGATTGTAGTATTTCCGCTTGCATCAGTAATTTCAAACACATTCATGGTTGTTCCAATTGGGAATGTACTTCCTGATGGTAATCCACTGGTTTGAATAACTCCACCTGTGCTACAATTGTCTGATCCTGAAACCATATATGTATGCATTGCCCCTGAAGTACCTGTTGCACAAATTGATGCATCCACATCTAGCATTAATACAGGGTAAATTGTATCCATTACGGTTACAGTAGCATTCGCAGAACTTACATTTCCGTTAACATCTGTTACAGTTAAAGTCACTGTATTTGCACCTACTTCTCCACAGTCAAAATTAGTACTGTCTAAAGCGTAAGATTGGATGCTACAGTTATCAGACGAACCGTTGTTGATAGTAGCCGTTGTAATGCTGGCTTGACCATTAGCATCTAAGTAAACTGTAACGTTTTGCGTCATCACTATTGGCGATATTGTATCCATTACGGTTACAGTAGCATTCGCAGAACTTACATTTCCGTTGACATCTGTTACAGTTAAAGTCACTGTATTCGCTCCAACTTCTCCACAGTCAAAATTAGTACTGTCTAAAGCGTAAGATTGGATGCTACAGTTGTCCACTGAGCCATTATCAATCGTTGCTGTTGTGATACTCGCTTGACCGTTAGCATCGAGGTAAATCGTAACGTTTTGCGCAACTACTGTTGGACTCATCGTATCCATTACGGTTACTGTTGCTGTTGACGCACTTGCATTACCGTTAACATCTGTCACAGTTAAAGTCACTGTGTTAGCTCCTACTTCTGAGCAATCAAACATTGTGCTGTCCAAAGCATAAGTCTGAATGCTACAGTTATCAGATGAACCGTTGTCGATATTAGCCGTTGTGATGCTCGCTTGACCATTAGCATCTAAGTAAACTGTAACGTTTTGCGTCATCACTGTTGGTGATATTGTATCCATTACGGTTACAGTAGCATTTGCTGAACTTACATTTCCGTTAACATCGGTTACGGTTAAAGTCACGGTGTTAGTTCCCACTTCGCTACAATCAAAATCCGTACTATCTAATGCATAAGATTGAATGTTACAGTTATCGCTTGAGCCATTATCAACAGTAGCTGTTGTGATGCTCGCTTGACCATTGGCATCCAGATAAATTGTAACATTTTGCGCCATTACCGTTGGAGATACTGTATCCATTACGGTAACAGTAGCAGTAGCCATGTCTGTATTTCCATTAACATCGGTAACATACAGTGTTACTGTATTTGAACCGACCTCGCTACAAGTGAAATCATAGTTATCCAAATACATCGTGTCAATTCCACAAGCATCATAAGATCCATTATCTATTGTTGCCGGTGTAATACTGGCTTCTCCATTAGCATTCAGGTACGCAATAGTGTTTTGTGTAACCACTGTTGGAGCTGTTACGTCTTCCAACTTGATTGTATCAAAGTCTGTTGTTGTACATCCTTTGGCATCAGTTATTGTTACTGAATACACACCTGCCGATAGGTTTGCATTTGAAGCAGTTGTTGCAGCGTTGCTCCATACATAGTTATAAGCTGCCGTACCTCCGGTTACTTGAGCAGTAAGACCTCCATTTGCCGTACCTGTACAGCTTTCGTTACTGTCAACATTCACAGTTACAGTTAATACAGCTGGCTCTAAAACAGTTGATGAACTAGTATCAGCACACCCGCTGGCATCTGTAATGGTTACAGTATATGTACCTGCTACTACTCCTGTAATTGAGGCTGTTGTTGCACTGTTAGACCATACATAAGTATAAGGCATCGTTCCACCAGATGCACTTCCAGTAGCTCCTCCATCTACCAAACCATTACAGGTTACGTTAGAATCTACTACTGTTGCTACCAGCAATGCTGCTGGCTCAGTAACAGTTGATGAGCTGGTTGAAGTACAACCATTGGCATCTGTAATGGTTACCGTATAGGTTCCGGCTGTTACACCAGTAATTGATGCTGTTGTAGCACTATTTGACCATAAGTAAGCATAAGGTTGTGTTCCGCCACTTGCTGCTGAAGTTGCTCCTCCATCTGCCAATCCGTTACAGGTAATATTAGAGTCTACTACTGATAACGCTTGTAATGCTGCTGGTTCAGTAATCACTACCGATGCAGAATCATAACAACCTGCGCCATCTGATATTGTTACGGAATAGGTGCCTGCTGTTACACCAGTAATTGATGCTGTTGTTGCACCATTTGACCATAAGTAAGCATAAGGTTGTGTTCCGCCACTTGCTGCTGAAGTAGCACCTCCGTCTGACAAACCATTACAAGTAATATTAGAATCTAACTGTGCAGCTGCTACCAATAATGCCGGCTCTGTTACAGTTGCCGAGGTAGAATCATAACAACCATTATTATCGGTAATGGTTACCGAATAGGTTCCGGCTGACACACCCGTAATTGATGCTGTTGTTGCTGCATTTGACCACAAGTAAGTATAAGGTGTTGTTCCACCTGATCCGCTTGCAGTAGCTCCACCATCTAGCAAACCATTACAGGTTACGTTAGAATCTACTACTACTGCTGCAGCTACAAGATCGTCTTCTGTCATAACTGCTTGGGCAACCTCTCTACAACCATTGGCATCGGTTACTACAACAAAATAGGTCCCAACTACAGCAATGTCAGTAACTGATGCTCCTGAACTAAAGTTTGACCAGAAATAGGTAAAAGGCGAGTTATCACCTGTTGCTGAAGCTGTAAAACCACCTGAATGGGTACAGCTAATAGCCGAATCAAGAACTGTTGAAACCATGATCTGATTCGGGCCTGAAATGGATACAGAGCTAGTATCTGTACAACCATTGGCATCGGTTACGGTTACGCCATAATTTCCGTTAGTAACGTTAATAGTATCCTGCATATCTCCATTTGACCAGCTGTAAGCATAAGCTTCAGTACCTCCGGTAACGCCAACACCTACAACACCATCTGCATAACCGTAGCATGTTTCGTCTATACCACCTGCAGTAGCAATCAATGTATCTGGTTCGGTAATCGCAATTGATGTACTGTCCCAACATCCATTGGCATCTGTAATAGTTACCGAATAGGTTCCAACATCTAAGCCTCCTATTGAGTCTATTGTTGCACCTGTTGACCAGTTAAAAGAGTAAGGTGTTGTTCCACCTCCTCCAATTGCAAGAGCTGTTCCGTCTGCAAAGCCATAACATGAAACATTTTCAATTTCTACCGGAGCTGCTTCCTGCACCTCAACACGCATGGTTTGGGTTACAGCGCCACATGTTGTAGAACCTAAACCACCCCAGTTGGTATTTCCGATACATGGTCTCAAGATTGGACCCGGGCTACATGCACAATCGTTTGTTCCTGAAATGGCATTCAATTCAATGGCATCGCTACCATTGTTACAATAGGCAGCATTACACCCATATCCAATTGTCCAGTCGAGTCCATTGTCTGTTTCCGTATGATCATATCCGTTTTTCCACGCATGAATCAACGCCTGAACTTTAACAGGATCTGTAATTTCTACTCCTGTAGCATCTAATGTTCCCGA
>PAJI01000033.1 GCA_002705995.1 Crocinitomicaceae bacterium | reverse complement strand
TCCGTCTGTTGCCAGGTCAGACCATCGCCAACTTTGACGAACTGGTCAGCACTGCCGTCGAAGATCGCTGCAAGATGGAAGGTATCGATACCGAAGGCATGAAGAAGGCCGACATGATCGCGGCTATTATGGGTGCCGATGGTGCAGCATCCAAGTCCGAGGACGAAGACCTCGATCTTGAACTGGAAGACGATGAAGACCGTGATCCCGATGATGACGGTGATGACGGCAATGTCGATGACGACGACATCGTAAACGGCGCGGCGGGGGAATGATCCGATGCCGCTGAAAACCGCCCGCCAAATCGCCGAGGAAGCGCTTCGTAAGATCGGTGTCTACAGCATCAATGATCGTGAAGCCCGTCCCGAACACTTGCAAAAAGCTTTGGAATGGTTCGCGATGATTCTCGACGAGGCGGGCGTTTTCGGCTTGCCGTTCCTGCGCGATGAAACGCTTGATATCCCGCTGGTCGAAGGTCAGACCTCATACCCGTTGTCGGATGCTGTTGCAGCTGGGGTGATCTTTCCGCTGAACGCATGGCTTGTTCATACCTCACTTGGCACCGTGCGCGGTATCGATCTGCTTACCCGCGAAGACTGGGACCGCGAGGTCACCAGTGAGGCGCAGACCGACGGTGAACCCTGCAATCTGTTTGTTAGTCAAGTCGGATTGCGCACCCTTCTTATCGATCACATCCCGACCGAAACCGTTGCCAGCGAATACAAGATCCGGCTGCGCGCCCAGTGCTATGTCGAGAATGGTCCAGAAGCAGAAGACGGCAAGTACAGCCAGCTTCCGCCGATGTGGAACATCTGGGCGATTTATTCACTGGCCCGCTATCTCGGTGACGGAACGATCAAACGTCTGCCGGCGCAGACCATTGCTGAATTTTCTCGCACCGCTGGTTCCAAGTTCGCAGCGATTGAAGCCGCGATGCAGCGCAACCGCAGCAACCGGGCACCGACCGCCAGCCCTCATTGGATGTAAATCAGATGCCACGTTCTTATATCCGCGAGTTTTCCCAATACAATCCGGCATACATCAATGCAGAGGTCGCGTTTTATACGGTTGAGGACGGGGAGCGCACCGAAACGCTGGCAACCCTGTATGCGGCATCAACCGGCAGCACGCAGGCCGAAAACCCACAGCGCCTTGGCAGCCGTGGCATGCTCCTGAACCCGGTCTATCATGAAGATCCGATTATCGCGGTTGTCGTCTCCGAGGGGCAGCCATCGCACAGCACCGGGATTATCAAGAATATCGAAGCCGCTGCCGACCGGGCTGAAGAAGCGGCCGAAAATATTGAGACCGCATATGCCAGCTTCGCTGCAATCGAAACCGCGCGTGACGAGGCTCAAACCGCAGCTGCAACGGCGCAAGCTGCTGCTGCGGGCATCAAATGGAAGAACAGTGTCAAGGCCGCGACAACATCAGATATCACCCTCTCAGGCGAACAAACAATTGACGGTATCGCTTTGGTTGCTGGTGATCGCTGCCTGGTCAAGAACCAAGCAACCGCCAGCGAGAACGGTATCTATCAGGTCAGCGCGTCTGCATGGGCCCGCAGCTTTGATCTTGATGCGTGGTCAGAAATTCCATCTGCAACCGTATCTGTAGAGGAAGGTAGCACCCAAGCTGATACCTCTTGGACATGCACATCAGATGAAGGTGGTACACTTGAAACTACAGATATCTCTTGGGCGCTTCTCAATATCACCAACACCTACAACAAAACTGAGATCGACGCCAAAGACGCAACAAAGCTGTCTCTGTCCGGTGGAACTCTAACCGGTGATATTGAGTTAGCTGGAGACGCTACCGAAGATCTTCATCCTGCTACAAAGCGGCAGTTGGATGCATTGCGTAATTACGCATTTTCGGAAAACAACACGACAGCAGTAACTTCCTCGTTGATTGCGCCTGATGACACCATTCCGCAAATAACAGAAGGGGCTGAGTTTGCATCACTCAGCTTCACTCCAAGCCGTGTAGGAGCAGTATTGGAGGTGTCAGTTATTGCCCACATTGGAGGCAGCAGTGTGTCATGGGTTACCGCCGCTGTGTTTCAAGACGGTGAAGCGGACGCTATTTTGTCAGCTAGAAACTATCTAAGCACAGCACAAGCGATTTCAGCCCTTACGAACAGAACACTAGTTGTAGCGGCGGATACAGGTACCATTAATTTCACTGCCAGATTTGCCGCAAGCGCGGGCTCCGCTCGACTGAATGGAGGCAGCTCTCGCGTAGATGGCGGCGCCCTGAAATCTAGCCTAATGGTCCGGGAGATCGCGTAATGAGAATTGAAGAATTTGACGTCTGGCGCCCCGGGGCCGGAGGCGATACCGTTGAGGTGCGCGATGCTGGAACAGATGCGAAAGCCGCGATCTATCGTGACGAAGCCGGAACCTTGGCCGTTTCGAACCCGATCACTTTGATCTCGGATGCGGATGGTAACGGCAAGTTCCCTTATCCGATCTATGTATTTGTCAGTTACTACCTGAAGATTGATGACGTCAATCAAACCGGTATCACGCGCCAGGCGCTGACAACGCTTGCCGGTGAGGATGCTTCTGCGGCAACGGTCAAGACAGATAGCGAAAACCCTGCGGTCAGTTTGTCTGACATTCTGAAGCGCGTTGTTTTCGCTTCGAACTATGGCACCATTGGTAATGATGCCGCTGTCAATACGACAACCATCACAGCAGCAATTGGCGCATCCGCTGCGCAAGGTGGTGGTCGAGTTGTCCTGCCGGCCGGAACCATCAAATACAACACGCTTGAAATCCCGGGATCTGTTCGTCTGGTCGGGCAGGGCGAAGACATCACTGTTCTGCAGTCCAGTGTCGGTGATCGCACCATTACGCTGACCGGTGATGCGGCGGGGCTAGAAGATCTGACGCTCGATGGTTTGACGTCTATCCCAGACAGCACCGCGCTTTATGGCAAGGCCCTGAGTGATGCCGTTCTTGATAATGTCAAAATCAAACGGTTTGAAACCGGGATGCATTTCCACGGCGCGACCCGTTCACACTTCCATCAGGTTTCGCTTGATGGCTGTGCGACTGGGGCAAAGCTTCATGGCGATACCGACGCCCCGGGGGATGGCGAAGGCAGCGCGCTTTCGCAACTGATCTGGCGCGGTGGTGTTATCCGGAACTGCACCACGATTGGTATTGATCTCGCCTATATCGATACCACGGTTGAGCACTGCCACATCGAAAGCCTGACCTTTGTCGATAATGCCGGTGATGCGGTTCATGTCAGCGGTGCGCGGTTCTTGCGGTTTGTGAACTGCCAATGGACAGGCGGCACCGATAACAACATCAATGTCGAAGATGATGACGACGACAGCAAGACCGATAACAAGGTCAGATCCATTCGCCTGATCGATGGCCTGATGTCCGAAGGCACCTGCGCCTTTGATGGTGAATGCCGTGACATCATCTTTGATCGGTTCGATCTCAAGGGTGTGACCTTTGATATGTCGCTACCAGAACGGCTGATCACGCTGCGCGATTGTGTCGAGGATGCTGATGTCGAACTGACCGGTGATTCTGTCAAGATCGCACGGGCGACAACATCTGAAGGCGGTTCTGCCGGGGTCACTTCCGATGCCGTTGCCACCGAAGCATGGTCTTACCCGCTTGAACCGGGTCAGGTTGCCTATGTCGAAGGTAAGATTTTGGCAAAGCAGCAGAATGGTAAAAACATCGGTGTCTACCATGTGTCGGCTGCCTTCCTGCGTAATCCGGCGCAATTGAATTTCGATAACCAGATCACCGATTTTACAGTCGGGCAGATGGTTACTGGCGAAACTTCTGGCGCAACGGCACGGATTGTTGGGCAAAGCGATAGCGGCGGTTCCGGATATATCGAACTGACCGATATCCGCGGCATCTTCGTCAACAACGAAACGATCTCCGATCCCGAAGGCGGTGAAGCCCTCGTCAATGGTGCGCTCGTTGAGCAGAACGTCACAATCAAGGGGGCGCAAGTATCCCTCCACACTGATGTTGAAGACGTTGCCGCATGGGCCGTGGCACTGAATGCCAATGGCGGTGAGATCCGGCTTCAGGTGACGGGCGCTGCTTCAACGATCATTGAATGGACTTCCCACATGAACGTGGTGACCACATGACCTGGACGCCAATTGATATCGGGTCGAAGCTTTTCCAGAATGTCGATGAAATCGAACTGAGAAACGCCTTCGCTGCCATCGAAAACGCATACATCAACGGGGCCGGGAATCATAAGCGATTTCCCGGCCTCAGTGTTTTTGCGAACCTTCCCGGGTCGGAGCCGGTCTATATGCACCGGCATACCGAAACAAACGATACCTATGCGGTCAGCGGCGGCCGGGGCTATCGCATCGACCGCAACGGCGACTTCGAAGATCTGACTGTTGCGCCGTTGCGCGGGGCCTATCGCCCGGTATTCACCCAGACCAATGACGAACTGATCATTGCATCAGGCGGTGAGATTATCCGCTGTGACGGCAAGAAAACCCAGATCCTGAGCAAAGATGCCCCGGATGCAACGCATGTCGCCTATATCGACAGCATCTTGCTTGCCAACGAAAAGGATAGCGGCCGGTTCGCCCATGCCGATTTCGGTGATGCCAGGACTTGGAACCCGCTTGATGTGTTTGCCGCTGACAGCAAGCCAGATCATGTGACCGCAATCATGGTTACCCCGTATCGGGAATTGCTGGTGGCTGGTCCGTCATCTGTTGAGCAGTATTCGCGTCTCGAAGGCAGCACCCCGTTTTATCGGCGCTGGACCGTTGATGAAGGTGTCGTCGCCCCATACAGCATGGTGTTTGAGGATGGCGCCGTTTTCTGCGTCAATTCGAAATCGGAGTTTGTGAGGCTGTCACTTCAGAACTCTGAACCGGTATCCGAGGATATCGCCCGTGTTCTGACAGCGATCACAGACAAGGACTGGCAGTCCGCATGGGCTCAAAGGTTCGAGATCGACGGACAGCGCTTCATCATCCTTCAGATCCCTGATGCGACCAACCCTTATGACGGCAAGGGCCTGACCTTCCTGTTTGATATCAGGCGCCGTCGCTGGTCGACGCTGTATGGCTGGGATCGCGATCAGGCGATGCCTGCGGCCTATCCGGTGCGGTCGGTGTGCGAGGCCTATGACCGGGTGCTGTGTGGCGGCAACGGCGTCATCTACGAGATGACCAACAACAGCTTCATGAACGCTTCGATGCCGCAGCGGATGCTAGGCCGCACCGCGCATTTCGGGGAGCAGCCGTTTGAGATCACCGATACACGAATGAAAGTGGTCAAAGGGGTTGGTAGCTATACCACGGAACCGAAGATCAGGCTGCGCTGCAAGATCGATAATTATGTCTGGTCAAACTGGTCGGAACGCGGGCTTGGCCTCAAAGGCAACCTGACCGAGCGGATCTGTTTTGGTGGTTTCGGGATCGGGGAGCATGCCCAGTTCGAATGGGAGATCATTGGTGATTGTCCTGTAACCATCATGGGCTTTGATGCCGATCTGATGCCGGTGGAGTTCTGAGCCCATGGCAGAGGAAGATCAAACCACAGAGACGACAGAGGCCCAGACCTCAAACCTTGTATCGATCCCGGGGCCGCCTCGCATCGAAGGGCAAATTGATCCGAACTTGAGAGCGATGGTCGAATGGTTGCTTCAGTTCTATTCAACTTTCCAGCGCATTATTGCCCAGCTTGACCCATCCAACGGTCCAGGCGCAGCAGACGCGCTGCAGAACGTTATTGATCCTGCGAGTGCCACCCCGGCAACAGCACAGCAAACCGCAAACGATGCCAAGGCGCTGGCAACAGCCGCAAACAATCGATCGATCGCTAACCGCGACATCATCAGAACGTTTGGGCAGTTCACCATTACCGGAACCGCTCTGACAGAAACCGTCGAGTTCGATGAAGAACAACCCAACGACACCTACAACATCGTGATCACGGCGGCGGCGTTTACCGGCACCCCGGCATTTGAGGCCTTTGTCCCGGTCGGGATCGCGAAAACCACAGAAGATTTCACCGTAAGCGTATCCGTTGCACCTGGCACCGGGAACAGCGTCACCTTTGACTGGCAGCTTCGCCGCAACGACGAGGATGAATGAGATGGCAACATCTGAAGATGAAGAAAAGGTCTACACCAAGCCGGGCGCAATCCGCCGTGGCGGCAACAGTTCTACCGCGGTTGGCTTCTATTCCCGTGGCGTTCAGCCAACAGATGTCCAAACCTCTGACGACTATTCCCCTCCATCGGAAGATCCCGACATTATTCCCGAAGATGGTGGTGAAGGCGGTGGGGATAATACCGATCCTGATCCACTGACCGGGCAGGCATCGCTGGATAATCCGCGGTTCATTGATGTTGATCCAACCGTCAAGACACTGACCCGCGTTGCGTCTTTGGCGGTGCCGGGGCCGGTTGGGCTTGCCGCAGGGGCTGCAAACGCCGGGATTAATCTGAACAATCTGGACTGGACCAATGCGCAGCGCGAAAGGCTTGGCCTTGAAAAGCTTGGTGGCTGGGAAACTGTGAAGGCCGGTGCCGGGTTCAGTGATTATACCGATGGCAAAGTCGGAACGGTTGATATCGGTGGCAAGCAGCGCGAGGTCACCTATGGTGGTGGTCTTGTCGGGGAGGGGCCCGATGTCGAGAAGCGGACTTCGATGACGCCCGCAGAGGCCTTGGCCCGTCAGGCGGCTAAGTCGTCGTACACACCTGCGAGTGAAGGCAACGGAGGCAACTCCGGCCCGTCGTTCGGTGCATCAACCCCCGGAGGTGCTGGTTCCGGACCAAATCGCTCCGATGCATCGCTATCTGGTGGCAACCGTAGCAGTGGCGGCGGAAATGACAATAGTACTGGTGGCCCCAGCTTTGGCGCTGAAACACCGGGCGGCGCTGGCTCAGGTCCGAGCAGAAGTGATCCATCTATTTCAGGAGGCAGCCGCAGTGAAGGCAACAGCGGCGGTGGCGGTTCATCCCGCGTGATCTGTACCGAACTTTACCGTCAGGGCAAGATCAGTCGTTCTGATTGGAAACGCGATCTCGCCTATACCAGTTCAGCACTCAGCGCGCGTCATGTCCGTGGCTATCATGCATGGGCCATTCCGACGGTACGCCTGATGCGTAAATCATCCCTCTGGACCGAAGTCTGGCGTCTGCTTGGGCAGGCCCGCGCCAATCAGATCGCCTACATCATGGGGGATCGTGCCAAACCGGATCGCTTCGGGGCCGTCGCAAAAGTCGTTCTTGAAGGCTTCTGCTGGGTTGTTGGCGGCTTTGTCTGTGATCGCGATGCGGCAGCCGAACTCTTTGACGGAAAGGAAATCAAGTAATGGCATCTCTTGAAGAAGAACTTGTCAGCGGTATCCGTGCGCTGCCGCCGCAGCAGGTCGCCATCATCGACAGATGGATCGACAGCGATCCAGAGGCCGTTCAGATCCTGATGTCAGCGGTGCCATCGCTCGGGGTGATGTTTGAGCCATTCATCAGTGGCAACGGTGGTGCTGGCCCTGCACCGGCGCAGCCGCAGATGCAGCAAGGGCAGGCTGGGATGAACAGTGCTGCGATGTTGTCCCAGATCGCGGGGAGATAAACCATGGGTTTCTTTGATTCAGTGACATCATTTGTTTCCGACGCCTTCGATTCGGGTGGCGGTTCAAGCGGGGGCTCGTCCTGGGCCAATGGCCTGATCAATATCGGAACTTCGGTGGCCGATACCGCGCTTGGTCTTTATTCCAACCGCGAAACGCAGAAGGCCAATGAGCGTGCCGCGCGTGACATTACGGATGCTTATAACCGCAACGCAGCCGCAACCGAGGCCGCCAACCTTGAAGCCCAGGAACGTTTTGAGCGTCTGGCCGCTGATGGTCAGCCCGGTGTCACCTACCTGAAAAGGCTTGCTGCAGGTGATCCCTATGACATGACCCCGGGGCAGCGTCAGTCGTTGGAGGATATGCGGCGCGAAACGGTTAATACACTGGCCAGATCCGGTCTTCGTGGAAGCGGCAGGGCAATGACGGCTGCGCTGAAGGAAGTTGATAGCGATGCGCGCAACAACTTCATCAATGCAAATCTGGCGCGGTCTGATCAGGCTGCCGGCCAGCTTTCCAACATCGCGACATCATCCAATCGTGCCGCTGCCGATTATGGTGTTGACGCCGCACGATATGGCACCGGGAACATGGCGTCTGCCGCCGAAGTAAGCGGCAGTGCAGATATCGCCAATCAGGAACTTGGCAGTTCAGGGCTTGCTGACGTGGGTTCAACCATTGCGTCACTGGTCAAGGAAGGCCGGAAGTCCAGATACTTTACCGACAGCAAAGAAGAAGAGGTGATCTGATATGGTCGAGTTCGCCACGCAATCAGGATTTGATAACCGCAAAAAGGAAATTGCGGCGGCAGAGCGTCTTGCTCAGGTCGCACGCATGGAAGATGCGCGCTTTGATAACGATCAGACAGATCGTGCCCGGGCAGATGCGCTGGATGCTGCGGAACGTCAATACTATGCGGACAGGATGGGGGGCGGGGCTTCACCGGCCCAAACCCTCGCTGCTGCTGCAACTCAATCCGGGCCGTCACGTTCTGAGGCGCCGACCGTAACAAATCCTGAATTTCGCACCGCTGGTTTCAATCCTGATGCTGGGCAGCCAAAACCGGCTGCACAGACGCTGGCGGCCACGGCGGCGCGTTCTGGCCCTGTCAATCCGGCAGACTATTTCGCCAATGTGCATGGCGGTGGCAAGATCCTTGCCGGGATCGATAATTACCAGCGGAAACGCGAGGATGATGTCGAACGTAATGCGGTGACCGCTCTGCGCAATGGTGATTTCGAATTGTTCGAGCATTTCAACGCAACGGCAAATCTGAAAATCCCGGCGAGTGATCTGGCGCGGATGCGGACAGATAGCAGGTTCCGGATCAATATGGGCAATGCCGCGCTGGCATCAGAGCTTTACAAAAGCAATCCGAAACAAGCCGGTCATTTCCTGATGGCCTATATGGATGCGGCAACGAAAAACCCGGGTGGCAGCCCGCAGGATTTTGCCACTCAGGCCGCAAGCCGTGTCGGCCCACCTGCGGACAAACCGAACTGGACGATCAAGCAACTTGCCGATGGTGCGATGGTGCGGATCAACGAGAATAGCGGTGTTGTCGCGCCGATCACCATGCAAGATCCGACCGGCAAAACTGTGCCGGTAAAAGGTACAGGTGGGAAAACCGGCAAGGATCTTCTGTTCCAGGTCAAATTCGATGCCTACAAAAAGGCATTTCCAAACGCATCTGATGCGGATGCGCTGGCCTTTGCCAATGGTGATATCACACTTGGGACTGATCCGACGGTTCGGGCAACCTATTACAAGATCGCGGCAGATATGTTGAAGTACGGAGCCGACGAAGTGAATATGTCGGTCGAAGAGAAGCAAGCCCTTCTGAAGCAGATGACCGATGACATGATGAAGGATCAGGGGAACACCACCCTGCAAGAAGGCGGTCCTGATGCTCCGAGGCGCGGCAGCGGAACATCGCAGAACGATCCGATGCAGATCAATAACATGGATGATTTCGCGGCCCTGCCATCAGGTGCCTATTACATCAACCCGTCTGATGGGGGCACATACCGGAAAAACTGATCAGGGGCAGGGGAAGGCTTCGACCAGTGCGGCCATAACGGCACCAAGTGCCGGTCGGCCTTCCCAGTTTTCATAGTTCTTGGAAATGAAGTTGATCACCACCGGACGCATCGTGGTTTCGGTCCATCGCCCAGGCAAGCAAAAGATCGGTGATTGTTTGCCCATCCAGATGAATTCCTGAAATTCTGCGATACCACGAAGATAACCGTCACAGACTTCTTGATATCCGGGTTTGGCATCACTGCAGAATTTCAGCATCGCCTCAGCGCTGGGAACCTGAACGGTCGTGGCACCTTGCGGCATCAAAGGTGATACTTCCGTAAACTCGGCGCGCGCCGGGAAGCAGGCAATCGTCAGCCAAGATATGAGAACAGCAAGGCGCAACATCATAATTCCTTTCCGGACAAGGCGAAGACCATACCACAATCCAAGGTTTACGGGCTATCCAAAACAGGTGCCCGATTGGAATGGACAATTGAGAAGCCAGCGTTCAAAATCGCGCAATGGAGGAAGGTGACATGATGAAACGATTTCTTGTTATTGCGGCAGCTTTGATCGTATCTGCTTGCCAGACCACACAGGGAAAAATCGACACGATCCCGCAACAGGGCACGGTGTTCTATGATGAATACCCGACGGCAAATGGACGTGTTGTTGTCCCGTTGCCGGCAGGCAAATGGGTTGTTGCCGGTTCTGGTTTTAATCGGCTTGGATATGAAAACCCGTTCGAAGAAGTCGTTCTTATCAGCCAGTCCGATGATGAAGGCGTAAGCCTTATTGAGATCACGTCATCTATTGCGGTGCCGCGCTATGGCTGGGGGCGCTCAACCATGTGTGAGCGCGATGATATGTACTTCCTTGAGCGCAGAACGAACGCGAAAGGCGGTATTCAGGACTGCTGGGGTCTTCAGATCATCAATACTGATCTTTCGGGCGATCTTCCGGCTTACCTGAAACAAGCCAGTCAGTATGCTAAACAGAACAATATTCGACTTGGGTTTGATGCCAACGCGGTGTCCTACAACTTCGCTGATCGCGGATATTTCCTTCGGGTGTCGCACCTGTCAGAGCCCAGTGTTGCAGACATGGATACGCTGAAGCGACTTGGTAAAGAGTGGTATCCCAAGGTCAAGGCAGGCTTTGAGGGAGGATAGAAAATGCACAAGGCTGCGTTGGCTTTTGTCGTTTTGTTGATAGCTGGATGTCAAACCACGGATAGTAAGTTCGACGCCTTTAATGCTCATAATCTGTCTGCTGTGATGACTTCTGTTTGCGTGCCCAATATGGGAAATATCCATAAGATGGAAGAAGAAGCCAATCATTGGATCGTTGGTGCCCCGCGAACCGAGAAGTTTATGCTTGCCGGGCGCGTCGAAGATTACACCAAATATGATCTTGGTGATGATCACGGGCGCTACGGTTCGCTCAGCATTTATGGGGGTGGGTATGGTTGTGGCGTCAGCTTCCCTGCGCAAGAGGAAACGAAAGTATTAATACTGGCAAACCTTGGGGCCCAGATGTCACCTGTTCATGCGGATGATGCGGTATGGATGGGCATCATTGATCATCGCGAACTGGCTGTAGTTGTCAGCGACGAACCCACAAAGGATGGCGTATACTCCTCTGTGGTGCTGTTAAATCAGGACTTCTACAAAAAGATCGGTTTGTTAGATAGAAAGTCGGGGAATAGGAGATTTATTCCACGAGATTAACGTATCGATTGCGTGAAACAAAGGCGGCTCACAAGCCGCCTTTTTCTTTGTCTTCTTTGTGACCGGCTAGGCCGGAATAACGATCTCTGATGGTCTTGAAGTGTTTTTGGGTGCTTACGCTTGCTCCCGGGTGGTCTGCAACGATGGCGGCCATTAAAGCCAGAGTGGAGTACTGCATGATAGGGGGAAGGGCGCGATACGTGTCGAGTAGGTCTCTCTCGTCTTGAGGGGTGTCAGTTGGGGTGTCCCAGCCTACTAAGTAGGATGGTTCCACTCCGAGTACTGCAGCAATCTTCTCAACCCAATCGGTTGAAAGTGATATTTGTTCATTTTCTAATCGATGAACGGTCTGGGGAGTAGTCCCAATTGCTTCCGCAATATCGGACAACTTAAGGCCGCAGCGTTTGCGCATTTCTTTAATTTTTGACTGCATTTGCGTTTACATTAAAAAAACATGTTGCGTTAAATCTGCACTTGAACTACCGTTCAATCACAGCATGAATTAATGCAGCTCTTTAACACATCGCGTAAATGAAATCACTAGGAGAGTTTCAGTGAAGCCCGAGCAAATGAAAAACATCACGATACGAGCTGATCAGGTCTTTTCAGCAAAGATCGACGACTGGCGTCGTACGCAGAAAGATATTCCGTCCCGAGCTGATGCCGTGCGTCAGCTTGTCGAGCGGGGCCTCAAAGCAGAGCAATCCGCGCAAAAGTAAACCCCCGGTGCAGCAACACCGAGGGTTTGAATTCCAATCAACCCACGCTAACAGGATGAATGTAATGACGAATAGTACCAGATATGTAGTGGATATGTCCACCACAGAAGGCAAGGCCTGCATCGAAGAGCTTGCCAGAGACGTTTGCAGGGAAGTCTTGGAGAAAATACCAGGATGGTTCCGTATCATTGATCAAATCATAACGTCGATGAAAAAACAAACGGCGGACCTTTTTGAGGATCGCCCGGTTTCCTATGAATTGGCCGCGATGTCGCTTGATCGGGCAGGGGAAATTCTCAAAGAAATTTGGGAATGCCAAACCAACGAGGCAGTTGATAAGTACTGGGACATCATACCGAAAGAGTTGAAGCAGAAAATGTTTGAAGATGCCAAGGAAGCCATGCGCGGCCTCGGCGTCAACGTCGTTGAAATGCGCAACGAGGTCGGAGAACCTTGGGTTCGCGTTTCTGGCTTGGAAGGTTTCATTGATGAAGACGAAATTGACCGTCTTGTCGATGAATTCGAGCAGGAAGTGCCTGTTCTGCACACCGAGCATTGAGGGAGGTTGATATGAACGACATCATGAAAAACCATCCCCTGCGCCTCTCGGTGTCAGACCTGAATACAGAGGTTAACCATGAACCGCGTGTGCATGATCTTCGGTTGGCGGAGATTCTTGGCTTTGATCGTTATCGCAACATTCGAAAGCTGATTGCCCGACACAAAAAGGAGCTTGAACTGTATGGATCAGTTTGCTCCACGGTGGAGCAAACCTCTGCAAAGGGTGGCCGACCGGCAACTGAGTATTGGCTCAACGAAGGGCAGGCGCTTTGTATCTGTTCGAAATCTGATACGGCTTTTGCCTCAGATGCTTTGCATCAGATCATCACGACCTACATCGCGCTCCGCAACCAGCGGACACAGTTGCAATCATCGGCCAGCGTTCATGTGGACATGAAGGCCCTGCATGAAATTGTTCAACAGGAAGTTGCTTCGCAGATAACACGTGATCAACGCGTTGCCGCCCTGGCATATGTCAGCGTTCGCGAACTTCTAGAAGAGCATGATGCAATTCAGAAGGGGCGCTCAGGTCTTAACCGTCGTATCGGTGCCAGAATGCGTACCAGAGCCGCGATATATGGAGTGCAAATGCTAAGGTCGCCGCATAGCGGCGTCTGGCTGTTCCCGCGTGATTTTGCGGCTCAGTACATGCGTGACGAAGGCCGCGCCTTGGTTGCGGACCACAACGCACGTCAGACCGGGCAGGCGGTTATGCAGTTCGGTCCGCGTCGGAAAGGCCGTAATCACCAGCTTTCCGTTATTGGCAAAGGCGACAGCGATGGGAAAGGAGCACCGGCATGACCGCCGCACTTGACCTTAATCTTGACGATGCCGCAGCCCGTGAAAAGTTGGTTGTGATGGATGCCTTGGTCCAGATCGAAGACCCGTTTGAGCAGGTCTGGGGATGTGTGAACGCCTTATACGAGGCCCTTGGCTACAAGAACACGGACCCTGAGACGATCAAATACTTACGTGGGCAGCTTTTGCATCACGCCTATGATACGAAACAGAAAATAGACGAGCAGATCAAACTGGCAGGCGGTTGATTTCAGCCACCTACCAACCGGTAACAAAAATACACATGACGGCCGTTCCGAAAGGAGCGGCCTTTTCTTTTGGAGCGATGATGAACAATCAGGCCAGCAATCAGTCTCTGGATCTTTCGTCCTTTGGCACCAAAGTATCAGACAATGCACAGCAGGTTTCCGGTTCGCAGGCGCTTGATCTGTCTGCATATGGCACCCCTGTTGATGCATCTGCCCCTGATGCTGATGTTGCTGATGCATCCGACCGAGGCTTTATTGATCGCCGTATCGATGATGCGCAGCGCGGTTTCAATCGCGCAATGCAGGGTATCGACATCCAGGATCTGGATCGCCGCAGCACGACTGCTGGATATCTCGATCAGATCGATGCCGGAACCTACAATGAACCGGTCGAACGCTGGGAACGTCTGTCAGAAGATCCGCGCGCAAAACAATACCGCAACGCAGGACCGGAAGAACGCGCACAGATCCGCCAGACCTTGCGCGGTGCCATGGATGAAGATGTCACAGATCTGGTCAGTGCCGAACAGAAGATCAAGCAGTTGCCCCAGTCAGCAGAGGCACAGCGTTTTGGCGAAGCCGATGATTTCGGGGCGGCATGGGATGCATTGGCCGATGCGCCTGTTGAGGTGATTTCATCATTGGCAACCGAAAGCCTTGGGCAGCAGTCGCCATATCTTCCCCTGATGGCGATCCATCCTGCGCTTGGTGCCGGTGCTGGCTCATACATCAGTGAAAACGGTGCTGATATTATCAATTCCTTGCGCGAAGCCGGGGTTGATTTCAGCAGTCCAGACAGCATCAAGCAGGGCCTGTCCGATCCGGATCAAATGGCAGCATTCCGGCAGCATGCTGCGCGCCGTGGTCTGGCTGTTGGCCTGATCGATGCGATTTCAGGTGGCTTGGCCGGTAAATATGCAGCTGGGGCAACAACAACCCTGTCGCGTATCGGGCGCGGTGCTGTCGAAGATCTTGTGATGCAGCCAGCTTTGGGGGCAGCCGGTGAAGCGGTGGGTTCAATTGCGGCTGGTGACGAAATCAGTGGCAAGGAACTTCTGGCAGAGGCCGCGGGCGAAGTCGGGCCAGGTGCTGTTGAAACAGCGGTTGGTACGGTTCGCAATGTCCGCAATCAGGGCAATGAACCGGGCCCGGATATTCCGGAAGAAGTCACCCCTGAAAATACGGAGACGCTTCAGCTTCCGGCACCAGAAGCGCAAGCAACTGCCTTGCCTGTGCCTGATACGGTCTATGGCGATGACTTCACCATGTCAGGTGATGACGATCTGACCGCAACGCCTGAAGGTGATCTCGCACTGCCAAGCCCCGATCAGTTCGGTCGCCTCTATGGCGAAGGGTTTGTTGCTGGCGACGAACTCATTCCGCCAGCCCCGGGTGATAATTATGTCGCCATGGTCGACAAGTCCGGCCGTCAGATAGGTTGGTATAATCCGGAAACCGCAGATGCCGTTGGCAAGGAACTCGGTGCGTTTGAGGTGCCGCGCCGTCAGGGACCATCACTTGACGACATGATGACAGATGGCCGCAGTGCCGATGAAATCAGGGCCGAGCTTGTTGATAAGGCAAAACAGGCGAGAGCCGAGGCCGATGTCGGTTCGGTTGTCCGTGTCAAAGTGCCGGGTAAGCGCACAGCCGAAGATGTCCGTGTCGTCGGCTTTGCTGATGAAGGTGCCGTTGTTGAAACCCGCGACGGCACCAAAATCAATCTCGGTCCTGATCAGATCCCTGTTCCGGAACAACTGAGCCTTGATCTTGGCACACAACAGCCGCAGTCGACCGTTGCTGATGATATCCAGCAAAACCGCTTGGCGGCCGAGATCGAACAAGCCGCACAGCAGGCACAGGCCCCGGCATCAGAAGCACAGGCCGAAGCCGGAAACTATCGCAAGGGTCACGTCAAGGTCGGCGGTCTTGATATCGCGATTGAGAACCCGCGTGGCTCAACGCGTTCTGGCATTGATGCCGACGGCAATGGCTGGTCTGTCGAAATGCCTGCGCATTACGGTTACATCAAACGCACGTCTGGTGCCGATGGTGATCACGTCGATGTCTATGTTGGTCCACAACCGGAAAGCGATCAGGTCTATGTCATCGATCAGATCGATCATAAGACCGGCAAGTTTGACGAACACAAGGTCATGATCGGCTATCCGTCATCAGGTCAGGCGCAGGCTGATTACCGCAGGGCCTTCAATGATGGTCGTGGCATCCTGCGAATGGGCGCGGTGACGCCGATGTCGATGGCCGATTTCAAGACATGGATCAAAGACGGTGATACCAAAAAGCCACTGGCATATCAGGAAGCTGAGCCGAAGAAGCAGAATCAAGCATCTGAAAGTGCTGATGAACGCTTTCGGATGGCGACCGATCAGGCATCTCCGAAACGCACCCAACTCGAAGAAGCCGTTGTCGCAGAGATCAAACGTCTGGCGCCATCGGTTAATGTCGAGACCCGCGCCAACGGTAAAACCTTGATTGGTGGGGAAAAGGCAGAGGGCGGTTATATCCCGGTTGATGATCTGATCTGGACAGCGATGGATGCCTCTGATCCGACGCATGCCGGCCGTCACGAAGTTGTTCACCATCTCCGCGCAACAGGTCGGATCACAGAGGCTGAATGGTCGATCCTTCAGCGCAAGGCCAAATCGACCTGGCGCAAGCAGTACCGTGTTGAGGATTACCGGGATCAGTATGCCGGGATCAATGACATCGAAACCGCACTGGACGAGGAAGCCGTTGCCGAGGCCTTCGCCGACTGGATGGAAGGCGGTTCTGACGCCAAGGGCGGGATTGCCCGGATCTTCCGCAAGATCAAACAGTTCTTTGATCGTATCGCATCTGTTGTGCGCGGGCAGGGCTATACCTCTGCCGAGGATGTTTTCAGATCGATCGATGAAGGCGAGGTCGGAAAACGCGCCTCAAATGACATCGAAAAAATGAAGCAGCAGCGCGCCGAATACTTCGCGATGTCGGGGCTGCGCAAGAAATCAGGATCATCCGCGGCCAAGCCAAAACAGAAGGCGTCACCGCTCAGTGATGCCCAAGACGCTGCGATCAAGCGCACAATGGCAAACATCGAAGACGAACAGCCGATGGGTGTACAGATCCGTGAAACGGTTGCCGATGCGGTTGATTACATCAAGCACGGTTCCATCCAACACATCTTTGATCAGTTCGATAGCATCAAGCGCTATGAAAAGGCGACTTATGGCGAACTGAAACGGGCTTCGATGTCGGCCTATAAGATGGCAAGGATGACCACCAATCTGCAAAGCACGATGGCGGCGGTTCTGCGTCATGGTCCGCTGGAATACAAGAACGGTGCGTTTCAGGTCCGCAAAGGGTTCGATGGCGGGTTCGAGGCGATCTTTGCGGATCTGGCGGATCGTGGCTTGCTCAAGGCATGGAAGGGCTGGGCCGTTGCGCAGCGCGCATCACGCCTTGCCAAAGAGGGCCGCGAAAACAACATGACCGCCGCCGATATCGCGCTGCTCAAGGATCTGGATAAACAGTATCCCGAGTTCCGTGATGTGATGAAGCGCTGGACCGCGTTCAACAAGGCCATGCTTGATATGGCAGAACAGACCGGATTGCTTGATCCCGATGCGCGCGCCCTGTTCGAGAGTGATGACTATGTCCCATTCTATCGCGCCATTGATGACAAGCCGACCGGGCCGTTTGGTAAGAAAGGGCTGGCAAATCAGCGCAGCGGGATCAGTCGCCTCAAGGGCGGTGAAGCCGAAGTCAATGACCTGATCGATAACATGGTCCGCAACATGACCCAGTTGGTCGATGCGTCGATGAAGAACGTAGCGGCCAAGCGTGTTCTGCGCACCCTGAAGACCGCTGGCCTTGATGATGGCAGCGTCATCATGAAGGTGCCCCATGATGCAGTGCCGGTTCATGTCACCCCTGAAGAGGCCGCACAGGCACTGGAAAACATCGGTGTCCAAGTCCAGGGCATGAGCAAGCAGCAGCACGATCAGTGGCTGAAACTGTTCACCCTGCGTCCGCCAAAAGATCCTGATGTTGTATCCGTGATGGTTGGTGGCAAGCCGCAGTATTTCCGGGTCAATGATCCGTTGCTTCTGTCCGCCATGACCAGTCTTGGATCAGAGCGTGTTCACTGGCTTGTCAGCATCCTTGGTTATCCGAAGCGCTGGCTGACCACGGGTGTCACCGCAACACCGGGCTTCATGCTCCGCAACTTCATCCGTGACAGTCTGCACGGCTGGGTTGTCAGTGGCGAGAACTTCCGCCCCGGTATCGATGGTTTCAAAGGTGCGATCCGTTCCTATCGTGAGGACACCGCATTGGTAAACATCATGGCGGCCGGTGGGGGCAGCGGTGGTTTCTTCCGCACCCAGAGCCGGGATGTCGCCAAGATGCTGTCCAAGACCAAAGGCAAGGCGACAGTCATTGATAGCCCCAAAATGGCTTGGGAATGGTGGAAGCGTGTTGGTCAGGCCACTGAGAACGCCAACCGCATCGCGATCTATGACAGTGTTCTCAAAGATACAGGCGATGTTGCCGAAGCAGCGTTTCAGGCGCTTGATATCATGGACTTCAGCATGCGCGGTGATAGTGCCGTTATTCGCTTCCTGATCGGTACGATCCCGTTCCTGAATGCAAGGATGCAGGGGCTGTATCGTCTGGGGCGCGGTGTGAAGGAAAAGCCGAAGGCCTTCATGCTCCGCGGTGGTCTGATCACGGCTGCAACCATGTTGCTCTATAGCCTCAATGCAGATGATGACAGATACGACGAACTGCCGGAATGGGAGAAGGATGCCTATTATCACATCTTCCTTGATCGCATCTTCCCGGAAGACGCTTTGAAATCCGCAGGAATCCCGTTTGAGGAATTCCATATCCGGCTGCCAAAACCGTTCGAGGTCGGTGCGCTGTTCTCGACAATTCCGGAACGCGCGACCCGACTTGCGCAAGGCAAAGACGATATCGCCAGATACGGCGAACGGATGTGGTCGATGATGCGTGATACCTTTGCGGTGGATCTGCCGCAGTTCGTCAAACCGCTGGCAGAGCAATGGGCCAATGAGGTCACCTTTACGGGATCGCCGATTGTTCCTGAACGGATGCAGGATCTCGCACCTGAAGCACAATACGATGCCAGAACATCTGAACTGGCAAAGCAAATCGGTGATGCACTTCCCGATTTCATGGGGGATGCCAAATCTCCGAAGCGTATTGATGCTGCTGTCAGGGCGTTCTTTGGCAGTTATGGTGTCTATGTCATGGGTATCGCTGACGAGGTTCTTGACCCGATTGTCGGCAACCCGGTCGAACCTGAATTGCGCGCCGATCAGATGCCTGAGTTCGGCAGCTTCATCCGGCAACAGCCGCTTCGCTCAACACGGTTTGTTTCCGAGTTCTATGATCTGAAGCGTGAGATCGAAGCGGTTGCCAAGACCTATAAGCAGTACAGATCGCAAGGCCAGATCGAGGATGCAAAGGACATTACCAAAGATGGCGGCAATAAAAAGATCGCTATGGCTGGCTGGATGCGCCACAAGGCCAAACAGATGTCCGGGGTCAACAAGAAGATCAGATCGGTTGAGGAAAGCCGTTCACTGACCGCAGAACAGAAGCGCATCCAGATCGATCAGCTGTCCGAACAGCGTAACGAACTGGCCGAACAGGTCGTCAAGGCCTTGAACAAAGCAGGTATCAAGTAGAAGGAACCACAGAGATGATGAAGTATCTCAGGATCGCGTATGCCGCGGTCCTTTTTTTATTGCCTTGGCCCCTCACATCAGAGGCCGAGGCGTCACCGGTCTGCGGGGATCGGTCAAAGGTGATCGACAGTCTCCGCGCGAAATACAGCGAGGAACCTGTTGCGGTCGGTGTCACATCAAACGGCGGGGTGATCGAGGTTCTTAAGGCCCCGGACGGGAAGACCTGGACGATCCTGTTCACATACCCGTCGGGACCGACCTGCCTCGTCGCCTCTGGCGAGGCTTGGCAAGATCTTGAAGACAAACTCAAAGGACCGGCCGCTTAGAGCGGCCTTTTTCATGCGCAGCCCAAGGGGGAGCAGATGGCGGAGCAAAGCAGTAACAAGTTTCATTTCGAAAAAACGCTGAACATCGGACATCTGCTTACCACGGCGGTGCTGATTGTGTCGGTCACGATTTACGTGATGCAGATCGAGAGTCGCATCAACGTGATGGAAGTCACACAGCACAACATGTCGCTGCGGATTGATCGGGAAAGCGGAAGGACTGAGGCAACCCTTGCCAAGATCGAGCGCTATTTGCAGCGCATCGAAGACAAACTGGACAGAAAGGCAGACAGGCCATGATTAACTGGGCAGATTATCCGAATTTCACCAAGGTCGAGTTTGACTGCAAGGAAACCGGGAACAACGAGATGCGCAAGCGGTTCGTTGATGTCCTGCAAGCGATCCGCACTGAGTACGGCAAGCCGATGATGATCAGTTCCGGTTATCGCGATCCGTCTCATTCAGCCGAGCGCGGCAAATCTAACCCCGGCGCGCACACCTATGGCTGTGCCGCTGATATCGCGGTCAGCGGTGGCGATGCCATGCGCATTATTTTCCTTGCCTACAAACACGGTATCCGCCGTATCGGGGTGTCGCAGAAAGGCAGCGGTCGCTTCCTTCATCTCGACATGGCCGAGCAGCACGGCTTCCCGTCTCCCGCTCTGTGGAGTTATTGATATGGCATTCCCATTGCTTGCCATGCTTCCCGGTATCTTTACGGCTATCTCTGGCGCCACAGAGCTGTTTGACGCCGGGAAGCAGGTCTATAACGAAGTCACCGGCAATGCCGCCCCTGACACCCCGGAAGCACTTCAGGCCGCGGTTGAAAGCCTGCCTACTGAACAGCAGCAGGCCTTTGCCGAGCGGATGACAAAAGAAATCGAGATGTATCGCGCCCAGAACGAACGTCTCGAAATTCAAGGCGGCCGTGTCGATGCTGAAACGCTTTCCGTTCTGACGCCGGAAGCCGCTACAGAGGTCGCTATCATGCGGATGACAACGCGGCCTTGGGTGGTGCGCCAGTTGACCCGTGCCATGGTCTGGCCTGTGATGTCAGTCTTTGCTGTTGATATCGCCCTTGCCGTGATCAACACATTCATTGCCGGTATCTGGGCTGTCTTCGGCGAAGCGACCGCGCCGGTACAATTCGAACTGGTCGCTGGCAAGTTCTTTGGTGATGGTGGCAGTGTTTATGTCCAGATGTATTCCCAGATCGTGGAATACAGTGCCTATATCGTGATCACCTACATGACCCTGCGTGAGGCAGGCAAGGCAGGCGGGCCCAAGCAAGTTGTTTCTGGTGCGATCAACAAGGTGATGACGGGTATCAAATCCGTGTTTTCCGGTTCACGTAGATAGGCATAAAAAGACCCCTTCCGCGTTAGACACCGTTTTGGGACTCGTTGAGTTTCCTTGACGGTATTTGGGCGAAAGGGGCCTTAAAAGTCTAACGTCTATCTCAAATAATTGTTGAGAAACAACGTTTTAGCGTTAGCCGCTGTAGTACATGTCGAATTCGACCGGGTGCGGAGCCTGTTCGAAACGAACGACTTCTTCCATCTTCAGTGCGATGTATGCGTCGATCAGGTCGTCGGTCATCACATCGCCTTTTTTCAGGAATTCGCGGTCTGCGTCGAGGCTGTCGAGAGCTTCGTGCAGCGAACGGCAAACGGTCGGGACTTCTTTGAGCTCTTCCGGCGGAAGGTCATAGAGGTTTTTGTCCATTGCTTCGCCCGGGTGGATCTTGTTCTCGATACCGTCAAGGCCAGCCATGAGCATTGCAGAGAATGCGAGATACGGGTTGGCAAGGGCATCCGGGAAGCGGATCTCAACGCGTTTGCCTTTCGGAGACGCGGTGTACGGGATACGGCAGGAAGCAGAACGGTTACGTGCAGAGTATGCCAGCAGAACCGGTGCTTCGAAGCCCGGGACCAGACGCTTGTAGGAGTTGGTCGTCGGGTTGGTGAAGGCGTTCAGAGCTTTGGCGTGCTTGATGATACCGCCGATGTAGTACAGAGCGGTTTCAGAAAGGTCAGCATAGCCATTGCCAGCAAACAGCGGCTTGCCTTCGTGCCAGATCGACTGGTGGGTGTGCATGCCCGAGCCGTTGTCACCGAAGATCGGTTTCGGCATGAAGGTTGCGGTTTTGCCATACTGGTGTGCAACCATGTGGATGCAGTATTTGTAAACCTGAACGGCGTCAGCATGTTCGATCAGGGTGCCGAATGCGATACCCAGTTCGTGCTGCGACGGAGCAACTTCGTGGTGGTGCTTTTCGCAACGCACGCCCATTTCGTTGATG
>PAJI01000032.1 GCA_002705995.1 Crocinitomicaceae bacterium | reverse complement strand
GAGAAACAACGTTTTAGCGTTAGCCGCTGTAGTACATGTCGTACTATTACCACTTAATAAAATCAATAACTTAGACAGGTGAAAAGTCTAACGCGTTAGACTCCTTGGCTTGTTCTTCTGCCATTTGTCGATTGCGCCCTGAGCCATTTTGGGTGTTCTGGGGACATATGTCTCAAGTATTCTTGATGTCGTATCAATCGACCATCCGGCAACTGCGGCGATCTCTTGCGTCGTGGCTCCTGCTTCTGACATCCGTACCGCTGCCGTGCGCCTCAAGTCCCGAGGCTGAAGGTGTTTCATGTGGTCAGGGGTCGCATTCCTGAAGTGGCGCAGGAAAGTCGTATAATAAAATGGCTTACCCTCATGTTGCACAATTGTTGTGCAGCCAG
The DNA here is from genome assembly GCA_002705995.1 of Crocinitomicaceae bacterium. Classification (GTDB taxonomy): domain Bacteria; phylum Bacteroidota; class Bacteroidia; order Flavobacteriales_G; family Salibacteraceae. Next base: position 35,194 of record PAJI01000032.1, on the reverse strand, counting down.
CTTCTTTTGCTCGTCGAACCGCTTCTGCGATATGCTCGATGGCGAGTTCGTGTAACGGGATTTCCAGAAAAGCACCCGTTTTCTGCTGCCTGACCTGCACTGAGTTTGTTTGTTGGTTATAGTGGTTGATGGACATTTTCAGGACATCAATTGGTCGCTGGGCAGTGAACTGCAGCAGCATGAACGCAGTGATCGTTGCAAAGGATCTCTCGCCATGTTGTGCCAGATCATACCACTCTGATATCTGATCATCCTCCCAGACAACCTGCCTTCTGCTGCCTTCATTGGTTTCAACGAATTGCGCAGGGTTCTTGTCAGTGACTTCCCATTTGATGGCTGTTTTACAAAGAATGTTAAGGATGGTTTTAAGCTTCCGATCCGCTCCTTTGATATCAGCGTAATCATCCACGAAGTCTTGCAGCATCGGGGTTGTAAAAGCAGAGATCGGAAGGTTTGGGCCGAGGTCGTAGACCTTATCCATGTATTGGACGTAGAACTTCTTTGTTCCTTCAGCCAATTGTTTGAATTTCCGGCTGTTCTTGTACTTTGCAATCACCCAGCCGATTGAACCCGGATAGTAATCGTGTTCGTTTTCGACGACTTGCCCCAACGTTGCCAGGCGAGAGATTGCATGCGCTGTAAGTTGGTCATTGTCGGACAGGTTCTTCAGAAGTGACTTGTCGATTTCGAAGTTCTTGTCGGCGAGTTCGTTCAAGGCATTAAGAACCTTTATTCGCTGAGATCGCTGATCAGGCAGCCGTGTCAGAGGCTGCCCGCTTCGTTGCCAATAATACCTGAATGTGCCGTCAGTGTTGCGGCGCTGGGTAAGATACCGCAGCTTTTCCCCGTTTGGCCCTGCCATTGATTCGTTCCCGCAGCAATCGTTTTGCCATGTCGTCATCGTTGGTAAGACCTCCTATTTCGTCAAGGGCTTTGTCCAAGGCCTTGCGGTCAAAGACAGTTTTCCTGATCCCGGCATGATCGCGATATGGAACGGGACGGAAAATCCCCGCATCGACCGCCTTTTGAAAGGTGTTAGCGTTTGTCAAGCCGACATATTCACAGGCCTGTTCAAGCGACATGCAACGAGGCGGGATGTTGGCTGGTAATGCGCTCATGCATCGCCTCCATCAAACGGAACCGGCACCGCATCACCCTTGATGTATAGCGGGTGCTTCGGCGAACCATCGGCATTGATATGCAGGGCTTTGGTCACGGTCTTCCCATGCATGCAAACCATAGCCAGCTTGTCTGCCATGGCAAATTTCCCATGATTTCCCCATGCACAAATCACGGTATCGACCAATCCGGCGACCTCGGATAAGTGCTTGGCGTTGTCCGGGCCTACCGGATCGGCCGCAGTTTTGAGCATCACCGGCTTTGGCGTCCGCATCGCAAAGAGATTGACGACGATAAACCCGCCGTACCCCCATGACTTTGCAAATCCGATCAAGCGACGGATCGTCGGATCATCAACGCTTGCATCTGCGGTGCTTGGATTGAGCATGCAGAAGCCGACGAGGGGTTTTGATTTGTCCCAGATACGCCAGAGGCGATAACGGTATTTGCCGCAATCACTGATGACGGCACCGCTGTTTGTGTCAAATCCAGTCATCGCTTCATGCCCTCCTGATATGCCGTGTTCAGTTCAGCCATTATGTCGGGGTCTCCCCCGGTATCGGGGTGGTGTTTCTTGGCGAGGCGGCGAAATGCATCTCGCACCTTGTCTGGCGTGGCATCCGGATCAACACCAAGAACATCCCACCAGTTGCTGTGTTGCGCAGCTTCATCGACCGGAACACCACCACCGGGTGGCGGCAGTGTCTTAAACCCGGCGAAAGCCATTTCCAGATCACCAACACCCCAGCGATCCATGCCGCGCAACGCTTCGATGTGTTTGGCAACCGCAGCGAGGTTATCTGCAACGGAATTCCATCTGTCACATGGCAGGCAGTGCGCCTTGCCGCAGAACTGGAAATAGATCGCCACACCGGGATCATCTGGCGCACGTCTCCCTGATCTGGGGAGGCCATCATTGCGCAATTCGACGTTGGTAGAGATCACGTAATTGATCGCGCCCATCAGTTCGAGTTGTTCGATAAGGCGTTGCAAGCCATCAGCCGTTGTCAGAGATTGCTTGTATCCGCGCGAACCGGTCTTGCCGAAAGGAGCAGTGCGACGTTTGGTTGGCGCAGTGCGCTTGAAGCCTTGCGGCCATGAAAGAGGGTATGCTTCAGTCATCACCAAAGATCCTCGCTGAATAGAATGTCTTTCGGTCCTGTCTTTGTTCGACCTTCGAGTTGCCCTTCTTCGGTGGCGATCCGGCATGCTTCCTTGCGGGTGACAAATCCGTGATCGCTATCGATGAAGCCTTGCAGTCCATGCTTATGATCCGGCATCGGCCATCGACCGATTATGTCGTGATGTCTTGCCGGTGCGGGCAGGGCCTTGACTTCACCATCGATCATCATTGCTGCTGCTATGATCATGACTTCACCTCCGGCCATTCGTTGTGTTCGACGCCATCGAGCAGGCGGCCTGCGGCTTTTTTGCCGATGTGATGCACGTAAGCGTGGGTGCATGATGCGTCTCCATCTGCTCCTTGCGGGAAACACTGAGGCCATCGGTGCGGGGCGTGCAGGAATGCTGAATCAAGGCTTAATCCGCCAATAAATCCATTGCTGCACATGGTTCGGAATGGATCACATACAGGCCCGAATTTATCCGGGATTTCTTCTTCGGTTACTGGCGCCCACGCACCCCACTGCTTAAAGAAGAACGGCACCCCAGCGGCCTTGCACTGGTCGCGCAAGGATCGTGCCCAGTCCGGATGCATCGGGCGGGCATTATGGCCGCTTTCTCCGCCGACGATGCACCAGCTTATTCCGTCGCAAGGGTTGCCAGTCATATCGCAGCGGTCAAAGTTCTCGCCTGCGGCTTGGTATGTGGATGCACAGATAGCTTCGCCAATCCACGGTTCGATATTTACCGGCCCCAGCAACGGCTCCACACTCAGGAATCGAACCGCTGCCGGGGTATCGAGCAATACCGGAATGCGTTGGTCTGCTGCTGCCTGATCCTCGACGCTCACGCCAAGCCAGACATTGGGCAGGGGGAAATGCACGGCAAGCCACATCGACGGATCTTCCCCAGTTCGATCATGGTAAATTTTCTGCGCCATGCCTTCGACCATGGCGTCGCGGAATCCATCAAGCCGAACGTCATCCACGCCGCCGATTGATGTCATGTATTGATGGGCGGTCTTGATCCGCTTGGTCAGCACGATAAAGGTATGCTGCGGGCATAGCGCCATGACGGCAAACACCTGATCGATCCATTCGTTTTTGTAGTGGTGCAAGAACAGGTCGGTCTGGCTGCAAACAAATATGGTTGCAGGCTTCTTCCAACCGATCGGTTGAACCAGTTTCTTCTGATCAAGGAATACTTCGACCTGATCAGCATCCTGTGCCGCGTACCTGACAGGGTTCTTAAACCGCTTCTGGAACGTTTCGGCATAGCAGTTCTTACATCCCGGCGAGACTTTCTCGCAGAAATGCCCGACGCCACCGGTTTTCTTATTCCGCGCGCGCATCGGGTTCCATGTCTTGCCCTTGGTTCCCTCGCGTTGGGTCCATTCGATTTTGGTCATGCCGCAGCCCTCTCTTTGATGAACTGATCGACGTTGATCAGGTGTGGGGTGAAGGACACGGCCCAAAGCCAAGGATTGGCCTTGATAACGTCCTCGCCGTGGATTGATTGAAACAGTTCTTTAAACCAGTCTCGCGGATCAGGACCGTCTGCCATGTTCTGGAATGGACAGCCTTCCGACATGCAGTCGCCGCGCGTGATATCCATCAACCGTTCGACACGCAGGTCAGTAACCTCAAGCGTGATCCGGCTATAACGGCGCGGCATGAAACGGCCTAGTCGCTTATGCCATGCCACGGTGAAAGGGTCTTTTGCGTCACGGGCCTTGCGGTATTCATCCGGCTCGGCAAACTGTATTTCATGGCTTTCCGGGGTGAATTCCCATTTCTGCTTTCCGCCCTTGGTCTTCTTGCCGTTGACCGGCTCCCAATGCCCGCGCTGAAAATAGCTTTCCCGCACATAAAGCAGATCGCCGGGCTTGCCGTAGGGGCAAGATTCAACCACTTGATCATCATAAATAACGCCAGAATATCGCCATCCGCCCCCGTGCCGATACATTGCATTCGGTCCAGTTTGGCATGGTGGCGGACCCGGCTTAATGATCCGTCTGGTCTGCGGTTTACCCGTGCCGGGCGCTTCGATCTCGCGCAACAGTGCTTGAACCATCGGCGCGGTGAACGGGATTGGTTTTACGGAAACAGTCATGATTGATCTCCCAAATCAGGCACATCAACGCTGATCGCTGTTGCAAGAGGGCGCACCCAGATCGGAGTGGAGCCCAGCGCGAAGGACTGTCCAGTCCGTGCCAGCAGGATTGCACGGCCCATCTCGGACCCAATCGCGGTTGCAGTGGCCGGTGGTACGGCATTGCCGATCCATTCGCGCCAAGCGGTGTGCGATTTGCCGACAAGTTCGAACTCGATCCCTTCGTCCGGATCAAACAGGTTCTGCAGGGCTGCCAGTTCATAGGTCGAGAACGGGCGGTTCCACGTATCCCATTCGGATCTGATCACGCATTGGAGGTTTTCGTTCGGTTCCGGCAGGCGCCAGTCAGCAACAGAATTGAAGCCGTTGTCATACTTGCCGGCCGCCGTGATCGATTTGGCGCTGTCAGCGGGATCAATGACGCCATAATGACCGCCACCATTGAAGACCTCGCGTTTCGATTTCCCAAAAGCACGGGGATCAGCAATCGAGATATGCCCGCCCTGTACACCTTTGCCGCCACCGATCACGGTTGGCGCGGTTTCATCGGTACTGCAAAGCTTCATATTGCCGCCGTGGCGGTCACCCCAGTTCGGGCGGGGATCTGCGACGGATGCCGCACCGCCCGCGACGTGGGTTGCGCCGCTGACGGTGTGCGCTTGCGAACTTGTGTCTGTGACACGACAAATGGCGTTGTGAGTTCCTTTGCCGAGATTAAGACGCGGATCCGCAACAGAGGCCGCACCATCGGCCGGTTTGGTTGCCCCGATCACGGTGTTCGAATGATCGCCAATCGGGATGACCTTGAACTTGTTGCGGCTGGCGGCATCGTGCCAAGACAGGCGGGGATCAGCAACCGAGAACGGACCTTGGCCGGGGCTTCTGTGTCCGGTGACGGTTGCCGATGTTTCATCCATCTTTTTGACACCATACTGGCGATATTCCAGCGCACCAATAGGGCGGGGATCAGCAACGCTATGGGCGCCGTTGGTGGGGCCGCTTCGCCCGGGTACGCAACCCGTTGATTCTTCAAACGATCGGACTCCCATGACGCCGCTTTGATAGGCCTGATCAGGGATGATCCCGAAGTCTTTGAGGAATCCGTCTTCGACGTTCAGTCGGTTGAGGCTGCGCCAGTCTTTGCCCGGTTCAATCAGGGCAAGGCGCACCCAAGTCTTCCAAGCCAGCGAGGGCAGGGTATGCATTGCCCCGGCCCGTTCATCGCCTGGCATCGGCAACTTGTTCAGGATATCGCCCACGGTAAGCAGTGAACGTTTCGGCGGTTCATAGAGGAACGGCTTCACCTTCTCCTTATGACGGGCCACCAGAAGGAAGCGACGACGTTTCTGGGCCAAGCCACCCAATTCACCGCAACAATGCGTGGTGCGCGCCACGGCATATCCATAGGCCTCAAGCAGCTTTTCGATCTGATCAAGGAAGTGGCCGCCACGCGTCATGATGCGCGGGACATTTTCAAGCAGATAGAAACTTGCGGGATCGTCTTTGAAGGCTTCGAGTGCAAGCCAGATACCGCGCAGCGTCAGTGCGTTCAGGGCCTGATACTTTGCCGTGCCCGCACGGTTTGCACCAAGAAGACCGCTGAAGCCTTTGCAGGGCGGTGAGGTAAACACGATATCAGGGAACTCGTTACCTGCGGCGCGGCGGATATCGTCAGGACCAACGGGACGCCAATCGCGCCCCGGTTCCCGTCCGTGCCAAGCCGTGAATTGTTCGGCATCGAACAGATCCATGACTGTGCCAGCAACGCCTACCAACCGGTTGAAATTATCAACACAGCCCGGATCAACATCGATCCCGCCGATGTTGCGGAACTTCGCCCGATAGGTCGCCACACTGTTCGTTACCTCGGCACGGCTCCGATTCATGCCGGCCATGCCAGCCCCGATGCCTGCGAACAGACCAAAGGTTTTGATTTCTTCGTTGATGATCTGGTTCATTCCGCTGCCCCCTCAAACGCATTGAAACGAGGCAGAAGGCGCTGGCAGGCGTTACCGAAGGCATGCCGGACTTCGGACATATCCTGCGGGTTGATGCCTTTCCAGAGTTCGCCGGGGTCGCACTGCATGTCGGCTTCGTGCATCAGCTTCAACTGTTCGGCTGCAAGCAGAAGCGCATCGGCTTCCTTGATTTCGTCGGCGATGTCTTGCGGCATCGGATACTGAAGGCCAGCGGCAAGGAAAATCGCGGCGTCAAAGGTTTCATCAATGGCACGATAGGCGGTCGCACCATCTGCGATCTTTTGATCAAGGGCGCTTTTCATAGGGGTGCTGAGGTCTTGAATAAAAGCCTCTTTGGCATCATGAAGCAGGGCATATGGTTCGGCCTGACTGCTGACGATTTCGACCATATGCAGGCTGTGCTGCCCCACCGAATAGAAGAAGATGGTATGCCCGGTGAAGCGGCAGATCTGCGACAGTGCATGTGCGATGTCGCGGAAACAGATATCGGCGGGTTGCGGGTTCATGAGATCGACCAGCGCACCGGATGCGGTTCTGATTTTGGTGTTGCTCATGCCGCGTCTCCGATCTCAACCGGTTTGGTGACAGCTTCGATGCCATCGGCAAGGTGCTTGATCATTGCGCGGAGATCATTGCTGGTGACATCAGGCAAGCGGCCAAGATTGCGCAGCAGTTCGAGATTGCCGCGCGTCAGAAGGTCGGTATCTTCTGTGATCGATGATGTTCCTTCTTCATAGGCATCAAAGAAGAACGATACCGGCACATCAAGGGCCTTGGACAAGTCATAAAGGCGGCTGGCACCAACACGGTTCGCACCGCGTTCGTACTTCTGGATCTGCTGAAATGTCAGCCCGATGGCTTCACCCAGCTTTTCCTGAGACATGCCCAGCAGGGTGCGGCGAAGACGGACCCGCGAACCGACGTGGACATCAACGGGGTTCGGTGCGCCGGTTGCAGTGCGACCACGCGCGGATTGATTGTTGATCTGCTCCATGACGATTACTCCGCTGCCTGTTTTTCGTTGTCGCGCATTGCGAAGTAGATGGTTTCGCAGGCCTCGACATCGACCATGGCGTTGTGGGCACCGCTCAGGGTCTGCTTGGTGTAATGGAAATAGGACTCGCCCAAGGTCGGATTTTTCAGCCGTCCTGCTGCGTTGAGTGCGTTCACATCCTTCTTGCTGTCACGCATGGTGCAGGCGCGATTTCCGGCCCTCCATTCTTCGAGCAGCAGTTCATCGTTCATGAACCGCTTCATCCCGATCCGCTGGATGCGGGCATCGAAAGGTTCGCTATGGGCAACGCGCAGGTCAGATGCGCGCGCGAGTGCAAACAGTGTTTCGAAAAGCAGCTTTTCCGGAACACCGAACAGCATTGCATATTCATTCGTAATGCCGTGGATTTCGGTTAGTTCCGGTGAGATCGACCATCCATCAGGCTTTGCGATCAGATCAATGGTCTGGACTGTTTTGCGAGTTTTGAAATTGACCAGTTTTGCGGCCAACTGGACTGCATGGGGCTGGGCGTCTGCTTCGGACGGATCGTTCCACAGCGGGATACCGGTTGTCTCGAAGTCGAAAAACAAAATATGCTTATCAGCGGACATGATTCTTTCCTTCTCTTTGGACGGAGATTGGTTGCTTTGTGTCTAGGTGCTGACAGAGTTGCCGCTCTGTCAGCGCCGCTTTAGTTCTGTAATCCGTTATTCCGCCGCCTGCGCAGCCTGTTCCCTTACCAGAGGGCGGGTTTCGCCGTTCTCGATCCAGTAGCTGTGACCGATTTCTGGTGGCAGGTGCGGGACGCTTTCAGGTTTGCTGAAGGTGGCTCCGATCAGGACGTCGAGCCCGCATTTCGATGTTGCCTGGAACAGACCCTGACGGTTCGGGATGTCAAGGATATCGGCACCATCGATAATGACGAACTCGGAGCCATCCAGACGGGCCATGGCAACTTGCATCGCAACACGGCAGCGCCAATTTTCCGATTCACTGACCAAGCTGCTGCGCCGACCGTTGTAGGTGACATCGAGATCAGCGTTCAGAACGATGGGACGCCAGCCGGCATCATCGCAAACCGGGGCGAGATAGTTGTCGTTGAAAGCATCAAGGCATTCGGCCAGTTTCCGCTGGCGGCAGCCATCCGGGGCAACGGCCTTGCCAATGGTTCCGAGACGGTCGATTTCGGCGGCCTTGATCTTGGCCTTTTCGTAATCTTCAAGGGCCTTGAGTTCGGCGCGGGCCTGATCGACTGCGTCGTTTGCGTCCGCAAGGGCAGATGCCATTTTTTCGGCATCTTCTTCGGAGCATTCCGCATCTTCGGAAAGCTTGTGTTTGGCGTTTTCAGATGACTTGATCTGTTCTTCAATGCCGGGGATCTTGCGGTTCAGTTCGTTGAGCTTGGTGCGCGCGTTTTGCAAGGTACCATCGGCCCCGGCAATGGCCTTGCGGCGATCTTCGAGTTCCTTCTTCGAAAGCTGGGATCCTTCGAACTCTGTGACGTTGCGGACCTCGCCACCGACAACAGAGATGTTGAGCGGTTTATCACAGCAAGGGCATTTCCAGTCCGGCTGCCCATCAACGGATGGCAGGGCCGCACGGGCTTCTTCTGCGTCTTTCACCGCCTGTTTGGCCTTTTCCAGATCATCTTGCGCATCCTCCAGTGCCTTGACCCGGAAATCATGATCCGCGGCTTCGGCCTGCATGCGATCCCGTTCTGCACTGGACAGGGTTTCGGACTTCTGGGCTTTGGCAAGATCTGCCTCGGCTTCTTCAAGGGCCGCAACCAAGTGACGGTGTTCGGCATCGACCGGCAGGTTATGCGGGCGCCAGCTATGGATTTTGGCGCTGCCGTATTTATCCCCGGTGATCTGTTCCCATGCGCCTTTGGCCTTTGTCCATGCCTGGCGGATTTCCTGACAGACGCTATCCCAGCCCTTGATCTCGATATCTTCGAACAGGGCCTTGATCGCGCGGGAATTTGCTGCCTTCTGGTCGGCATCGCCTTCGATCATCGGAAAGTCGATATCGGCTAGATCGCGGGTCAGATCTTCCAGTGTCGGTGCTGCCTTGAGATAGCGGATAAGAAGCGATGCACGGGCATCGGGCTTGGCATCGAAGAAGTTTTCGATCCCGGCCGCATAGGCGCTGACATTTGGAACAGCCCCTTCTGTCCGCAGTTCGGCCTTGGGAAAGGCGATCCCGATTTCGAAGTCCTTGCCGTCACGGTTCTGGCCCTTGATCAGAACGGACCCTTCCTTGGTGCCATCGGCAACGATATCCTTGAGGTCCTTCTTGGGCAGGCCCTTGATGTTGACGATGCCGGACATTGCGGCGCCAACCGCTTCGAGAAGCGATGATTTGCCGTTGCCGTTGTTGCCGCCGACAATGGTGAACGGGGCGACGCTGATATCAGCGCGTTTGCAACCCCGCATGTTCTTGACTGTGATTTCCATTGGTCTGTTCTTTCTTTACCGGTGTTGAGGGGATCAGCAGGCGCGATCAGTCGCCCATGGCGAAGGCGTCTTCAGCCGACTTTTGCTGAGGTTCTTCGGTTTCTTCCGGGGCTTCATCAGATGATTCCCCGGCACCTTCATCGGCGTCTTCGGCCTTGTCGGCCTTCTTCGCCTTGGTGTTTTTGGCCGGTTTCTTGTCGTCCTCGGCGGCGTCTTCTTCTTCGTTGATGACGCCATCTTCATCGTGTTCGACGTCTTCGCCCGACGTGTCAGCCTCTGGCATATCAAAGGCGTTATGCTTCGGGCCGAACGGATCAGCATCGTTGTCAACGCGACGAAATTCACTCGGGTCGAGGTCGATGACTTCTTCACTGGTCTGGATGCCCATCAGAAGTTCAGGGGCATAGAGGCGACCGAAAAACGCTGCTGATCGATAGCGCAGCATCAGTTCTGGCAGGGTCTGCCATTTGGAACCGTTGCGGCTGTACCAACCTTCGTCCTTGGCGATCTTGATGGTGACCAGCGGGCCTTGCAGTTCTTCGCCGCTGGCCTTTTCAATGGCGCAGGCACGGCATCCCCAGTCGTCTTTGCCTTCGATTCCTTCGAACCGGAAACGAAGCGGGCTGAAACGGCCGCAGGTATTGATTGCGGCGATAATGAACTGAGACCGCCAGCTGGGGCGACCATGGATGATGTCAAGGTTCTGCATCACCATCAGGGGTGACGCATTCACACGCGCGGAAAGCTCAAGAGCGATCAGCGCATTGCCCATGTTGTCCTTGTATTCCTTTGGCACAAGGCTGCTGGTGGTAAGGGCCTTCGCCATGCGCTGGGCAAGGTCAAAGGAAGCGCTGCTGCCGAAAACTCTGAGTTGGTCGGATTGCGGAGCGGCGGCAACAAGTTCGGTTGATTGGATACTCATGGTGCTATCAGTCCTTTTTGTGAAGTTTGCAGATATCGGTGCCGAAGGCGGGGCAGTATTTGTCCCCGCACATCATGGACATAGGATTGGCGACAAAGGTGTTGGGATCGCCGGTTTGCAGGAACGTGTTCACATCCCTGACGAGACGGTTATTGGTGGCCTCTGCCGCTTTGACACAGGCCTTGATGTCGTAGACCTTGGAAATTGGTTCCGCCTGCGGCTTGGAAAGCGGCACACGGGGCAGGTAATCTTCAATGATCGACGCGAACGGAAAGCCGATGCTGTTGCCCAGTGCCCAATAATTCCCGTACTGGACGCCATTTGCGCGGGCCACAACACCGGTCTTGATGTCGCGCAGTCCGGGTTTCTCGTTTCCGACTGATGCCAAAGTATCGATCTGTCCGCTCAGGACGAAGCCTGGCGCATAATCCAGTTCGATGCGTTCTTCGACCAGAACAGGTTTGATCTTTGGCGCGATCCGTTTGCGATACATCATCGTCATCTGTCGGATCTGCTTCTGGGCGGCATCGCGGTTCGGGCTGGTATCGTCCCAGATGACACCTTCTTCGACCCTGAGATCAAACTCGCTCATAGCAGCTTCGACGGCATCGTCATCGGTGCCGATTTCGAATCCTGTTTTGGCCTTGATGATCAAGCCATGCTCGGCGCCTTTGTGGACACCAGACCCGATGGCGGCACCAATAGACGGCTCCAGTTTGCGCGGTTCGTAACCGGCTTCGCGCAGCAGGAACGGATAGCGCCGCGTAATCGTGCGCAGGGCGCAGTCGTTATAGCTTGGTCCCGATGACGGGCTTATGATGAAGGTGTCGGAGCGCATCAGAACGGTTTTTCAACCTCGTCAATTTTGCTGTCGATCAGTTCTTTGATCCGACGCGCCTGTTCATCACCCATCGGGGAAAACTCGGTGTGGTCGCTTGCTACATTTGCGGCATTGAAGCCACGGACCCAGCAAAGAAGATCGGACAGGCCCCAGCAGATGCGCTTGGCCTCGTCCATGTCCAATATGACGCGGAGTTCATCCTTTGATGGGCGCTCAATAATGTCGAAGCCATGTTCTTGCAGGCGCGCAATCATCTGTTCTGCGGTTTCCTTGCCTGCAGAGGCGGCACCGGCAGCGTTGTTGGTGTCGAATTCCTTCCACGCTGCTTCGCCTGCGCCCATTGCGGAAACAAGTGCCTGTTGCTTTCTTGTCCAGAGGTCCATCACCCATTCCCCAGTTTACGTGAATACATTTCCTGAATGGCGCGGGCGCGGCTCATGCCTTCTTTGAAGTAAACGGCGCGGATCTTGTCTTGCGGTTCATCCGCCGACATCATCAGCTGGGACAGCGCGCCGGACATTTCGGCAAGCATGGCGTCCCGATTGGCAATCATTTCCATAAGGCCCTGTATTGCCACTACCGACTCAACGAGCGTTTCGCTCAACGCAATGGCATCTTCGTTGCCAGCGGACCTAGCCTTCGCTGCAAGAGCCTTAGCGTTTTTCAGGTGGGTTTCGCCTTCAGCGGCAAGCTGCTTCAAATCACTCATGACGTGATTTCTTTCCTGTGAGCCAGCCACTTGCGCAGCGGGCGGGTGATACGGTGGATGAAGGACATCATTGGTCTGCACCCTTAATTCGCTGAACCAGACGGACGTGATCTTCAAAGTCGTCAAAAGCACTTAAAATGCTTTCGTCGCCTATTTCCGTCAGCGTTTTGTAAAGTTCAGTCATTTGCTTTTCAGCTTGAGAGAACCAATCAGGATCACCGGCAGAACCGGCCCGCGCTGTTCCTGTGCATTCAGCCATCACTTCACCCCATGCTGTTTGAGAAACCGCCAGGCCATCTGACGGCGGGAGATCGGCGCGGTAAGGTCGTCAAGAATGTCGAAGGCCTCGCGCCGGATGCGATCGATGTAGGCCGCTGGCATCAGCCCATGCCTATGACGAGGATGTATCCGATGACAGCGGCATCAACTGCGACAACAACCATCATCCAGCGGCCAAACAGGGCCCAGTCGTGGATGTCATCGAACTCTGGTTCGGTTCCGGGCTCGATATCCGAGCGCTTGGCCGATGGGAGGTTGAACTTCATCATGACCGGCCCTCGGCTTTGGCGATCAGGTCTTTAACGCCTTCAAGCGTGAAGGATTTGAGCCGTGCACCTTCGTCATCGCCGGCGACACGATCAGCTTTGATCAGGTATTCAATTGTGTCGCGGAACAGCTTGACGCTTGTCAGAAGATCAGGTGCGGCGGCAAAAAGGTGCGCATCTGCTTCGTTCTTGGAAACGACGAACGCGACCGGATCCATGGAACCGTCATCTTTTTCGATAGGATATTCGCCGTCATTGTTTGCTGGGGTGATAACCCGCAACGGTCCCGGCGTATGTTTGGGAACTTCACTCATAACCTGCTCCTATGCTTGAACTCATGACAGCGCACCCGCAGATGCGCTGCGGTGAGGTCAGGCGGTCACCGTGAGCACAGCTCGGATGAGCGCGTCTCATTCATGAATTTGACGTTATGCTTCTTCCGCAATGACTGAGCTTCCTCGCCCTTGCCGTAGTTCAGAAGCCACGTATTGCGACCTTCGTGGGTCTTTGGTAGTTGAAGGATCAAGCCTTCCGCATAAACAATCCTGTCCATTCCAGATTGCAGCTCTGCGGCGTCTAATTTGATAAATCGCTGTGAAAGTGGTTTCGTTTCCATATCTTCCTCCTGTTAAACCAGACGTGGCAGGGTGCGGACCTCACGCGGTCCGGCCAGCACGTTCATCAATGCGGTGCGGTTCTGTTCATCGGCATCAAGGCGACGGGTGAGGCGGGGCAAGATGTCGTTTTCGATGCTGTCATCGAGCCCGGCGAGAATGTTGTCGAACTCGTCAGGGGTTGCGTCCATGGCAACAGCGGTTGCGTTGGCCACCATTGCAAAGGTATCGGCAAGGAGTTCAAGTCCTGTCCGTTTCTTGTCCCGTTCAGCGTCTTCGACATCGATTACGTGTTCGGCGTATGGGGAAAGCATCTTTGCCTCGCTCACTTCAGTTTTGAGAACAGGGCCGTTGCGGTCGGTGCAAGGGCCAGAAAGGTGAGCGACAGCGCGATAACAAGTGACTTCTTCATCTGTTCACACCTCAGTTCTGTGATGACTGATAGGCGAACTTGAAAAGTGCTGTTCGCCGTTTTGGTGTGGCAATCATGTGGGGGATTAAAACCCCTGTCAACATAAAAATGGGGTATTTATCCCATAATTAATGTGGGATTGTGATTTGGAAATGGGGGAACCTATACCTAGTGGGTGATCCCAATGGGATAGGGTTCTATCCTAGGGTGTAGTTGATTGTTGGTTTTTTTGCTTTCAGACTACAACCTGCCATCGACTCCGAAAGGAATGGAGTGGCATCCCGTCGCGAGCCTAAGCCCCTCGCAACAACCTGTTCAATACCAGGTTACTCCATCCTCGGCCGCGCGGCCTATGCGAATGGATAGCCTGAAAACAAAATAAAGAAACTCCCTAATTGGGGAGGGTTTTGTCTATGAGGGGCTTGGAGCAATGAAACATGATAGCGCAAACAGGGAAGCAGTTATCCGTTGTGAGGCGGTAAACTGTTCAGAACGCTATTGTTTTGGGGAAAATCTCGTAATCCGCAGGACGCAGGGTGCTTTAGATACGCACCGGATATTGATTGGTCGAGATGGATCTCAGCTGCTTTTGAGGCCCGGTGTCGGGCCAGATCGCGAAGGCAAGGTCTATGATATCTTGTGCCGGGAAAGGTCATAACTCCCTGATATCAGATAAAGATGCCTGATTTCATCCCTGTTGATGGTCGATTCGGTTCTCGGGTTCATCTGTTCAACCCGGAGCCGGGTGCTGTCCATGTCAAGCAGGCGGCGAATAAAGGCCTTGCCGGTGTTGTCTTCGATCAAAACAAAATCGTTGGGATGCGCCATTTTCGAGGGATCTATCAGCAGCAGTTCGCCCCGGAAATAGCGGGGTTCCATGTCGGTTCCTGTTGTGAAAACGGCAAAGGCCTGCGGGCTTGCTGCCAGCATTGCGGATCTGAAGGTATAGGCTACCGGGCTGCCGTGATTAAGGGGGAAGTCGTTGCTGACACAGGTTGCATCACCAAAAATCGGAAGGTTCTTTGGCCCCAGTTCGGATACGGATTCGCTCAGGCCTTCGGTCAGGTGCTTGGCGGCTTCTATTTGGTCGGCCAGTTCTTCGGGGCCGACTCCATCCACAAGCCAACTTGTTGAGCAACGCAGGGCTGAGGCCAGCTTTCGTGCGCTATCGGTGCGGATATTGGTTTTCTGGCCGTTCTTGATCTGTCGAATAAAACTGCGGTCCAGGCCCGCTTTCTCGCTGGCCTGATTCGGTGTGAGATCAAGCTTCTTCAGCCGCTTTTCAATGCGGTTATAAAGGGCCTCGTTTTCCATCCCCGGACTATTCCATAGCTGTGCATGCAATGCATGGGGTATGTTTTCGCTTGACGATGGGGTTTTATTCCCCCATCTTTGGGTTGGATCGATGGTTTCCATGTTTTTAGGCCAAAGACAGTGAGCACAAAAAGCAAGCCCAAAACCCTTCGTAAAAAGCTTTTGGAAGACGCCGAGGCGTTCTGCGCCAAAGAGGGTATCAGTCTGGCCCGTTTTGGCGGCATCGTCATGAATCACGGCGGCTTCTTCAAGCGGATCGAAGATGGTGGCGACTGCAAGACGTCGGTTTACGAGCGCATCCAGAAGATCATTGCCGATCCCAAGGAATGGGAAACTGCCAAGGCAGCGGCGCGGAAGCGCGGGACCAAGGAACAAGCGGAACCAGCTTGATGAATTTCCCTCGACCGGTCCTCCCCCCGGTCCCGTGCGTCGACGGTATCGACGGCCATACAGGTTTAGACATTTGGCCTGATGGTGTTTTCTCCGAAGAACTGGCCGGGGCGTCCCCGGAGCGGCGTCAGCCCCGGCCATTTTTCAGCGGATCGTCAGGGAGCAGACCTGACACAGCAAAGGCTAGGGGAACAAAAGTCTTTGCGGAATGTGCAACAGAACATGGGTTTTGGATAATGACGAATTACAGAGAGTCCTTCTGCATCCACGATGCAATCGCGCACAGCCTGGACAAAACCAGCGGTCTTGGTCCCAAGGTCGCAACATCCGTGATCAGCAAGTCTGACAGCACACTTCGCAAGTTGGGCGATCCCAATAACGATCTCTACAACATCCAGTTCGAACAGGCCGCGAAACTTGCGGCTGCACATCGGGTGCGCGGTATCGAAGAACGCTACAGCGCGGCATTCGAAAACCTGATCAAAGACAATATGGCCGCGATGGGATCTGCGCCGGTAACGGTTGGTGCTGAGGATATGCATCGTCGGATGATGAAGATCATGTCGGCCATTGGTGAAACCGCCGATGAACTCGAACGCAGCACAGCAGCCAACAGCCCGAACGGCGAAAACCTGACCGAAGGCGAAAAGCGCGATTTACTTGATGACGTGCGCAAGCTTCAGGCCTCGGTCGACCGGTTGCTGCAAGACATCCAGAGCGCACCAACCGGCAATGTCCGCAAGATGACCGGTCACGCCAGATCGGCAAGTTAACCCCTGAACTGAAAGGAGGACCGATGTTCCTTCTCCTGTTCGCAACCGTGATCCTGCCCCGGACTTGGGACCGTGATCACTTCGAGACGGTCGACAGGACGTTGACCGGATCTGACCCGCCATACGGGTCGCGCCGTTCCATATCGCGAGGCAAGGGGCCTCGTCTGATCTTGGTATAGCGAAAACACACAAACCGGGGCGCCCAGCCTGTTGCAAGCATTTGGTTGCCCCGGTTTCTGCCTCAGCGGCAAGGATGACGAAATGCTGACACGAAAGAAGTTCGCGCGAGAAGAACCGCCAGTGAAACACGCTCAAAGACTAACGAAGGAGCAGCGTTCATATCTTGGTTCGACAGGGCGTGAGCCCGTTCAAGAGGTTTTTTGGACACACCCAAGATCAGGTGACGAAAAATTCAATGAACGATTTCAGGCAATTGATGCTGGATACCGGAATTATCTACACGAGTTTTATGCCGATAAAGCTGAAGAAGACGAATGAAAACTGCCTCAGCAATGAGGGACATCGCATCAGTGGTTAAGGGTCACCTTTCCCCATGACAGGCCTCTGATGTTCGCCAAGGTGTCCTTCTTTGGTGCGGCGGCGTGGAAGCGAACACGCAGTGCTGACGAGTACGGGGCCATTGCCGGGTGGTAGCCGGGAGGTTTCACGACAGGGACAGACATTAAGCCAACAGCCTCTGCTGTCTGTTCTGTGAATTAGATGATCCGGGTTCGAATCCCGGTAACCCAGAGCCGGTTAGCGCCCGGCCCGCACCAACCTAACCCCGTTACCCAGCTTGAAGGCAGGGTCGGGGTTTCGGGGTGACAGCCCGCAGGCCACGATAGCGCCAGTAAAGCGGGGATAACGTTGAGTTTGTTGGAGCACAGAAACCCGAACCAAAGGAGGCCGCTATGAAGAAGGTGCTTTAAACCGCGCCGCTCTTGCTTATCCGAAAATGACCCAGCGCCGGGGCACTTCCCCACTGCCATACCCCGCAGACGCCCCGGCGCCCCCTTTTAAACAGACCAGTCAACACCGAGGAATAAAGCACATGGCTGAAAAGCTGAAAGCAACTGGCGCTAAAGAGCGCAAAGGCAATGCCCCGAAGCAGCAACAGATCCCGGGTACTGAGCGTACCGAGGAAATGATGGGCGATATGGTGAAGTCGAAGTTTCATAAACTTCTTGGCGATATCGAAAATGCTGAACAGCGCAAAGACGATGGCGCGATGTCGATGGCATCAGCGGCCAAGGCCTTCAAGGATGCCGGGGGCAATTACGATGCCCTGAAACTCAGCCGCAAGCTGAAAGGCATGTCACCGGAAAAACGTCGTGATCTCATTCGTCACCTGGACATCTATTTCGAGTTCTACGACCTGCGCGCTGATATGGCCGATCTGTTCGACAATGACCAGGCTACCAAGGATCAGGCCAAGAAACCCCTTGATGCCCTGAAATCGCAAGAAGCGACGAAGGAAGAACAGGGTGCCTATGAGGCCGGTATTGCGTCCTGCAAGTTTGGCCGTGAGCGTGACAGCAACCCCCACAACAAGAACAAGAATCCCAAAGAGCACGATGCGTTTGATCGTGGCTGGGTCGCAGCGTTCGAGCACGGTCACAAGGGCAGCTTGAAAGAGGGCGGCGGCGAAGCCAGCGGTGACCAGCCCAAGACTGCCGATAATGTGACCGCTCTGCCGACCAAACCAAATGCCAGCGATGCCAAGGCCCCTGCAACAGATGGTAAGGCCTGACCGATGCGCAGTGGCGGAATCCTCTCACTTGATCTGGCAACCGTGACCGGCTGGGCATCGTGTTCAGCCGATTACGTCCGTAACTGGACGCCGGATCTGGTTATCCCTGATGGGGAAGCAACCCAGCATGGACTGACGAACGGTTACAAGGATTTCCGGCTCCATGGCTCAGACCTTGGCGCAAAGCTGGCAGCCCTGATCGAATGGCTCGATGAAATGATTGCCGTGCATGATCCACGCATCTTGGTCTTTGAGGCGCCGTTTGTTCAGACCCAATCCGGGAAGGTCAATCTCAACACTGCGCGCCTGCTGATGTCCATGGCAGGGATCGCCGAAGCTATGGCGTCAAAACATAATCTCAAGGTCTATGAATGCAACGTTGATCGGGTCAAGGAACAGGCCTGCGGGACGGCAAGAGCCAAAAAGCCAGAAATAACGGCAGCTGCGCGCGACAAGGGATGGAACCCGGCCAATGAGGACGCCGCTGATGCGTTGTGGGCTATCGACGTGACCATCGAGAACATCAAAGCCGGATAGCAGCCTTCTTCAAGCGGCGGGGCAACCGCCGTTTCGACAAGACTGATAAATGTAGCACATGAAAGAACTAGCGATGTCGATCTCGCAAAAAACACTTAAACGGCTGTTGGATTACGATCCGAATAGCGGCGCTTTCACCAGAAAAGTGCGAACTGCAAACCGCGTACAGATCGGCGATGCGGCTGGTTGCACAAATAAAAATGGATATGTCCAAATACAAGTTGGCGGAAAACTACACCTCGCACATCGCCTTGCCTTCATTTTTATGACGGGTTCGTGCCCACAAGAGGTCGATCACAAGAACGGCATTCGTGATGACAATCGTTGGGCGAACCTGCGGCCAGCGACCACATCGCAAAACCAGATGAACAGGCGATCTTTGAAAGGATCGTCATCTCGATATCTAGGCGTCAGCTGGCATAAGCTGCGCGGGAAGTGGCACGCAAATATCCATGTTGATGGCAAGAAAAAGCATCTCGGATCTTTCAGCGACGAAGACGATGCGGCCCGCGCCTACGACACAGCAGCAAGAAAGCACTTTGGCGAATACGCCAATCTGAACTTTGGAGAGTAAAGCCATGAAATCATCAACCGTTCCCGTCACGTTCGAGCTTTCCTACGAGGAAGCCCGCTACATCAACCAGCACATGGCGCGGATCGCACCGAACGGCTGCGCCTCCATCGGGGATGTGGCCCAGTCCTGTGTCCGTGAAATGATCGCGTCGGATATGGAAGCCCATGACATCGAAGCCGCTGCACGGCAAGTCGGGGCGTGATCCGATGGCTGCTACCAGACGTTTCAAGGATATTGATGATGCCGAGCGCGCAGCTATCTTCTATGAGGCCAAACGGCTGATCAGGGAATATCGGCGTGATGGTATCGACGTCCATCAGCTGTCAGTAGATCTCGCCAAGAAATATGCCGTCAGTCTGTCAGGGATGACGCGCTTTCTTGTACGCAGAGGTATTGATTGCCGAGAAGAACGGCCTGAGAACGTCGAGATCGATCCCAGATTTCGACCTGATTCCCATACGGTTCCTATCCGTCACAAGCAGCATATGTTTGAAGCCGCAGTTCAGAAACTGGCGGCGCAAGGTGAACAGGCAAGGTTTGCTTCTGATGGGGCCTGCTATCTCAACGGACGTCGTGTTTCTGGTATCGAACTGGCCCAGCGCGCCGGTCTGGTGGAGGTCTGATATGGGTCTTCCTCAGAGATACATGTCACCGTACCAGGTCAAGCAATGGGTTGCAGACATGCGCCGACTGATCGGCGGCGATAAGGAATATTACGACGTCGCCTTGTACGCCGGAATAAAGCCAGAACTCTTGGTCGATATGATCATGGAGGGCTGTGACAAGGATATGTCGCGCCGCTGCGAACAGGCCCTGACACGGGCGAAAAACGATCCGTCACTGCGCCCAACCACCGATGCGCCTGAGCGGGCGTTCAACCCACTGCGCTATGCCAATGTTGCCCGGTTGCTTGAAATGCATCGCACCACACCGGTTTCTCAGCGTGTCTTTGGCCGTGCCTACACCAAGGAAGAACGTGCCGCGTTCCTTCGCAGACAGAAGCGGGGGATCTGATGGAAGTCCAGAACTTGATATTTCAAAACAAAGTGGTGATCGGACAATGTGTCCTTTATCTGGCCGACAGTACAGAACTGGTTGCTGGCTTGTCGGATATTGATTCCATATGCAGTGATCCCCCATACGGCATCAATTATGTAAGCGGATATGCCACAGAAAAACTGTGGTCAGGTGGGCGTTCTATCCGGTCAGATGAAACGACGTTCGCGAGAGATTTGATCGTGCAGTGGTCATCAGGGAGGCCATGTTTGATCTTTGGTTCTTGGAAGATGCCAAGACCAGAGGGAACTCGCTCTGTTCTGATTTGGGATAAAGGCGGTGCGCTTGGCATGGGGGCTCTCGATATCCCGTGGAAACCGGATCATGAAGAAATATATGTCATTGGAAAAGGGTTTGTTGGAAAGCGTGACAGCGGTTCAGTGCTGAGATGCGCCCCGGTACAAAGTACAGCAAAAAACGGCCGAGTTCATCCCACACAAAAACCAGTGATGTTGTTGAAGAAGCTATGTCAAAAGCTCCCTGGCACCATCTTGGATCCTTTTATGGGAAGCGGCAGCACGGGCGTTGCTTGCGCCCAAATGGGACGAAGATTTGTCGGCATTGAGAGTGAGAAGGCGTATTTTGATATCGCCCGTAAACGTATTGAAGATGCGTATCGCCAAGGCGATTTGTTCGTTGACCCTCAAAATGAGGGCGCTGAAAGATGAACGACAAGACCACCCAGCAACGCGATTTTGTCTTCGCCCAACGCGACCGGTTCAAGCATCCGCTGTTCAAGGCGGAAAAGTTCTGTCGCGGCTATGCCTGGGACTGGATCGTCGCCAATGCTGTCTGGCGCGAAGATGGGCATCCTGTCGAGATCAAAGGGCAGATCGTTCGCCTCAATCGTGGCCAGCTTTCCTATTCGGTTCGGTTCATGGCCGAGGCATGGCGTTGGGATAAGGCTGCTGTCTCGCGATTCATCACCCGTCTCAAAACCGAGGCAATGATCGAGACACACACCGAGACAGGGCAGATGGTTATAACTGTCTGTAATTACGACAAATATCAATCACGCGCCGGATTAACCGAGACAGCACCCGAGACGGCAAGTGAGACAGGAGCGAGACAGCACCGAGACAGCAGCGAGACAAAGAAGAATAAGGATAATAAAGATAATAAGGATTCTGTTGTTGATTCGCGCACGGATCAAAATTCAAAAACCCTTCTCGAAGAAGTAACCGAGATCGCCGGGATCGATGTCTCCAAGCAGCAGCAGTGGTGGCATCAAGCCGGGATCATCGGACACCTCGAAGAACTGCACGGCAGAGATACCGTTCTCGCCGCTGCAAGGCGAGGCCGCGACAGTGCAGCCGCAGCCGGTTCTGTGATGGGATCGCCGCGCTACCTGATCCCGATCTGCCAAACCATCGAAGCCGAGAAAAGCCGTCCTGCACCGTCAGGCACGGGGTCACCCCCATCGGGACCGACCGATGAAACCCTGGAACAACGCCTCGCCCGACTGAAGGAAGGCGGGTATCTCGATGATGACGAAACCGAAGGGGAGGCCTGCCATGGCTGAACATGAGGAAATCCTGAACATGCTTGCCACCGTTGAGCGACTTCACAGGACCAAGAAGTTTACCGAGGAAGAAAGCGGTCGCCTGCTCAAACGCTTGCGCAAAGAGGACATAGCGGACGTCAATGCGGCTGAAGAAGCCCTGTGTGATGCCCGATATTTCCCGAAATATTTTGATGTCGTTAACGCAGTGGAAAAGGCGAAGGCCAAGCGCCTTGGGCTGAACGCCTCGACAGAACCCGAATACGACGCCGGACCTGCCCCAGCTGATGAAAACCTCGCCAAGATCCAGAAGCGATTGGGCCCTGTCCGGTTCAAGTCTTGGTTCACCGGTTCCGAAGTCAGCATCGAAGGCGATACCGCAACTCTACTGATGCCAGGACGTGCCGCCGTCGATTGGGTGAAGCGCGACATGATCCCCGAAATCGCCGCTGCCTTGGGCGTCGGCAATGTGAGGGTTGCTTTGAAAGGAGCAAAACAATGACCAACACCAGTGCCCAGAAGGGCAAAAATAACCCCATGAGGCCGGATCAAATGGATATTTCACAAATCGATCTTCCGGAATCAGCACTTGCGCAGCGTCCGACACTCTTGCAGCGACTGCGCTGGTCGTTGTCAGAAATCCAGTGGCGCCTGATTAATCGCTATCGGATGACCTGCAGCTGGCTGATGTGGCTGGGCCATAAACCGTCACCCATGGAAGTCTGGGCGGAAAAAGAACTCAGGCTTGCTGGCTGGTACGACGAAGACGGGTTCTATGGCGGCATGATGGGACCGGCCTTGCTGCGCATGATCCGCGAATTTGGTGCCGAGGGGCACAGCGGGATGTCTGCTGGCATTTCGGTCGGCGTGTTTTCGCGTCTGGCACGATACGAACCGCTGATGCCGCTCGAAGGCGATGAGTCCGAGTGGTCTGACCCGGTTAACCCTGACGGTATGCAGCAGAACACTCGGTGTGGACGTGTGTTCCGTCGTGCCGATGGTACTGCGTACGACATCGAAGGCAAGGTCTTCCGTGAGCCGAATGGCGTTTCATTCACGAGTGGTGACAGCTTTGTTGATGTCAAATTCCCGTATGACCCGCAGACAGAGTACGTCGACGTGCCCTATGGCGACGGGGTGACCTGTGAGCATTGCGGTGATGATCTATCAGGTCTGATGGGGCACGAGTGCGGTGGTGCGTCATGACCGACACGACGAAACATGACGAGGCTGTTAAGCGGATTAATGAGTTCGCTGAAAGCTATGCCGAGCTATTCGAAGACGACAACGAGATCGTTGAAATCCGTGGCGGGGGACGGTCAAGCCCGTTGCGCTTCGATGACCTGAAAGAAGCTCTTGCAACCATCAAAACCCAATCCGCCGAGATCGAACGGCTGCGGGCTGACTGCGAACGGTTCCGCGCCGAAGCCGACATCGCCAATGCCCAGGTCAAGGCGTGGAATGAAGCCGTGTATGTCGAAGGCATCCCACGTCGGGCGATCCCCGACACCGATTATGGCGACAAGGTTCCGCCGATCCCGCACGCTGAGCCTAAGAGACTTACCGATCTGCTAAGTGAGCGAGGGCGGCTGCGCAAAGTCCTGATCGAAATGATCACGGCAATCCAAGAAGGGCAGATCGATAGCCCGGAACTGGGTGGCGGTGACGTGCCGGTTCATCGCTGGCATGAGGAATGGCTGCATCATGCAGAGCAAGCCCTGAAAGGCGGTGCCGAATGAGCGTGAACGATCAGAGAGTCGCAGTCATCGGCAATGCATTGAAGGCATGGGCCGACGTGCTGTCATACGGCTACGGCGGAACCGATGTTGCGCGCGGACCTGACGAGGGCATCGAAATCAAACGCATGCCAATCGAAGACGATCAGTCGATCTGGGATCGCCCTGGTAACTGCCTTCGCGCCAGCAATCCCCGCGTCGTAGTCTGCCACTGCGCAAGCTGCGGAGGGAAGTGATGGTTAAATTAACACCGAAACAGATCAAAACCATAAGTGATGGGATCAGAATTGAATACAAGCTGTCACCTTGGATGGAGGCATTGAGGTTAAGGGGAATTGTTACCCAAGATAATGGGAGCGAACGCCTTCCAACAGCAGAAGAAATTTTTCTGTATTTCAATAGCCTTCCTGTAAAGGAACGCCGTGAATTGTGGAAAATAGGCCTTGACGACGTTGACGACGGTTTTAGCCAATACGGCAGCGGACCAACGCCTATCTGGCCGAGGGAAAGCTGATGGTTCAATTCATATTCCGAAACACCTCAGACCACAGACCCGCCGTCAGCACTCAGTTGAAGACGGGACCAAAGCGCGGGCGACCAGCAAAAGACACGCCGCTTCCCGTCCAGTCCCTGACCAATGCGCAGCGTGCCGCAATCATTGCGGACGTGGCCGCAACGAAACCGCATGACCGCTGGTTCGAGGTCTACCGCTGCGCCCTGAAGCAGCTTGAGTGCAAGGATGCCGGATATCGACTGCAGGGAGGTCGGTGATGCCTGTCCGTGAAGATTTCTTCGATACATCGATCTCGCGTGATTTCTTTGCCTCGGTCTGTGGCGATATGGTCGGGCAAGGGCAGGGACGCGAGGTCTATGCCTGTGCCATCAATCCTGACATCGTGATCAAGTTCGAGACACGGGCGCGCAGCTTCCAGAACGTGCTTGAGCATGAGGTTTGGGAGCAGGTCTGTCATACCTCACTGGCAAAGTGGTTCGCGCCGGTTGTTGATATCTCGCCATGCGGAACCGTGCTTCTGATGCGGCGAACGATGGTGCCGCGTCCCGGTGAGTTGCCCGACAAGGTGCCAGCCTTGTTCACCGACATGAAGACCGAGAACTGGGGAATGCTGGACGGCAACCCGGTTTGTCACGACTACGGGATCACGATTTCAAACTTCAGCACGAAGAAGACACGCAAGGCGGTTTGGACCGGGCAGTCAACCGATAAGCGCGCCTGATACGAGCGGAACAGCAACAGAGCGGATCAAAGGAATGACCTTCATGTCACCGAATGAGCAGACATCACAACGCAAGCTACCGGAACGTGTCTCGGTGGAACATGCGTTGGGTAAAGAGTTCGATGTGTTTCGTCTCAAGTTGGACGAGAGCAAGGCCGTTATTGTGAAACACTTTGAAAGTGGTATCTGGCGTTCAGCCAGGTCAAAAGCACTCGTTGACCTCAAAGAAGCAGCCAAACTGGTGATGCGGGAAGTCAGAGCCAAACGTTGTGGCGATAGCGCCTTGATCGATGAGCAACGTACCGGCATCAGGAAGCTTGGCATTGGCCCCAACACCAAACGTTTCCGACTGATCGATGTCGACGACATGCACGATAGGATAACGGAATCTGTCAGGGTGCAGATCAGGACCATCGTCGAAACTGAAAGCGGAAGGGTCAATAAGGTGACAAGAGATGCCTACACAGTGCGTAAGTCTCATGCTTATCTGATCAAGGCGATGCAGGAGCATAAGCTGCCATTGACTGAGGCGTTCGGTGATATCGCAAAAGGCTTTGCTATCGCTGGAGGCGCTATTCGTGTCAGGGTGACACGCCTTGATGATGCCGGTG
The DNA here is from genome assembly GCA_002705995.1 of Crocinitomicaceae bacterium. Classification (GTDB taxonomy): domain Bacteria; phylum Bacteroidota; class Bacteroidia; order Flavobacteriales_G; family Salibacteraceae. The sequence continues at coordinate 9,892 of PAJI01000032.1, read as the reverse complement.
GCGGTCCTGATGTTACCCTTGATGATCGAAGGCGCATAGAACTGGAAGATGCCTATCGCGATTGGGCTAAAGAGTTGATCGGTGAGAAAAGCCACCCAGATAGACATCTTCGTCATACAGCCGCAATTGATATCATCGCGTTCGGTTTGTCCTGCCGAAAGGTTGATGCAAAGCATCACAAGCGCAATGGGTGGGCGAAGGATAACCTGATCGAAGCCCTAGAGGTCTATTGCAAGCTTCGTGGCTGGGATTGACAACCGGGGGCGTTTTTGAGATAAGCAATCAACTTACGAATTGCGCCTACGGGAAACCGGGGCGCTTTTTGATTCGTGCCGACCTTTGCGAAGGCTCGGAAACGGTAGGACGCTGATTGAAGCGTTGGAGGGACCGGCACGAATGCCTTTCCTTGGGCCAGCCGAAGCCCAACGCCTTGCGTCGGAGGTTTATGTAGGCTGGTCTGAGGAGCGTATAACCCGCTTGGAGCAATCCGGGCGGGTTTTGTTTTGCCTGCCTTTCACGGGCAACTTAGTCCCACATGATGTGGGGCTTATCCAATCCACTCCCGTTTAGGCATGGGTGGTGCGGAGAATATAGCGGCGGTTACGTGAGAGCGTGCCGCCGTTTTTCGTTTCAGACCAATCAACCCAAGGAGAGTGCTGATGCGCACGATCACCGATCACAAGGTTAACCCTGCTAACGACAAGATTGTTATTGAGGTTCTTGACGAGCCCGGACAAGGCGGCGCCAGTCACGCATATCGGATCTCCGGCTTCTCGCTTGGCGAAAACCCAAGCGCCGGTGATGGCCAGACGCAGTGCGCTGCCACGGAGGTCACGATCTATTTCCAGAACGGGCCGATCAATGAAGCTGGCATTAACGGGCTTACGCAGGAAGTTCTGCTTGCGATTGTCGCTGATCGTCTTCGCTCTTTCCAAGCCGGTAAGTTTGCCTGCCGCGAGAACGCTCTTGCGCTGACCAAGATCGAAGAAGCGCAGCATTGGCTGCATAGCCGCACGCTTGCCCGCATGCATCGTGGCGTCGAAGGTACGCACAAAACCTGATCGCTTGATGTTCTCCATCCGTTCCGCTATCTGAAAGCAGGGACAGGGCCAAGAGGCCCGACATGGAAGAACTCGACAACACCGCGATTGGAACCATCTGGAACCATCGGGAATACGCCGCGATAGGCTGTGAATGCCGGTGCGGTCGCAAACGTCACGTCCATTTGTGGCGCGACCTATGCAAGCATAACCACGGAATTAAAACCCTTAAACAAATCAAGGAAAGGCTCCGCTGTTCCAATTGCGGTGAACGGCCTGTTGTGGCTGTTCTGCTGCGCTATGAGGAATTGGCGGGGTGGAAGTGAATGTCCGAACTCGCTGATATCGCAGCACTGTACGCAGGGATCGCGTTGCTAGTGCTGCTGTGTGTCGCGTTGGGCGGTGTCTGTCTCTGGCGGGCGTTTAACAAGCTGGACAAAATGAACCTTTCTGACCCTTGGCAGTAGTGGGCGATCTGATGTGGCGAAGAAGCAATACACAAAGATCGAGAAGCCAGAGGACTTCAAACCCGAGACACATTTTTCCCCGGGCTGGAAGGTAGAAAAACTTCGCGGCAAGCCAAGATGTCCCGCGTGGTCAGGCCAGAAGGGCGCGCAGTGCGGGCAGGTTGCTGGATCCGGAACAAAGCGCAAAGGCGAAGTCGGGGCCTGTTGCAGTTTCCATGGTGGCGCATCTGACGGCGCGCCGAAGGGCAACACCAATGCAGTGAACCCGGAAGGGGCTCACAGCCAATACATCAGCCTGAAACAACTTGCCGAGATAAAGCAGTTCGAAGGTGTGAGCGACGTCGATATCGCAGCCATGCTGGCAAAGGTTGCGGCATCAAAGGTGTTCAACATCGCATCCGAGTCCGGCGCAGACGGTCAGGGACAACAAAGCACGGCGCAACTTCTGGCCGCAATCGCCATCACGGATCGCGCGCTTCGCAGCAAGAAGCGGATCGAAATGGACGAACTCAAGATCGCTGAGATGCGTGAGCGCCAAGGTAAAGACAAGGCCGACGACGAGGACGCGACCAAACGGGAACGCGCCCAGTCAGCCGTTGATGAAATAAACGAGTTGTTTAGCGAAGAAGGATAGGTCAGGCGATGTCATCTGGATATCTGTCTCCGATCCTGCCGCTCAAACGCAAGGCCGCGATCCGGTTCTATAAACAGAAGCTGGCCGAAGCCGCGGCGAAGTCGCCGGACCACCTGAGACTGGCGAAGCGCTGGCTCTGCCGCAACGATCTGTTCTTCCTGCTGGTGGTTGCCTGCGGTCGTAAGGATGTCAACAAGACCTGGCTGTTTAATCGCTGCCGCGAGGTGCAGGCAAACCCGAACGGCCATCTCGATCTCTGGGCTCGTGACCACTACAAGTCGACGATCATCACGTATGGGATGTCGATCCTTGATATCCTTGCCAGTCACGGGGAGAACCCGGAACCGCGCTATAACGGGCGCGAAGTCACTATCGGGATTTTCAGTCACACCCGACCGATTGCCAAAGGCTTTCTCGAACAGATCAAGACCGAGTTCGAAGGCAACGACACGCTGAAACAGTTGTTTCCAGATATCCTGTGGTCGCGGCCCAGTCTGGCGAAACGCTGGTCGCTGGACAAAGGGATCACGGTCAAGCGGAAGTCGAACCCGAAGGAAGCCACGGTCGAGGCGTGGGGTGTTGTTGAAGGTCAGCCGATTGGGATGCACTTCCTGATCAGGGTTTATGACGATCTGGTCACCGACGATGGCGTCGGGAATGCAGACCAGATCAACAAGACGACGCATAAGTACCGGATGTCTACCAACCTTGGCACCAAGGATGGCTGGCAGAGATTGATCGGCACCCGCTATCACCTGCACGACACCTATTCCGAACTGATCAAGGGTGAAACGGTTCGGACCCGGATACATACCTGCACCAAGGACGGCACCGAGAACTTTGACGAAGCGAACTGCGCGTTTTTGCCGCCAGATGTGTTGATCGCAAAGCGTAAGGATCAGGGGCCATACGTTTTCGGGTCGCAGATGTTGATGAACCCAACAGCTGATACCTCGCAGGGCTTCCAGATCGGCTGGATCAGATATTGGCCGGCAACACAGTTCGGTGGGCTCAACCTCTATCTGATCGTTGATCCGGCATCAGGGAAGAAGGCGCAGGCCGGTGCCGGGGATTACACCGTCATGGTGGTGATCGGGTTAGGTGCTGATCGGAAATACAGGCTGGTCGACGGCATCAGAGCGCGCCTCAATCTGGCGCAGCGCTGGCGCACTCTGCTGATGCTGCACAAGAAATGGAACCCGCTTGGGGTTGGTTACGAAGACTACGGCATGCAGGCCGATATCGAACACTTCCAAGAGAAGATGGAAGAACTGAACTACCAGTTCGATATCACGCCGCTTGGCGGGCAGGTCCGCAAAGAGGATCGCATCAGACGATTGGTCCCGATCTTTGAGCAGGGCCGGTTCCTGCTGCCAAACAACCTGATCTTTACCGACCACGAAGACAAGGCAGTCGATTTCGTCAAGACCTTCATCGACGAGGAATACGAACCATTCCCGCTGGTGAAGCACGACGACATGCTCGACGACATTGCCCGAATTCTGGACCCGGACCTGATGGCCGAGTTCCCGAAAGAAACCCATCGCCCGCGTGGCGATACCGTCAAACAGAAACTTCGCGCCCATACCCGACGCCAAGGCGGCGGCGGTTTTATGACAAGCTAGGGATACACGGATGCTATACGGTCCAATTGTCGCAAAAGCACTGCCATATCAGGATATAACCAAAATCCGTATGATCGCGCAGCGCTTCGACCGTTCGTCTGTTGCGCACCGGAAGTGGGCGCTTCCCGCAAAGGAATGCATCGACTTCTTCGAAGGCCGCCAATGGACTGCGCAGCAGATTGCAGATCTTCAGGCCCATGACAGGCCGCATCTGGTTCTGAACAAGATTGCCCCGCTGATCCGCCTCGTGATCGGTTATCACCGCAACAACCGCACCGACAGTGAATTCTTGCCAGGCAATGACGAGGCCAGCTCTGAGGAGATCGCGGAAGCGCTGACATTCCTGATGAAGAATGAAGGCGAGGCCTGCGGACTTGAATATGTGAATGGCGAAGTTTTCATGGATGGCGTTCTCTGTGGTCGCGCGTTCTGGGACACCAGACTTGATTTCACGGAAAACGATTTTGGTAATGCCGTTTCAACGGGCGTTGATCCGTTCCGTGTTCGTCTTGATCCGGACGCAACAGATTATGACATCAACAAGCATTCCCATATCACCGTGACGTCGTTCCAGTCTTTGCAGGAGATCAAAAAGAACTATGGGAAGATGGCTGCAACCCATCTGACAAACCTTATTGATGGCACGCAGGCTTGGTCGCATTACCCGGACTTCGGGCCGTATCCGCAAGATGAAGTCGCGCCGGAAACCAGTTTTGCGGAAGACGATGATTTCGGCGAGAACTCGGATCGCTGGTTCCGTGATTTCTTCCACGGCGAAATGCTGGATCCTCTGGAAAAGCGGATCCGCCTGATCGATCACCAATACTGGGTTGAATATCAGGGTGATGTCTTTGTCGATCTCGAAACCGGTGATCGCAAACCGGTGCCGGATCTTTCCGAAGTCCAGTTGATGCTCAAAAATCCGCGGGCAACAGAACGTCAGCGGCAGGACTGGATCAAGAAGATGCAGGACTATTGCGAGTTCAACGGCAACCCGATCAGTGTTGAACGCCGCCTGATCCGCCGTGTCCGTTGGAGCGCAGTGGCCGGTGATGTTCTTGTCCATGATGATTGGTCGCCTTATGACCAGTTCACTGTTCAGGGCTTCTTCCCCTATTTCCGCCGAGGCAAAACACGCGGCATGGTGCATGACCTTGTTGATCCTCAGCGTGAGATCAACAAACGCCGCAACTCTTTGATCGAGGCAATCGCCAAAACCTCGAACGGTGGCTGGACCTATGAAGAAGGCAGCCTTGATGATGAAAACGAAGACAAGCTGCATCAGTTCGGCTCTGCGCCTGGCGTAATCATCAAGCACAAAAGCAAACAGCCCGCACCAAAACGTATGGATGCTGCGCCGACACCGCAGGCAATGAAGATGCTTGAGGAAAATGCCGCGGCAGATTTGAAGGATATTGGCGGTATCAACGAAAGCGCACTTGGCAGCCTTGATCGTGTTCAGTCAGGTGCTGCTATTGAAGCCCGTCAACGTCAGGCCGTTATCGGGCTTCAGATGTACAATGACAACTTCCGTCGCAGCAAAGAACTGGTTGCCAATCAATATCTGAGGCTTTTCCAGACCCATTACACCGAACAGCGCATGTTCCGGATCATGGGCGAAGATGGCAAGATGGTTAAGAAGCTGATCAATGTCAGTGGGTTTGACGGCCAAGGCAACTATGTCGAACGGATGAAACTCGATATCACCAAGGGACGCTATTCTGTTCGGATATCTGAACGTCCTATGGCGGCAAGCTTCGAGAGCGCCCAGCTGGAAGAATTCATGCAGATGTTCGAAAAACTTGCCCCGATCCTTGGGCCGAACATCGTGCTTCTGGCTGACATGATGGTCGAGATGTCGACTGTATCGCGCAAGGACGAGATCAAGGAACGTATCCAAAAGATCATCGCAGCCCAAGCTGGTCCGGGATTCCTGAACCCGGAAGGAATGCCGCCACAAGTCGGCCTACCGGCACCGGCACCGGCACAGCCGCAAGTTCCGCAACCAGCACCGGTTCAATAAGGATTTCTGATGCCACACAAGGTCGATGACAAGGCAGTGTTCACCTTGAACCTGCAGGGCTATTTCCATGGCGAGGCCGAAGGTTCCCCTTGGTTTGCGTATGGCGAAACCAATGAAGCCCAGCCACTGGTGAATTATTCCGAAGGCGCGCAAGTGCCACGCAAGGAACAGCGGCTATTCGCATCTGACTTGGTTCAATTTCTCAACAAGTATCTGGCACTTGATGGAGCATGGTGGATCCTGTTGCGTGAAATGGATATCGAACGGGATGATCAGCTTGTCCCGCATGTGACGTACCGCGGCTTCGTCATGATCCATATCGATAAGGATGGTGATGCCCAGTTCGCCATCGAAAGCGAAGACCAGCACTGGACGCATTGGCTGCTAAAGGGGCGCCAGCACTGGGGCGAGGTCGCGCACCGCGCATGGGAAGAAGCTGGTAAGTTCAAATACGATGTTGATGCCAAGTCCGCGCCAAAGATCAAGGCAGCGCTTGGTGAGAAAAGCAAAGGCCCGCTTATCCCGCTGGCCTGAAGCCAATACAAACAGTTCAAACAGTTCAGCCGTGTTCAGCAATGGACACGGCTTTTTCTATACCCGTCGCCGGGGTCAACGGGCGTTTTTCGGCTTTGCCTGAGCCGATAGCAATCCTGATTGCAAGGCAGCCCGCCGCCGGGGTGATCCGGGCGTTTCCGCAACAGAAACCTGCGAGAGTGGTTCAAAATGGCTGATGCAAACCAAACCATCGAAGATCTGAACGACGACGAAATTGCTGAACTCATGGAAGCTGGACGTATCACCGACGATGGTGATGTTCTGCCGGCCGAAGATGATGACAGCGGTTCTGACGGTGATCAGGACGTTGATGGTGCTGATAAAGGTGAACAGGGCGAAGCCGACGCAAAGACTGATGACGAACCCGGTGATGATGACGACGCGGATAAAACCAAGTCTGATGCCGATCCGGATAAAGCTGAAGTCGACGCCAAGGCTGATGACGCCGATCCCAGTGAGGCGGATCAGGATGATGACACCAAGGATGTCATGATCCCCAAGGCTCGTCTCGACCAGGAAACCGGTCGTCGTCGCCAGCTTGAAGAAGAGATTGAAGAAGCCAGACGGAAACTTGCCTTTTTCGAAGGCCGGGAATCTGTGCGCGCCGAAGCAGTCAAACCCGAAAGCGAAGCGGAGCCCAAAAAGGATCGGAAATCAGTTGATGTGCTTGAAACCGAGATCGATCAGATCTGGGAACAGGCCGATGCCGGTGACCTTACACTGTCTCAGGCGCGCAAGCTTGAGCGTGAGAAGTTGGCCGAAATCGATCAACTGAAGCAGTCTGAAATCAACGATAATCGCAAGAAGCCGGAGCAACAGCCGGATCTGGCGAAAAGCGTTGTTGAGCGTGAAATCAACCGTGAAGCACAGCGGGTTGTAGATGATCATCCATATCTGGGTGAACTCAGCCCGAACGATGTTGCCTATCTTGGTTCCAAGCTGGACGAGCAGATCAAGTCGCAAGGTCTTCGTGAACCGCGCGATCCAATTGATCGGCAGATCTGGCGCATGAAAGAGATCGGCAAACTCTCGGATGATTTCGGGCCGCGCCTGACAGGCAAGACCCTTGCGCCGAAGACCGCACCTGATCCCGAACCAACACCTGATCAGCAGAAGCAAGCAGCCAAGGCGAAAGCAGAAGGGCGTGCCAAAAAACAGGAAATCGCCCAGAAGCAGCCGCCGAGTTCAACCGCGACCGGTGCCGCAGAAGGCGGGGTTGGCGAGTACACCGATGAACAGATTGCCAATATGTCTGAAACGGAACTCGAAAAACTCCCGCCTGCAGTATTGGATCGCTTGGCAGCAAACTGAATTTATCAGGAAGCAAAGCAATGTCTGTTACTGATTTCGGTGCCCTTACCTCCACGCAGGCGACGGTATGGGCAGTTAAGACCTGGCAGCAGGGCCGTGACCAGTCCTTCTGGTTCCAGACCAAACTTATCGGCGAAAATGATAACTCGCCGGTTCAGCGTATCACCGAACTGACCCCGACCGACGGCGGCGACAAATGCATCATGCAGCTTGTTGCTGATCTTATCGGTGATGGTGTCGTCGGTGATAACGATCTCGAAGGCAACGAAGAAAGCCTCGTCAATGACGACTTCGAACTTCAGATCGATCAGCTGCGTAACGCGGCCAAATCCAAAGGTCGTATGGCGCAGCAGCGTGTTGTCATCAAGTTCCGTGAACAGGCCAAAGGCAAACTTGCCTTCTGGCTTGGTGACAAGATGGATGAACTTGCCTTCCTTACCATCGCTGGCCGCAGCTACACCTTGAAAACGGATGGTTCGACCCGTTCGAACTCGCAACTCTCGCAGTTGTCATTCGCTGCCCAGGTTTCGGCACCATCGAATGATCGTGTCATGTACGCTGGCGGTGTCGCCGCGGTTGGTTCTCTGACGGCATCTGACAAGATGTCATGGGATCTGGTGACCGAGGCTTGCGCCAAAGGCAAGCGCTCGAAAATTCGCCCGATCCGGATGGGCGGCAAGGATTATTACATCCTTGTCATGTCGACCGAACAGTTCCGCGATCTCAAGATGGACGCTGACTATCGTGCAGCCGTTCAGAACGGTGGTTCCCGCGGTCCGAAAAACCCGATGTTTACTGGTGAAGCTGCCGTCGTTGATGGTGTGTTCATCTATGAACATAACAAGGTCTGCAACACCCTTGGTATGGCATCCGGTTCCAAATGGGGTGCCGGTGGCGCCATTGATGGGGCACAGGCACAGTTGATCGGTGCGCAGGCCCTTGGCCTTGCTACCATCGACAAGGTGTTCTGGAACGAAAGCGACAACACCGATTATGGCAACAAACGTGGTGTCAGCGTCGGTCGCATGTTCGGTGTCGTCAAACCTGTTCTGAAAACATCTGAAGACGATACCAAGCAGGACTTTGGTACGATCACGATCTACACCGCAGCGGCAGCGCAGGCGGCTTGATCTGACGCAGCGCCCGGATGAACCGGGCGCTGTTTTTCTTTCCTGAAAATGATGGAGAATTGAAATGGCTAAGAAAGCCCTTTCTATCCAGCTTGCAGATCATCTGACCGGCAAAGCCATTATGGCTGCGGGTGGTTATGCCCTGATCTGTGCGGCTGGCAGCACGAAGAAGCTGACCATGTATCAGAACGGTTCCACGGTTTCCCGCGTGTCTCTGAGCAATGGCAAGCTTGAATGTGAGGTTGATGTCGATCTTGGCGTCAACGTCGATATCTACATGCAGGCCCCGACCGGTCATGGTGTTGTTGCAACTGACATCACCCCGTCTGGTCCGAGCGAAATCCGCATCGATCAGAATGCCCGTCACTCGATGCTGCGCATCCCGTTCCATGTCGACGATGCCAGCAGCGAAACCGATACCGGTTTTGTTGAACCGACCAACGGCCTGATCCTGCCGAACCCGACTGTCAACGTTTCTGCGATTGATGCCGGTATCACTATTGATGTCGGTACGCTCAGTTCTGACAGCGGTGATGCCGATGGCTTCATGGATGGCGTGTCGGTTGCAACTCTTGGCCTTGCCAAAGGCACTATTGCAACAGGTGGCGTTACCCTAGGGGCGCTGCTCAAGGCAGATACCGGTTCAGGTGTCATGGTTCCGGAAGGCCATGTCAGCGCAGGCAAAGCAATCACCTACACCATGTCCGGTTCGCCAGATACGGCGGCTGGTGTCATCAATTTGCCGGTGTTGCTGGGCTAATCAGGCGCAGTAACCAACTCAGCCGGGGTCGTTTGGCCCCGGCTTTTTCTTTGATCAATTTTCATTTGGGCCTTTTCAAACCAAACCTGCAGGAGAATTTTGATGGCTTTGCCCGAGAAACTTTATGTCTGGGATCTGGCTGCTAAGCCGGGGCGCCCGGTGCGTGAACACATTATTCCGCAAAAGGATGGCGTTGATATCGTCGTCAAGTGCGGACACAACGAACCGGCCGAAATTTCGGTCAAGATCGCCAAGCATTTCAACATGAGTGGCTTCCGGTTCTCGACAGATGCTGCCGGCAAAAAGCCGTTTGAATTTGCGGTCAAGAAGGCCGAGAAAGATTCAAG
>PAJI01000037.1 GCA_002705995.1 Crocinitomicaceae bacterium | reverse complement strand
TAATAGAGCAATAAGAGTGACTAATTTCTTCATACAATCAGCTTGAAACAATAAGAGCTTTGTGTTGTAAAGCTAAGTTTAATCCAAATATTTTTGTGGCAAAATGCAATTAAGGTACGTTGATGTATTTATGTGACTGTACCGATATACACCATTTAGGATTAGCTTTCACATAATCCACAATAAGAGGCATTAATTTTTCTCGTCTACTCCACTCAACTTGTAAAAAGAGTTTCGCCTCTTTATTGACTTTATCTGCGTGTGATTCTGCCCATTTAAAATCATTACGATTAGCAATTACCACTTTTAATTCATGTGCTTTATCATAAGCTTCTTGTAACGGAGCCTTGAACTTTTTAGGAGAAAACACAATCCAATTCCAGTTTCCGGAAATGGGATGTGAGCCACTTGTTTCTAACCAAGTTTTATACCCTTTGTATTGAAGCGCTTCTGTTAAAGCTGTTAAATCATACATGCAGGGCTCTCCACCTGTAATTACAACATTCTCTGTAGGTGTTTCTTCAACCTCATGAATCAAAGTTGTAATTGTTCTTAAAGGGTGTAAGTCGGCATCCCAGCTTCCTTTCACATCACACCAAGTGCAACCTACATCGCAGCCTCCTGTGCGAATAAAATATGCTGCTTCACCAGCATTGAAACCTTCTCCCTGAATGGTATAAAAAGACTCCATTACGGGAAGTTGTTTCTCTTCTAAAAGTACTTCTCCCATTGGACAAAGATACAATCTAGTTACTAAACCAATTAGTAGAATTATCTTGGGATTAGCTAATGTTCCTGAAGTTAAAGACCGCCCTACACTGGATTAAGTTCACACTTTACGTAGTCTCCAATATGGTCATTTCGGAGGTCTATACTTCCATCTTCATTGGGGCCAAAGTTTCTGACAAATTTGGCTCCAATTATAAACTCATCATTTAGAATATATGAATGCCTTTTGTGGATTAACTGACCAAACCCTTCATCAAAAGCTCTGAATAAAACCAATACTTCGCCACTCATTGCTTCAATTGCTGACGGACTCAACCCATAAAAAGGACTTTCTTCATCAATGGGGTGCACAATTGTCCAACTTAGAGGAAGGAAATGAATTCTGCTGGTTTCTAACTTCAACCGAAAATACTTCAACGACCACCCGTGTTGATCTTTGGTTCTCATGGCCAGCATCACATTTACAGAAAGATCCATTAATGCATTAGACCTTCCGTTACTCACCCTAAACATCAATGCATTTTGTTGATCTTTATAAGGAGCTAAAATCATTTTTTCACTAAATAAAAAACGCGGCTTTGGCCTAGAGAATCGCCCATAAATCAAACCGGTTGCAACACTAAACATAAAAAAACCCATCATTGCTTCCAGTGCGGCAACCATACTGGCTCCATTATCTTTGGGAGCTAATATTCCATAACCTACAGTGGTACACGTTTGTGTTGAAAAAAAGAAAGCCTGCACAAAATTATCCCAGTCACTAACACTTTTTTCAACCGTTAATTGCTCTATTCCTATTGACAGGTAAATGAATGCAAAAATGAGATTAACGAAAAAATAACCTCCTACTAAAACCATCATAAACGGAATCCACTTCATGCCTACCATCAACACATAAGCATCTCTGAGCGAATAACGTACACCTTTGACACGAACATTAAAAGACCCGTCTTTATTGATTAACCTGCTAAAGTTGCCGTCAAAAATTTTCCCAAATCCAGGATCTCTCACTTCTGTACTCATACGAATGAATTGCTGATTATTACATTTGTAGGCTTTGCGAAGTAAAAATAAACATTTGCTATCGCTGAAATTTAATTTACTTTGAACCACCAAAATTTTGAGGTGTATCTGCTAGAGAATCTCTAATGTAAAAGGCATGAATTTTAAAAACCTAAACTTAATTGGCGGCTGGATTGCATTCGCCATTTCTTTTTTTGTATACGCAAACACAATTGAACCAACAACCAGTTTCTGGGATTGTGGAGAGTACATTGCAACTTCAAATAAATTAGAAGTTGGTCACCCTCCGGGAGCTCCTACCTTTATGATGATAGGAAGAGTTGTTTCTATGTTTTCATCGCCAGATAATGTGGCGGTAATGATCAACTTGCTCTCTGCTTTGTGTAGCGCTCTAACCATTTTATTCCTGTTCTGGACGATATCTTACTTGGCAGTAAAATTTATAAAAGATGAAGAACTCAATCAAGCAAATTTGATTGCCATTTTCGGTTCTGCTTTTGTGGGTTCAATGGCCTTTACTTTCTCAGATACATTCTGGTTTTCTGCTGTTGAGGGTGAGGTTTACGCCATGTCTTCATTTTGTACAGCCTTAGTTTTCTGGGCTATTTTACGCTGGGAGCGCGTTGCGGATGAGCCACATTCTAACCGTTGGCTTATTTTCATCTGGTACGTAATCGGCCTTTCTATTGGGGTTCACTTATTGAACCTTTTGGCAATTCCGGCTATTGTTTTTGTCTACTACTTTAAGCGTTATGAAACCACAGGTAAAGGAATGCTAATTGCATTTGCTGTTTCAATTGTATTACTGGGTTTTGTTCAGTTAGTACTTATTCCTCAGATTGTAAATATCTCAGCCAAATTTGAGCTCATTTTTGTCAATAATCTTGGAATGCCATTCCACAGCGGTTCTATTTTCTTTGCCGTTGTTCTTATTTCTGCATTGGTTTATGGAATTTACATCACACACAAAAACAAGAAAGTGCTGGCCAACTCAGCTCTTTTAAGTTTTGCAGTGCTTTTAATTGGGTACACATCTTTTGGAATGATTCTTATTCGTTCAAATGCCAACACTCCAATTGATGAGAACAATCCTGAAAACATGATTAACCTCTTGTCTTACTTAAGACGTGAGCAATATGGAGATATTCCTCTGGCATATGGTCAAACATTTAGCGCACCACTTGACCCAAGAGAACCTTATCTAGATGGCTCTCCGGTTTACTACCCAGATGAAGAAACCGGACGTTATGAAATTGCCGACAATAAAGAAAAATCAATTCCTAACCATGCTTCAGAGTTTAAAATGCTTTTCCCTCGTATGTGGAGCGGCAAAGGAAATCATATACGAGCTTATAAAGCATGGACAAGTTTTAAAGGAGATAAAATCCGTTTTCAAGGATATGGCGATCCTGAAATGAAGGTTTACGAAAAACCTACAATGGGAGAAAACATCACCTACTTTTTTAAGTACCAGATGTGGTGGATGTGGGGACGCTATTTCTCATGGAACTTCATTGGTCGTCAAAACGACATTCAAGGTCATCACATTGATGCCGGCTCTTTCACAGAAGGAAACACTATAAGTGGTGTTACACCAATCGATGAATTTTTTCAGGGAAATCTTGACAAATATCCGGATGAACTGAAAGACAATAAAGCTTATAACAAGTATTACTTTTTGCCTCTTATTTTAGGGCTATTGGGGCTTTTCTTCCAATACAGACATGATCCTAAAAATGCATTAGTTGTTTTCTTATTGTTCTTCTTTACCGGCATTGCCATTGCGGTTTACCTTAACATGTATCCTTACCAACCAAGAGAACGTGACTATGCTTTTGTTGGATCTTTCTACGCTTTTGCAATCTGGATTGGATTGGGTGTTATTGGTCTTTATAAAGAACTTAAAAACAAAATTCCAGCAACAGCTCTTGCCGGAGGATTAACTGTAATTTGCACATTACTTGTTCCGGTTATTATGGCAAAGGAAAACTGGGATGATCACGATAGAAGTGGAAGATACACTGCAAGAGACATTGCTAAAGATTATCTAGACTCCTGTGCTCCTAACGCCATTCTGTTCACCAACGGAGATAATGACACTTTCCCGCTATGGTATGTTCAGGAAGTAGAAGGCTATCGTACAGACGTTAGGGTTGTAAACCTTATGCTACTGAATACAGACTGGTACATTGAGCAAATGGCACGTAAAGCCTATGACGGAGATGGTATTCCAATCTCAATGAAACCCGATCAATATCGTCAGGGAACGCGTGACTTTATCCAGTATGGTGAAGATCCTCGTTTGGATAAAAACAAGTTTTATGACCTGAAAAGAATTGTTGATTTTATCTCTAAAGATGAAAGTGCTCGTTCACTTGGTCAACAAGGTGGAGATAAACGCAACTATATCCCAACCAGAAATTTACGCATACCAGCTCCAGATTCTGCTACTGCTGTAAAATACGGTTTAGTTTCTCCTGAGGAAGCAAATAGAGTTACCGATATTACATGGAAAGCTAAAGGAAACTATATTCTTAAAAGCGAACTTGCTGTTTGGGATTTATTGGCCAACAACAATTGGGAGCGTCCTATCTACTTCTCTATTACAATGGGTGAAGATGCTTTCTTTGGACTAGAAGATTATTTCCGTCAGGAAGGATTTGCTTATCGCTTAGTCCCTGTTAAAAATGCATCTGCCGGTTACCGCAGTTACGGAACTGTTGCTACCGAAATGATGTATGACAACCTGATGAACAAGTTTACATGGGGTGGCTTAGAAGACACTACCATTTATTTGGATGAGAACAACCTTCGTTTTGTTACCAACATCCGTTTTACATTTACGCGTTTAGCTCAAGACTTAGCACAACAAAAAGATAACGAACGTGCTGAAGCTGTACTTGATAAATGTCGTGAAATTGCGGTGAATTCAAACACTCCTGCTAATGCGGCAATTATTCCTATGGCTCAGGTTTATTATAGTATTGACAGACCTGAAAAAGCACACGAAGTACTACAAGTATTGTTAGAGCGTGAAACACAGTTCATTGAATACTACCTCAGTCAGAACAGAAAATTCTTAGTACCTCAATTATCAAAACTGGAGCAATCACTAGGTTCACTTCAGCAAATTGTTGCTACTCAAAAGCGTTTTGATGCAGGAAGCGACTTTACGAAGGAAATTGAATCTACCGTGCAAAATTACATTCGTCAGTATCAAGGTATTGCACAGTAAAAATCATACTGCTATTTTCGAAACCGCTTTGGCAATGCTAAAGCGGTTTTTTTTATTTCATACATCCCTCTCCTTATGAAAAAAGTATTTTTTCTTCTCGCTGTAATCATCCTTTCATCTATTGTATTTGCTGTTTCTAAATGGCAGAATTCACACTTTTCAAAAACAGAAAAGTTTCCTGCTCCATCAGAAACTATTGTGCTCAATAAAGGAGACAAAGAAGAGAAAGAGTGGAAAGAACAACTTGAACGAGAGGAGTGGATCAATCGTTTGCACAAGACAGCTCCTGATGCAGATTGGAGAAGTATTGATCAGCAAACTCGCTACATGAATCTTTTGAGAAAAAGTTCAAATACACGATCAAATATTGACACTCTTGCCAATGGATTTCTTACCGGATTTTGGAAAGAACGAGGGAGTGTTAATCAATCCGGAAGAATTGTTTTTGCAGACTATGATACTAGTTCTAATGCGATTTATGCCGCATCAGACGGGGGTACAATTTTCAAAGGTTCTTTGAACGGCAGCAACTGGACTCCTATTACGGATCATTTTAACATCAGTGGCATTGATTACCTCGCTGTTTTAAATCAAACTTCTAGCCCACGTATCTTTGTGGCTGCTGGTAAATACTGCTACTTTTCTGATGATGACGGAACTACTTGGACAACTAGTACAGGAATTAATGCTGTAACCAGTTGGGGAGATATTCGTAAAGCTGCCGTACTCAATCAAGACAACGAGAATATCTACCTTCTTATACAGGAGTGGGACTATACCAACTGGGAAGAGATTATATCGATCTATTATTCTCAAAACAGGGGAACTTCATTTTCAAAACTGGTATCTTATTCTACCAACCAAATGGGCAGCATTAATCAGCACGACTTTTGGGCAGACCGCTATCAGGGAAATACACTTTACTACATTCAGCAAGACAGGGTTTTTAAAGTTCAGGGAAATGTAACTCAACAAATAGGTAGCATAGGAGCTTTAACCAATGACCGGTCAATGATTACAGGTACAAATGTTGGAGGAAATCTTACGCTTTATGCATACATTGATCAAGACATTTACCAATCGATTAACGGTGCTGCCTCATGGATTCAAAAAGCAAATGTGGCCAGAAATCCTTTCAGACAAAATAGTTTTGCGGCATCTTATTCAAACGCCAATGCTGTCTTTTTTGGAGGTGTAAATTGTGCCCGCTCGTTAAATGGTTTTTCGAGTTGGGAAGAAGTTAATCAGTGGTATGACTACTATGGTTCTATTAGCGACAAATTACATGCTGATATTCCTGCGGTTATTCCGTTCTTTGATGAAAATGGCGTTGCTAAAACTTTCATTTGTACAGACGGAGGGCTTTATATTTCTGATGACAACCTTCAAACAGTTGAAAACCTATCGCTTCATGGTTTAAACTGTAGTCAGTATTATGATGTCTATACCTACCGTGCTCAACCGCAGTATATCTATGCAGGAGCTCAAGACCAAGGCTTCCAACGTGCTTCCCAAGATACAGCTGACATTTTAGGATTTGAACAAACAGTAAGTGGCGATTATGCGCACATCGTTTCTTCAGATAGCGGGGCTAGTATGTGGTTTGTTTACCCTGGGTTTGCAGCATATAATGACGATGCTACAACCGGTAACTGGGATGTTTCCGGTGATTTTGACGGCAGAGGCAATTATTGGCTTCCTCCGCTTTGTGAACACCCTACGATTAAATCAAAGGTATACATGGCCGGAGATGACCCGAATGGAGGAACAGGAGCATTTATCTACGAACTTACAGCTAACCTTTCTGGCAACAATGTTTCTTACAACCAACTACCTGCTGATGTACAAGCACTAACAGGTGGACAAATTTCTGCATTTACTTATTCACCTCTCGATACTGATTACTGGTATGCATTAATGGATAATGGAACCATGGTTTATTCTACTGATAATATGAGTAATTGGAATGTCGGAGGGTTGAACAATGGCCCTGAGGCACATTATTTTCACGGTGCAAGCATATATGCCTCTAAAGCTAAGTTTGGCCGTGTTATTGCTGCCGGTAGCGGATATAGCAATCCCGGGGTATGGGTAAGTGAAGACCATGGGGTAACCTGGGAACAAATGAATAGCGGTTTGCCGCAAACGTTAACTTTTATGATTGATGCTACACCTGATGATTCTCTAATTTTTGCTGCTACAGAAGTTGGTCCTTATGTTTTTGTAGCCAAAGATTCTATGTGGTATAGCATGAGTAGTGATGCTGCCCCCGATCAGCGTTATTGGTCTGTTGAATGGATCAATGCTTCTAAAACGGTTCGGTTCGGTACTTACGGAAGAGGAATCTGGGATTTTTCTTTTGCTCAGGAAAGCGATACAACAGATACTACATCTGTTAATAACCTATCAGGCTTAAATGAGCAATTTCATGTTTATCCTAATCCTGCTAAAGACCAATTAACTGTTCA
Organism: Crocinitomicaceae bacterium; assembly: GCA_002705995.1. Classification (GTDB taxonomy): domain Bacteria; phylum Bacteroidota; class Bacteroidia; order Flavobacteriales_G; family Salibacteraceae. The sequence continues at coordinate 13,782 of PAJI01000037.1, read as the reverse complement.
GTCTGAGCAAGCTAAACTTCGCAAAGTTGACATCTATGACATCAACGGAAGAGTGGTTGCTCAAATCTACCCTACCGATAATACAACAACCATTAACCTCTCTCACCTTGTAAAGGGTACTTATTTTGTTCATTTACATACGCAAACAGAACATTCTATTCAGAAAATAATCAAACTATAGCACTACCTTTGATCATTATGGTTTTTAAACAATCTATCACATTATTTGCTGCTATAAGTTTTCTTGTAATTCTAACAGCTTGTGACGATTACAGCTCTAAAGTACCATTGAACAAACACTGGCGCTCTCACATTGACTCTACTTATTTAGGCAGATGGAAGTTTATTACTGAAGACAATACAGATAGTCTTGCCACTTATTTTGAGGGACATGAACTGGAAATCATGGCTTTTAACGAACATGAATATGCACTGAAGGTCTCAGGTGAAGATAAGTCAGTTTCATTCTTCAGAGGTTTCATCTCAACCATAGAAAATGATCAGTACGCCAATATTCAATTGCTTGAATTAGATTCAAGAGAATTTCTTATTTATAAATTTGTAGTCTCAAACGATACCTTAACGTACTATCCAATCAATAAACTATTGTATAACGATCAGTACAAGAAATCTAAAAACTTTCGTAAAGCGCTGGTAAAAGCCTATAAGGAAAAAAATATTTTTGGGCCTCCCAGACGTTATGTAAAAATTCAAAAAAAGAAACTGTTTTAAATAAGGGAAACAGGGTATCAACATGAAAAAAGAATTTCCAATGGTAGCCAAAACGCTTACCGGTTTAGAAGACGTTTTGGCAAAAGAGCTTGAGCAACTTGGAGCATCTAATATTATTCCTTCTAACAGAGCGATTCTGTTCTCCGGAGATCAAAGGTTACTATATAAAGCAAATTTGCGCTTGCGCTCAGCTTTAAAAATTCTTGTTCCTATCAAGGAATTTGAAGCGCGTAATGAACATGACCTTTATTTTGAAATTAAAAAAATCAACTGGTCAAAATACATTGACGTTAACGATACGTTTGTTATTGACTCAACTGTTTTCTCAAAAGAATTTACGCATTCAAAGTATGTGGCTCTAAAAGCAAAAGATGCTATTGTTGACCGTTTTAGAGAACGCGAAGGAAAACGTCCTTCCATTGATTTAGAAAATCCTACATTACGCGTTAACATTCACATTAATCAAAACTCTGTTACTGTTTCTTTAGACAGTAGTGGTAATCCGTTAAACATGCGCGGATACCGTATGGGTAACCATCCTGCCACAATTAACGAAGTGTTGGCTGCAGGTTTGATTTTACTTACCGGATGGGATAAAAAAACGCCTTTAATTGATCCTTTCTGTGGATCAGGTACTTTCATTATTGAGGCTGCTATGATGGCTCAAAATGTTGCTCCCAACATGAACCGTAAAGATTTTGCTTTTAAACACTGGAAAGACTTTGACAAAGCACTTTGGGTTGATGTAAGAATGGAAGCCATTGAAGAGCAAGAAGAGAATTACCCCAAATTAATTGGGATGGATATTTCTGAACGCGCTGTTGAAAATGCTAAACTAAACTTTGACCGTGCCGGTGTGGAATCGAAAAACATTTCTTTTTCGCAACAAGATTTTGCGACTTATGATCCACCTAAAGGGCCCGGAATGCTTATCACAAACCCACCTTATGGTCAACGATTAAGTCCGGATGATATTCAGGATTTGTATGTTACCATCGGAAACCGTTTGAAAAACCATTTTCAAGGTTACCATGCATGGGTTATCAGCATTAAAGAAGCCTTCAAACATTTAGGATTGCATCCTACTCCAAAGTATACAGTAAAAAATGCGAACATTGAATGTAAGTTTCAGCACTATGAAATTTACGAAGGTTCCAAAAAAGAAGCTCAGACAGAAGCTTAAGGTGGTTACTGATTTTTCTTTTCGTAGTGGGTTTTAATTACTGAATACCAGTTTTTAATTGCCTCTACGATTTCTTTAGTGGTATAAGGTTTTGAGATATAATCATTCATGCCTGAATTGAGATATAGAATGCGATCATCATTACCTACATTGGCTGTTACTGCTACAATAACCGGATGATGGGGATTGGGAGAAATTTCGCGTAGGCGTTTTGTTGCCGTAATGCCATCCATAACCGGCATTTGAACATCCATAAAAATCAAATCGATATTATTGGAGCTCCATTTGTTTAATAGTTCCTCTCCATTACCAACAATAATAGGTTCATACCCCAACTTCTGTAAAATGATAACCAGCAATTCCTGGTTAATGGCATTGTCTTCCGCAATACAGATTTCCATGGGGTATCTACTGGCTATTTCAGCGGTATTTTCATGGGTGTTTTTTTCCTTTATTTTCTCTGCTCGTTCATGTGGATTCTGCTTTTCTGCCTTTAACCGAAGTGTAAATGAGAAACGAGATCCCTTGTCAATTTCACTTTCAATAAAGATTTTTCCTCCCATCATTTCAGTGAGACTTTGTGAAATAGATAATCCTAACCCTATTCCTCCATATCTTCTGGTAACAGAGCCATCAATTTGGCTAAAAGCATTGAAAATACGCTCTTTCATTTCTTTTGAAATACCGATACCGCTATCTACCACAGAAAACTCAATGGTAACAAGCTCTCCGTTAAATGTCTTTTCTCGGTCTTTGACCTCAACATTAAGAGAGATACCTCCTTTGTGTGTAAATTTAAATGCGTTGGATAAAAGGTTATTTAGTATTTGCTTGAGCCTAGATGCATCTGTAAAAACAAACTCCGGTAGATCATCACTTAACTCCAAGTTATAATTCAGGTTTTTCTCCCTTGCTATTGGATTATACAACTCATAAACAACCTTCATTAATTGCTTGAGTTCTACCCTTCTTACCTCTAATTTTAAGTTCGAACTTTCAAGCTTTGAGAAGTCAAGAATATCATTGAGTAAAACAAGAAGGTTTTCACTGCTATTTTTTATTGTTTCAAGATAAGTGTATTGCGTTTTATCCAATTTTGTTTTGTTCAACAAGTCAGTCATGCCCACAATTGCATTCATTGGGGTTCTGATTTCATGACTTACCGTTGTTAAAAATTCAGACTTTACTTTAAGAGCTTCTTCAGCATCTAGTTTAGCCATTTTGAGTTCTTCGTTCTGAGCCTCAATTTGGCGATTTTGTTCAACCAGAGTTTTTGTATGTTTTTTCTTAAGTTGATTTTGCCGAAAGAGTAATCCGGCAATGAAAGCAGCCACCAATAATCCTATTAAAATAACGTAAAAGAAAATGTCATTTTTCTCACGCTCTAAACGCTGAATATTATTGGTTCTTTTCAACTGATCCATTGTCTGTTGATTGAAATCTGCCTCGTATTTTAACTGCTGTTCGTTGAGTTTTTGTTGCACCTCAAAACGATGACTATCATCTGACAGTAGCTTTGCCAACTTTAAATAATGATAAGCCTCTTCGTACTTATTCATTAAATAATAAGTCCTTGACAATGATTCATAACCATCCAATAGGTATTCTTTTGCTCCTATATCATTCGCTAAGTTTATCGCTTTCTCATACCATACTTTTGCTTCGGAATATAGCCTTTGGTTGTATTTAAGATTCCCCAAAGCCATGTATATCTTTCCAAGCTCATCGTATTTCTGATTTTCTTCTAGAATAGTTACCGCATCACGAAAATAACGCTCGGCTCTATCGGTCTTTTCGACTTTAACCCACAACTCTCCAAAATGGAAATAGGTTACCCCCAGCCCAATTTCATCCTCTAATTTTTTTCTGATCTCTACTGAAGCATTCAAATACCTCATGGCCTGATCAATGCTATCAATAGAAAGGTATATTTCTCCAAGGTTATTGTTCAGAACTCCTTGGTAATAGTCGTAATGAATTTCTTTGGCGATTTCTAGTGCCATTTTGAAATGGCGAATACTCTCATCTGTTTTACTCAATAATGTAAAATTGAGTGCTATGTTGTTATAAGCACCAACCAGCCCCTTCTTATCTTCTAATAGCTTTTTAAGTTCAACTGAAGCTGAGAAATGTTTTAATGCCTCAGTATATTTCCCTTCCATTTGCTCAAGTAACCCAAGGTTGTTATAAATCTTAGACTCTGTTTTTTGATCTCCAAGATCGTGAGCAATTTTCAATGATTTATTGTAGTAAACTTTAGCCTCTTCTAACTCTCCTTTGGTTTTATAGATTACTCCTAAAGAGTTAAAAGAACGCCCCATTCTAACTGAGTCATGAGTGGCTTCAGCTATTGTTAAGGACTCCTTTATATAGAACAATGAGCTGTCTAGATTACCAACATACTTATAAATAACTCCAAGGCGAAAGGCTGATTCGTAAATGAAGGTATTGTCCTTTTCATTCAGCGCTTTATTGTGGTACAAATGAGCATAGCGTAGCGCTTCATTCAAGTTGATATTTACCGCCTGTTTTGTTATTTGATCGAGCACTTGGAGTTGATCAACTCCTTTGAGTCGTTGTAATTCGTGCTCTAAACTATCAATATTAGAAGTTGCTAAAAGTGAGGAACTTTGAACACAAAAAAGAACAAAAAATAGTATGCGTAATAAGTTCTTCATCAACTAACTATATTCACTATCGTGTAATCTCTAAGGAGATTCAAAGTAACTATTTTTTATGGCAATTTATACATGTGAAATATTTTCAACATTGATTTTTACAGTTGTGAAACATGTGAAAAAAAGAAAGGCTCTGATTGGTAATCAGAGCCTTTCTTTTAAATGATTTTATTTAGCTAATAGAATTACGGACTTTAACCGTGTAATTCCTTACTGCTTTTCCTATTGGAATATCTTCTTTTTCCATTTCTTGTTTGATCCAGATTGCAGCCATTATGTGCGTTAACTGCTCTCCTTCATCATTGCCATCTACATCTATTTCGATGGGTTGTTCTTCAAGCAATGCTGCTTCGGCATTTTGCAATTGCTCTAATGAATATTCTTCTACTATTCTTCTAATTACAGGAATTTGCATCGCTTAACTTAAATTTTCTAACATTGAAACTAATGCATCCTCTTTTGATGTTGCTTTAGCATCTACTAACTCACCGTTTTTAAACGTAGCAATAAATGGTAGATTATCTACTCCTGCTTTCTTACGAGCAATTTCATTATGCTCTGCATCAACGTCTAAAAATTTCACATTTTCAAAACGCTCATCGTTAGATACTCTTCTATATTTTGGTGCAAACAATTTACACGATCCGCACCATCCTGCGAAGTATTTTACGACTACTTTCTCATTACTAGATAAGATTTCTTCAAATTCTTTATCCGTTGTTAGTTCTACTGCCATAGCTTATAAATTTTATTCAAAATTAGATTGAAGTCACTGGTTTTGAAACTATTCATTGAAGTTTTCAATAATGCTCCCATAACCAATAGTTATAATCTTTAAGTTGTAGTATTAATAGATCACAATTCAATACTAAAGTTCTTTGGCTTGATTCCAAAGTGCTTCCATCTCATTCAGTGTCATATCATGGATTGCTTTTCCTTGCTTTTTAGCACCTTCTTCTAAATATTGAAAACGCTTAATGAATTTTTTATTGGTCCGTTCAAGAGCATCTTCCGGATTTACACCAATAAAGCGGGCATAGTTGATCATGCTAAATAAAACATCTCCGAATTCTGATTCCACTTTTTCATGAGGGGCATTTTCATTGAGTTCATGTTTCAACTCTCCAATTTCCTCTTGTACCTTATCCCAAACCTGATCTGCATTGTCCCAATCAAATCCTACGCCTTTAGCTTTCTCTTGAATTCTGTTGGCTTTTACCATTGCCGGTAAAGATTTTGGCACTCCTTGTAAAACAGATTTTTTACCCGATTTTAATTTGAGTTGCTCCCAGTTTTGTTTGACTTCCTCCTCTGTCTCTGCTTTTACATCTCCATAGATATGCGGATGACGGTAAATCAATTTCTCGCAAATAGCATTTAACACATCGGCCACATCAAAAGCACCTTTTTCATTTCCTATTTTACTATAGAAAACCATGTGCAATAATATATCACCAAGCTCTCCTTTAATCTCATCCAGATCATTATCCAAAATAGCATCAGACAGCTCATAAGTTTCTTCAATGGTTAAATAGCGTAAAGATGCTAAGGTTTGCTTTTTATCCCATGGACATTTCTCGCGTAAATCGTCCATAATATCTAACAAACGACCAAAGGCTTTTAACTGATCTTCTCTTGAATTATCTGGCATAACACATCGTTTTTGCAAAGTTAGCATTAACCCACTCCTACTGGGTTTAAAAGGAAGTTATCTTCTTTGAAACAGATAGACAGCAAAATCATCCTCATCTCCAAAATGAGCCATTTCTTCCCAATGGTTATCGGTTTTAATTTCACCCAACTGTAAAGCACCTTCTTGTGGAGAAAAATGATTGTCCCAGATAAGTAAATCTCCAATTTGTAATTCATTTTCTTGTGGGAGTCTCTCTTTGCAATATTCACCGGAAAAAGGATCATAGTTCAATTTTACAGGGACATAAGGATGATAATAATAGACTTTTTCATACGTCAGATTTTGCTCTAAATAATCTAAAGACGCATCCAATGTAAGTTGTTGTTGTGTGGGCTCAACCGGTTGACGACTGCTGGTCGCAAACTGAATAGATACCCAAACGATAAAGACAATGAAAGGCATTAATCTAATTCTATCAGGAAGCCACTTTGAAAAATAATTCAATGCATATTCAGTATTTAGTGCCAGAATTGGAGCAATCACGATCATAACACGAGTTAGTCCCGCACTGGCTCCCGCTCCCAGTCCAAACAACAGGGAATGAAATAAAAAATAAACAGCTGGAAAGATGATCAATACCAGCTTTTTCTCCCAAGTATTATACTCCCTTTTGAAAAGACCTATTCCCCATCCTAATAAGCTAAAGATCAAAACAGGAAGTCCAAAAATCATGTCGGATTTTTGCAAAAAGTGAAAGAAACTTCCTGACTCATAATTTGAGACAACACTATAAGGCATTTTCGTAATGAACCAGAAAAAATCTCCTTCGTGAAAAAAAGCTCCCAAGATGTTGACGAAGATGCCTACCAACAAAACAATTCCAATTGGTTTCCATTGCTTTTGAACACTCCATAAGAGCAAAAGAAGCGGTAAAAACAAAATACCTTCTGTTCTTATAAATGGAAGCAGCACTAATACAATAGCTGCTATTCCATTTCTTCTCATCAATACTAAGTAAACTACAGAAGTAAGAAATAATGTAAAAAGCGGCTCCGTCAACCCACTGATGTGCAAGGCTGAAAAGTAGGGAATCAATAAAAGTCCAAATGCGGAAAATCCTCCTGTCTGAGGAAATAGTTTTTTAGCACTCAAGTACACGAATAAAGCACTTAGAATACCGCAGAATACGTTGAATAGTTTTAAAAAAAACAATCCGTTTTGTGAGAAAGGAGAAGATAGAATAGTAAATACGGGTTTTCCCCAATGATCGAAAAACAGATTAAAATGTTTCCAACTGTATTTAGAAATTAAGAAATGAACATAACTGTCGCCACCTCCCATTGTACCGGTCGAAATCCATAAATAGTACAATGTTAGTAGCACACTACTGATCAAAAAAACAAGAGGTAACCTGTATTTGTTAATCATACGATAATGATACAAACAAAAGTGCTGTATCGAATCTCTTAATTTGATAAATTTGCACCATGAATTGGACAGGAGTACTAGTAGCGATTGGATTATTGGCCTTGGCTTTTGCCGGAATTGCCATTAAGATTTTAGTAAAAAAAGACGGAGAGTTTTCCGGTACATGCGCGAGCAATAGCCCGTTTTTGAACCCTGAAGGAGAATCTTGTAGTTTTTGTGGCGCTCTTCCAGGAGACCGTTGTAAAAGTGAAAACGACAGCGATAAAGCTGCCGCTTAATTTTGCCCTTTACTCACTTAATTCTTCAATCTTCTTTTTCAGCGATTCAGTAATGTAAGTTTCATAGCTCTCATTTTCTGCTGCTGAAATAAGATATACCTCAAGCCCAAGGTCTTTGTGGCTTTCTAAGAATTTTATTGCCCTTTCTGTTCCCATAACCATAAAAGCAGTAGCAAAAGCATCAGCTTTCCAGCATTCGTCTGCAAGAACAGTAGCACTTAACAAATTATGCTTTACAGGATAGCCAGTCTTTGGGTCAAGTGTATGCGCATATTTCTCGCCATCTTTCACGTAAAACTTGCGGTAATTTCCACTTGTAGCTACAGCTTCATTTTTAACCTCTACAATTGCACTTAATTTTCGCTCTTCTGCATTTTCAACGGGCTTATCAATACCAACTTTCCAAAGAACTCCACTTGGTTTAGTCCCCTTGGCTTTCATCTCTCCACCAACTTCAATAAGGTAACTATCCACATTTTTTAGGTCAAAATAATTCCCCAATACATCAACCGAATAGCCCTGAGCAATTGCATTAAAATCAAACTGAATACCCTTCTTGGCTTTTACAAGAATGCGTTTAGGATCTATTGTATTTCGATCATCGAAACGAGTTAGGCGAATATTGTCGTACGAAAGCCCTACATATTGCATCAAGGAATCAATTTTCTCAGGAGTAATTTCATCGCGATTCTTAAACCCAAAACCCCAAGCATTCACCAAAGGTCCAACCGTAGGATCAAAAGCTCCTTCAGTTACGTTATACACTTCACGAGAATACCTTACCATATCAGTGAAATAGCCATTGTAATCTTCAAATACTATTTCAGTAGAGTCTGAGTTGTTTAATGTACTAATCAACGAAGCTGGTTCCCAAGTTGAAAGCGACAGATCAATATCAGCTAAAATTGAATCCACTTCGTGTTTCGTAATTGTATCTGATTTAGGGTAATATACAATGGAATAGGTTGTGCCTTGAGCTTCCCCTTGAATTGTCAACTTTTGTTCATCCTCTTTATTCTGCTGAGTCTGTTGTTGGCATGAAGCAAGTCCTATAATTGCGATCAGGTAAACTAGTTTTTTCATCACTTTATCAATGCTTTTAATCAAAAAACCCCGATCCAATGGATCGGGGTAAGTATAATGCAATTCTATATTAATTAGCTTCCAAAATCATCGAACGATACGTTCTCATCCGGAACACCAAAGTCTTCACACATTTTTACTACTGCTTGGTTCATCATTGGAGGACCACAGAAGTAAAATTCAATTTCTTCAGGCTCTTCGTGCTTCGACAAATAATTATCGATTAATGCTTGATGTACAAAGCCTGTGAAACCATCACCTTCAGCATCATCAACATCTTTCTTAGGCTTCCAATTATCTTCTGGTGTAGCATCAGAAAGAACGATGTAAAACTTGAAGTTCGGGAAGTTCTTTTCGATCTCACGGAAATCATCTAGGTAGAATAATTCACGCTTAGAACGACCACCATACCAGTAAGAAACTTTTCTTCCTGTTTTAAGTGTATGGAAAAGGTGGAACAAATGCGAACGCATTGGAGCCATACCAGCACCACCACCTACATAGATCATTTCTGCATCAGTATCTTTAATGAAGAACTCACCGTAAGGTCCTGAAATCACAACTTTATCACCTGGTTTTCTTGAGAACACGTAAGAAGAGCAAATACCAGGATTAACATCCATCCATTTATTTTTCTCACGATCCCATGGTGGAGTTGCTATACGAATGTTCAACATGATGATGTTTCCTTCTGCAGGATGGTTTGCCATTGAGTATGCACGGAAAACCTCTTCATCATTTTTCATTTTCAAATCCCAAAGACCAAACTTATCCCATTCTGTTTGGAATGTTTTTGGATCGTTGTGCATCTTAGGGTGAGCTGTAATGTCGATGTCTTTGAAGTTAACCTCAATTGCTGGTACATCAACCTGAATGTAACCACCAGCTTGGAAATCCAACGTTTCTCCTTCTGGAAGCTTCACCACAAATTCTTTAATGAATGATGCAACGTTGTAGTTAGATACAACTTCACATTCCCATTTTTTGATACCAAAGATCTCTTCAGGAATTTGGATTTTCATATCCTCCTTCACTTTCACCTGACATCCTAAACGGTAATTTTCCTGTACTTGCTTTCTTGTAAAGTAAGGCTTTTCAGTAGGAAGAATTTCGCCACCACCTTCATTTACCTGACATTTACACATGGCACATGTACCACCACCACCACAAGCTGATGGAAGGAAAATTTTATTGTTACCAAGGGTCGACAATAGCGATCCGCCAGCTTCTACTTCGATTTCTTTTTCCCCGTTGATGTTAATTTTCACCAAGCCGCTTGGAGAAAGTTTTGCTTTGGCAAACAATAGAATTGATACCAAAAACAAGATCACGGTTAGGAAAACGACTATTGTTATAATTACTGTAGTACTCATTTATCTATTCCCTTTGATCGATTTATAATTCAATACCCATAAAACTCATGAATGCTATTCCCATCAATCCTGTAATGATGAAAGTAATTCCTAATCCTTTAAGCGGTTTTGGAACATGAGAATAACGAATTTTTTCACGAATTGCAGCAATTGCTACGATAGCTAAAAACCAGCCAACACCAGAACCAAGTCCAAATGCTGTTGCTTCACCTATGGTAGCATATTGTCTTTCTTGCATAAAAAGTGCACCTCCTAAGATAGAGCAGTTTACCGCAATAAGAGGAAGGAAAATCCCTAACGCTCCGTATAGTGCTGGCGCAAATTTTTCAACGATCATCTCAACCAACTGTACAATAGATGCAATTACTGCGATGAACATGATAAAGCTTAGGAAACTCAAATCAATTGTATTGGCACCATTAACTCCCCAATCCGGGTTAATCCATTCAAGAGCACCTTCTTTCAATACAAAGTTCTCTAACAAATAGTTAATCGGTACAGTAATTCCTAATACGAAGATTACAGCGGCACCAAGACCTATACCGGTTTTAACCGTTTTAGATACGGCTAAGTAGGAACACATTCCCAAGAAGTAGGCGAAAATCATGTTGTCTACGAAAATCGCCTTCACAAAAATATTTACTAACTCTTGCATAATGTCGTCTTTCTTAATTCTTAATCTTCGATTAATTCAGGGTTTTTACTACGCTGTACCCAAATGATAATACCAACAGTTACCAATGCCATTGGAGGTAAGATCATAAGGTTATTGTTCATATATCCAGCTTCGTATACAGCTTCAGGTAAGAATTTGATTTGTCCCATCCCTGGGAAACTGATAGCTCCTGAACCAAATATTTCTCTAACGATAGCAACAATTACCAGAATAGCTCCATAACCGGCACCGTTTCCAATCGCATCAAGAATTGATGGCCAAGGTTTATTCCCCATTGCGAAAGCCTCAAAACGTCCCATGATAATACAGTTCGTAATGATCAGACCTACGAATACCGAAAGTGCTTTTGAAATATCGTAAACATATGCTTTCAGAATCTGGTCAACCAAAATAACCAACGATGCAACAACTACTAGCTGAACGATAATACGAATACGGCTAGGAATTGTATTTCTCATTAATGAGATGGTTAAGTTACCACCGATTAACACCACGATTACAGAAACCGCCATAATAATCGCCTGCTGTAACTGAACGGTAATTGCCAATGCTGAACAAATTCCTAATACCTGAACGGTAATTGGGTTGTCATCATTTAACGGATCTGTTAAAAGCTTTTTATTCTTTTTAGAAAATAACGGCTCTTTTGGTGCCTTTACTTCTTTTTCTGCTACTTCACTCATGATTAACTCCGTTTAATTTTGTTTGAAATAGGGAACATAAATTCCAAGGGTTCTATCAAGCATTTCACCAACACCTCTTGAGGTAATGGTTCCTCCTGTAATACCATCAACAGCATGCTTATTAGCATCTCCGCCTCCGCCTTTCAAGACAGAAATAGAAACGTAATCATTTCCTTCAAAAATTTGTTCTCCAACAAATTGCTTCTGGAAATTCTCTGTTGTAATCTCAGCTCCAAGTCCTGGAGTTTCTCCTTTGTGAGCAAAAATGGCACCTTTAACAGTGTTCATATCACCTTCAAGAGCAATGTATCCCCAAATCGGTCCCCAAAGACCAGTTCCTACAAGAGGAACTACATATGTAGTTTCTCCGTCTTTTTCAATTTTAAAAAGCGGATAATCCATTTCTTCAGGAGTTATAGCTCCTGCTTTCATTTTCTTATAGTTTGCCTGAACATCAACATCAAATGCTGAATACTCACGCTCCACTTTTTGTCCTTCATCATTCAAAATTATTTGACCTGTTACATACTGGTTAAATAATTCAGGAGCATCAGCCATGTTATCACTTGATGACATAATACCTACACTCATCAGGATACTTTTCATTTTCTCCTGCTTGATGTTTTCTTGCTGTGGTTTCTTTAAGCTCATTGCGGTAAATGACAATAGAGCTCCTACTACCACTACCAATACAATGGCAAAACCAAATGTGTAACCGTTACTGTTCTTATCGATAGCCATAATTACGCGTTTATGCTGTTGCTACTTTAGCGCGCTTCATGCGCTTGTTAATATTCGATTGAACCACAAAGTGATCAATAGTTGGCGCCATTACATTCATGAAAAGAATGGCCATCATAACACCTTCTGGATAAGCCGGGTTAAATACGCGAATCATGATCGCTAAGAAACCTGCTAAAAATCCATAAATCCATTTTCCTTTGTTGGTTTGAGCTGCAGACACAGGATCTGTTGCCATAAACACCATACCGAACATAAACCCACCTAACATAATTTGGTGAATAGGATCTAGTGTCATGAAATCATTTACTGCAAATGCATTAAAGATGTAGCCCATTGCTAAACCACCTAGTAACATAGACAACATGATTCTCCAGCTACCGATTCCAGTGATCAAAAGAATTACTGCTCCAATCAAAATTGCTACAGCAGAAGTTTCTCCAACTGAACCAGGAATGAATCCCATAAACGAATTGTACAAACTGTACATTCCATCTGTTGAGAACATGGCTAAAATTGAATCATTGGCTGCATCACCAACAGGCTTACCAACTGTTTCTGCTAAATTACCTAGTGCTGTTGCACCAGAAAAACTATCTACAACTTGTTGTCCTTGGTCTACATCTGTGCTTACCCAAACAGCATTCCCTGACATTTTTGTAGGGTATGCGAAGAATAAAAATGCTCTGGCTGTTAATGCCGGATTCAGGATATTCATCCCTGTTCCTCCAAAAACTTCTTTACCAATAACTACGGCAAATGCTGTTGCTACTGCTACCATCCAAAGCGGAACCTCAACTGGCATACACAAAGGAATCAACATCCCTGAAACCAAGAAACCTTCTTGAATAGGATGTTTGTTGATGGAACAGAAAATAAATTCAATTCCAAGTCCAACTCCATATGAGACCACAACAAGTGGCAATACTTTAATTAATCCGAAGATCACTTTGTCCATGAAACCTTCATTCAACGCTGTAAACTCGCCCAAAGCAAGATAGTGCTGATGGCCCGTGTTCCAAATTCCAAAAAGAAGTGCCGGAAGTAAAGCGATAATTACCGTAAACATGGTACGCTTTAAATCAACAGCATCCCTTACATGAACACCTTTTTTAGTTACATGACCAGGAGTGAATAAAAAGGTATATGTTCCATCCCAAACCCAATATGCTAAAGGAAATTTAGCATCCTTATTGGGCTTCATTTTTTCCATTAATTGTTCAAGTGCTTTCACTATGCTGTACTTTTTTTATCCTACTTCTTTTTGCATTAAATCAAGGCTTTCTCTTACAAT
>PAJI01000036.1 GCA_002705995.1 Crocinitomicaceae bacterium | reverse complement strand
TTAAGCTCAGCTTCCATAGCTTTAGATTCAGCATGTGTTCTAACAGCTTGTTCAATGTTAAAATGATATCTTCCTTCTAAGCTGAGCTTTATCCCTTTGGAGGGGAAAAACTGAGTGTTCATGGTGTTGAGCTTAAAGAAAAATGAAGCAAAGTAGTTTTGATCAGATACTGAGCTTAGTATAGTATCATTGTTTACTTTAGGTTTTAGGGTGTTCCATTCTTTACTAATGAAAGCACCTAGCGTCCAGTTGACACTTGATGTTGTTTGAAAACCTCCGGAAACACTAACTGTTCCTAGGCTGTATGTAGCTTCTTGGCTAGAGATATTGGAAGCAATAATTTCGTTTTCAAAAGTTGCTTTTGCATTTAACACGATAGCCAATTCTTGTTCTTTACCGGTGTACTGAAAATAGCTCAATTCTCCTTTGGGTAAATCGGCTATTTCTACCTCGGCAATAATTCTGGAGCTGGGAACTATAGCATTTCTTGATGTGAAGTTAATGGTAAGTGCTGAACGAGTATCCGTATCGTAGTGAAGGGCAAAACGCAATTTAGCAGGAGGCACTTCAATAACATCGATCAGTAAAACAGTTCCGGTATCTGTTTCTTCAATGTTGTAGCTTACTTTTTCGAAATACTGTGTTCCATAAAGCACTTCAATTCGATTGATAATGTATTGATGTGTTACTTTTTTTCCTTCTTCCAAATGAAGTTTTCCTTTGATGTATTCTTCGGGAATGCGTTCTGTGCCATTTACATCAACAGCTTTTAGTTGAAACGTATCAAGTTTATTGTCATAGAGATGCATTTGGTGCATTTCAATTGAACTTCCTGCTGTGTCAGACATCAATTTGAGTTGTTCGAGGTATTTTCTGGCTGTTCGTTCTCCGCGGGCAATAATGCTATCGGCTCTAACAAAGTCGCTACTTGTAAGATCGCCCAATTCCGGCTCAATGTAAATGTCGCATTTCGGGATTTGGATGTAAGCATCATTCATTCCCATAAGGAATGCCGATTGGGTTAAGATGCTAAATAAGCTCTTGAGGTTTTCTTTGTCTTTGAGTTGGTATCCGGTATAAACTCCAATAACCACATCTGCACCCATGTCGATGACTTCTTGCACCGGAAAGTTGCGCACTAAACCACCATCAACCAGTAACCTACCGTCTACTTCTACTGGAGCAAACACTGTTGGAATTGACATACTTGCGCGGATTGCTTCAGCAATATTTCCACTATCCATTACAATAATCTCTCCTGTTTCAATGTCAGTGGCAACACATTTAAAAGGAATGGGAAGCTGGGTAAAATCTGTAACAGAATGATAAGGGAATGTAAGTTCAGCAATAAATTGTTGTAGTTGATGCCCTGTGATAAGACCTCCGGGGAGGCTAAAGTTTGTGCCTTCAATATCAATGTCGAAAATATACCTGCTATAGTAGTCTTTCTCCTCAATGGCTACCCGGTTTAATGGAACTTTATTCCCCATAATGGTTGTCCAATCAACCGAAGTAGCTATTTTTTTCATTTGATCTGGAGTGTACCCCATACTATAGAGCGCACCCACAAAACTACCCGCACTGGTTCCAGTAATGTAATCGGGTTTGAGTCCTGCTTCTTCCATTACCTTTAGAAAGCCAATGTGGGCTAGACCCTTAGCCCCTCCTCCAGAAAGAACCAAACCAATTTTAGGACGCTTTTTTTCTGCCTGAGCAGAGTCTTGCCCAAAAGCATAAAATGCGCTAAGGAAAAATAACAGCAGTATGTAGGATTTTTTCTGCAAAGAGGGATTATTTAATTCAGACTCAAAATTGAACTAAATCTAAAGAAACCCCTTTTAATTCGGAATAAATTTTAGCTAACTGAACAATAAATCTTCTTTTTGTGTATTTAACCACTCTAAAGTTGAATTACAGAAGATATCATCGATCACTTCTTCGCTTAAATCCATTTCTTCAATAAATGTTCCAATTTCCAGGTCTCCCAGCGGAAAAGGGTAATCTGAACCCAAACAAACCCGCTTGCTACCTTGAAGATCTAATATGTATTGAAATGCTTTTTCATCGTGTGTAATGCAGTCTACCCAAAATTTACCAATGTATTCTCTTGGGTTTCTATCGTTGTCAATGGCTACTAAATCCGGACGACAATTGTAACCGTGTTCTATTCTTCCAATGGTAGGAAGGAAAGAGCCTCCCGCATGTGAAAAACAAACACGAAGGTTAGGAAGGCGTTCCAATACACCCCCAAAAATAAGTGAACAAGCGGCTCTTGATGTTTCGGCAGGCATACCTACTAACCAAGGCAGCCAATATTTCCGCATCGATTCCATACCCATCATGTTCCAAGGGTGAATCATTATCGCTAAATCTAATTGCTCACAAGCTTCAAAAATGGGGAAGAATTGTTCTTCGCTTAAGTTGAGGTCATTGATGTTTGAACCAATTTGAATGCCTTTCATACCCAACTTCTTGATTCGCTCAAGCTCTTGAATGGCAAGGTCGGTATCTTGCATTGGGATAGTACCCAATGTTAGGTATTGCTTGGGGTATTTTTCCTGAAGAGCAACCAGGTCATCGTTTAAAAACTGAGAAAGCTCTAAACAATCTTTTCCTTTTGCCCAGTAAGAGAACATAACCGGAATGGTACAAACAACTTGTACTTGAGTATCAAATTTCAGGTAATCAGAAATGCGTGTTTCGGCATCCCAGCAGTTGGGCTTTATGGTTCTGAAAAACCTTCCACCTTGCATCATATCTGCATTGCCATCGGGGCGGTGAGCCAATTCTATAAAATCACCATAGCCAAATTTTTCGGCAAATTTTGGGAGGTGTTTGGGGATGATATGCGTGTGCATATCGATTTTTAAACGCTTGTTTTCCATGTGCTTGATGTGTTAAATCAGCACTCGCGGAGTTTGTTATCGTTAGGACAGGATCATACAAGTACAGGTTTTATCAATCATAAAACCAACCGTTAAAAGGAGACAAAATATCCTGTCCGTTACAACCGATCGACAATCTCGAATCGAGTCGCTGGACAAAAAAGTTGAACAAATATACTTTTAGCGAAGGGTTAATCTGTAAAACGCGGATCTGTTTCCATTACAGTGCCACATTTGCTACAGGTTCTGAGTTCTTCAGAATTGTAATACGCTTTAAATCGTGGTAAGAAATCGGTTTCAATGTTATCTAACTTGAAATACGTTTCATGTAGCTTGTGATTGCAATTATCACAAAACCAAAGTAAACCATCGGTGTAGTCCGGGCGAACACGTTCAATAACCAATCCTACAGAACCTTCAGATCTAATTGGCGAGTGAGGCACATTAGGTGGCAACAAAAACATTTCACCTTCTTTAATAGGAACCTCTACGGCCTTACCATCTTCTTGAATTTTGACAACAATGTCGCCTTCCAATTGAAAAAATAATTCTTCAGTTTCGTTGTAATGATAATCTTTTCTGGCGTTTGGTCCGCCAACAATCATTACAATGTAATCGGTTCCTTCCGGATAAAGGTTTTTATTGCCTACGGGAGGTTTTAACAGGTCCCGATTTTCCTCAATCCATTTGAATAAATTAAAAGGGCGTTTTACTGACATAGCTTCTTAGTACTTTTCGGGGTAAAGTTAGTAGAATTTAGTGGGAAGAGATTGTTTATTTTCGCTGAAAACAGAACTCAAGAATAGAACAATATGGATCTCGATTTATCAGGAAAACGAGCACTGGTAGGCGGTAGCTCGCAAGGAATAGGAAAAGCGGCAGCCATTGAGTTGGCGGCTTTAGGTGCTGATGTTATTTTATTGGCCAGAAATGAAGAAAAGCTAAAAGCGACTTTAAACGATTTGCCAACAGTTGAAGGGCAAAACCACAGTTATTTGGTGGCAGATTTTTCTAATGCAGATGTGGTTAAGCAAGTAATAGAAGACTTTGTAAAAGAAAACCCTATTCACATTGTAGTGAATAATACAGGAGGCCCTCCCGGAGGTTTGGCTATTCATGCTGATGTTTCTGAATATTTACAGGCCTTTAACAACCATTTGATCTGTAATCAGTTGATTGCACAGGCGGTTGTGCCGGGAATGAAAGAAGCCGGATATGGCCGTTTTGTCAATATTATTTCTACATCAGTGAAAACTCCTCTTTATGGCTTGGGTGTTTCTAATACCATTCGTGGAGCTGTTGGAAATTGGTCAAAAACATTGGCTTCTGAATTAGGGCAGTATGGCATTACGGTTAACAATGTTTTGCCAGGAGCAACACATACCAACAGATTGACTTCTATTGCTGAGGTAAGAGCCGGAAAACAAGGGAAAACGGCTGAAGATATTTTAGAAGGCATGACAGGAGAAGTACCGATGGGTAGAGTTGGGAAACCAGAAGAGGTAGCAGCAGCAGTTGCATTTTTGGCATCTCCGGCAGCGAGTTACATCAACGGAATTAACATTCCGGTAGATGGTGGAAGAACTCCATGCTTGTAAGGCATTTCAAATTGTGTGAGATACAGAAGAGCTCCTTGAAAAAGGGGCTTTATTGGTTTTAAGCGATGACCTTATTCAATGAGATATGTTAGGCATAGAACCTCAACATTATTCTTAGGTTTTTATTCTTTATTGGTGGCTGGGTATTGTTAAGACCTAAAAGGTGAAACAGGCAATAATAAAATAATGAGGGAGGTCTTTTCTAATAATAGTTAATACCTTCAGTGTCAATTGTAAAATCTTGGGTAGAGTGTTTTACGCTTTAAGGTCCAGATCAGCAAAGCCCAAACGACTCGATTGAATTATTTGGGCTTTTCAATATATAAGATTGTTCTTTAAAAGAATTTCACACCAACAGTTAACGTAACCAGTCCGGCTTGGATTTCATCGTAGAATTCACCTAGCGGATGTTGGTAACGCACGTCAAAAACTAGAAGTGGTATATCTGCCGATACCCCCAAAGCTACATTGGTATAGCCATCTTCAAAATCATCACCAACTAAATCGCCACCTTGAGTAAGGTTAAACGATTGGATAACGCCCCCGTTTAATCGGAACTTCAAAACTTTAGCATCAATAAACTTATAGCCTACCATGAGAGGTAAGTCTAAGTTGCTGAATACAAAATCGGCCTCAAATTCTTGACCTTCAATTTCATATTTTCCTTTTCCGTTAACACCCACATAGAGTATTTCTGCTTGTGCACTAAGCCTTTTTGCTCTTAAACGGGCAAATACACCACCAGTATAGCTCACATTTCCATTGGATGAAAATCCATCGGCATCAGAATAGAAAACAGAATAATTTCCACCGGCTTTAACTCCTAAGTCGAAAGGTGATTGTGCATAAATAGCACTACCAGATACGAACAAAATAAATAAGGCGATAAATTTTTTCATAACGAATAGATTTAGAGATAAGGTTTTATCAATCAAACGTCTTCGTTTAGCTTTTGTTTTGGTCAATAAGCTTAAAACCACGACCATGCACGTTAATAATTTCTATACTAGGATCTTCTTTCAAGTACTTTCTGATTTTAGCAATGTAGACATCCATACTTCTGGAGTTGAAATAACTGTCGTCTCCCCAAATGGCTTTAAGTGCAAAGCTGCGCTCCAAAATGTCGTTCTTGTTCTGCACCAGTAACTTTAAAAGCTGGTTTTCTTTTGAAGTAAGTTTTTTAGTGGTTTCGTTAATGGTTAATACCTGTTGGTGATGGTCAAATTCAAAAGCTCCAATTCTGTACGACTGGATTTCGGCTTCCATCAATTCAGATTCATTAGTTCTACGCAAAATAGCATTGATGCGCATCAATAATTCTTCCATCGAAAAAGGCTTGGTGACATAATCGTCTCCACCGCGCTTAAACCCTTCTAGCGTATCTTCTTTCATCGATTTTGCCGTAAGGAAAATGATGGGCACTTTTTTATTGATTTTTCTGATTTCCGAAGCCAATGTAAAACCATCTTTTACCGGCATCATTACATCCAAAATGCAAAGGTCAAAGTCGCCTTTGGCAAATTCATCAAACCCTTGCTGTCCGTCTTCACAACGTACAACATCAAAATCTTTAGCTTGCAAGTATTCTGCTAAAATGGTTCCTAAGTTGGGGTCATCTTCAACCACCAATAATTTAAACTTTCTCATGAAGCGGTAAATAAATTTTAAAGGTACTTCCTTTTCCGATTTGGCTTTCAAGCTCAATGTTTCCGCCTAATCGTTCAACTATTATTTTTACGTAACTTAATCCGAGTCCAAACCCTTTAACATCGTGAACGTTTCCGGTTGGAACTCTATACAAACGTTCAAACACGCGTTTTTGGTTTTCCTTTGAGATTCCAATTCCCTTGTCCTTTATTTTGATCAAAATAAAATCATCAATGTTCTTGGTTTCAATGGTGATTTCAGGTGATTCTTTAGAGTATTTGTTAGCATTATCAATTAGGTTATTCAACACGTTCGAAAAATGAACCTTGTCGACTTTAACAATCGATTTTTGGGCATTTATTTCTTCGTGAATAACCCCTTTTCGTTCTCGAATCTGAATACTCATTTTATCTGCTACAGAGTGAACAAGTTCATTTATATCAAGTTCCTCAAGCTTTAGTTTAAATTCACCTTTATCAAAAACAGCACTTTGCAATACTTCTTCTACCAATAAACCAAGGCGTTTGTTTTCATCATTAATCATACCAATGTAGCGCTCGACCATGAGTTGACTTTTGCCAATGTCAGGATCTTTTAAAGCTTCACACGCCAATGAAATGGTTGAAATAGGTGTTTTTAATTCGTGTGTCATGTTATTGATAAAATCGTTCTTAATTTCTGAACTCTTCTTTTGATAAATGATCGTATTAACAGAGTAATAGAAAATTAGTCCCAATGAAATAATGAGCAGGGCAGAGGTGGTAAGTACCAGCCAAATGTTTTTTAATAAGAAAGTGGTTTGTCGTGGAAAGGTAATTCTCAGAAAATAAGGGTCTTGAACCACATCGTTTGGAAATAATCTTACTTGAGATGTTTTACCCGACTCTTCGTCTAAGTTATTTCCTCCATAGCTTCCCATGTGCAAGCGGTCATCAATATCATAGACGCCATATTCATAGCGGGTATCTATGCCTTTTGCAATGAGTTCAAGATGAATGAGAGAATCTAGTTTTTCCAGTTCAATTCGCTCTTCAATAGGTTCAAAGTTGACTTCAATAAGGCTCTTAACAATATCTCCAACGAAGGCACGCTTATTAGAGATTCGTTTTTTTAAGACTTCAGAGATTTCAGGATTGTCTTTTTGGGTAAGAGCGACTTCTCCTTTTGTTTTTTGGTATTGTAAACGAATGTCAAAATCATCTTTTAGTGAGTCAACCAAGTCTGCACTTGTGGTTACTGACTTTATTTTCTTTTGTCCCTGAGTTTCTTCGGTGATGGTTACTTTTACATTGTCACCCTCTCGGTTAATTTGCTTTACTAGCATGTAATCAACAACAGAGTCGAAATCATCGCTGTTTTTTAATTCATTTTGAGAGAGCGAATCGATAAACAGAAATTGACCTTGTTCATGAGAGCGTAGGTGTTCAACGGTTTCTGCCTCTTCCAGTTTATTTACAACCCGATCTAAAGCATCTTTTACGTTGCGTTCAAACTCATCTTGTTGTAACGATAAGGCGTTTTCTATCCAGTAGATCTGAACTGCAATAAGCCCTAAAAGAGCGATGCTTACAGTACTGATTAATACTTTAATGTATTCTTTTTTCATGCGTAACGAGGCAAAAATAATTTTACTAAGTCCTTGGTTTTAGGTGCTTAACAGAATTTAACACTCTTTGAGATTTGTTTAACAGCTGTACAGAAAGAATGCCGCTAAATTTGGATCATCAAAAAAATTAATTGTTGATGCTATGAATTCTATCTTTTCCAAAACAACAACACTATTCACTGCTTCTGGCTTAACATTTTTAGCTGTAATAACCTGCACAGCGGCCTTTGCTCAAGACAATGGAAAGCCAACTGTTCAGAAATCTAATACGCAATCAAAGAAAGTAGAAGTTTCTGAAAAGGAGGGTATAAAAACAGTTACAATTACAACCATAGATAACGATAATGCTTCTATTGAAGTAATTAGCGGAGACGAAGCGAACGATTATCTTCAGGAACATGGTGTAGCGTTGAATAATGAGGATAGCCTGAATGAGGTGAGAATAGAGAAAAAAATAGAAAGGGTATTGACTGAAGGATTAGCAGATGAAGAGCGTAAAATAGCACAAGCACAAACAATTGTTATAAGAAGTAATGGTGATGAAACGGAACGGGAAGAGTTGGATAAAATGTTAGCAGATTTACGCCAAAACAAAACCAATGAAGCTCATGTAGAAGTGTATGAATACAGAACAGAGCATTCAACAGGTACTTCTGAAAATAGTGTGCAGTCTTTTAGCGCATTTTCAAATAAAAAGAAATCAACCATTGATGCAGAAATTGAGCTAGAAAGAAAAGGAAAGGTGGAGTTACAATTGGTGAGTGAAGGTGGAGAAGTATTGGAAGAGAAAAAGTTTATCGGAGATAGTGTTTTACACACTTCATTCGATATGAAAAAACGTGAAAAAGGAACGTACAAACTGATCTTAAAACAAGGCGGTTTTCAAATTGCTCAAAAAGTAGTTGTTGAGTAATAAAGAACTTCGTAGCAAATGTAGTTTAGTTAGGCAAGCACCATTCCATTGGTGTGAAAATTGAAAAGGGGAGTCACTCGACTCCCCTTTCTTATTTAATAACTTTTTCTTTTCCTGTAAATCGGTACTGTTGAGCAAGGTTCACCGAACATTATGGTTTTGGCAAAAGGTTTCAACTTTGCCGTTACCAAAGCATAAGCATCAGGTGAAATAGGATATTTACTACACCCTTTAATCACAATACGCTTGTCTTCGTATTCTTCAGGAATGAGTTTCTTATCGATAACTTTTCTGAAAACTGCTTTTTCCATTTCGTTTGGTGTTCCAACAAAAATGAAAGCGGCAAAAGGCTCTAAAGCATCAGCAATAAGCATGTATGCCCATGTGGGAATAATAGCATCTACTGAGCAGTTTATAGCCACGTATTGATCTTGGTATTGTTCCCAGTTGTGTTGTTCAACGGCTTCTCGGAAGTCTTTTTCTTTCAAGACCATTTCTTGCCACAGCCAAGGTTTAAGATCAACCAAGTTGCGTTCGTTTTGTGGGTACCATTCTTCAAAATCAATAGTAACAACCCCACTGCGCTGAACGCGATTTACTATTTCTCCTGTTTCTTTTTGACTCATAACGTTTTATACAAGCGATAACCCGGCATTTGATCGTTATTTTCAATCGATTCAAATTTAAAATGTTGTGCCTGAGCTACCGGTGTAGAACGTTCCTCACGATGGATTTGTTCATACGTTTCAAAATCGATAGAAGTTCTTGCTTTTAGAGCATTGAACAAGTCGATACCAGTTAACTGTTCTTTCCATTGTGGTTGAACAGTACCTTCAAAAGCTTTGGCTTTGGAACCGCTTCCGTAGGCAAAGAATCCAATCTTCTTATCATTAAGTTCTTCTTGTTCTTCTTCAGCAGTCTTCAAAAGGCTCAATAAAGCCATGAAGATAGACGCAGTGTACATGTTTCCAATAACACTTGAAGCCACTTCCCCTTGACGGATTCTATCGTGAACAAAGTCTTTGTAAAGCGTAGTTTTACTCACTTTTTTCACAATATCCATCGGAATTTCATCCGTTTCAGGAATTTCTTCTCCAATGGCTTCTGCCACTTCACCAAGTTTTCCCATTTGCTTGTACCAATCAATGAAGATAGGAGTAAACATACGTCTACCTTGGAAAGCATATGGAAGGTGAAAGATCAGTTTATCCCAATTGCTGGGTTGTTTTGAAGTGCTATCGCTAAAACGATCTAAAGCCTCAATAATGCGGTTCTGATAGCACTCATTAGAATAAGGACCATCGAAAACCGGACATTCGGTATATTGTTGAATGAATTTATTTTGGGTAGACCAGAAACCTTCGTTTGAGTTTTCTAGTTTTTCGTGCAATTGCTCTTCAGAAAGTGAAACGCCTAAAATCTCTGCAGCCTGCTTAAGTAATGCTGATTTTTCCCAAACCCTACGCGGTTTAAAGAAATCTCCTGCACTTTGCGTAGAAACACCAAATTCTCCATCGAAAGCTACCAATCTTGGATTGCTGGTGATTAATACGGCTACAGCTCCCGCACCTTGTGTATACTCTCCAGACGAACCCAATTCATATTTGGCATTGTCAGCAGCTACCACAATGGCTTTTCTGGAAGGTTGTGCACGCACCCAATCCATAGCATTTTGGAAGGCATCAATTCCACCAATGCAGGCAAAAGTCATGTCTACCACATCCATATGGCTAAGGTCAGTTTCCTTCCCTAGTTTTTCCTGAAGCATTTCTAATGTATAGGTAGCCGTTGGTTTCGCTGAATCTACGGCACTTTCGGTGCCCATGTACAAACGACCAACTTCTTCAGGAGAGATATTAAATGTTGTGATAAGTTGATAAACCGCTTCGGCAGCAAGAGTAGCTGCATCTTCATCAATGTCGCAAACAGCCATTTCAGTTAAGCCTAAGCCTTTGTTCAGCTTTGCGTATTCAATATTGCGGTGTTTGGCCAACTCTTCTATGGCCAGTGTTAATTTAGGGACGCTAAAATGCAATGCGTCAATTCCAACCTCGTTCATCTATCAATAGTTTACTCAAATCCCCGACTAAATAAAGGAATTAAAGCAAATAACGGTGTTGGATTGAAAAGATTATAAAAAACCTAACTCTAATTGTGCTTCTTCACTCATCATTTCTTTGTCCCAGGGAGGATCAAATGTGATGGTAACTCTAGCCTTCTCAACACCTTCAATGCGTTCAATTTTCTCTTCTACTTCAAGTGGTAAAGATTCGGCTACCGGACAATTTGGAGTTGTAAGTGTCATTAAAACATCAACATCAAAGTTGTCTTTTACCTTGATTTCATAAATCAAACCCAACTCATAGATGTCAACCGGAATCTCAGGGTCATAAATGGTTTTTAAGACATCTACTATGGTATTTTCTAGCGCTTTTTTTGTCATGATTGATTGGTTTTGTAACGCTGAATAAATTCTTCTAACTAAGCCTTTGCTGCATGGGCAACGGCATACATCTTTAATTTTTTGATCATGTTGGAAAGACCGTTAGCTCTATTAGGGGATAGATGCTCTTTCAATCCGATCTGATCAATGGCAAAAAGGTCTGCTTTCGCAATGGTTTCAGGATCTTGATCCGATAAAATACGAATCAATAATCCGATGATTCCTCTGGCAATAAATGCATCCGAATCAGCTTCAAAATGCAATTTGTCGTCTTGCATTTCGGCATGAAGCCAAACCTTGCTTTGACAGCCTTTTACAAGGTTGTCTTCTGTTTTGTACTTTTCATCTAAACCGGGCAATTCTTTCCCAAATTCAATGATGTATTCGTACTTATCCATCCAGTCGTCATAAAGGCTGAACTCTTCAATGATTTCGTTTTGGATTTCTTCTATAGTCATAATGACAAATTTAGCTCAACATGGGTTGAATGCGCTGCAATGCTTTGATAAATTGATCTACTTCTTCTTTTGTTGTGTACAAACCAAAAGAAGCGCGAACAGTTCCCGGAATGTTGTAACGATCCATTAAAGGTTGTGTACAATGGTGTCCGGTGCGTACTGCAATGCCTAATTTATCGAGCAAAACGCCTACATCGTAAGGATGGCTTTCTCCAACTAAAAATGAAATAACGCCTG
>PAJI01000035.1 GCA_002705995.1 Crocinitomicaceae bacterium | reverse complement strand
TCGGTTTTAAGTAGTTAATAGAGGGCAGTTCGACATAATGTTATTTTATACGCTGGCAATGACACTTCTGTTTCATTTTTGTTAACATATTTTAACAAACACTAACTATTTAACACGAAATAATTAGTCAAACTGATTATTCAACACAAAAAAAAGACGGTGAAATCACCGCCTTTTCATCATGAAGAGCATTCAATTCTCTATTGAATAACTAACCTTAAATTTTCCTGTTGATCATTTCCTAGCAATTGAATGATGTAAATGCCTTTTGCCAATTGGCTAACATCAACAGACTGACGGTTGCTTACTTTTTCTTGTAGCATTAATGAACCGTCCAGGGCATAGACACGCATTTGAGCCTGTTCTTCTAATCCAGAAATGGTGAATGTACTTTGTGTAGGGTTTGGATATAATGTTACTGTTGAATTATTGACAGCTTCTTCTTCTATTCCTACCGTTGCTCCAACACATCCTGAATACCATGGGTCAAAAGATTGGTTGTTATACCATTGTACCACATCACTCGTTTGATTACGCAAATCGGTTATTGCTCCGGCAGCAGTTGTAGAAGTGTTTTCGGCCAACATAATAGCGAATTCAAATTCTATGGTATCTCCTGCATTAAAGTTTCTGGCCTCTCCTGTTCCAACTCCTCTGCGATCATAAGGTGTATTTCCCACTGAAGCTTCTGTCCACCCAGTTTGTGTTACGGGGTCTCCTGAAAACATATAATTAGTCTGCACTGTCGTTGAATCATACCCATTTCCTCCAACAGTCAGGTGTGTACCATCTTTCCAATACCCATTCATATAGTTGTAATAATCTGCATTTGTTTCCGGGTCTCCCAATGTACCGAGAGCATTATTAAAATACATGAATGAAGAAAGTGTATCCGATAAATAAACAATCCCTACAGCTGGAGGATTAACTCCAAAGCCTGGTGATCCTCCATTGTCTTCGTCAATATCATCTCCATTGTATGCATAATACAGGTTGAGTGTAGTATCACACCCAACATAGTCATCATAAGGGTTACCTAGATCAAAATCAATAAACTCACCAATTTTAAAGTTTTCGTAATTATTGTTTCCACGATTCACAAACCGATAATTCACAAAAAAGGTGTTGTCAAGCGAACTGTTTGTGTTTTCATAACCGTATACCATCATATGCCCTTCGATTCCCATTGAAGGTTGATTTAAATAGTTCTCTGTATACTTATCATTAAAGATGGTGTATGCTGCTTTATCTCCCCTAATTTGTGGATAATCACCATTCTCCGGATGATAATCACCATCGCCATCTGCGTCTACAAAAGGAGCTAAACAAATGGCTTCTCCTCTAGCAGGGTTTCCATGTGCCGGCCAATATTGAATATCTGCCGGCATAGTATAATTTGTTGAATTATAGTTGGTTATATGGTTTTGAATCTCTTGAGCTGTTACCTGATACGTTTTATAGTTTCGATAATTAAACACATCTGCATATGGCCCAGATGAGAATCTGTAGTGATCATCCTCATCATTGTAATACCCAGAGTATCTATCAGCACTTACAAATGTATCTTGACTAGAAGTTTCTACTCCACTTAACCATGTTTGTCCAGAAAAAATGAACCCAACACCATCAAAATTTACTGTTTGATTGGTCATATCAGCATTTTTCCCAAGAGATCCATCAGGATTTACCTTCACCTGCAAATCTCCAAGTTCTAATATTTCAACTCCATTGAAAGGAATCCACAAAGGCACTTCTACCCATCGGGTATCATAAAATGAAACGACTATCTTATTCGCATATTCAGTAGAAATTTCATTGGGAAGTTGGTTATACGTATAAGGTGTTGAGTATTCTTGATTGGTAACTCCTCTAATAATATGATTGCCTGAAACAGACCATAATTCTCCTTCGCTATCTAGATATATATCAGAATGCCATTTGTTATCTGCCACCGCGGTCCACGAACTACCATTAAATTCATAAATAGAATCATTTTTTATTCCATAGGCAGTTTGGCCATTTCCTACAATTGTATAATTACCACTGACTAATAATGAATCTACAATGTCTCCATTGGCTACCTCATAATACTTAGTATTAGCAATAAAATATAACGTGTTATTGGGGCCATTAAAACTATATGAAACACTTTGATATGGTTGAATACTATGAATAATATTTCCATTTAAAGCGAGCTCATTTTTTAAGTAAAACCATCCGTTATGGAAAATCAGTTCTACTTCTTCATATACCGATAGGCTTAGGTTGTAGTCTACCCCATTGGTATACGTTATAAATGTACTATTTGAATAATATGTTATGTGATTGGGATGTAAGCATAGAATTGCTCCATTATCCCCTCCTGCTACCGCAATAACAGTATCTTCTGCAAGTCCGGCACTTTGATTAATTGTTGTGAAGTTATTTCCTTCTTTAATCACCAAACCCGCATTTGTAGCTATGAGAAGACTATCTCCAACTCCAAATAAATCTCGATACCCATAGGGCAACTGGTTGCTATCATTATCAAACTCCCAGCCTCCTTGAGCGTTGGCATCAAAAAACAAAAAGTAAAAAGAGATTAATAAAAGAGAACGTAAAAGGTGTTTCATTGGTAAATAGATATTGGTTAGAAATCGATAAAGTAGTGTTAGTGAGGGGCGCTTGCGTTGTGTTTTGTAAGCATGTTGCAAATGGTTTGTTTTTATATGGTTTTAAGGAATTAGAATAAGTTTCTTATGCATTACTTCTCCTTCATATTCTAAGCGAATAATGTATTTCATAGCGTAAAGATTAGTTAGACTTTAGAATACACTTCTGTTATTCTGAGTATAAAGAGATATATTTTCTTCTAATTGAATCTATAATAATTAGAAAACGGCTTTTTACATTGCTTAAACGGCTATAAAAAATACTTTTCGGAATCGGTTCCTTTGAAATAAGCGACTAATCCGTCAAAATTTTGGACAATTTCAGACAGAGGTTGCTTTTGCTGTTTTACTAAAGAGGTTTCTACTTCTTTCGGAGTAACATTTAGAAATTGAAACACTTCTTGCATTACAGCTTTTCGATCTGCATTGAGGGCTTCATAGGTCAATTCCAAACTATTGAATTGCTTTGCGAAAACGTGCATTTCATCTTGTCCGCGTTTCAAATTTTGGAACCTTTTCTCCAAATCTTTCGGATCTAGCGTGAGTTGAACGGTAGAATTTCGCTGGGTATTCACCTTATTTTTCACACCAGTTTTTCGCGCTACTTGAGCAGAAACCCAAAGGTCTAACAGGTTTTCGCGCTGAAGCAAGATTACCTTAAGGTTCGGAATCGCTACCAATGCATTGGCTAAAGCGACATTGGACTGTAACTGCGGATAGAGTAATTTGAATCCCACTCCACCTTTTCCTTTTTGATACGCTCTAAAAATGTATTGTTTTAAAAATTGATCAGGGTGTTGATCGCGCAGCTGTTGTGCTTTATTGACATTGACAAAACGATTGTAAACTCCTTGTCCCCACAACGGTTCTTTGGGTAAAAACACTTCAGAATAACAAACCAATTCAGGATGATTTTGAAGCAATGAAGTCAATAAAGTTGTTCCTGATCTATACCATCCTAAAATAACAAAAGGAGTATAGATTTCCTGACCAGAAAACCACTTTCTTCTGATGAATTCGTCACCAAATGTGTTGTTTATTTTTTGCCAATTGCTCATTCCAAAATCCAAAGAACATAAAGACAGCGAAAGATTCAATAATTTTGTCGTCTTATTTTAATTCTACCATCCATTTTATGGGAAATATGATTGAAACAAAGGGCGTTCAGGAAGAAGGAGTAATGATTGGATTGATTACGCCCGAACAAACAGAAGAGCAGGTTGCAGAATATTTAGACGAATTGGCTTTCTTATCCGAAACATTGGGTATTGATGTCAAAAAGTCGTTTACGCAGAAACTGCAAAATCCTGATATCAGAACATTTGTAGGAAAAGGAAAGCTAGAAGAGATCAAGACTTATGTTAAAGATCAGAAGATCGACACGGTAATCTTTGACGATGACCTTACGCCTTCTCAAATGCGTAACTTGGAGAAGGAATTGAACATCAAGATTTATGATCGAAGTTTATTGATCCTTGATATTTTTCAAAAACGTGCGCAAACTGCACAAGCCAAAACACAGGTTGAATTGGCGCGCTATCAGTATTTACTTCCTCGATTGACCCGCATGTGGACTCACCTTGAACGTCAGCGAGGAGGAACAGGAACCCGTGGTGGTGCCGGTGAAAAAGAAATTGAAACGGATAGACGTATTATTCGCGATAAAATTTCTCGCTTGCGCAAAAGCCTTGAAACCATTGATAAACAAATGGCTACTCAACGTAAAAATCGAGGAAAATTGGTGCGTGTAGCTTTAGTAGGGTATACGAATGTTGGAAAGTCTACCTTGATGAACATTTTGAGTAAATCTAATGTGTTTGCCGAAGACAAGCTCTTTGCTACACTAGACACTACTGTGCGAAAAGTAGTCATTCACAACCTTCCTTTTTTGTTGACCGATACGGTTGGATTCATTAGAAAACTGCCTCACCAATTGGTAGAATCATTTAAAAGTACGCTAGACGAAGTTCGGGAAGCTGATGTTTTGGTACATGTTATTGACGTCTCTCATCCGCAATATGAAGATCATTTGCGCACTGTTAATGAAACGTTAGCAGAAATCGATGGGACAGAAAAACCAACCATTTATGTCTTCAATAAAATTGATCAATACGAAGAAATTGAGGAGGGAGAATTTGATTACACAGGAGATCATGAACACCATGTATCTTTAGAAGACTTGAAAAAGGGAATTCAGAGGACTCTAAAAGCCCCTTGTATCTTCATTTCTGCGAAAGAGAAAATTAACATTATGGAATTGCGTGATTTGATGTACAAAAACATCAAGGAAATTCATGCGCAACGCTTTCCATACAACGAGTTTTTGTACTAAGCATTTTGGTGATTTTCAGTTAATTTTGCAACAAACTTTAATTCATACGCCAAAGTAAAAAAGGTGTTTTAAAGTAATTTTTGCTGTGCTGTTTTTAGCATGTTGTCAATTACTTCTTCGGTAACATCAGGAAAGTCAACTTCTACTTTTTTGGTTTCGTGTAGCCATTGGCCAATGGCTTTATGACTTTGCTGACTTTCAACATCATAAATTACAGGAATGCCCAAATCTTCAAGAGCAGCAGCGTTTAGGTGTTGCTCATATTGTCCTTTCATGGGAATAACGATGAGTTTCTTTTTCAGGAACAATGCTTCAGCAGGCATTTCAAATCCAGCTCCGCACAATACACCTTCGCAACTGGCAAAGCTTTGAATAAACGCTTCGTGCGAAACGGGTTGAAAATGGACATTTTCTTTGGTGTAAGCTGTTTGAGTATGTTTTGAAAACACCTCCCACTTTACGTCAGAAAATACCGACAGTTGGTTGAACAACACTTCATCTGAATAAGCCTGAAGATAAACTGTATAATGCCTCTTATTTGTGGGGTGTGTATTGCGAATGTCTTTTCGGATTACAGGAGTTGAAATGTTGGCATCATAGGCCTTGAAATGGAATCCGTAAGCCATATCTACCGGAGCATAATGTTTTAAGACAAATTTCCCTTTCCAATCGTTCCATTTTGAGGGAGGAGCATTGGGCGAAAGTGTTGCTGATTGGTGACTCAATGAAACACACAGAACTTTTGCGCGCTTGGCAGCCCATGCAGAAATAGGTTCAAAATCGTTTACCACCAAATCATATTCCTTTACCGGAAGTGCATTCAGTTCTTTAAGAATTCGAAAAGGGTTATTCTTCGTAAACGTTTTCCAAAAGTTGATGCCGCCATGTTTTCCAAAAACAAAGCTGGCTCCTTTAAAAGAATATTTTACTTCAAACGGTAAGTCTTTAAAATCGTATTGAATACCACTAATGAGCACATCTACATCTGCTCTTTCTTTTAACAAGGGAACAATGTCTCTTGCTCTACTTACATGACCATTTCCAGTACCTTGAATCGCGTATAAAATCCTCATTGAACGCGCATGAGGTTAAATTCTTGAATTAATTGTTCGAAAAGTAAGCTGGTTTCCAATGAGTGATCTTCAGCAACATCTTCTTCATCTTTCTCATTGCGGTCAAAATGGTCTTCAAATTTAAAAAGTGACCATTCGTTGTTGTTGTATTCCAATGCAGAAAGGTTCTCAATCCAATCGCCAGAATTCAAATACATTACCGAACCATTTTCTTTTTCAATTTTACGGTGTTGCGGTTGGTGAATGTGTCCACAAATAACGTATTCATAATTGTTTGAAATGGCGATATCGGCTGCTGTATCTTCAAAGTCATCAATGAATTTTACTGCGCTTTTCACGCTGTTTTTGATCTTTTTCGAAAGTGAGATTCTTCCTCTTTTCAATACACGTTCGCTAAACCAGTTTACCAAATTGTTGATCACAATTAACGTATCGTAACCAATGGCTCCCAATTTCGCCAACCATTTTGAGTAACGCATGGTCACATCAAAAACATCACCGTGGAAAATCCAGGCTTGTTCGCCATTGAGCTCCATAACCAGTTTGTTGTCTATTTTGAACGATCCCATTTTGAATCCAACAAATTTACGCAACATCTCATCGTGGTTTCCTGTAATGTAATCCACCTGAATGCCGTCAGCAATCCAGTTCATGATTTGCTTCACCACTTTGATGTGCGCTTTAGGAAAGTACCGCTTCTTGAATTGCCAGATGTCAATGATATCTCCATTAAGAATCACATGTTTCGGCTGAATACTTTTCATGTATTTCAGCAATTCTTTTGCTCTGCATCCGTAGGTTCCCAAATGCACATCAGAAATTACTACAATGTCAACCGGTCTTCTGTTTTTCTTTTTCATAACTCAAGTTGTTAAATCATATCATCATCAGCTTGTTGCCGAATGTTTCTAATTCCTTGGTTGTATACTGAAAAAAGAGCGGCCGATATTGATTCGTTTAGGGAGAGATTGCTGGAGTAAATTATAATAACCGTTCTCATTTTCCGTATCTGCACACTTTTAGGTGTGTTTACGGAATACAATGTTACGGCAGCAAAATAAAGCCGCGTTTATCTTCAAATCAATAGATTTTTAAGAAACACAATCTACACCTAGCCAATTGTTAAATTGGCGTAACCCACAAGTTACCTCCTCTAAAAGAGAATGTTACAACAATTCGTTTGCTAAGTTGGCCAATTCACTTCTTTCGCCTTTCTCTAGCGTGATGTGTGCAAATAGTTCATTGCCTTTTAAACGATCAATGAGGTAAGACAACCCGTTTGAATGTTCATCCAAATAAGGTGTATCTATTTGGTAGATATCTCCTGAAAAAATAATTTTTGTGTTTTCGCCCGCTCGGGTAATGATGGTTTTTACTTCATGCGGAGTAAGATTTTGTGCTTCATCTACAATAAACATAATGTTCGACAAGCTTCTACCACGGATATAAGCCAATGGAGTTACCAAAATTTTCTCCTGATTCACCATATCTTCAATGCGCTTGTAATTGCGATCGGTTTCTTTCCATTGGTTTTTGATGAATTTCAGGTTATCCCACAAAGGCTCCATGTATGGGTTGATCTTCGACTTAATGTCTCCTGGCAAATACCCAATATCTTTATTGCTCAACGGAACAATAGGACGCGCTAAGTAAATCTGTTTAAATTCTTTACGTTGCTCAATACTGGCCGCCAATGCCACAAGTGTTTTCCCTGTTCCGGCAACACCCTGCATGGTTACAATTGGAATATCAGGATTAAGAATGGCATCAATGGCAAAGGTTTGCTCTGCATTGCGTGGCGTCACCCCATAACAAGCGCGCTTTTCTACCCGCTGCACACTTTGTGTTTTAGGATTGTAAAATGCGAGTGTAGAGCTTTTCTTTCCTTTTAAGATGTAGTAGTGATTGTTTTGAAATTCTATGCCTTCAAAGTCTTCTTTGGGCAGTGAATGCTCTTTGAATAAAGCATCAATTAAATTTTGGTCAACATCTTCTATGGTAGATCTTCCGGTGTAAAGATTTTGTACGTCTAGGATTTTACCTGTTTCGTAATCTTCTGCCTGAATGTTTAGGGCTTTCGCTTTTAATCGCAAGTTGATGTCTTTCGTAACCAAAACCACTTTGGCTCTAGGTTCTTCATTCATCATGGTTAAAGCAGCGTTCAAGATTTTATGGTCTGCTTTGTTGCTTCCATAAATTTCTTCTACTTCTGTTCTACCGGTTTGTCCATTCATAATTACTTTGAACTTTCCTTTTTTTGGACCGTTCAATGGAATCCAATCTTTTAAAGATGTATTTCCCGATAGTTTGTCTAAAAAACGAATGAACTCACGTGCTTCAAAATTCTTGGTATCGTTCCCTTTTTTGAACTGATCTAACTCTTCCAACACCGTAATCGGGATGGCAATATCGTGTTCATCAAAGTTGAGAATGGAATTGTGATCGTAAAGAATTACCGAAGTGTCAAAAACGAAAATTTTACGTTGCTTGGCTGCTTTTCTTGGCATAGAACACTGTTTTTATTTGGATAGAAAACTAATTATTCTGTCACCTTAAGGACATGGATAAGGCATTAACATTACGTTAGGTAAAAGGTACAGATTAGATGGTTACATTTTTCTTATAACTGTTGAGAGTAAGACCAAAACACTCCATTTCATGACCTAAATAAATATTTAGACTCATCTCATTTAACTGAATTACAAACAAATAATAACCGCCCTCAAAAGTTACTAACCAACAACCCAGATTTTTGCACAATCGTTATTAAGATGTTAACGATAAGAAGATATTTCTAGAAAATTTGCGAAAAAAGAATATGATCTCCTATATTTATACCAGTGGAAAAACCACAAACCTATGCTTTCTCTTCGTAAGGTATTCGAAGAGCGGTAAAAGGTAAAGTTTCATCAAAAGAAAGGAGGGCGGTTTATGTCATCAGTCAAGAAATCATTATCAAGTAACTATATGTCTAACGTTAAAGGAGCTTTTGCTGCTTAACAGACAAACCTTATTCCTTATGAGGTTTGTTTAAGACTACTTGATAATCATCATAAGGATTTCGAAAGACCCGGCAGCAGAGATGCATCCGGGTTTTTTATTTTTTAGTGGATGCTATTTTGCTGAAGTGACTTCACTACTTTCTTCACCATCGATTTAATATCTTCTTCAGAAACCTCTGGTGATGTGTTGTTTTTAGCACACTCTCGCAACGAAAAGTTAAATTGGATCTGTAACATATCCATTAATCCCAAACCTGTTTGAACCAGTAAATACGAAAAAGCGGTATAGCTTGGTTTTGTATGAATTAAACCGGAATTATAGTGCTGCTTCAATACGTGTTTGTAAAATGTAATGGCTTCTTGTTTGTTATGAAGAGACATGTTCCCAATCTCTTCGTTGTTCTCTTCTTTGCTCACGTTTCTTAGCAAAGCTCCCTCTACCGGATACTGAATGTCATAAACCAACGAGCTAACATGCAACTTACGGTACCATTTGAAAAAATCATCTCCGGGTGAAGCCAATAACTCCCCGGTCGCTTCCAGTTTTCGGTTACCCGCTAACTCAATCAAATAAAAATAAAGGTCTTTTTTATTCTCAAAATATTGGTAGACACTCCCTTTGGCAATACCAAGCTCTCTAACAATACTGGTTACTGAAGCGTTTTGGTAGTCATTTAAAGCGAATTCTCTAAGTGCAGTATTAACAAAATTGGAACGCTTCTCTTCGGGTAAATTTAAAAATGTTTGCTTAGGCATAATACAGACTTACTTCGCAACTAAAGTGTTCAAAAGTAATAATTTATATGACTCATTTTCAGCATTCTATTATTATATCTACTGTTTATTGATTATCCCATTAGCTTAAATGCTCTTCTTAGCCACTTTAATTTAGCCCCATAAGGAGGATATTTTAGAGGAAGATCTATCCAACTGCTCTTTTTTAATACGGCCTTTTTATGTGAAAAGGTTTCAAATCCAAATTGGCCATGATATGCTCCTATTCCACTAGGTCCAATACCTCCAAAAGGCAATGCAGGATTAACAAAATGTTCGATGGTATCGTTAATTGTTCCTCCTCCAAATTGAATTTGTTTTAACAAATATTCCCTATTCTTAGTGCTTTTGGTAAAATGATAAAAAGCCAATGGTTTTTCTCGGTTACGAATAATTTCAACCACTTCGTCCAAAGTATTGTATGTAACCAAGGGTAATATTGGCCCAAATATTTCTTCCTGCATAATTGAACTTTCCAAGTCTTTTACTTCGATTACGGACGGGGCTATATAACGTTCAGATGCATCAATTTCTCCACCTATGACTACCTCTCCATCATTTAGGTAAGCTATTAGTCTGTTAAAGTGCTTTTCGTTAATAATGCGTGCAAAATCTGCTGAAGCTTTGCGATCTTTTCCATACTGCTGATCTAATTGCTTTTGCAAGACCGTAATTAGCTCTTGTTTTTTACTGGAATGTACCAACAAATAATCGGGAGCAATACAGGTTTGCCCTGCATTGAAACATTTTCCAAAAACAATTCTTTTGGCAGCTAGGTTAATTGCTGCCGTTTCATCAACAATTACCGGACTTTTACCGCCAAGTTCTAAGGTTACAGGAGTAAGGTGCTCTGCTGCTGCTTTCATTACAATTTTACCAACTTGTGGACTTCCTGTAAAAAAAATATAATCGTTTTTCTGTGCTAATAATTTTTGGGTTACTTCAACTCCTCCCTCAATAGCATAGAGGTATTCTTGCTCAAAATTTGAATTGATTAAATCAGCAATTAAAGCCGATGTGTTAGGGCTCAACTCAGAAGGTTTCAAAATCACCGTATTCCCTGCTGCTACTGCTGCAATTAAAGGTGCTATTGCTAGATTAAATGGGTAATTCCAAGGAGCTATAACCAACGTAATGCCGTAAGGTTCTTTATAGATGTAGCTTTTTGAAGGAAATGTGAGCATGCTACTTTCTACACGTTCAGGCTTTACCCAGTAATCGATTTCTCTAAGTGCCTGATCTATTTCACCAATGATATAACCTGTTTCAGATACAAATGATTCTGCTTCGGGTTTTGAAAAATCAGCAGCTATAGCATCAAAAATTCGTTGTTCTTGTTCCGTAACAAGTTTTTTTAGTTTCTTCAGCACCGCTTTGCGAGTAGCTATTGGCCGTGTTTTACCCGCATAAAAGAATGCTTTTTGCTGCTGATACAATTGATCTATGTTAAGTGGTTGTTGAGCCATTTTTTCCTTTTTATCATTCGACACTATTGTCTGTATATTTTCAGAACTTTGTACCTCTAAATTCATTACATATGCAAATCAAAAAGCTAAAGTTAGGATTATTCCCAACCTCTGTAAAAAACATTTTGATCTTATCTGTTGCTCTTTTTTCAATCCAATGTTCTACTGCACAAAGCAATGAAGAAACGTCTAAAGAAACAGAGAAAACAATAGAGGTAGGTGACCATTTACCTTCCTTCACTTTGAAAGACCAAAACAACAAAGTGTTTTCAATAGACAGCGTTATTGGCACGCAAAATCTTGTGATTTATTTTTACCCAAAAGACGACACTCCGGGCTGTACAAAAGAGGCTTGTACTTTTCGAGATAAGTTTGATGTTTTTAAAGATGCTAATGCACTTGTTATTGGTATTAGTGCTGACTCTCCTGCATCTCATAAGGCTTTTGCCAAAAAATATGACCTCCCTTTTATTTTACTAAGTGATGAGGAAGATAAAGTACGTGCTTTATTTGGAGTTCCGGGATCTTTAATGGGTATTATCCCCGGCAGAGTTACTTACATTGCTGATAAAGAAGGAATAGTTCAGAAGGTTTATAATTCACAAACTAATGCTGAACAACATGCACAAGAAGCTATTGATATTCTAAAAACCATGTAAAAAAAGAAGGCTGCTCAATCCAATAAGCAGCCTTCTCTATATCGTTATATACTTTACTTTTTATTGAACGACTAAACGCTGAATTGAAGAAACTCCATCTGTTTTTGCTTCAATAAGATACATTCCTTTAGAAAGAGTACCTACGTTTAATGTTGTTCTGTTTACTCCTACAGATGTTGAGATTTGTTTCTGCATTACTACAGCTCCTCTTAAATCTCTAACCAACAAGATTACCTCATCTGCAGTAGTCATATTCATTTCAACATTTACATCTCCTGAAGTTGGGTTAGGATAAACATTGATTTCATCTGCAAAATTGCCCAATTCACTCATTCCAACTCCGGTTTCACTTACTGTAAAACTCCATACATTGCTCCAATTACTATAACCAGTTGAGGCTATTGTTCTAACTCTCCAATAATATGTTGTTGACAACATTAAACCTGATGCATCATAGCGTGTATCTATGTCATTAGGGTCATAAGACAACCATGATGTTTGTGTTGTAAACAATGTAGGTGAAGTAAAGCTGTCATTTGTATCTAGCTCCATTTCATAGTAATATACTTCACCAGTAGATTTCCAATCTAACGTAACAGAAGAGCCTATTCCTGTTTCTCCATTTTCAGGTGAATTTAGTACAGGAATATCGCTAAAGTCTCCATCAATATTAATGTCATCGATGTAAAGGTTATTTCCAATATAAGGCTCAAACCTAAACATTACTCTAAAGTTCTCTGTAAGGTAATTTGAGCTAATGTTGATGCTCTGTTCTTCCCAATGGCTTTGACTAGAAGGAGTAAAATCAGAGTTTTGAACTGTAAGCGGAGTCGTATTTAAACTACTTCCACTAAGCGCGTAACGCAAACTCCAACTAGCACCACAATCTCTTGAGAAATAAATTCTCAATACATCTGAACTGGCACTACTTCTGGGAACATAGGCATATTTGAATGTAAGTGTTCCAGAGTTAAGGTTACTTAAATCGTAACTTGGACTGTAGGCATTAAAATAAGAGAAATAGCTATTATCAAAATTATTCATTTTAATAGCATTGGTTCCGCTGTAAGCTGCTGCTGATGTTAATTCCCAGCCATAGCCACCAGCCGTGTCCACTGTCCAATATTCATTTTCCAGGTTAGAAAATTCAAAGCTTTCTTCAAATGGCATATACTCACCCGGAGAAGGCAATACTGTAATGATTGCTTGTTCAGTTGTTGATACTGTACTTGTACCATCTGAAACTTCAAGCGTAACAGAATAAGTTCCTGGAGTATCGTATAAGATTGTTGGTTCTTCTGAAGTTGATGTTGAAGGATATCCACCATCAAAAGACCAGTCTCTTGATGACACATTAAAATAAGAGTTGTCTGTAAAGTCTATTGATTCACCGGCACAAACAACATATCGATCTGCTGAAAACTCGGCTTTACACAAAACACCTTCATTGTCATAAACTCCGGTAGCAATAAGGTTTGCTTCTGAAGTAAGGTTGATTAGCTGAGAAATGCTTGTTAAAGCATTCTTCATTCTTGTTTTTTGCCCTTCAGTAAACATGTTTTGACAAGCATCATAACTCATGTAATTTTCAATCTGATCAACAACATCAGAAGAGTAAGTGCTTGAACCATTGGCATCGTTTGAGCAAGTGTTCTGGCCTGTAACACAGCCATAAGTTGCTTCAAGAGAAGGAGGCGTATCACATACACGATCTCCGGAATTAGAGCAATTGCTTCCACATCCTGACTGGAAAGTATGCATTAAGTTTAGGCAGTGCCCCACCTCATGAGAAGTAGTTCTGCCGTCTGCCGTTGAAGTACCAATTGTTCCCCAAGCATCATTACGTTCAACAACACCATAAGTAGTCCATGAACCTGATCCTGGAAATTGTGCATATCCTAAAATTGTTCCTGTACTAGAGGTATTTTCAATAGACTCTACCAACCAAAAATTTAAATATTGATTTGAAGGCCAGTAACTCAAGGATTTCACACTATTGTCAGCATCATAAGCATAAGCAGGTGAGTTAATACGCACAACACCATTTGTACAGTTACCATCCGGATCAATTTTCGCTAAACGAAATTCTATCTCTGGATCTGATGCCACAGATTTAAAAATTGCTCTGGTATTAGAGGTATCTGAATTTGTTCTGCTGTAGTCTTCATTCAACACACGAATTCCATCCTCGATCTGCTCGTATGAGATGTTTCCAACATCGTTATCATGAATAACATGTACCACAACAGGAATAATGTGTTTAGCTCTGGCAGATCTACTTGAACTGAGTGGACCATCACTAATTTGCCATGTCTCTTCAAGTTGATTTTCTATCTCAGGATTTTCCTGTATAAGCTGTTGGTAGTATTGATCGGTTCCGCAAACATTTTGCGCCACAACATTAGATACGATACCCAATGCCACAGCAACTACTAATAGTGTGTGTTTCATTTAAATTTCCTTTTGTTAATGTTCAATTTTCGTCTAGGGGGACGGTTGTGAACAAGTAATGTTGTTTGACTTCTTATTTTCTAGTAAACAACAAGGCGCTTAGTGTATTGGCTTGATCCTATAGAAACTCTTACGATATAAACACCTGCAGCATATTCATCACTGTTGATGGTTACATAATTGGTTCCTTGAACAAGTTGGACAGTGCTTTGCTCTTCAGCAACACTCCCATAGATATCAAAAACAGTTACCTGAGCAGTAACAGATTGCGGTAAGTTTAATCTTAAGGTTGTTTTTTCGTTGGTTGGATTTGGGAACACGCTTAAATGAAGGTTTTCTTCACTCCACTCGTCAATTCCTACACCACCTTCTTCTACTACGGTAAATGACCATGTATCACTCCAGCTTTGTGCCACTCCGTTTATATTATAACGTACTCTCCAGAAATAAGTTTGGCCGTTAATTAAATTTGATGTCTCATATTCGGTATCTGAGTTGTTCGGATCATAGCTAATCCAATTTTTAATCCCTGTTTCAAGCGAAGGAGAATCAAAGTTACTGCTTACATCCAGTTGGTACTCATATGAGTTAATTCCACCTGATGCTTTCCATTGTAAAACAACATCTTCAGGACGATTCGTCATTCCGTTTTCAGGATATTCTAGCACAGCTATATCTGAAAATGTTCCTGTGATATTGATATCATCAAGGTAGAGGTTGTTTCCTCCTTCAGATTCAAAAACAAATTTGAACATTGTTTTTTCAGACAAATAACTGTTGTTCAGGTATATTGTAGCAGACTCCCAATCTGAAGTACTAGAAGGAGCCCAACTTGAATTTTGATCTGAAACTGTTGCTAAAGAAGATCCTGACTTAGACCATCTTGGATACCATGTTTCTCCACAATCCATTGAAGCAAAAAGATAAAGGGCATCACTTCCGGAAGTAGATGTTTGTGCAAATGCATACTTAAATGTAAATTCTCCTGTAGTTAATGGAGAAAGGTCAAAAGTGGTTGAATACAATTCATCTTCAGTATTGAATGTATTTCCAAAGTTTTCCATTTTAATACAGCCATCGTTGTCATATCCGCTACTTGCATCAAACACAAAAGCATAATCATCACCATAAGGGTTATATCCCAACCACTCATCATTGGGCAATGCTGAAGTTGTACTAAAGTTCTCTACATAAGGTGTATAATGCCCAATAATTGGGTTTACTAAGATATAGTTGGTTTTTGTAGTAGAAACGGTAGAAGAGCTGTTTGATGCCGTTAGCGAAACATCGTGAACGCCTGCTGTATTGTAAAAGATTTGAGGATATTGATCTGTAGATGTTGTAGGGTTTCCATATTCAAAACTCCAGTTCCATGAAGATGCTCCAAACTTCGATTGATCTTCAAACTCTGCTGTATCAAGCTGGCATATAAAAGGTTTCACCAAGCGGAAATCTGCTTCAGATAAATCAGCAACTCCGGTTTCTACTAGGTTGGTATTTTGCCAAAGGGCTATTCTGTCTGCAGTATTTGAGTTTAAAGTTGCATACATTCTATTGATTTGCCCTTGCGTGAACATACGGTCACAAGAAGAGTAATCCATAAAATTTTGAATGTTGTCTAATGAACCACAGCTAACTTGTGCCAGGTTGCAACTACCAGATGTTCCAATGGTATTTGGGGTATCAGAAACCCCGTCATCTGTATTACAGTTTGAACTAACCCCAGGTTGATTTGTAGGACCCCAAGGGTGTGCAAGGTTCAAATAATGCCCAATCTCGTGGCTTAATGTATGTTTTCCTGATTCAGAAGATGTACCTATCGAACCTACATAAGTATTCAAGCAAATTATACCGTCAATATCTGGATATACATTAGCTGTTGAAGGCAAATAAGCATATGCAGCTGCACCACTACCAATCACAGCTGACACCCATATGTTCAAATAACTATCAGGAGACCACTGGTTTAATTTTGAGCCATCGTCTCCAACATATGTTTCGTTGCTTTGAATACGATCAATTCCATTTGTTGGGTTACCATTTGGATCTATCTGTGCCAAACGAAATTCAATATTTCCATTGCCAATGATGCTTTGGAAATCGTTAATTACTTCTGATAAATCTGAATTTCTGGCGTTATAATCTTCGTTAATTATGCGGATAGCATCG
The DNA here is from genome assembly GCA_002705995.1 of Crocinitomicaceae bacterium. Classification (GTDB taxonomy): domain Bacteria; phylum Bacteroidota; class Bacteroidia; order Flavobacteriales_G; family Salibacteraceae. The sequence goes on along the minus strand of PAJI01000035.1, from coordinate 5,960 downwards.
TAAACCTGATCATCTGAAATGTTTTCATCTCCATTCATATGTAGAATGTGAAACACAACAGGTATTACATAAAGAGCACTGTTTTGACTGCGTTGATTTTCTTCAGAAGCATCATACAATGCTGTAAAATTTTCTAAAGCTTGTTCACTGGCTTCGATTTCTTCTACCAGTTCAGGGTGTTCTAACTTGAAAAGTTCTTCCTGATTATAAGTAGCACACTTCTCAAAAGAGCTGGTGTGACTTTGGTGTTGTCCGAATGAGAATAATGTAGATAGTGAGAAAAATCCTAGAATTGAATAGCTTAAATACTTCATTTAATTAGGCATATAATGTAAAAAGGCGCACTAAATTAATTAAAATAAACGCTTTAAATCTGAAAAGGTTGGGTCTGCAAAACAATTGCCTCTAGCGTAAATCTCTGAGTGAAGAAACAACAGATTTTATTTTGTCAGGATTATCAATTACCCACATATATTCTTCTGCAACTTGTTGAGGCGAAATAAGTTCGTTATTTCTCTTCAATTCTTTAAAATGATCAGCTCTGCTAAAATCTTGTGTAGTTGCCGTTCGAATGGTTTCTTGCATAGCAGTATCAACAACTCCGGGTCCCACACTGAGTATACGTACAGAACCATTTGTTATTTCTTGTTCCAAAGCAACGGTGTTACTAAAATGATCAATAGCTGCTTTTGATCCACAATATGGCGCCCAGGCATCAATTGGGTATTGTGCAGCTCCTGAACTTACATTCAAGACTGTTAATGCTGTTTTTTCTGCTTTAAACTGCCCAATGAATTTATTCATTAAGATAGCTGGTGCTGTTACGTTGACTTGAAACAGCTTGGCTATTTCTTGATCAGATGCTTCTCCTATGCGTTTAATGTCTCCAATAAGTCCAGCATTATTTATTAGAATTATTCGATCAACTTTTTCTTTAATCTCCGGAAAGCTCCAATTAAACAAAGCTTCCAAATCAGATAGGTCTAACGTAATCTGGTGAAAATTTTCGTGTTGAATGGTTTCTCTCCTTGAAACACCATAAACAACATGACCTTTGCATAATGCTAATTCAGCCACTGCTTTTCCGATGCCACTACTGGCTCCAGTGATAAAGAAAACATCCATAAATGCTTAGTTGATATCGCAGAATTTCTCGATATCATTAATTCTACCAAAAACCATTAATGTATCGTTTTCTTCAATTTCAGTATGGCTACTTGGAACTCCTAAAACGTGTTGCGCCATTACCATTTCACCATCTTTGTCTTTCTCTGGGAAAGCGCGTTTAATGGTAATTACCGTCAGCTTATACTTGTCTCTAAGCCCAATATTTTCAAGGTTTCTTCCCCAAACACCCTTAGGCGCTTTGATCTCAACAATCTCATAATCATCTGGCAATTGCATAAATGTTAAGATATTCGGATTGATCAGGCGCTCTGCTACAACAGTTCCTACTTCATCTTCTGGTGAAAGAATTTCTTCTACACCAATCTTTTCCAGAATCATGCGCTGTTGCGGACCATGCGCACGGGCAATTACTCTGGGGACTCCTAATTCTTTGATGTATACAACGGTAAGAAGCAAAGCCTCGAAGTCTTCTCCAATGGCTACCACAGCGGCATCCATTTCTTCAAGGCCTTGCGTCTCTAGTGCATTTTTATCTGTACTATCAAGTGTAACAGCATAGGCTACATGATCTTTAACAGCCATAATGTGCTGCTCGTTATTATCAATAGCGATTACTTCTGCGCCTCTGTTTGATAATTTTTTGGCTATAGCCATTCCAAACTGACCAAGCCCTATTACTGCATACTTGTTTTTATTCATAACTGTAAATTATGCCAATGCGTTTTCAAGATCTTTTATGATGTCTTCAACATCTTCAACTCCTACACTTAAGCGAATTAATGAATCTACAACACCAGATTTTTCGCGTTCTTCTTTTGGAATAGCTGCATGGGTCATAGATGCCGGATGACTTGCTAAAGACTCAACACCTCCAAGTGATTCTGCCAATGTAAAGATTTCTAATTTGGGCAATAATTCCAGTGCTGCTTCCAAACTGTCGTCTTTCAAAGAAAAAGAAATCATTCCTCCAAAATCTTTCATTTGAGTCTTGGCAATCTCATGATTAGGATGAGTTTCAAAACCCGGCCAATAAACATTCGCCACTTTAGGGTGATTTTTCAAGTATTGAGCTACTTCTTTTCCATTTTCACAATGGCGTTGCATTCTTAAATGTAACGTTTTAATCCCTCTTAGTACCAAGAAGCTATCCATTGGACCAGTTACTCCACCAGAGCTGTTTTGAATACGGTAAATTTCTTCTGCTATTTTCTCGTCTTTCATTACCAATGCTCCCATTACAACATCAGAGTGACCACCCAGATATTTCGTAACGGAATGCATTACAATATCAGCTCCCAGATCAAGAGGAGTTTGAAGGTATGGTGTAGCAAAAGTGTTATCTACTGCAAGCAAGGTGTTATTGGCTTTAGCTATGGCAGACACCGCTTTAATATCAATGATATTCATCATTGGGTTTGTTGGTGTTTCAACCCAAATCAGCTTTGTATTTTCATTTACCTTGGCTTCAATTTGCTGAGGATCTTTCATATCAACAAAATGAAACTTGATGTTATACTTAGCAAATATGGTGTTGAAAATACGGTAAGATCCACCGTACAGGTCATTTGTTGAAATGACTTCATCTCCGGGGTTAAGCATCTTAATAACAGCATCAATAGCTGCTAGTCCACTACCAAAACAAGCTCCATAATTCCCGTTTTCAAGTTCTGCGATGTTTTTCTCCAAAGCATGGCGCGTTGGGTTTAATGTTCTGGAATACTCATATCCTTTGTGAACACCAACTTGCGTTTGGGCATAGGTTGAAGTTTGGTAAATCGGAGTCATAATTGCACCTGTTGCCGGATCTGGTTCAAGTCCTGCGTGAATGGTTTTTGTTCCGAACTTCATCTCTTTTTGGCTCATAGTATTGATTTTTTGCGAAGGTAAAAACTTAACCCTGCCTAGCTTTCAGGGTCTTTAAATTTGATGAGTTTTCTACCAAGGTATACGCGTTGTATCCACCCGGGAAGGACAATGGCTCCCATAAATAAATAGGGGTAATATGTAAACAATCGCCAAAGTAAGCCCAAGGCAACTGCAAGTCCAAACGGGGTGAAATCTTTTAAAAATTGTTCAAATGCTAATTCTGCTACTCCTGCACTTCCTGGTGTGGGGCTGATGAGCATAATTACCCACATCACCAACTGTCGGGCATAAATCAACATGTGGTCATTCACTGAGATAACTCCGGTTGCAAATGCCAACAACAGAAAGTTGGTGACCCAATAGCGGGCTGTCCATGATAAAAAGGTAGCCACAAATGATTTTAACCAAAATGAAATAGGTTTTCCTCTTAACTCTTTAGATGTTGTGATGACTTCGTCTCCGGTTTCGTGTGCTGCTTTGGCCCAACGTTTCAAAAAGGGAAGTTTGAAGACATTTACCAGTAGCATTTTAAACTTAATGGGGCTAATGAAAATGCCAAATAGAATAAGAGAAATCAATAGAATAATAAATCCGTAGCCTACCCAAAAGATATCTTGCGTGCCCAATGTTATTCCGAAAAACTCTTTTTGGAGTTCTACCGGAAAAAGTGTTTCTGTTCCAACAACCAACAAGAGCATTGGAACCATTAGCACGTAAAAAAGTTCATCTAAAAAAGCCGTAGTCATCACAACAGCAGTACTTCTTCCAACGGATAGCCCTTCTTTATTGAGAATAAAGATAGCAACCCCTGACCCTCCTACAACAGAGGGCGTAACAGCACTTGAGAATTCCCAAAGCATGATGATATCGAAAGCATTTCGCCAACTGATTTTTTTATCTGTTAAAATGCGCAACCGAACCATGTAACCAAAATCGCGCAGCGCCACCATTATAAAGGCAATTAATAAAAAAAGATAGGTTGATGTGTTCCAGTTGATGTTGTTAAATGCCTTTGCATCCCAGCCTCTGTAAACCATAAAGGCTGCAGCCAATACTCCTATTACAATGGGTATGGCAACCTTCTGTGGTTTCATCAGTTTTCGAATGGGACTTTCTTTACGTTTTTTCCCTTTTGCCATGCCTCTTTGTGGAGTTTTGAATTAGTCGATTGTAAATTTGCAGCAAAACATCATTTCATGAAGAAAATCTATCATCTTTCAACATGCAGCACCTGCCAACGAATTATCAAAACATTAAACCCTGATGATTCGGTTGAAATGCGCGAGATCAAAAGTAACAAAATCACTCCTCAGGAACTGGAACAAATGAAAGAATTGAGTGGTTCATACGAGAGCTTATTTAGCAGAAGAGCTATGAAATACCGCTCAATGGGTTTAGGCGATAAGGATTTGAACGAAGAAGATTATAAAAATCTTATTTTAGAAGAATATACCTTTCTAAAGCGCCCCGTAATTATTGTTGACAATAACATTTTTATGGGTAGTTCTAAGAAAATGGTGGAGGCTGCTCAACAAGCTTTAAACCAATAAAAAAAGGGGAGTTGTTTAACTCCCCTTTTTTATAAAGTTGGCATATAAACTTATTGGATAACAAGTTTCTTAATTGTTGTCTCTTCTCCCGCTTCTAGCTGAACCAAGTAAATTCCTGCTGGAAGGTCAGAAACATTAACAGAGTAGTTATAAGCATTTCCTAATTTTTCGTTGCGAACAACTCTACCTTGTAAGTCAACAATTTTAATTGCTGTTAATGCCTCTTCATAAGAGGATACTAAGATATCATTATTTGCCGGATTTGGAAATATACTTACCGTTTGATCTAACTTTTCTACATCATTTGTATTCAATGGAGTCCAATCACCAATTTCCATTGCTACCATAATTCTTGGGTGAATGTACCCTTGGATAGAATCAATGTATGTTTTTGCAAATGTTTCAGACATTGATGGGTTGTCAGCAATGGCATCATCATGAATATCTTGGGCATCATAACTACCACCGGTTAATGCATTAACACCAGCAACATAAGTTTGTAAATCAGAAAAAGACCACCATTCCCATGGTGCTCCGTTACCTTCTTCTAACTCTAGTGGGAATAATCCTTCTGCCTCGTAAGAAACATTTACAGGAGCATAGATATTGATATTCGGAATATCACCATATTGTTTTCCATACATTCCTTGAGCGCGTTGCGTGTATGGGTCATAACCTAAAGAACTGTTTGGTGTAAAGTTTTTGATGGCATCATTTACCCCTAAAGCATTTGCTGCAGGAATAAACATGTTAGGACCGTTTACATTTACTACATCTTCACCGGTTGTTGGTACAATTACAGTACCTGTATCAAACGGTGCATATTGATCACGAATAGCATGAATCGAGATCATTGGTGCTTCATTACCGTCTAACCATGAAATATCTCCTAGAGCTCCACCAGCATTGACACAAACACTAATGTCTGCTGAGATCCCCATATCATAATACAGGTTCAATAAACCTCCGTAACCATCAATGTCCCCAACTATTGTAGGGTCAATAACAGACGAACCTGTTGAAGGATTAATGAATTTAGAAATTTCAGTTTCTTCAACCTCATCAAGCGTATTGTATGCTAATGCTACGTAACCGCCTGATCCCTGTCCGTAAATACCAATTTTATCCGTATTAACGCCCCAGTTGTTTGATCCGTTGATTGCGTCATTTTTAACGTAACGTACAGCTTGTTTCACATCGTGAATAGCACGGTATACTGCATTCAACAATGTTGCTCTACGTACAAGAGTTCCTGTAGTTCCTGTTGCTGTTGGGTTCCATCCATGACGATAGTTTAGCGCAACTGCTACATAGCCTCTTTTTGCCCATTGCTTACAAATTTCTACAGCTGAAGAATCTTCTTTAGATCCTGTTGGTCCACCATTAATTACCGGTGGCAAAAAGTTACCTGTGTGG
>PAJI01000031.1:13637-273112 GCA_002705995.1 Crocinitomicaceae bacterium | reverse complement strand
TTCTATGTTGACGTGCTTTATGCACTACGGCTAAGTAAAACTTACTCCACTCTTTGTTCTTTCTTTTATTATCTGAATGTAATATTTTGCAAGCTTAGGGCGGCTATAAGTAATGCGGGCTTAAACGCTCAATCGAAGTTTCGGGTTTCCATTCCGCCAAAGCTACACTTTGACGTTTTCGGGAAGAAGAAAGGTAAAACACAAAACGCAGCTTTGGCTAGCGTTCGTGTCCGATTGAAAACTACCACTTTTCAATCCCGCACTACGCATAGCCAAACCGTTAGCAATAATAAAAAGTAGACAACAATAAATGAAACACCTGACCTCCGTATTTTTCTTCCTCAATATCTTCAACTTATTTGCCCAATCTCCGCTTGAAATTCGTTTTCAGCCAGATAGTTCAGTTTATTCCTATCAAATCAATGCAAACCCAATTGAAGTTCACACAGTTGTATTGCAAAACATAGCAGTCGTTAATAATGGACAGGATAGCCTTAATATTAATCGGCTAACAATTAATGCATTTAAGGATTCGGTTGAGATTCAAACAACAACAATTCATCAGGACAAAATAGATAGTTACGCAAATCGTTTGCATTCTATTCAAGAAGCCGGTAAGCTCGAATTTCTTGAAGCCAAACTACAAACGAAAACTTACTTAGAAAACATCACTTTTTCCGAATCTCATTTGACGGGGACAAACAACGCAATAGTTATAACAACTGTTCCGTTGTTATTCGAAAATCTTCCCGATAAAATTGTTGTTTCCGTTTATGGTTATGATAGTCATGGAAAAGAAGTTTTTTCTACTAACGAACTATCAGTAATTAAGTACAAATCAAACAATCAATATAGCTTTCCACTCAAAGGAACTTGGTCAGCTTTTGGAGCTCCTAGTTTGAACAGTCATCATAGATGGGTAGGCATTCAAGAGTTTTCGTATGACTTCATTAAAATGGATAAAAATGGTAATTCTCATAAAAAAGATGGTAGTAAATTCAAACACTACTATGCTTATGGAGAAGATGTAGTTTCTGTTGGAGATGGTAAAGTTGTTTCTGTTATCAATGCAATTGAAGAATCAGACGTTTTGCTACAATCAGAAGATAGTGATGAACATTGGATGAAAGTAAAAGCGTTGCAAAATGAATTGATGCAAAAAGGATTTGAGTATGTTCTAGGAAATCATGTAATTATAGAACACGCAAATGGTGAGTATTCATATTATATGCATCTCAAGACAAATAGCATAACCGTACAAGTTGGGGATACAGTTAAAAAAGGACTAAAAATTGGAAAATTGGGTCAAAGTGGTATGAGTTCTGAACCTCACTTGCATTTTCAGCTTTCAGACAGCCCAGACATATTGCAATCAAGATGTTTTCCAATTGTATTCTCAAATATTGGTGATGAAAATTGGAACATTCTATATGGAGATATCATTAAAACTGATAATTAAAATCTATTGTTAACATTGTATAAGCGGCATTAAAACGACCGCTTATACTCAAACGTTAGCAATCATTAGATGAAACGACTACTCTACATATTTCCAATACTTTTAATTGCTTCTTGCGGACAGACAAGTAACACAAGTCAAGAATCAATAACAGTTCACAGATCGGAATCAAAACCCAAGACAATTTTAAAAAACACCGATACTGTAGAAACCGCTGAAAAATCGTCTGAGCTTAATTCTGAGAAAAGCCTCGATATTTTTACAGAATTTGCTTTAAACTACAGCCCTGCAAGAAAGCCGAACTCGGGAGTTGCCATGCTTCCAGAAGCTTCAGACTCAGCCTTAAGAGCAATTGAAATTTTAAAGACTTCACATCCAAAGGAATTAGAAAAGTATTTGACTTTGATTTTTGTAAAGCTCTACAGTGCCCACTTGGAATGTTGTCATCAATCCTACGAAATTAGGCGGCAGCCACTAGGCGGACTTGACAGAGATAAAGACCCATTAGTTTGCGAGTTTAACGATCTGACAAAACAATTCGCTGACAAAAAAAGGGTAGAATTCATTTCTTCAAGCATTGCTTACGACTATGTGTCTTCGCATAAATACTTGTTGGACTTTAAACCAATTAAGAAGCATATTGAAGTAATAGAACAAGTCCACAAGAATATTGAAGACGGAGTATATTGGAAATCATAAAAGAGCTAATGACTAGATGCTCTGACTTTCTTACTTTCAAAGTTCTAAGCATTCTAATTTTATGTGTTGGTTTATTTGCCTGCTCAAGCTACGAAAACATTCAAGTCGTAAAAATGAAAGACTATCAAATGCTTTATCATGATTTCTCTAACATAGACGACTCGATAAAATTAAAAGGACTTGAAAAAATGACAATAAGGGATTCTATCGTCAAAAACTATTCGTTTAACGACACAGATAGAATTTTAGATGCTGAAATATCAGTAAACTGTAAAGAGATTGTTGATTCGTATGGTAACTTACCTAAGTCCAAACAACGAAAACTTCGAAAACAAGCTGCCAATTATAATTGCAAGACAATATTGATTTACAACCAAAATTACGAAGGGATTTTTCTTGCAGGTTGCGACACAATTACAATTGAAGAATTAGATTCTTTGAAAAACACTTTAAAATAAAATGTGTTACAAAAAACCTAAGTCTCAGCCAGGCTGAAGACAGTCCTAAAAGTTTTTACTTACCTGCTATCTTTGACCCTGCCGACACGATAGCAGCTGTGAAATACTCCCAAAATTTCAGCCCTGAACATGATGTACAATTTTGAAAAAATGAGACTTCAAAAAACAGCTTTAGCAATCATCCTTTCAACGCTTCTATTTTCTTGTAAAGAGAAGGTTAAAGCAGAAAAACAATCGTTCACAACAGATCAAGTTTCTGAAGTGGTTAAAATCCCCATTCCTGAAAACGGATTTTCAAACGGTTATGTTGACAAAGACGGTACTCTTTGGTTTAGTAGTAATGGCGGGGGTGTATACCATTATGACGGAAAAACATTTAAGAACTATACCGAAAAAGATGGACTGGGCAGTAATCAGGTTTTTTCAATTGCTTCTGACCATGAAAACAACCTATGGTTTGGAACTCAAAAGGGGTTAGTCAAATATAACAGAATAGCGTTTGAACACATACCTCTCCCTACCAAGACACTACAAGTGTTTGGCTAGATAAAGTTTACCCCACAATTAATCCCAATGCCGTGCATTCTATAGCAACAGGTGATAATGGCAACCTTTGGATTGGGACTGCTGGTGGTGGAGCTTATCGCTATGATGGAAAAAAATTCAACCCTTATTTAACTGAAATTGGTAAAACGCAAGAAGATAGTTTATACCATAATTGGATTCCTTTTATAACAAAAGACAACAAGGGAAACCTGTGGTTTGCCTCAATGACTCATGGTGGAATCAATCGATTTAATGGTAAACACTTTACCCAATTTCTAAAAAAAGATGGGGTGAGTGATAACCAAGTCCGCACCATCTACTGTGATCATTCTGGAAAAATTTGGATTGGTTTTAACGGAAATAGAGAAAGCGGACTGACAGTATTTGATGGTGAAAATTTTAAAACCTATTCAACTGAAGATGGACTGTGCAACAAACGAATACGTGCACTATTTGAGGATTAAAAAGGAAACCTGTGGCTTGGTGCTGGAATAGGAAATTTATGTATTTATGTTGGTCAAAGGTTCTATGAATTCAACTACAACGGACAAACTTTTTCAGGTATACTATTCATTTTCGGTGATTTGGAGAATAACATCTGGTTTGGAGGTAGAAATGGAATTTGGAAATATGATGGACAAACTATAACTGAATTAACAGCCAACGAATAATAATAAGTCCCCAGAATCAGAAGAGCAGACTTAAATCACTTCAACCTAATGACAGAAAAAACGAAGAAGAGGAATAAACTTTTAATCTCATTGGTAACAGGTATTGTATTGAGTTTACCTGTCACTGGATTTATCTATGGTTTCTTTGCTTGTTCGGATTGCAGAGATGGGATATCAGGATTTTTTTGGAGAATCTTTATTGGTGTCATTCACCTATTTCTTAACATAATTACACTTGGAAAACCATGGAAGGATGAATCGGGAATTTCTAGTACAAACCTAAGGCCCTATGTACTTCTAGCCGTTGTGCTAATTGCAATAATTACCTACTTGATTCTTTCAAGAAAAGAAAAGACACCTAACAATAGCTATAAAGCATAGACCTAACCAACAAAACCGTTCCTAAACCTCAAAGCTAAAACGTTAGCCACTGCCTCTCCTCTTTTCTTACTTTCGTCACAGTTTAACGGAATCATACTTCGCCAACGCGTTGACATTATTAATAAACACCAATAATGAAACAAATACTAATCACACTATTTATCATCTTTTCTAGTACACTTGGATGGTGTGCGAAATCGTACAACCTGACAATCTCTGTATTTAGCTCAGGCGAAAAGACGCCTGTAAGTGGTCTTCGAATTGTATGTACACAAAGTAAAAAGTACACCGGAGAAGGAATTACAGATGAAAATGGCAGTGTCACTTTTTACGACATAAAAGAAAAACATTTGAACTTTACGATCTATGATGATACCGATTTGTACTTGGAAAAGACACTCTTCTACTACAACCCCAATAAAGAAAATGATTCGGAAAGGCTATTTTTAAGTTACAACCCAGAAAAGGAAAAAGAATTATTTGCAAACATTGATTCTAAATATGATGCAACAACTCAAGTCTCCCTTGAACAGAATTCTGAAGGAGAAATTCTGAATTGTTACGTTAAAAGTGAAGATATCTCGTGCGCTACGTATCCAGGTGGAAAAAATGAACTGTTTAAAGATGTTGCAAACTTCTTGACTTATCCTGCCGAATGTAGAGACAATAATATTCAAGGAACAGTTGAAATTTCTTTCTTAATTCAAACTGATGGCACAATAACCTATGTTGTTGTTGAAAAAGGAGTTGAAGAAGCCATAGATCAGGAAGCAATTCGAGCCATAAGAAGCTTAAAAAATTGGCAACCGGCAATTATAGATGGGCACCCCGTAGTAGCAAAAGTATATGTACCAATTTCTTTTCAGCTGTTGTAAGTAAAACAACAAACATTGAACAAGCAGACGAGTATGTGCCAAATTCACAGGACACTATTTGCTTACAAAGTTCGTCTCGGTTCGACATGAACAGCTTCCCATCTCCCGCCCGAACTTTTAGCTAGAAACGTTAACTAACATTAGAAAACTCAAATCAAGTTGAAACCCAAAATACACTTCTTAATAATTATCGCTTTTGCAATTAGCTTTCTTTTTTCAGCTTGTTCGAATGAAGAGCCAATCAAAGCTGACTATGAGTTCAAAGCTGCTATTAATGCAAATCAAGATGTAAATAATTATGATAACGTAAAGTTCGAATCTATTAAGGATTTAAATCTTGGCTTTTTCAGAGGTGATTTATGGATAAAGTTATCTATCAATAATCCGAAAGATGAAAGTGTGTCTTACATGTTTTTATCAAACGACAGATTTATAAGGAATTATAAATTTTACAAGCTAGACACTTTAGATCAGTCTTTAAAATTACTTGGTCATGTTGAGGATACAACAACTGAGGATTATAGAACTTTTAACAATCCTAACTCCAACCTTAAAATTGATTTATTACCGAATGAAAGTGCTGTTTATTTAATTACTTCATCAAGTGATGGAAGATCAAAAGATGCCAATTTTCAAATAAAATCTATCAAAAGCTATTCGAATTTCATTAATGAAAACTCGCTTTGGAGTATTATATTCTATGCAGTTATTATCTTCCTTATGCTTGTTAACATCTACCTCTGGAGTATTTACAAGCAAAAATTATACCTGTACTACATTTTTTATTTGGCGTCTACACTATTTGTGTATTTAGGAATTGAAGGGTATTTATTAAAGCTTAGAATATCTCAATTGGCTATTGATCATTTAGTATTTGTTTTTGTAAAAATGTGGGCATTATCGTTGGTAATGTATACTTCTAAATTTTTAGACATTGAGATTGTAGCTCCTAGATATTACAAATTCATTAAAGTTGTTTTGGTGACGATAATTGGCGGAACTTTAATTTATCAATTCCTTTTCTTCGATTCTTCCGTTCAATATTTACATTTTTTTGAAAACTTACTTACCATTCTATGGCTACTCTTAATTGTTGGAATCCTTTTATTTTCAGCAAAAGACCGTTGGCTATCCTTAAAATACTACTTAACCCCTTTTGGATTCTTTATTTTATTTACAGTGCTTGGTATAGTCAATGTGCATCTTCAACTCTTGGATTTCAACTCATTTACTTTTGTTAAGATTGGAGCCATATTTGAATTTGTAGGTTTTACTTACTTTATGACTGCTTTAATCAAAAGAAAGCTAAATCAATCCGAAATTTTAGCTCAGTCATTAAAGGAAAAGGAAGATATATTAGAGAAGAAAGTAGATCTAGTTGGTATTTTCAACTTAATTGAAAACTCATTATCTACCGAAGACGAGTGGAGTGATTTTAAATCCAAGCTAAAAGAACTAAATCCAAATTTTTTTGACCAATTATTGACTAGTCACTCTAACTTAACAAAATCAGAAATCCGTTTGCTAACATTAGTCAAAATAGGTTATTCTCAGAAAGAGATTGCTTCTACACTAAACATTGCTCCAGACAGTGTAAAAAAGGCTAGAACTAGAGTAAGGAAAAAACTAAATCTACCCGACTCTACCAACCTCAATGAGTACCTATCGTCATTTTAAGTTTTTTCGCACCATTCATTATATCACTGATATCCAATTAGATTAAAACAGTGTCCCCCTTATTGTCCCCTGCTTAAAATTAACATGGCATTCGTTTGAGTCTATGTTTGTAAGCAAACATTATACTTACGTGTCATGAAAAAACAGTTACTAAACCTTATCCTATTAACGACCCTTAGCCTAGGAGCAAATGCACAAACATTGGTTCAAGACATTTATCCGGGAGCAGATGGCTCCATTCCTTATCAGATGGCAAAATTTGGCTCGTTCCTTTATTTCGAAGCCAATGATGGAACAAGTGGCAGAGAACTTTGGAAGACCGATGGAACAACGGCTTCATTGGTTATGGACATTAATCCTGGAAGTGGTCATTCATACCCATCAAATCTAACCGTTTTCAATTCAGAACTCTACTTTAGAGCTAATGACGGTACAAATGGATATGAACTTTGGAAATATGACGGAACAACTGCTAGTTTACTCCAAGACATCAATCCAGGAAGCGGCAATTCTTCTCCTTACGCTCTAACAATATTCGGTTCAAATCTTTATTTCGCTGCTGATGACGGAACAAACGGAACGGAACTATGGAAATATGACGGAACCACTACCACGTTAGTACAGGATATCAACCCCGGAGCTGGTAGTTCATCTCCTAATCATCTAACCGTTATGGGTTCTGACCTTTATTTCTCTGCAAATGACGGGACAAATGGTACTGAACTCTGGAAATACGATGGAACCACGGTTGCTATGGTTCAAGACATCAACCCAGGTTCAGCCAGTGCAGGTCCTGACCAGCTTTATGTACACAATTCAACGCTTTATTTTAGAGCTGATGATGGAACAACAGGAAGAGAACCATGGAGCTACGATGGAACAGCTGCTTCGCTAATTGAAGACCTTTATCCTGGAACAGCTGGAGGATCAGGTTATGATTTCGTATCGCTAGGAAACGACCTGTATTTTGGCGGCAGAAACGATGTAAGCGGCTGGGAATTATGGAAATATGATGGTACCACAACAACACTTATCGACATCAATCCAACAGGAAGTGCCGATGCTGAAGAATTCACAGTTCTGGGTTCAAGCATTTATTTCGTTGGCGAAGATGACGGTACTTACGGCTGGGAACTGTGGCAATACGATGGAAACACTGTAAGTGTGGTACAGGATATTTTTCCTGGAATAGATGGCTCTGATATATCTGACCTGACCGTAATTGGTAACGACCTTTATTTTGAAGCCAATGACGGAACAAATGGTACTGAACTTTGGAAATATGATGGAACCACTGCCACATCGTTTGACATTAACCCAGGATCAGGAGGCTCCGAACCTTATGGTTTTACGGCCCTAGACAACTACATCTTTTTTGGTGCTGAAGATGGAACCAACGGGCAAGAGCTTTGGAAAATAGAAGGTACGTTTGGGGTCAATTCAATTACTGTACAAGGCCAAGGTGGAGTTGATGTCATCACCACATCGGGAGGTACACTTCAGATGGAAGCCACCGTATTGCCTACCTATGCCACTGATGCCACTTACACTTGGAGCGTAACCAACGGAACCGGAAGTGCAACAATAGACATCAATGGATTATTGAGTGCCATTTCTGATGGAACAGTTACCGTTACCGCAACGGCTAACGATGGTTCTGGTGTAACAGGAGATGAAATAATTACGCTCTCTAACCAAAACAGTATTGGCATACCGGAGGAAGAAATGCTTGACCACTTAACGATTTATCCTAATCCGGTAAAAAAACAGCTTACCATAGACACTAAAGCAAATATTGAAGCGATTGAAATTATCGACATTTTGGGAAAAACGATTCAGCATATACCCAGCTCAGGGAATATAATTGAAGTCTCCCAATTGACAAAAGGTATTTACACATTGTTAATCTATACGAATGAAGGTTTAGTCAACAAGCCGTTCATCAAAGAGTAGTATGCTTTAACGTCAAGCAAGTACGAAAAACATAAGGCTACAGTATGCATAAAAAGGAACGGTTTAGAAGCTCATCTAAACCGTTTTTTTATACCTAATTTGGGGTATAATACTATCTTTTCACTTATCAAAAATCATTCACATTCAAGAAAACCCCATCATGAAAAAACTGCTAACCTTCTCATTTATGATCGTATTAGCAGGCTGCCAACAGTCTGAAAAATCCACGAGTATTGTAACTTCAGATATCCAAAACTTCTGGGAAGCTTACGACAAAATAACTTCGACTCAAGATTCGACTTTACAATACAAATACCTTGACAGTCTTTATCTCCAAAGAGGAACAGAGGGATTAAAAGCAATTAGAGAAGCCAGAAACTATACTGCACAAGAATATTTAAATGCAATTAACAACTACCCTGATTTTTGGACTTCGGTAAGAGAAAACACTTTAAAAGCTGGCCAATATAGTTCTGAGTTAGAAATCGGGATTAACCATTTAAAAGAACTTTATCCTAACCTAAAACCTGCAAAAATTTATTTTACCGTTGGCGCTTTAAGAACGAATGGAACTACTTTAGACAGCCTCGTCTTAATTGGTTCTGAACTCGCGTTGGCAAATCGGGAAACACCAACAAATGAGTTTTCTGAAAACCTACCGCACTTAAGGAGTTTTTTCGATTCTGAGCCCAGTAAGAATGTCGTATTCTTAAACATTCACGAATACGTTCACACCCAACAAAAAACAACTATTGGCAATACTTTATTGGCGCAAACGGTATTAGAGGGAGTTGCTGAGTTTATAGCTGAAAAAGCATTAAACACAAGCTCGCCAAACCCTCAAATTCAATTTGGTAGAGATAACGATGCTAAAATCAAAGCCAAGTATGAACTGGAAATGTTTTCGCCCAATATTTACAACTGGATTTGGAACAGCTCAGACAATGAATTTGGCATGCGTGATTTAGCCTACTATGTTGGTTATAAAATATGTGAAGATTATTACAACAGCTCAAACAACAAAGAACAAGCTATTAAAGAAATGATAGAGCTCAACTACAACAATGAAAAGGAGCTCATTGAATTTGTAGAAAAGTCAGGATATTTTTCTACCCCATTAAACACATATAAAGAAGCATTTGAAAAAAGCAGACCCAAAGTTGAAAGCGTAGATAAAATTCAAAACCAAAGCACCAACGTAGAAACAAACATTGATGTGCTAACAATTAACTTTTCGCAGAGGATGGATCCACGTTTTCGAAATTTTCAATTGGGCTCTCTTGGAGAAGAAAACGTCATTAGAATTAAAGACTTTCAAGGATTTTCAGAAGACAGAAAATCAGTAAGCTTTGGAATAGAAGAATTAGAACCTTCCAAAAAATATCAATTAATTGTTGGCTCTGGCTTTAGAAATGCAAACGGAATCCCATTAATTCCATACTTAATTGAGTTTGAAACGACTGAAAAATAAAAGCGCATTTACCACTAGCAATAAAGCTATCTGGTTACTTTTCATTTTGTATTCTAATCACTACTCTAGTGGGAGTATTCTTCTTCAGTGGAACAGTGTTTTTTCTACTTAGATTAGAACATATCGATACTTTTGACATCATCGCCCAAAACAAAAAAGCTTGAATCGATTACGTGATGTACTAGATATTGAATGGGTGTGAATCTGCAGATTAGTTCAGTTACTTCACCCTGCTAATCAAGTAAGGATAGGGTAAGCGCCACAGAATTGGTTAACTCTTTCTTATTGGGTTGAACTTTTGAAACCACTTTTAAGCCACTATATAATGTAAAAAGAAGTACTGCAATTGATTTCAATTCCTTCCCTTTTTTGATTTGTCCTTCAGTCTCCCCTTTTAGAAGATACTCGTATAATATCGCCTCAAATGCTTTTTTGTTTTCCACCAACAGGTTTAGCATTTTTTCATCTCCGGGAACTAATTCTGTTGTGGTATTTACCACAAAACAACCTTTTTTGTCGTTGTCTACAATCGACTCATCTATAGCCCTTTCAAAAAGTTTTTGAAGTCCACGTTTTACATTTGGTTCACTTTGAAAAAAATCTGAAACACCTTTAATATTCGTCTTTCTATAGTTTTCAAATGCTCTAAGAAATAGCTTTTCCTTATCGCCAAAAGTATCGTAGATACTGGCTCTGTTTATTCCTAAATGGGTTACCAAATCTTGAACAGAAGTAGCAGAATAGCCCTGTTTCCAAAACAAATGCATTGCTTTGGTTAAGACTTCATTTTCATCAAATAACTTTACTCTTGGCATATCAAATATAAATGTGGGAGCATGATTACTGCTCCCACAAAAATAATCAATTTGGAATTTTCGTTCCAGATATAATTAAAAAAATTTTAGCCCAATAGTGGATTGATCCCAATTCCACCGTCAATGTTGTATTCGCTACCGGTAATAAATGTGGCATCATCTGAAGCCAAGAAGGCAACAAGTTTGGCCACATCTTCCGGATGTCCCAAACGCTTGAGCGGAACTCTATTTTGCATAGCGGTTGCAAATCCAGTCAATTGCTCTTCAGACATCCCGGTTTTACCAAAAATGGGAGTACTAATCGGACCAGGGTTAATCGCATTGATTCTGATTTTTCGTGGAGCCAGCTCTGTTGCTGCCGTTCTTGTATAAGCATTTAAAGCCGCCTTGGAAGCAGCATATACAGCTGTATTAGGCATTCCTGCATAAGCATTAACAGACGACAGGTTAATGATAGAACCTCCATCACTCAAAAGGGGTAAAAATTTCTCTGTGGTAAAAACCGCACCTTTAAAATTAATGCCCATTTGATGATCAAACATTTCTTCTGTGATTTGTCCAACCGGGGCTGGTTGAAAAATACCTGCATTCACAAAGAGAATATCTACACTGGCAACCTCCTCTTTAACTTGAGCTACCAAATGCTCTATTGCTGAAAGGCGACTTACATCTGCCACTATTCCTGTTATGCCAAGCTCTTTGGCTGCTGCTTGTACCTTCTCTGAATTTCTACCTGTAATAATTACAGTTGCACCTTGATCTTTGAGTTCCTTGGCCGATGCGTAACCAATACCGCTATTGCCTCCTGTAACAACAGCTACTTTACCTTCTAATTTGCTCATTTTTTGATTTTATATGTTTACAATTCAATTTCAGAACGATCGTTCCGATTACAAACATAACGATACTAGAACTATCATTCCAAATAAAAAATAATAGAACTCTCGTTTAAAAGAAAAATCAAACCACGCTTACAATTATTTTCTTCTTGGGTTTAGCAGCTAAATGGTTTAGTTTTAACCTCATAAACAAAACCAACCCTGAACCCAATTACATCATGCATACGCACGCTGAACCAACACCCGAGAATAAAAGTCAGGCAACATCAACTATTGCTCAAACGAAAAGCCATACTACCACTGGCCAACAATTTAAAGATCAACGGAAAGAAACGGTTCAGTTACAACAGCTACAAAACATAGCGAATAGACATGCTGCCAAGCAGCACAAACCCATTCAAAGAAAGCCCAACAAAACCGGTTTGCCCCACAACCTTAAAACAGGGATGGAAAACCTTTCCGGAATAAGCCTAGATCATGTTAGGGTACACTACAACTCTCCTCGACCTGCTCAAATGCAAGCTCATGCTTATGCCCAAGGAAGTGAAATTCACCTTGCCTCAGGACAAGAAAAACATTTACCCCACGAATTGGGGCATGTTGTACAACAAGCACAAGGTCGCGTAGCCCCAACTACAAAGGTGAACGGACTCCCCGTAAACGATCATCCCAACTTGGAAAAAGAAGCAGATGCTATGGGTAATAAGGCTTTGCAGTTAAAGTCGAAATTTCCTTCTAGTGACTATCATCAACCTGCAAAACAGAATGGTAAAGTAATACAGCCTAAAAAGAGTGTTATACAATTACGCACTTCATATGAGCAGCAAATGCAGGCAAGAACAGATGCTAATTACATTGTGGATAATACTACAGCTGATCGCATGGTTACATTACAAGATCGAATGACCTTTAACGCTGATCCCGGAGGTGATGCTGCAATTTTTGCTAATTTACAGGCTTACAGAGCAAATGCCTTACAAATTTTACATGATTTTGGAAATGTACTGGATATAGCTCATCATAACGGGTTCACCAATTATTTCAGTAACGGACTTGATGGCGAAATAGCAGGTTTGGCAAACCATGCTGAGAGATTGAGAGAATTACGAGACAGGAATAACAATACCATGGTAGCAGCTAGAAAATTAGCCATGTTTGATGCTGTAGCCTCAAGGGTCATAAGACAGCGTGCCTATGATTACAACGGTCAGGCATTTCGTAATGCAACTACTTTTGCAGTAGCCAACCATGCACTCCAAGAGTGGGAAAATCGGTACTTTTCAATCTCCCGAGCACAAATCATAGAAGCGGCCAAGAGACGAGCCATTAATGGACATCAAGGAAACGCAACAATATGGCAAGGATTAAGTGCTCCAATAAATAGAATAAATACACATATGACTATTTACAATGCTGACATCCCTTTCTTTCATCAATACCTTGTTACCAGACATACAGATAGGGTAAATTCCAACACATTAGCCAATGATGTACTTGCTAATGGTGTTGGACAACGGGGTATCCATTTAACCGCAGAGATAAACCCTGCCGGTAATGCCAACCCAAGAGTTTTTGGAAACCCACCGAACCCGGCCAGGCACTCAAATTATAACTTACCCAATGGGATGGCCTGGAACAATTTTGCGGCACCATTAACAACTGCTCAAAACCATGTAAGAGATGATGTTTGGAATTTTGTACGCAATAGGGTTATAGATAGAGGATAATTTAAAACGCTAAAAAATCACTTTAACAATGACTAACTACCGCTTCTTTTTACTTACTGTTTTTTTGATGTTAGGATGCATTTATACTTCTTTCGGTCAATCCCAATCCATTGAAGCAATCAAACACATTGTAGCCAAAATTGATACTGATGGCACATTAACCGTGAAGGAATTTGACAACGAGAAAATTTATAATCAAACATTTGATGGTGGTGGACGCATTGTCATTGGCTACAACCAAAACGAACTTAAAAAGGTAAAGGAAGAAATTGGTACTTCTTTCGGAAGGGTTACAACAATCATTTACCTCAACAATGGAACTCCGGTTAAAATCATCGAGAGGGAAGAAAACTTCAAATGGAAAGAAGACGACTCAGGTTGGGATTACTCAGAGCTTCATCAGGTCTTTCAAGCAGACTATTTTATCTTCAACTGGGAAATGGATGAAATGAAAATCATCAAAACCGGTCAGCCCAATTTATCAGATCGAACCTGTGCAGTTTATGAGCATGCTCCTTTGATTGAGCGTGCACTGGAGTTGATGAAAAAGTAACGCTGAATTTTGATCGCTGGAAAAGAGGTTTTATTAAACCAATCCACACGGAGTGGAGAATTTAACGGCAAAAACCAAAAGTTTTTTCAAAACAATATTGATCATAGAGGTGCGTTTGATACACGAACCCACAAAAGCCTATGATTAAGATTTACTCATTTTCAATTCTAATTTTTAACTCTAAAAAATCAAAAAATGAGAAATCTTATAGGCATTACAATAGCCTTAATCTTCTTCACCGCTTGTAAAAAAGACGATGATTCAACTTCTAACAAAAGCGCTTCTAAAAACAGCTACTTCCCTTTAAAAATCGGCAATTACTGGGTCTATGAAAATTACGAAATAGACGCCAACGGAACAGAGACAAAAACTTCTCAAATAGATATGATTACGATTGAAAGGGACACCATCATTAATGGGAATAAATACTATGTTTTAGAAGGAACACAATACCCTTTATCGTCCAAAGAGTGGAAAACACTTGAATTTTTAAGAGATTCAAGTGGATACATTGTAGATAACGATGGTAGAATCCATTTTTCAAAAAATAACTTTACTGATGTTCTTCTTGATTCTGAAGACGACTCCGTTTACATTATCACCTATCAAATGGAAGAATTAGTTGACCCAATAACTGTTTCTGCTGGTCAATTTGAAGTGCTCAACTATAGAGGTACATACACCTCTGACTATTTCCCAGATGATGAAAGCCCTCGATATATCGATAATTATTACGCTAAAGGTGTTGGAAAAATACTCTACTCTTGGTTTTACGTATCTCAACCTACCATCTACGAAAAAAGGCTTGTTTCCTATTACGTTGAATAACGATTAGCCACATAAAAGCAGATTCCTTTTTCATTAGTCCACCATAAAACTCACATGAAGATTAGTCTTTTCTCCTCAAGGTCTAACCTTCATTTTCTTTAACGTACTCAAAAACCAGTTAGGGTTTAATTAAAGACGACCAACTTGAATTTCAAAATTCATCTGAACTATATTTAGCAAACAAAATAAATCCTCAACAAAATGATTCATAAGCCATGCCCTATTCATCACAATTATTATTTTGTTGTACCATAATGAGAAAGGCATTAAAACTATCTACGCTTTTAAAACAGATCTCACTTCTAATCTTTACGTTGTTCACCATAGCCTGTAAAACAACTCAACATACTTCAATTCCTAAAACTCTTTTAACATCAGAAAAAGGTAGCATTCAACTCACAATCGAAGCCCTCGATTTAAGTGAAGACATGAGCAAGCTTTCTACCGGAAATGATGAGTTACTGATCTTTATATATGCACTAAAAGACAGTTCTGTGCTTGATGAATATCTCTTTAGTCAACACTTTAAACTTGATGCAAAAAAGAGCTCTATTTTCCTACCTCAGAAACGTTCTTCACCGACAACTTGCTTTTCTTTCTCATTGAACAAGATGCTGAAACGCCTGTAGAACAACTTGACCCCATCATCAGAATGTATTACCAGAAACTCATTACAGCTTTTGAAAACAGGGATTACATCCAAATTGAAAAGTTATTGGGTGATGAAGATTTACTGAATGTACAAGTCATTTCTGATTTTTCTCACAACACTCCTGTAGAATTCAACATCAATGGAATTCACAGGCTGGACAAGTATGCTTATACTGTGAGGCTTGAATAAATCAAGCTCAAAAAAACATAGTCTCTCATTCAATCCTTTTCCTCTTTTTATTTTCTCTTGCACCACCTTTTTTACCAATTATCTAACCCTACTCACCTATAACAAACTAAGATTAGGCAGCCTCTATTATTTTATTTAAATTGACTGAAAATCATTCAATTACACTAAATTCAAACTCATGGGAAACTTTATCACAAAGGGGAATTTTATTGCCCTATTTACACTTGTTGCTTCAACACTAAATGCCCAACCTTGGTTTCAAACCGTCTATCAAAACAAGGGAACAGACGAAATTCCGTATGATCTTGAAGTACTATATGGAACAGGATCTCCTTACCACTACTCTATCTACATGACCGGAGCTTCAGGAACAAACTCCTCTACCGTTTCTACCTTAGACCTGTTAGTAATGGAAACAAACGAATACAGTAACTTACTGTTTAGTGAAACTTTTGGCAATTCATCAATAAGAGACGTTGGCCAATGTGCTGTTTTTGATAATCAAACCCTATTCATTGGTGGACTTGTAGGTCCTTCTTCAGGCAATGATGGAACGATGTGGCGTTTTGATGCGAGTTCAAACACCATGATTGATTATACCTTTTACAATTCAGATGGAGCTACAAATTTCAGAAGCATTGTTCATAACGGAACCAGTTGCGTTATAGGTGGCCCAACAATGATGACCAGCGCACCCAATGTAGTTCGCGAATTTGGTTTGCTAGAAGTTGATCCAAGTAATCCGTTAAACATTACAGGAGGCGTGGCAGCCGGAGACCCTACTCCCTCGAATAAAATTCACTCGGCAAGAAACCATATTTGGAATGCGACTACAAACGAATACTTTCAAGTGGGATACGAACAAAGCAGCAATGATGCTTGGTTTATGCGAGCAGATGGGGGATATGGCGTACTTGATTTGGTACGTTACAATTATCCGCTTTGCAACAACGACATTTCCTTTGCGGGAATTGAGCAACTTACTACTTCTACCTATTTAATTTTAGGGCAGATAGAAAACTGTTCTCTCCTGTTTGGAGGAAAAGACATTTTACTTTTGGTTGTTGATGATAGCGGGAATATATTGAATCAGGCCATCTACGGAGAAGCTGGAGATGATATTCCAAGAGCAGTGCGTATATCTACTGCTAACGGAGTTGCCGTTATTACCGGAACGACTAATTCATTTAGCTCTGGCGGAGACCATGATGTGTTTATGATGGCCGTTGATCCTACTCTAACGATCACCGTTGCAAAAACTTTTCCTGCTAGTAGTGACGATGAGCTAATGGCTGGCAGCAACACTCCCATGCAATTGGTTGAAGACTCTCTTGTTGGCGAAGCTGTTCTTATTGCTGCTTATCAAGACAACAGCAGCACGAACGAAAAAGACGTCTTACTCATTAAATCTCCGTTACAACTTTATGCTGATGAAAGCTGTGTTGAATATCCTGTTTTTCAATCTACTCAACCAAGCATTTCTGCTACTGCTGAAGACATTGTGTCTACCCCTTGGGGAAATGCTATCAATAGCAACTACAACAATGTTGACCTAGCTTTAAGCGAGGCTGAGTTTTGTGTGCGAGCAAAAACAACGACTTCTACAGGAAATAGCATTACAGATGAAAACACCATTAAACTGTATCCGAACCCTGCAATCGACATTGTCCAAATCGACTTTAGCACACCTACCGAAACATCAGGGACAATTAGTTTATTCGACATTAGTGGAAGACTCTTAATACAAGAACAATTAAGTGCCAACACAAGCTTGAAAAGTATGGATTTAACTGCGCTTTCAAGCGGAATGTATTTTGTAAAAATTCAATTTGACAATGGAGAATCGCAAGAGCTGCGCATTCAAAAAGATTAATTGATTTCATTCACCTTTATACAAAAAGCTGTCTCAGGTTGAGGCAGCTTTTTTTGTTTGATATCATACCTAATAATAACCTTCTTCGCTTTATCTTGCCCTAACACATACTCAAATGCAACTAACAATACATGAAAAACAACTTCGGAAACTTCCTTTTTACACTTCTACTTCTTCTACTTTCTAACCTTGGCTGGAGCCAATCAAACGCAATCAAAATCAAATTCATTGGCAATTGCGGACTGTATCTAACAGATGGAACAACCAACATCTACACCGATTTTCCGTACAAATCTGGCGCTTACAATTACATGGAATACGATGCTTCGGAACTGGACAGTATTCGAGAAAACTCCATTTTTATTTTCACCCATCGACATGCAGACCATTATTCAAAAAAGCAACTGAAAACTGCCCTCAAAAGCAAAGGCGGAAAAAAATACGGTTCGTGGAACATTGCTGAACTGGAGGCACTAGGTACTCATCTTCCCGAATTCTCCATCCAAACGTTTAAAACCAAACACCGTTTTTCCATTAGTCATTATTCTTACCTGATTACTTGGCACGGAAAGAAAATATTCCTTTCGGGCGATACAGAAACGGCTGAAACCATCCGACATCAAAAGGGATTAGAATGGGCATTTGTTCCTCCATGGGTTATTATTGACGCTATGCGAAAAGACATTAAAATCGACACCAAAATGTTTGGAGTCTATCACCTTTACCCCAATCAAAAAATTAACAACGACAGCCCAGAAAAGATTAAAATAATGGATACGCAAGGAGAGGTGATTGTTATTCCTTATTAAAACATATCACCTCCAACTATTTTTTCATAAAGCCTCCTATTCCCTATTTTCAGTTTAGGAAACTTCCACATAGCCATACACATAAAGTTAAAACGGATATAAACTAGATAGCTATGAAATTCAAAGGATCAATTGACATCAACAAACCACAAACAGTAGTTGCTACCTATTTTTCAAATCCAGAATACTTAAAAGAATACCAAGACGGTTTCCAGAGAAAAGAATTGGTAAGCGGAGAACCCGGTCAAGAAGGAACTATCTCTAAAATGTATTACAAACAAGGTAAGAGAGAGATGGAACTAACAGAAACCATTACTAAAAACAACCTCCCTGATTCTTTTGAAGCTTTCTACCACCATGAGCATATGGACAACACCATGAAATGCACTTTTGTGACACTTGGTGAAAATAAAACCCGCTACGAATATGAATTTGAATACACACGCTTTAGCGGATTTGTTCCCAAATTAATGGCTAAACTATTTCCAGGTATGTTCAAAAAGCAAGGTGAAAAATGGATGCAGCAGTTTAAAGTGTTTGTAGAGCAACAATAGTCAATTGACCAGCCATTGAAGAATAGAAAAATTCGATGACTATCTCCATTGTTTTTTAGCAACTACTTTCAATTGATACTCACCCGGTGAAATCAGTTCTTTTCGCTTAAATACTCTGATAAAGTATGAAAGACTATTAAACCCGCACTCTGCATAGACCTCTTTAATTTGTTTGTTTGGGTCTTTCAAAAGGTCACATGCCAGTTTAATGCGCTCATTATTAATGAAATCAATGGGAGAAATATCGAGCTCATTTTTAAACACCTTGTGAAAATTCGATTCACTCATGTGAATCTGATCACTTAACTCTTTTATCGTTAACTGCTTACTTAAATTCTCTTTGATGTAATTGATAACATATGCCAGCCTACTGTCTCCGCTTAATTCTTTTGCATTTTCAGTATAATTTGTTTTCGCCTCGTTTTGCAAGACCCTAATGATCAATTCTCGCAACATAAAGTCGGCAAACATATCTTTTGAAGGATGGTCTTCTGCAAACAGAAACAGCATACGCTGAATAATTTGCTGAATAGCCATGTCATTGGGAATATAGAGGTTAGAATCTGTGAATTGCCATTCGTTATCCACCTTTGCACGCTCCTCATTTAAGTAAACAACAGTGTCTCGAATCATTTCTTCCGAAATGGTCATGGCCAAACACTTCGTTGGCCTGTTTAACGCAGCATCCGGAAAATCAACTCGCATTAACTCATTAGGAGGAAGTATGAGGGTCTCGCCTGGCACAAAGTCAAAAGGAGACATATCTCCCAGATTCATAATCTTTCGACCCTCAATCATAGAAACTAACAACGGATGAGAAAATTCTAACGTAAAGTTCTTGACTTTCTCATGCGTTTCAAAGATGTGCATTTCAGCACTCTCTAATGTATGGGTTAATTTATTCTCTACTAAGGTTTCTAATTTTCTCTTCTTAGTAATCTCAACCGGCAGTTTCATGATAAAAAAGCGAATTAAATAACATTAACATCCTCTTTAGAGCATTCTCCTTATAAAGCTATAACTCTCTTGCGTAATATTTACAGTCCACCCATAAATATTGTTTCACACTCCAGAAGAATGAGAGAATTGTGCACCTGAACGATAGTTTTATTCAACTTCCAAACAAACACTAGCCAATACTTTTACTTGGACATAAAAAACAATACAAATATGAAAGCATTAGTATACTACGGTGATCACGACATTCGCTTCGAAGAGAAAGCGAAACCAAGTATTCAGAATTCCTCTGATGTGATTGTAAAAATCTTAAAAACTACCATCTGCGGTACAGATTTAGGCATCTATAAAGGTAAAAACCCGGAGATTGATCCGGGAAGAGTATTAGGACACGAAGGTGTTGCAGTTATTGAAGAAGTTGGTGACGGTGTAAAGAATTTTAAGGTTGGAGACAAAGTACTCATCTCTTGCATTACATCTTGTGGAACGTGCGAATATTGCAAAAAACAACTGTATGCCCACTGTAAAGATGGAGGTTGGATATTGGGCTATATGATTGACGGGATCCAAACAGAATATGCCAGAATTCCTCATGCAGACAACAGCTTGTATAAAATACCTTCAACTATTGATGATGAAGTAGCTGTAATGTTGAGCGATATATTACCAACAGGTCACGAAATTGGCGTTCAATATGGCGATGTAAAACCAGGTGACATTATTGCTATTGTTGGTGCCGGTCCCGTTGGAATGTCTGTATTATTAACGTCTCAGTTTTACTCTCCTTCGACCATTATTGTCATTGATCTAGACCAAAACCGTTTAGACATGGCGAAGGAATTAGGCGCAACTCACGTAATTAATTCTGGAGACACGAATGTCGAAGAAGCTGTTAAGGCCATTGCAGGAGAAGAAGGTGTTGATGTGGCCATTGAAGCCGTAGGAATACCCGCAACTTGGGACATTTGTCAAAAAATTGTAAAGCCAGGTGGCCATTTGGCCAACGTTGGTGTGCATGGAAAATCTGTCAACTTCGAAATCGAAAAATTATGGATTAAAAACCTAACAATTACTACCGGATTGGTAAACACCAACACCACTCCAATGCTGCTAAAAGCTGCTGCCACCAACAAATTACCTTTAAGTAAACTCATTACTCATCGATTTAAGTTGAGTGAAATCATGAAAGCTTATGACGTTTTTATGAATGGGTCAAAAGAAAAAGCATTGAAAATCATTATCGACAACGATTTGAGTTAGTCTTGTGTTATTAAAAAGCGCCTCTCAGCTAAGAGGTGCTTTTTTACCGATCCATCATTTTGATGCTGAGTCCCTTTTGTGTAGACCATCCTTCTTTATCCGTTAAACTGATAAAGAAATGATAATCTCCCCTATCAAATTCTCCGTTTTCATCACCGCTTGGAATGGTAATCTCAAGAGATGTTTCATACGAGGTTTTCCCTTCGGGGATATCATAATCTACAATAGAAACGTAGGGATTAACCGGATCTTTTATTTCCTCTAAGTCACACTCATTTACTTCTGTAGTGTGAGTATGGTGATCAAAATTATGATGTACATCTATGCTGTATGAACCCAGTTCGGCATTGTCTGAGAACAATACTTTAAACGTAAATGTCTCTCCAAAATACAACGTGTCGCAATTGACAGGAAATGCCCCATCGATTTCCAAATTTATTTTTGGTTTCTCTTGGTCTATTTCATCATCATCTTTTTCACAAGAGTTAAGAAGAAGAATCAAAAACGCGAAAGAGAAAAGAAATTTCAAGCTTTTCATAACCTAAAAAATTAGAAAGGCAGGCTATTAAAGCCTGCCTTTAGACTTCTGAATTACAGATTTATTTCTATTGGATAGCGATTTGAAGTTGCCGCATTTCCATTGGCATCCTTGCTTTTCACCAAGATGTAATAATTTCCTGATTTCCAAGCATTGTCATTTTCAATTGGTGCCGGTGTCATGTTGTTATCATTTGCTGCGCCAACTTCAATAGTTGCTTCAAGATCAAATGAATCAACCTCATCAAAATCATGTGTGTGCAACATTACGATCACAGAAGTATTGCTTCCGCTTACGTCTGCATCTTCAATGTTGTCGTCTTCATATACCAAAGCAACAAGTGCTCCGGCAAGCGAAACATTGTCTGTAATAGTACCTGAAATGCTGATTGTTTCTCCGATTGAAAAACTATTACCATTTCCTGGAGCTGACGAAATGGTAATTTCAGGTGCCTCTTCATCCTCTAACATTTCGATAGTGATCTCCTCTTCAACTGTTGTCTGGTTTCCTTGTTCATCCGTTACTGTCAGGTGAAGGTGATATTCGCCTTCTGCAGTACCTTCAGGGATATCCACATGTTTGTGAAATGTTGTGTTCTTTAAACCGGCATAATCAGTATAAGTAACTTCAATCTCATCGTCACCGCCTTCTTCTTGGTGGATTTCTACTGTTACTTCGCTGATTTTTCCTTCTGCTACAATTTCTGCTTCCAGGTGTAAATCACTACCAATGTACCCTACATGGCTATCGGATATTCCAACTTCAAGATCAGTTATTTTAGGTTTACTAATTACATCACTGTCGTCATCATCATCTTTGCTACAAGATGCCAATGTTCCCATAATAAATACGGTAAAAATAAATGCGAATGTTCTGAACTTTGTGCTCATAATCTTAAAATTTAAGTTACTGTTTATTGTTGTTTTTAGTTTGCTTAGTTGAAAAGGGAATCGAAACGTTTACAATGAAATTTCTACCCGGTTCAGGCACATTGATTAACCTGTAATAGCTGGTGTGATTAAAATATTTTGTGTTAAAGAGGTTTTGTACCTGTAATGAAATATTGATCTGTTGATGGAACAGGGAAATTGTCCCGCCCAGACCTGTATTTATTACCTGATATCCATCAGTAGGTTCTTCCGGTGGAACAATATTATTCTGAGCTGCTGTAGCTTTATAATCAACAAACAAATAAGGCGTTTCAATAAACCTTATCTTTTGTTTTTGATACCTGATACTAAATATGGCTGAAGGCGGAGGTGAAAATGGTAGCGTATACCCTTTTTTCTCTCCTGATAACTGTTTTGAATAAATATACTCTCCTACAATTTCCAGCTGAATAGACTTTATGAGCTGATATTGGAAATGCAACTCTCCTCCATACCGCATAACTTTACTCTGTGTATAATAATACACCTGGTTACCATTACCGTATAACCTATCGTGATCTGAGCTGGGATTCAGGTAAATGTAATTCGGGAAATAATTAAAAAACGGACTTAGACCAATGGACAATTTTCCCGAACCATATGTTACTCCAAGATCAAATTGATAAGACACCTCAGGAGATAATTCGGAATTTCCTACCTCATAGCTAAAACGATGGTAGTTTACCCCGTTTGCTGCAAGCTCTTTGGCAATAGGCATGCGGAAACTTTTTCCCACATTAGCATTCACCAACCATTTCTCCAGACTATAATTATACCCTATTGACCA
The DNA here is from genome assembly GCA_002705995.1 of Crocinitomicaceae bacterium. Lineage (GTDB taxonomy): Bacteria > Bacteroidota > Bacteroidia > Flavobacteriales_G > Salibacteraceae. Next base: position 249,612 of record PAJI01000031.1, on the reverse strand, counting down.
CGATACGTTTGAAAAACTACGGTTTATGACTCCTGCTCTTTGCAGATAAGCAGCAGAAGTATCTCCATCAGTTAATGTCACTGGTGAAGAAAACCAATCTCGGTACGCTTCCGTGTGAATGTGTCCGTAATCATAGCGGACTCCAAACTGAAGCTCACTTCTTTTAGAAAAGGCATGGCTTACAAAGGCATACCCTCCAATGGTTAATTGTTGATAAGCCGGAATAATAAAACCGCGACCATCAATTCGATTATCTTGATACTCGCTGCTCACTCCGGCCTTAAGATTTGCCTTATCATTTAACTCATAAGACAATTTCAGATTCCCCGTGTACACATATTTTTCAAACTGTCGTTCAAGATCAGGGTTAAAGCTTAACGTATCAGGAAAAACAGCTGGCATATAGCCATGACTAACATACTGACTCCATTCTTGCCTAAAATTGCGCTGTCCTCCAAGATCAAGTTCCAGTTGTAAACGATCGTCCCATTGGTAATAACTGGTATTGATCAGTTTAAAATGACTGACCGTTTGATAGGGGTAATGAATATCTCGGCTTGACTTATCGTGCAAATCCGTATCTACACTTCTGGGTTCAAGTCCATGAGCATTGGCAAAGAAGCCACTCTTGCTTGTCACATTACTCACATAAAATTTACTCTGAATTTTTTTCTGAATGACCCCAAAGAATGCATGTAGATTTTGCTCTTCTCCGGCTGTATTTCGTAAGTGATTTTTATGCAATGCTGCGCGATAGGAATAAATATCAACGCTGTCTGTAGGCACTTTGTAATCGCCATAATCGAGCAGAGTAGCGCGAATACTGGCAAAAAACCAGTTTTTCCGGCCTTGTAATGCAAGAGATGTCCCCAAGAAATCGTTATTGGTTTTACCCGTTAGATCAATGGTGCCTCCTAGAGAATTTACCTCAGGTAGTTTTCTGTTTTTCAAGTCTATTACGCCCCCTATGGCATCAGATCCATACATGAGTGAAGCCGGCCCTTTGATCACTTCAATACGATCAATGGCATATTGATCAACTTCCAGTCCATGGTCTGCTCCCCATTGTTGAGCTTCGTGTTTGATACTATTTTCTACCACCACAACCCTATTGAAACTCAACCCACGGATAACAGGCTTGGAATGTCCGGAACCAATATCAAGTGTTGTTACGCCCGGTAGCCTATCCAAGGATTTCATAAGGCTTCCTCCAAGATTTTGCCTGACGTATGCATCATCTACAATTTCAACATTAAGCGCAGTTTCTTTTTTCCGCATTTCTTTGTAATTATCCTTCACTACTACTTCTTCCAGATAAACTGGGCTTACTGAAAGTTGTGCGTTATAAACTACAGCTGCATCATCCAGCCAAATGCTGTCGCTTATTGGTGCATATCCTACAAATGTTATCTTGATGTTATACCTTCCCTTATCCAACTTCCGGAATTCAAATTTCCCCGCTTCATCGGTAATGGTTCCTTTATTTACAGGCTCCAGAAAAACAGTTGCTCCTGGCAATGCTTTACTATTTTCATCTACGACTACTCCTCGTATAGCAAATTGGCTTTGGCCCAATGAAAGGCTGTAAAGAATATTTGTGCAGAGCAACAACACAAATGCTTTATTCATTATAAAAGAATTGAGGTTGGAATAATCAAAAAATCAACTGTATTAAGCGCCCTACAGAACTGCCTGTTGCCAACAACTGATCTTAAACCATTGAACAAACGCTTATTAACAAATCAAAATAGCCGGAACAACAAATGAATCGGGAGAAACGGTTTAAACGATACATTTCATTCCCAATGATCCAGCCTATCAATCGTTTTCATCCATTGAATAAAAGCACCAGGCAGTCTGTTGTTATTGAAAAGGGGGCGCACGTGAAGGTTCCACCGCAAATGCTTTACGGTAATGTCTTCTAAGAACCTCATTGAACCAATGCTTGGTATAAGGATAAAGTGCTTTTAAAAAGCTAAGTGGGAGCATTGCATGTACCGAGAACCTAACCTTACAAAGCGGACAATGCACCTCTTTTTGATCACTGAATTTTAAGTCCAAATAACCCAACCCATTGTGGGTGTTTTGAGTTACATGCAATATTCCTTTAAGCTCATCAAAATGGTGTTCGATAACATGAAAAGTCTGGAAGAATAATGAATAGAAAAACATTCCCAATATTACTATTGAGAAGTGCCTCTTGATATCCAACATCCCTTTATGTACCTCTATTGCTTGCACTATTTTATAAATTCATACGGTACTTATTCCGCTCTTTTTGGAGTAATGTAAAGCAAACTAACTGTTGTTTGGCATTACTACATTATTTGTAAATTCTTATTCTGACAGTCAGCTCTTGAAAGAAATTACAAATGCAACAATGTTGCAAATGTAAAAAGAAACTTCAGCGAAAAAAATAGCATCCAATTTTACCCGGCATATAGAACGCCTGCTTTTCTATAGAAAAGCCAAGGAGCAGAGTTCTTTAATCAGAAATACTGTCTTAAAATTCCAAGAGCAAATCGGTAATTGTATTCTGCATTCTAAACCGATCCTTATATTTGCAACATTGTTGCATTTAATAATTAAAATCACTTAACTCATAAAACTTAATATGGCATCTATTAACGTAACCTTTTCAAATGCAGCAATGGGGAAGTCTCCCAAGGTAATGCACAAAATACACGCAGAAAATAAAAACATTGGCATTTATAAACGAGATATATCTCACCTACAACCTGAAGTGAAACAATGCCTTGATAACAACATTGAGTTTCATCAAAGTGGTTCGATTCAAGAAATTGAATTGGCACTCAAAAAGCAATTAAATACTTACACGCCATTAATAGATGACGTTATGATGCTGCTTCAACTTTTTCGAGAAGTATCACAATCCAAATCGTTTAAGGTACTGTTGGCCAATGTAAATACAAATATGTGCAGGCGCTTTCACACAGACACAAATGATTTGCGGTTACTCTGCACCTATTTTGGACCGGGAACGATTTGGCTACCAGAAGGTGGTGTCAATAAAGAGGCATTAAAAGCGTATCGGGGAAACTCTCACATTGTTACAAACACAAGTCTTATTCAACAAGCCAATACCGGTGATGTTTTACTTCTCAAAGGAAGTCTTTATCACCATGATGAAGCAAGAGCAGTTGTACATCGAAGTCCTACCATTGAAGAGAGTGGAAAAAAGAGATTACTCTTGCGAATAGATACCAATTAACCCTCATTGAGGATTGAAGAACAAGTGTGAATACGAAAAAGTATAAAATACCAACCTATACAGGAATATCACTTGTAGTAGCCAACATGATAGGCACAGGCGTATTTACCAGTTTAGGCTTTCAGTTGAAAGACCTAAGCAACCCTCTAACAATTCTCACGCTCTGGATTTTGGGAGGAACTCTAGCCTTATCAGGAGCTTTCAGCTATGCAGAGGTTGGAACTATAATCAAAAAATCAGGTGGAGAATATGCTTTTCTTTCCCACATTTACCATCCTGTTGCCGGTTACCTTTCGGGTTGGATTTCTTTATCCGTAGGTTTTGCTGCTCCAATTGCCCTGGCGGCTATTGCCTTTACAGAATATTTCCCTTTCTCAGGCTCAGTCTCTTCATCAAAGTGGATCAGCATTGCGCTGGTAGCTCTTATTACACTAATACATACACAAAGCCTAAAGTTCAGTTCCGGGTTTCAGAATATCAGTACACTTTTCAAAGTCACGCTTATTGTGATTCTAATCACCATAGGACTTCTAATTCCTGCATCTTCAGGCAATACTTTTATTTTTGAGAGCAGTTCTTTTCAGGAAATCACTTCAGCTCCGTTTGCCATTGCACTGATCTATGTGAGTTATTCCTATTCAGGATGGAATGCAGCTGCCTACATTACCGAAGAATTTAAACATCCAACAAAGTCATTGCCTATTGCTTTAATTGGCGGAACTCTACTAGTCACCATTTTATATACTTTATTGCAATTTATTTTTTTAAAACATGTTCCTGTAAGCGAACTTGCCGGGGAACTCAATGTTGGTAGTATTGTAGCAGAAAAAATACTGGGTAAAAATATTGGTAACTTATTTGGTTTAGCCATTTCAATCTTCTTAGTATCTAGTATCAGTGCTATGGTGTGGGTTGGGGCAAGAGTCACCTCAAGTATTGCGCGAGAACACCGATTATGGCATTATTTCCAGGCTGATCAGGATGCTGTTCCGTATAAAGCTCTGTGGCTACAATTCGGCATTAGCACTTTTTTACTGCTCACTGGAACGTTTGAACAAATCATGATTTATTGCGGCATCTTACTTTCCCTATCCGCAATGATGACTGTCATAGGAGTTTTTTTCCTGCGAAGTCAAAAAAAATTCCGATCGGAACAAGGCTATAAAAGTCCGTTTTTTCCACTATTTCAACTGCTATTTATTCTCCTTTCATTGTGGATGGTTGTGTTTGCCTTTATCCAAAACACATACGAAACACTTCTGGGAATGACCAACATAGCCATTGGTTTAGGAACTTATGTTTGGAGTAAAAAATTAACATAATAAGATGAATGACCTTAAAATTAATTTAATCATGAAAAAGCAAACCCTATTGGCAATCATTGGAATTGCCTCAATAACAACAGTTATGGCTCAAGAACATCCACATCAAAAAAAACACGGAGAAAATACTGCAAATGAATACATGCATCAAGCTTCCGTAGAAGAACTCGCCAATCGTTTTGAATCTCCGGAAAGAGATGCCTATCAAAAACCGGAAAAAGTGCTGGAATACCTAGGAAAATTAACGGGTAAAACCATTGTTGATATTGGTTCCGGTTCTGGGTATTTTTCTGTAAAACTAGCCCATGAAGCAACAAAAGTTATTGCCGCAGACGTAGATGAAGAATTTCAGCAATACCTGAAAAAGCGCATTGAAGACAATCAAATCAAAAACATTGAATTGCGTAAAATTCCATTTGATGATCCCTCACTAAAAAACCAAGAGGTAGATATGGCATTGATTGTAAACACTTATCACCACATTGAGAACCGTTCGGATTATTTTAGTAAAGTGAAGAACGGGCTTAAATCGAATGGAGAATTGGTTGTCATCGATTTCTTCAAATCAGACACTCCCGTTGGTCCTCCTCAAGAACATAAGGTCTCAATTGATAAAGTAATTGCAGAACTACGTCAAGCCGGATTCACTTCATTTGAGGTGGAGGTCAATTTATTGCCCTATCAATACATCATAAAAGCCAGCTAATTCATTCATTACAATTAAAAGTCACGACTATGAAAAAGATTACAAACCTCTTCACTCTCACAGCTATTGTCCTCTTCATTAGTGGGTGTAACAGCTCTCCAAAAAGCAACGACACTGCAACAGAAAACAATGATGATCATTCATTATCAACCGTATTCGAAAACGATTACGCTGCTGTAGTTACAGTGACTTTGGAGCCAGGGGAAAAACAAAAACTACATGCAGGTAATGAACGGGTCATCTATTCACTAAACAACTACACCATAAACTGGGAAGAAAACGGAGAAGATCTTGGAGAGAAGAAATGGAAAAAAGGCGATGTTCATTTTCATTCTTCCGGCAAGCACAAAGCCATTAACACCGGAAAAGAAACCGCAGAATGGTTGGTCTTTAGTAAAAAAGCAGAAGCACCAAGTCCTTGTGAAAACGGACTGGAAGATGATATTACTATTGTACGTCCGGACATTACTACAACACTACTAGACAATGACCAATTCAAAGTTGTGAAAGTTACTCTACCTGCCGGAGACTCGATTCCCAAGCACAGCGGAACAAACAGAATCATCTACTCGCTGAGCAATTATTCCATCGAATATACATCCGATCAGCAAGATGTAACACTGAAAAACTTTAAGCCAAACGATATCCATTGGCACAACGACTGCTTCCACACCTTAAAAAACACAGGAGAAACTCCTGCTGAAATGTTAGTGGTTTCATTCAAATAGATGGATATTATTTTGAACAAAAACCGGACGATCTAACATTTAGAAACGTCCGGTTTTACTTTTCTCATAGAACTTCCTGCTTTTTCCCCCCAGCTTGAAAGGCCTATCCCAATATGCTTTGCTGCATCATTTTTAACCTAAAAAGCATTCAAATAAGCAAACCGATTTTAATTAAAGAAGCATCATCAAGGTTTAAAAAGGAATCGTTAAAACCTATCTTCCTGAAGTTGAAGCCGCTAATGGAAAACACAAAATCATTAGCATTTAGATTTTCACGCAATTGAATAATGATCGACAGTTAAATCATTTTATTATTCAAATAAATCAGCATTTTTGAATTCCATGCCAGAACTGATACTTCTACTCATTATTGTTATTGCGCTAACCAGTTATGTAGGCATTCGTAACCCTGCTTATGAAGAGCGATACATTTTCGATGTTGATCGAATTTTGATCGACAAACAATATTATCGCCTTATCAGCTCTGGCTTCTTACATACTAATTGGTATCACTTAGCATTCAACCTGTTGCTATTTATTCTTTTGGGGAATATTGCATTTCCATTTTTGGTGTTGTCAATTTTTTCGTGCTTTATTTCAGCAGCTTAATCGGAGGAAACCTGCTTTCGCTATATGTTCATCGCAATCATGGAAAATACAGGGCACTGGGAGCTTCAGGTGCTGGATTTGGGCTTTCGTTTGCTACCATTGTTTACGACCCATTTTCTGAAATCTCTTTCTTTTTTATGTCCGATGGAATTGATGCTTGGATCATTGGTTCACTCCTGATTTTCATTTCCATCATTGGAGTCAAACGTCAGGCTGGAAACATAGGCCATGATGCCCATTTAGGGGGAGCTATTGTAGGCATGTTGCTCACATTAGCCTTTGCACCACAACACATGCTCCATTCACCTTGGACACTTTTATTGTTAGGTATTCCTAGTATTGGGTTCGTCATTTTCATCATCAAAAACCCATCTTATTTAATGGTTGATTCATTTGCCATAAAGCCTCACTTCAACAGCAGACACCTTAGAGTAGAAACGAGCTCTAAAGAAGAAGAGGTCAACCGCATTTTAGATAAAATCAGCAAAAAAGGTTACGATAAATTAACTGCTAAAGAAAAAGCCAAACTAGAGCAACTTTCGAAGAAGTAACTACTTAAGACATTCCTACTCTTTGTATAAGAGTGAAATATTTTTAGACGTTAAAGACTCAACAAATCCAAAAGGCTGTACCCATTCACTTTTTATCATAAATTAATTTTTATGAGCAAAACTTAATTTACCTCCATCTTATTTAAAGATAAATGCACTTTTCTTAAATAAGAAGTACCTTTGTTAAAAACAACATGAAAAACTTTAATGCTGGAACCTATATTAACCAAGGTACTTTTAAAAGCTTTTTCCCAGAAGAAATAAATCGCCAATGGGAACTTGATGACATTGAAGTAATCAATCTGTTAAGTAAAGCTGATCGACAACTTGGCAGGTTAGATATGTATTCCGAATACACCCCTAATATTGATCTCTTCATTTCTATGCATGTTCTTAAAGAAGCGACTAAATCAAGTAAAATAGAAGGAACTAAGACCAACATAGAGGAAGCTCTTCAAGACAAAGAAGAATTATCAGAAGAAAAAAGAGATGATTGGGAAGAAGTCCAGAATTACATAACTGCTTTGAATAAAGCAATTAATTCACTCAAAGATCTTCCTTTCTCTTCACGATTAATAAAGATCACACATAAAGTTTTGCTTCAGGGGGTTCGGGGTAAACATAAAATACCTGGTCAATTCAGAACAAGTCAAAATTGGATTGGAGGAGCTTCATTATCTGATGCTACATTTATCCCTCCTCCTTTTTCTGAAGTAAATCGTCTTATGAGTGACTTAGAAAAATTTGCCCACAATAACGAGTATATATTTCCTGATCTCTTGAAGATTGCTCTTATTCACTATCAATTTGAAACAATTCATCCTTTTCTAGATGGAAATGGTCGAATTGGTCGCCTTCTCATTACTCTTTATTTAGTAGAAAAAGGCATTCTGAAGAGCCCCATCTTATACCTATCAGATTTCTTCGAGCGCAATAGGGAGCTCTATTATACCAACTTAACAAGTGTTCGTGAATCCAATAATATTAGTCAATGGTTCAAATTCTTCCTTGTTGGCATAATTGAAACCGCAAAAAATAGCATTGAAACATTTGATAACATAATGAAACTACAAAAGGAAGTCGATGAAAAACTACAAAATTTAGGGTCAAGAGCAAACAATGCAAGAACCGTAGTAAATCATTTATATGTACGCCCTTTAATTAATGTTCAAAAAGTTGCAAAAATCACTGAACTATCGACTCCTTCTGCGTATAAGTTAGTTTCAGAATTAGAAGAATTACAGATTATTAAGGAAATTACCGGTGCAAAACGTGGAAAGCAATATTGGTTTGAAGATTATATTCAACTATTCAGATAACACCACTCTTCTCAAAACAATCCAGAGATAAAAAGATCCTAATCGATTAAAGACTTCCTCATCAACATCAAATACAGAACTCCACTGAGCAACCAAGCCGGCAGGTAAGAAACGAAAGAAAAGTCCCCATTGAAACAGAAATGATGTAGAAAACTACTGGAGAAACAACCCACGCCAAGAGGACTTTCCAATTGATACCAGTTCCAGTGTAATCTCTTAGCTTTTGTCTTAACCCAAAAAATGATCAAAGGCAAAAATAGCTACCATTGGTGCTAAAACGTATCCATAAATCGCTACAAAATCCAACAACTTCATGGCGAATGCCGGAAACACCCCTGCAACCGTAGCCAAACCTCCTACTAAAACCGTAACCAAAAAACGAGAGGCTTTAGGAATAATGGCTTAAAAAGCCAATCCAGCTCTATAAAAAGTACGACCAATAAATTCCCAAGGAGTAAGCCCACAATTAAATCAAATGCACTTACACCAGCCGTTAGAAACAATGGACCAATTACAAACTCAGTTCCCGCAGCATGCTCATCAGCATGCATTTCCAAAAAAACTTTTCCAGCTTTTAAGGTGCGATGCCGGAACCGGAGTTCTTTCAAATTCATTAGGGACATTGTTTCCTGTATTCTCATTCATTTTAAAAATGGGTTCTGCAATAGGCAGCGATAAAGATTAGCTCTTGACCAAATGATCTTTTAGAGAAGCCACATCAGGACAGCAAACCTGGTTTAACACCTGTGTCAACTGTTTGCGTAAGATCGATATGGTATGGTCTCCTCCTTTTTTGCCAAGTGCCGAAACGCCATACATGAATGAGCGTCCCAAGAAGGCAAACTCAGCTCCTGAAGCCAATGTGCAAGCAATATCAGGACCTGTCCTAATACCGCTATCCATCATCACCGTTATTTGATTTTTATATTTTTCTACAATAGGTGGAAGTGCTTTTATGGTAGACCTTCCGTTGTCTAACTGTCGACCTCCGTGATTTGAAACCAACACCCCATCTAATCCAATGGCAATTGCTTTTTCGACATCTTCTTCGTTCTCCAAGCCTTTAATCACCAATTTTCCTTTCCACTTGTCGCGCAATTCTTTCACTTTTTCTTCGCTCAACCTTCCGTCAAAAGTTTTGTCCATAAACAGCCCAAGGTGTTTTAGACTTAACCCTTTCGGGATATAGGGTTTCATGGTTTTAAACTCTGGAGCTCCGTGCAATAGCGTGTTGATGGCCCATTGTGGCCTGGAGATAATTTGAGCAATGTTGCGGGGCGACATCCTTGGCGGAATCGACAATCCGTTTTTAATTTCTTTAGAGCGGTAACCGAATGTGGGCACATCGGCCAACACAACCAATACTGGATATCGGGCAACTTCTGCTCTTTTGAGTAAATCATCTCTTAAACTTTCTTCTTTCGGATTGTAAAGCTGAAACCAAGCATTTCCCTCGGCCAGTTCTCCAATGGTTTCAATACTGGCTGTTCCAACTGTGCTAAGAATGTAGGGAATGTTAAAATCTGCTGCCGCTTTGGCCAANATTTCAGAAGCNCCTGGCCACATCATNCCCTGCAANCCTATAGGTGAAATTCCAAAAGGCAGATCGTACTTTTCACCNAAAAGCTCCACNCCTAAATCGGGAGTTACATATTTTTTGAGGTAATAAGGTTTTANTTGAAGTTCTCTAATTTCAGCTGTGTTTCTCCTAATGTTGATTTCAGAGTTGCACCCTCCATCTAAATATTCAAAGGCAAACCGAGGGATATGACGTTTCGCTTTTTCGCGCAACAGTTCAATTTCTGCGTATTCCGAATTGATGTACTCTTTCATTTGTNCAANTTTTTCATACAATATCGTCAATCTATCCCTGATCGNTGGNGNACTGATCATCTGNTCAACACATNCTCTAAAGTGTTGGAATCAGTATTTCTTTTTTAAAATGTTGTTGGTAAAAATCACAGGGCAATTCNGTTTGATTAACAGCTAGTGCAGCCCCTAAAGCCGATCCTGTTGGCAGNATCGATTTGATGACCTCAACAGGTTCTAATTTTTGCGCCAGAAAACGCACAAACACTTCACTACCGCCAAACCCTCCATCTACAAACACCCGTTGAATGGGCGTATCTCCTTGTGCCAATTTCATGGATGCGATTTGTATGTCGGTCAACTCATCGAGCAAATGCATCAAAGCATCATCGAAGCTGCTAAACCGCGAATAATCAGGNGNTAGATTGTTNGNAAANCCAAAACGTTCGGGGTTCAANACNGCATGATTAAACAGCAAAANTTCTTTCTGCTCTCGCTGCGAAGAGAAANGATCATCCCANCATATTTCTTTATGTGTNTCCTGATCTACTTCAAAATAGTCTGCCAATTTCTTTACCGTTTCATCAAAATAATGCCCTAAAAACAATCGCGATGCTCTTACGGGCTTCCCGTTCATTTGCATGAAATTGAGGCAATCGTTTTGCAGNTCTTCTTNCGAAATCANATCACTCCCAAATGGGTTTAAAGAGATGCTCCAAGTACCNGTTGAAANCAACACAAAAGGTTCATCGCTAAACTGTAAATAAGGGATCAATGCTGCTGAACTATCATGAATACCAATCCCAAATTTTACGCTGTGTGCCTTTATGGTCTTCAANACTGTTTGTTGGGTAGAAACGATGGGAGCAAAGAGTTGATCCAGTTGTTCTTGCTCTACCCAGGTATGGTATTTTTTAAGGTCATAATCCCACAACATTGTGTGGCAACCAATGCTGGTGTATTCAGAGTACATTTTACCNGTAAACACAAAGCTGAGGTATTGTGGCAAATGAAGGCTATAACTGATTTTTTGAAAGNTTTCTGGTTTTTGATGTTTTAACCAATACAATTGAAGTCCNGAGTTGAGTAGCGCTAAAAATGGAGAGGCTGTTGTTGCAGAAAGTGTTGCTTTATCGCCATACTTTTCNAAAAATGCNGAGAGTACNTTTTCGTCAACAGGCTTAAGGTAATTGTACAATGGAGCTACNGGATTTCCATTTTNATCNAGNTGCACAAAGCTAGCTCCGTANGTCGAAAAATTTACCGANTGAACAGCATATTTGGTAGAGCNCATTAACCGATTCATTACCGCTTGAATCCATTCGATAATTTTCAGCAAATCATCACACGGATAGNCGTCTTCATCTACTATCTCCGGAATATCAGCATATTCTGAATACACCTCAGCATANTGTTCATCAAACAAGAANCATTTCTTATTCGTTTTCCCAATGTCAAATATGGCTGTTACTGCAATCATAAACCCGTTGCCACTACATTCACACCTCTTTCNTCAATCAATTGATCGCGAACATTTAATGCTCTATAAGTACCAATAGGATCAATCGCTCCTCCTCTCTGCAACCTTGCTTCAGCAAGCAACGGCCTCACGTCTGTACGGTAAGCATTTTGTAAAATCTCCTGACAAAGCGTAACATCATGNTTGGTTTGAGCATCTGCTAATGCTTCCNGATCGACTAACATTGCCTGCNCGTATGCCAACTGAATCGCTTCTAAAGACTGCATTAAGTCTTCCAANGGATCTTTAAGGTTATGACTCGCATCTATCATCCAAGCCAATGAGGGATTTTGAGCAGTATTGTTTTGCTGACCATAAACCAACTCATTGAAAATCAAGAAAAGTTGATAGGGTTTTATGCTTCCGCACGTTAGGTCATCATCGCCATATTTACTATCGTTGAAATGAAACCCTCCCAANCGTCCGCGCATCATTAGCGTAGCTACAATTTGCTCNATATTGGTATTNGGCAAGTGATGACCAAGATCTACTAATGTATGCGCTCGGTCTCCACACCCTTCGGCCAACATCAGAGAGGTTCCCCAATCTTGAATTACTGTNGAGTAAAAGTTAGGCTCATAAGGNTTATATTCTACCAANAGNTTCCAGTCTTGAGGCATGTTTTGATAGATTTCTNGGAGCGACTCTTGTNTACGCTCAAAAGCCTTTCTGAAATTATTTTGNCCCGGAAAAGAAGCGCCATCTGCTAACCAAACCGTAAGTGCTTTACTNCCCAACTGCTCACCAATCTTNATCACCTCAATATTGTGTGCAATGGCTTCGNCTCTAGACAAGGTGCTTTCGTTACTCAACGAGCCGTATTTATAAGAACCTTGTTGCCCTTTGTGGTCTTGAAAAGTATTGGAATTGACGGCATCAAATGCCAAACCTGCATTGGCAGCTCTTTCTTTTATCGCTGTAAAGTCTGATGGAANATCCCATGGAATATGAAGGCTAATAGCACCTGCTGTTTGTGTTAAAGCATGAATAACGGCTACATCATCTATCTTTTCTTCTAGTGTTCCCGGTTCACCGCCAAGAGAAAACCTACCGAACCGTGTACCTCCGGCACCTAGCGCCCAACTGGGTATAGCCACCTGAAAATCCATAAGCTTTTTCAACACGTTCTCTACTGCTATTCCCTCTTGTTCAAGATTCGATTTGAGCATATCTAAGCGTTTCATGTGTGCTTCCTTTCGCTTACCCTCTAATTCTTGAAGTTGTTGTTGATCGATTTTCATACCTCTCCTATCTTACAAAAGCTTCAGCCATACCACCATCTACATTAATGATGTTTCCGGTAGATTTATCCAGAACTCCAACAACCGCAAACACTCCATTCGCAATATCTTCTGGTCTTATGATTTCATTTAAAAGGTTTCTTTTGGCATAAAATGCAGGTAATTCTTCTACAGGAATTCCGTAGGCTTTGGCTCTTCCTTCAGCCCATTCGCCTTCCCAAATTTTACTTCCTACAATTACCCCGTCTGGATTGACGGTATTGACTCTAATTTTATCAGCTGCTAATTCAGCCGCTAACAATCGAACCATGTGTTGTTGAGCTGCTTTGGCTGTTCCATATCCCACATTATTCTTTCCGGCTACCAATCCATTTTTGCTGGCAATACTCACAATATTCCCACCCAAACCTTGAGTACGCATTACAGCCGTTCCGGCTTTAGCCATTTTAAACTGGCCGCCCACCAGCACTTCCTGTAACAAATCCCAATCTTTTTGAGTGGTTTCTGCCAAAGGTTTCGAAATTGCCAAACCAGCTGAGTGCACTACAATATCAACTCCACCAAACTCTAGGCAAGCTGCTTTAAAAGCCTGCTCTACAGATTCACTACTCGTTACATCGCACACCGAATAACCGGCAATGTCTCGGTTGTATGTATTAAAGGCTTCAATGAGTCGGTTTTCTTCAATATCTGTAAGCACAACATTGGCTCCTTCAGCGGCCAGTTTATCTGCAATGGCCTTACCAATGCCTCCGCCAGCACCGGTAATAATTGCCACCTGACGAGACAATGGCTTCTCAGGCGGCATACGTTTAAGTTTATCTTCTTCTAATAACCAATATTCAATATCAAATGCTTCTTGTCTTGGCAACGAAGTATACTCTGAAATGGCTTCAGCACCGCGCATTACATTAATGGCATTGATGTAAAATTCAGCTGCAACACGAGCTGTTTGTTTGTTTTTTGCAAACGTGAACATGCCCACTCCGGGGTATAAAATCACCACGGGATTAGGATCGCGCATAGCAGGACTATTGTCTCTTTTGCACGTTTCGTAATAAGTGGTGTATTCTTCTCGATAGGTTTCAAATGCCGGAATCAATTGTTCTTTTACCAACATCGGATCAGACAAGTCTGCATCTGAGGCTAGCGAAAGCACTAATGGTTGAATTTTAGTTCTCAAGAAATGATCTGGGCAAGAAGTTCCCATTGGTGCCAAACGCTCTAAATCATTACTGTTTACGAACTGCAATACACGATCATCATCTGTAAAATGACCTACCATTCTTTTGTAACTGGAACACAAACCTCTTAACACAGGAGCTAATAATGCCGCTTGTTCTCTTCTATTTTGAGGTGCAAGACTTTCTGACTTCGCTCCACCAAAAACAGGCTTTTCTTTCCCTTCTCTTTCGGCTATGTAGCGCGAAGCAGCTTCAATGACGTCAAGACTATTCACATAACATTCGTAACTGGTATCGCCCCAAGTAAACACTCCATGACTTCCCAATACGATTCCTCTAATTCCGGGATTTTCTTCGAGGCATTTTTCCAACTGCAATGCCAAATCGAACCCTGGTCTTTGCCAAGGCACCCACCCCATAGTGTCTCCCCAAATTTCTTTGGTAATCGCCTTACTGTCTTTAGCTGCAGCAATAGCAATTAATGCATCAGGATGTAAGTGATCGATGTGTTTGAAAGGAAGCAATCCGTGTAAAGGCGTATCAATGGAAGGTGCGCGACTGTCTAAATCATACAGACAGTGATAGTACAAAGGGACTATCCCATCTTCAAACTCAATGCCTTTGTAAGCCTTTTTTAAATCTCTTAATTTATCAGCATAAAGACCGGCAATTCCATCGCGCTTTAGGGTTCCAATGTCTCCACCAGAACCTTTAACCCACATTACTTCTACCTCTTCAGCGGTTAATGGATCTTTCTCAATTGTTTTACAAGAGGTATTTCCCCCTCCGTAATTTGTAACACGTAAATCTGCACCTAGCATGTTTGATCTGTAGATAAACAACGCTACCTGATCATCTCCTAAACTTTCAGCTTTGGCATGATCCCACAAATAATCGACATGCTTAAAGTCTTCCTTTTTTACTTCTTTCGAAATATCCAAACTCATCTTATTTATTGATTTTGATATTTTATTTCCGTCTCTGGAAGACCAAATTATTGAGCTTTTGCAGTAATTTCATTACACGAAATGGCATTACATTTACACATTTTGATACAGTAAAAAATGAGTAACTATTTTGAATATTTGACTTCAGGAGCAGCCGATAAAGAATGGGGATTATACCTCACTACTGTCGGCAAATACCACGCACTCCCGCACGAACCTTACCCTTCAAAATCCCACCCCAATGGTTACTATTTTGAATGGAAACAAGGAAGGTTCTTAAATGAGTTTCAACTGAATTATATTACTGAAGGGCACGGTATAATGCAAACCAGAGCCGGAGAATTTCCTATTAAACCCGGATCACTTATCATTATGCGGCCTGGAATATTGCACCGATACAAACCAAATTCTAAAACCGGATGGACAGAAAACTACATTGGATTTAATGGAAATTTAGCTCCACACTTTGTCCAACAAGTATTTGAAGACCCTGATATACCAGTAATTAAGATTGGACATCACGTAGAAGTACTCGATTCTTTTCAAAAGATTATTGATTTGGTGAAGGAACAAAAACCCGCTTACCACCAAGTGGCATCAGGACTTATCATTAAAGCTTTGGGCTATATCAGCACGTACATCAAAACACAAAACATTGGCAATGAAGATGTGGATAAATTGATTCATCTGGCAAAAGCTTACATGTGGGAAAATGTAACACGCGAGATTGACCTTCATACCTTTTCAAAAGACCAAAGGGTGAGCTATTCTTATTTTCGAAAAACGTTTAAGATGTATACTGGCATAGCCCCACATCAGTTTTTTCTAGAACTGAAAATGATGCGTGCAAAAGAATTAATTGTCAGTAGCGATATGTCTATCAAGGAAATCACTTATCAGCTTGGCTTTGACTCTATTTATTACTTCAGTAGACTTTTCAAGAAAAAGATGGGACTATCGCCAACAGACTTAAGAAAGATGAACTTATAATTTTCTATACCTTTAGCCANCACCAAAAATCGTCCGTATGAAAAAGTTGATCTTATTTTTCTTCGCNTTNGGCATTAGTATNTGTTCTCTTGGTCAGGTAGCCAATAAGNTGAACATGGTGCTGAACAATGACACTTCNCCTTTTGACATTTTTGTTCATTATCCAAGTTTTGANTTCACCTANAAATTCAAGCAAGAAGATGTGGTTAGCTTTTCGCTTTCTGAATTAAAAGCTAGCGCATCAACCNAAACAATTGAAGTGATTTCTAANGCTACTAATGAGGTTATTTCTATTGCAACGTTTGATCAAAACNATGTAGAACAAGGCTATCAACTCGACCTTGCAATTGACCAACTTCGACAAAAAGTCTCATCCGAAAGCACTAAAGATGTTTACACNCTCATCATNAAAGACGGAGAAGAGGAACAAGTATTGATTCAATTTGTATTGGTGTAATTCTNTAAAATACAGTTCTTAAGATCCTATCCAATTCAACATCTACTTTATTCANTTCACTTTTTTCATGCATCAGGTCNTCACNAAAAAAACTAAATTGAACAGAGTAATTTCATAGTAATGCCTGTTCATGGAATACGAAAANGAAGGAGAATATTACCAATGCCCGTGTTGTGATTATTTCACCCTCTTCGAACGTGGCATTTATCAACCTTGNCCNGTGTGCTTTTGGGAAGATGACGGAACAAACATTGACACTCCTGACAAATATTCGAAGGCCAANTATTTACTATCTCTTCGTGAGGCTAGGGATAACTTTAAGCGACTGGGCGTAAGTGATGAATATTGGGTTGACCTTACCCCGTATGAAGACCGATTTCAATATATTCGAAAAAAACGCACTCTTCCTCCCTTCGAACACTAGGAAGATGAGCCGTTAATAAAAAAAAGCCAACCCCTAAGGATTGGCTTTACATCTATTACAACCTGTGCTACTCTCAGTTTAATTTTGTGGGTAGATTAAATCGAAACGATCTAACTTCATCACTTTATCCCAGGCTGCAACGAAGTCTTTTACAAACTTTTCTTTTGCATCATTGCTGGCGTAAACCTCTGCCAAAGCTCTTAATTCAGAATTTGAACCAAAAATTAAATCTGCACGTGTTGCCGTGTATTTTTCATCTCCGGTTTTTCTGTCTTTTCCTACAAAATATTCTTTCGANTCATCTGTAGCTTCCCATTCCGTGTCCATGCTTAATAGCTTCACAAAGAAATCGTTGTTCAACTCATCTTTNGCTTCGGTNAAAATACCATGNTCTGAACCATCGTAATTGGCATCAAGAGCTCTCATCCCTCCAATCAACACTGTCATTTCAGGTGCTGTAAGTGTTAGCAATTGTGCTTTATCAACTAACAATTCTTCCGTTGGTGTTTTATATTTTGGATCAAGNTAATTGCGGAATCCGTCTGCCATAGGGTTTAANAATTCAAATGATTCTACATCTGTTTGTTCCTGTGTGGCATCCATTCTACCGNGCACAAACGGAACNGTAACGTTGTAACCTGCATTTGCCGCTGCTTTTTCAACTGCTGCATCNCCTGCTAATACAATCAGGTCTGCCATAGACACTTTCTTAGCTCCAGATTTNGCATTAAAATCACTCTGAATTTTTTCATAAACCGCTAAGACCTTCGCCAATTGTTCAGGATTATTTACTTCCCAATCTTTTTGCGGTGCCAAGCGGATGCGTGCACCATTTGCACCACCTCTTCGGTCTGAACCGCGATAGGTNGAAGCTGATGCCCATGCTGTAGTAACCATTTCACTAATGGTTAAACCAGAGTTCAACAATTGACCTTTNAATGCTTTTATATCTGATGCATTGATCAACGGATGATTGACTGCCGGAATAGGGTCTTGCCANATTAAATCTTCTGCCGGTGCTTCAGGCCCCAGATAAGTTGTGTTNGGCCCCATATCGCGGTGTGTTANCTTAAACCATGCACGTGCAAAGGCTTCGTTAAACAATGCCGGATTTTCATAAAAATTTCTTGATATTTTCTCAAACTCAGGATCAAAGCGCAACGATAAATCAGTAGTAAACATCGTTGGATTTCTCATTTTATCNGGATTTGTTGGATCAGCAGGATCTGGCACTTTCATATCAGAATTCTTTGCTTCCCATTGATGACCTCCTGCAGGACTTTCAACCAATTCCCACTCATTTTCAAACAAACTTGCAAAGAACATATGGCTCCAACGTGTTGGTGTTGGTGTCCAAATTACTTCTAATCCGGAACCAATAGCATCAGCTCCTTTTCCTGATTTGTATGAACTCTTCCATCCGAANCCTTGCTCTTCAATTGGAGCTGCCTCTGGTTCTGGTCCAACATGCGTTGCCGGTCCTGCACCGTGNGANTTTCCTAAAGTATGACCTCCGGCAATTAAAGCTACTGTTTCTTCACTGTTCATCCCCATTCTTCCGAATGTTGCTCGAATATCATCTGCNGCCAATAACGGATCAGGTTTTCCTCCCGGCCCTTCTGGATTCACATAAATTAACCCCATTTGAGTTGCCGCCAAAGGGTCTTCCAAATCACGATCTCCTGAGTAGCGTTTTCCATCGCCTAACCAAGTTTTTTCAGCTCCCCAGTAAATATCCAGTTCTGGCTCCCAAGTATCTTCTCTACCNGCAGCAAAACCAAAAGTTTCAAAGCCCATATCTTCTAAAGCCACATTACCCGCCAAAACCATAAGATCTGCCCAAGAAATGTTTCTTCCATATTTCTGCTTTACCGGCCAAAGTAAACGTCTGGCTTTGTCAAGGTTTACGTTATCTGGCCAACTGTTAAGCGGTGCAAAACGTTGTTGACCTGCACGTGAACCACCTCTACCATCTGCAGTTCGGTATGTTCCGGCACTGTGCCANGCCATTCTAATAAACAAACCACCGTAATGNCCGTAATCAGCCGGCCACCAATCTTGAGATTCGGTTAAAACTGTTCGAATGTCTTCTTTTAAAGCGTAATAATCTAAGCTGTTAAATGCCTCAATGTAGTTGAAATCTTCACCCATTGGGTCTGACATNGATGAATGCTGCCTTAATATTGACAAATCCAATTGCTTNGGCCACCAATCATCATTGCTTGCACCTTGCATTCCTGCTCCAGTTTTTGTAGCTCCGGAACTTGCGTCTGTTGCTGCTACTTCTTTGTGCTCTCCTTTATCATTACATGATGGGGTAAGTGCTCCTAAAGCTAACAGACAACTTAATGTAACAATCCTTTTCATATGTGTATAATTTAAAATAATCNGAATTANATTTCAATAATATACACTTATATGTTCGAAATCAAATCACAAATAATTATCCAATGATTAACCAAATTTATAAGACCATACATTATAAGTAGTTACACACAANTACAGCACATTCAAAACCAACACAATAAGGATTTTTTCCTAATATANTNAAGTTAACAAAAACAAATGATACACCNCACACAANTCTCCAACAAACTCAATCATTAAAATTTAAGACAGTATAACGGGTGATTATACTGTTGCTAAAATGCNGCATCAAAACCTTTGAAANTCTATCAGCTCAAAAAATTGGACATAAAAAAACCTCACCTGCTAAATCAATAGCAAAGTGAGGTTATATAACTCAGACAAATCGCCTTATTGAATGTTTAACACGAAGGTTAAATCTATATCAGTCTCTCCGTCATCAGACCCTGAAGTCGCACTTTTTATATCTGGTTGGTGCTTTAATAGAAAGCGGAAACTTCCTGCTGTTAACGTTGTAGAAGAAGTTGTCCACTCTGTAGATAAACCAACAGGATTACCATTGCTATCGTAATCGTTGTAGTTAACCAAGTCTCCTGAGTTATCAATGTTTCCATCTCCTGCAGGCGATGAAAATNCATTGTCTGTAAAACTGTAGAAAAACTGGTGATCTTCATCTTCTTCCTCGATCTCTTCTGTGATACTCTCTCCCGGAGAATCAAGGTTGTTCATNATCTCTANTGTAAGGGTATATGTTTTGTCTACATCAAGAGTAATTTCATCAACAATCTGAAGTTCTTCAACTCCTTCTCCATCNGGATCCTGAGCNGTTGCTATTACTACATCAGACGCATCATTAACATTGGTAAACACCAAGCTAATATCTGTAATTACTTCTACCTCATTTTCTTCTGCTGGCTCATCATCATCGTCATCTTTTTTACACGATGTAACAACTACACCCGCTAACATTAACGCATAAATGCTGTACTTTCTAAAGTTTGCTGCTTTTTTCATACTAGGACTTTGTTTTAGTTGTGAATACATAATTGAGTGTGAATAGAATATTTCTTCCAGGGTTGTCTGCGAAATACCTCATCTCATTGAGGTAATCGCGATAACTGGTATCAAATACATTTTGAANAGTAACACTTGCACTAAGTTTTTTGAATGAAANACTCCACGAGAGATCTAAAAGGAAATAGCCTTCCGGAGCATCCATAAAATCAAAAATTTCATCATCAGCATCTACTTCAACNGTTCCGTCTATTAACTCGTCAGGCGTAACCGTTCTTGGAGCCTGAAACTGTTGAAATGTGTAACTCGGTTTTACAGTAATTTTAGATGATTCGGTTTTCCAAAGCATAGGTGTCTGCCAAACCAGCTTGTAACTGGTTGTAACAGGAGGCTGGTTGATCAAAGGCTCGTTATCTCTTATATTCCTTGACCACAAATAACTTATGCCATAGGTTCCGGTAACTGTTTTGGTCCAGTTTCTTTGCCATGTAATATCTGCACCAAAAAACAACGCATCGGTTTGATCAAAAATAAACACCGGCATTGGTCCTCTTATGGTTCCGATAACGGCATAAGGACGGTTGTAAACATAGTTTTCGATGTAGTGCGAATAGCCCGTAATGGTTAGTGTGTTTTTCTTTTTCTCTGTTACCCATTCGTTGATAAACTTGTAACCTTTTTCAGGAGACACATTGCTTTCATCCATGCTAATTACCTCATCGGTCTTAACCGATCCCTCACTGTTGGTGTAATACCTCAACAATCCGTAAGAGGTTTTAA
The DNA here is from genome assembly GCA_002705995.1 of Crocinitomicaceae bacterium. Taxonomy (GTDB): domain Bacteria; phylum Bacteroidota; class Bacteroidia; order Flavobacteriales_G; family Salibacteraceae. The sequence goes on along the minus strand of PAJI01000031.1, from coordinate 228,413 downwards.
AACCATGCTGACCAAAACTGTAGAGCTCTGCCATGTTGGGCACTCTCCAAGCAGTTCCAAGGTTTGATCTAAAAACGCTACTTTCACTCACCTGCCTTACATATCCAACGGATGAAGTAAGGTTTGTGAAGCTGTACTCATCTTTAAATAAATCTTGGTTGGTTTCTCGCCCTCTAACATTGTTGTACTCATAGTCTAACCGGGCACCAACTTCAAATGTGTTTTTTCCTTTTTTTAAATCCTCAATCACAAATGCACTGTACCGCAATGTGTTGTAATTCGGAATAAAAGGTGTTGTACCGGTTCCCGGATTGTTATTGTTGTCTTGCGTAAATAGTTGCACTCCTATCAAACCATCTAGCCCTTTCCAATCGGGATGCTTCCACTCCAGTTGGTAATCGCTTGTTGTTAGCTCTAAATCAATGATGGGTTTTTCTACATTTCTTCTCACATCATATTCCTGACGCTTGTTTAGCTGTTGCCCAACACGCAAGGTCAGTTTTGCATCATCAACATACCACCAACTCACTTCAGCTTTACCCAAATGGTGCTGTGTTAATTGATTGGGCTCATTAATATCGTATGAAAAAGGTGCTATATAAAGTGGCTCATCTGAATTAATGGATTTTGCAAAGAGGTCTCCGCTTTCAGCCACCGAAGCACGTAACAAAGCAAGGTTTTGATCTACATAGCTGTAATAGAGTTTTACATCTAATTTTTTGTGGTGATAACGCAAACCGGCATTCACTGCCTTTTCTTCTTTTCCGGAGTTGGTTAATGAATAATCCGGAGCATTACGATCTCCTATTCTGGTGTAATTCCCTCCAATGTGATAGCTCCATTTTTTAAATCCCTGACCAACATTTGCATGACCAAAGTACCCTCTCCCATTGGTTTGATACCCAGTCCCAATACCTACTTTAAACGGTTCATTCAAATACAATGGATCTGACTCTACAATTATAGCTCCGCCAAGTGCTTCGGGACCATACTGTACACCTGCGGCTCCTTTTACTACTGTTAAACTACTGGCCGATGAAATATCAATCTCCGGTGCATGATCACTACTCCAGTTTTGAAAACCATGCTTTATTCCATTGTTTAGAATTAAAATTCTATTGCCATAGAGTCCGTGAATGACCGGCAATTGTACATTACTGCCGGCTGAAGTAAAACTTACCCCGTCTACTTCAGAGAGCGCTGTTGCCAGAGATTGCGTTGGATTCGTTAAGAAATCCTCTTTTTTCAATGTTTTTTGAGCGGTAGATTGTGTTCCTGTAATTTTTCTATTTTCAACACTTATGGTTACAGCATCCAGTGTATTTACCTTTTGTTTGAGGTAAATGTGAGACATTCCCGTATGGTGATGGTGCTCTTGACTCAACGTATCGCTATAACCAATACAGGAAACAATAATTACATTTTCTTCTGCACATAATCCTCTCAAAACAAACTTCCCATCCTCATCCGTTATGGCATATATTTCAGCACCTTTTACTTTTACCGTAGCATAACGAACAGGAGCTTTTGTTTCCACATCAAGCACCTCCCCNTCTAAGCTATAAGTNCAAGTATCTTTATTTACCTGACTGCGAACTGCCCCACTTAGCAGTAAGAATAAAAATATAATGGGGTAAAATTTCACGTTCTTCAACTCTCTATGTTATTAAGCAAAATCATGTTGCCGATTTCATTGCTTAACAACAACTCTAAATGCAATTAAGTTGCAAAGGTAGAAAAGAATATCAAATGCAACACTGTTGCANAGCAATTAAAACGAGTCTAACGGAGCTAGAAAGAAATCAAATAAAGTGTTGAGTTATTGAAAAAAGTGCCAAACCTGAGTTACAGAGAAGCACACNACAAGTCCAAAAACAATGGGCAAAACAGTTGCTACAACTGTCCATTTGACGCTGTTGGTTTCTTTGTAAATGGTATAAATGGTTGTACTACAAGGATTGTGTAATAAACTAAACAACATAAGNTTCACNGCTGTGAGTGTTGTCCAACCTGNTGCCACTAAAATTTCTTTTATTTCCATGTCTGATGCTTCAAACATAACACCTGCTCCNTGCCCTAAAGAAGTACTTCCTAATACCATTACGGATAACATTAGCACAGTTGGAATCACAATTTCGTTAGCAGGAATAGCTACAACATAGGCCAAAAGAATTACACCATTAAGNCCAATAAAAACTCCAACGGGATCTAATCCGTGAATGATGAAAAGTGCCAAACTTTCATTTCCAATATGAATGTTTGAAATNANCCAGATAACTGCACCTGCTGGTGCAGCAAAAACAATGGCACGCCACAAAACAATTAATGTTCTGTCTATAATTGANGTGTAAACTGTTTGCCAAATGCGTGGTGGGCGATAAGGAGGNAATTCCAATGTAAAAAAAGAAGACTCTCCTTTCAGCAGTGTTTTGGTCAACAACCACGAAGTAAGGAATGAGAATAGAATTCCCAACAATACAANACCTATAACAGAGAGGGTTGAAACCGCACTTGCCCATTTACCNGCCATAGCTCCTATGAATATGGTTGCAATTAAAATTTGTGTTGGCCAGCGCCCATTACACAACGAAAAGTTATTGGTAATAATGGCTATAAGTTTTTCTCTTGGGCTATTGATTATACGTGTAGAAACTACACCGGCTGCATTGCACCCAAACCCCATACTCATGGTTAAAGCTTGTTTTCCATGTGCCCCTACGCGTTGGAAAATCCGATCGAGGTTAAAAGCTACACGCGGCAANTANCCAAAATCTTCTAGCAAGGTAAACAACGGAAAAAAGATAGCCATGGGCGGCAACATTACTGCAATTACCCATGCCGTTGCCAAGTACACCCCATCNATTAAAAAGCCACTTAACCACCACGGAAAACTCAATGCTGCCGCACCTGATTTTAACCACGGATAAACGATATCNAGCAACAGTTCAGAAAGTAATCCGGAAGGATAATTAGCTCCGGCAATGGTTAACCAAAGAACAACACCCAGAAGCAACAACATAATGGGGAANCCCCATATTTTGCTTGTTACCACACGGTCTATTGCCCGATCTAACCGAAAAGAACGCTGATTTTGGTCAGACTGCACTGTACCTTGAACAATTTTTACCGCTTGGGCATAAATTGCTTCNGCAACATCATTATGGNAATGATTACCCAACTGAGTTCTCTTTTCTTTTGCGCTTTTAATGAGCTCTTGTGCTGCTTCTGAAGAAACATCTCCNAATGAACCAGCCAACAATGCTTGCTGAACACTGTTGTCGTTTTCTAACAACCGCATTGCAATCCATTTTGTATTGGGCAATGCAACGGAAGAAGCTATGAGCTTTTGCTCGATTTCCTCAATAACTACATTGGTTTCCTTNGAGATTCCTTTTATTGGTTGTGGAACAGTTTGNATTTTTCCAGAAGCTACTTGNTGAATAGTACCTAGTAACTCCTCTAATCCTTCTTTTTTTCTGGCGCTTGTTGCCACTACAGGAATTCCCAAATCGCGAGACAGCGAGCGTATATCTATTTCAACACCATGTCTGCGAGCCTCATCCATTAAATTAAGGCANAATATAGNTTTTGGGGTAATCTGCAAAATTTGCAACACCAAACTTAAGTTTCGTTCCAGCCTACTGGCGTCTACAACAATTACAGTAACATCTGGTTGCCCAAACAAAATAAAATCGCGGGCGACTTCTTCATCATCGGAAGTTGAAAAAAGGGAATATGTTCCCGGTAAGTCTACCAGTTTNAATTTATCATCGTTGTAAGAAAAGCTTCCTTCGGCTCTTGCTACTGTTTTGCCCGGCCAATTTCCGGTATGCTGCTTTAACCCTGTTAATGCATTAAAAACAGTACTCTTACCTGTATTGGGNTTACCTGCAAGTGCTACNACATAATCAAGATCTCCTATTGCTTCTCCTAGTTTTTGGAGTTCAGCATTGGGATTTAATTCACAGACTTCACATGCACTTTTTGCCAACATTTATACTCCTTCCGCTACTTCTATCCAGATCTGTGATGCATCTTTTCTACGTAAACAAATTTGTGTATGATGCACATTGTAAGCTACCGGATCATTCAATGGGCTTGTGTTTTCTACTACTATACGGGCTCCTTTTACAAATCCAAGGTCTAACATGCGTTGACGCACAGCATCGCTACAATTCTCTTGAATTTTGAGAACAGTTGCTTCTTGTCCTTTTTTAAGATNTGACAGCTTTTTTTCTCTCATAATCAGCAGTTCTACACAACACTAAAACCATTGTTAGACTATNCGAAGTTACAAAATCNAANNCACTAACTATCGATTTAATTTATTATTAACTCTATCGATTTAAGAATCGCTAATTTCGTGACATGTATTCGTTCGTAGAAGAAAATTACCTCAAAGCATTATTGATGCTAGCTGACGAAGAGGGACAAACGAGTGTGAATGATTTGAGCAATCACCTCAAAATAAGCATGCCAACGGTTAACAGTATGGTAAAGCGCCTGAAAGGCAAAGACTTAGTCTTCTATGAAAAATATAAGCCTGTAAAACTTACTGAGTTGGGCCATAAAGAGGCTGCATTGATTGTAAGAAAACACCGTTTAACCGAAATGTTTTTGGTAGAACAGATGGGGTTTGGCTGGGAAGAAGTGCACGATATTGCCGAACAGGTTGAACACATTCACTCTCCTGCATTTTTTGAAAAGATGGATGAATTACTCGGTCATCCAACCATTGATCCACACGGTTCTCCTATCCCTGATAAAGAGGGAAATATAGAATGGAAATCTTACGATAAGTTGAGTGATTGCAAAGCAGGAGATACAGTACAATTAATTGCTGTTGTTAATGGTTCTAAAGAATTTTTAGAATTCCTGAATGGCAGAGAACTTACTCTCAATCAAGAGGTCATAATCAAAACCATTGAAGCTTTTGACAAATCAATGGTAGTCAGCTATGAAAATCACCCTTCGGAAACATTGAGCGCAACAGTTTGCGAACGCTTATTGGTTGAAAAAACAATATTTTAAAATGAACCTTCTCGAACTCAAACCTTTTATTCCTGCTAAAGACTTTAAATTATCTAAAAAATTTTACTTGGATATTGGATTTACACTTGAAGGTTGCAATAATCAATTGGCGCATTTCTCTTTTCAGAAAAAGGGTTTCTTACTTCAAAATTTCTACAACAAAGAATTAGCATCCAATATGGTTTTACACCTTTTAGTTGATGATGCACATCTATGGTGGAAGAAGTGGAAAAACAATAAAATCGACACTACATACAACGTATTGTTATCTGAACCTGAAAACCAACCTTGGGGAATGTGTGACTTCACACTACACGATCCTTCGGGAATATTGTGGAGAATAAGCCATTCAATTTAGACGTATAAACACCCACTCTCTATTTCAACTCCTCAAATTTAATTTCTTCTAGCGTCACTTCATCCCTCTCACTTCTTTCAACTAACCTTTTCAAGGCAGTAAAAACACACTAACATGGGATTGATTCTCATTATAGCGCTAAATAGATTTGCAACTGTTTAGAATAATTCTAAATAGCATATAGTAGGAGAAATCCTACATCGTAGATATCAAAGTCCATAAAACACGGAGTTGTTTTTTTGAATTCAAGCAGAAAGTAAAGACGCTTTACTTTCTGCCTTTTAAAAAGAAATTTCCTCATCTATATTAAAATACACATAAAAAAAATGAATACCCTTAAAACTATAATTAGTGCAGTAATGCTAACCACATGGTTTAGCATTACTATAGCCCAAAATCCAGGAGATATCGATATTTCCTTTAACCTTAGTGACATAGGTTTCCTAGATGAATGGGGAGCTAATGACTATGTTTACGACTCTGAATTGTTGTCAGATAGTAACTTTATCATTGTTGGTAGATTTATCAGCTACAACAATGAATCTATCAATAGAATTGCAAAAATTAATTCTGATGGTACACTTAACACTTCTTTCGATCCAGGAACCGCAATAGGCACAACCTCAGCTTACGCCATTTACTCAGTTGCCATCCAATCAGATAATAAAATAATTATTGGCGGCTATTTCGATGAATACAATGGAACTACAGCCAACAACTTTGCACGCATAAATGAAAATGGTTCTATTGACGCTACTTTTGCTACAAGTGTTGGAACTGGATTTAATGGTGAAGTACAAGTAGTAGAACTACAAACTAACGGAAAAATCCTTGTTGGGGGAGATTTTACGGATTACAACGGAACTCCTGTAAATAACGTAGTCAGACTAAATACTGATGGTACAATAGACAACACTTTCAATGTTAATACAGATGCTCCTGTGTATGCCTTTGCATTTGAGACCAGTGGTAAAATTGTTGTAGGAGGAGATTTCACTACACTTAACAATTCCACTTATAACCGAATAGCACGCGTAGATAGTTCAGGTGCTATTGACAATACATTTAATCCTGGAACAGGAGCAGATGCAGAAATTTATGACATTGAAATTCAATCTGACGGAAAAATAGTGGCTGTTGGTGACTTTGAAGATTTCGACACAGCCACAGTCAACCGCATCGTAAGGCTTCAAACTGATGGCTCAATAGACAATGGCTTTGACCCTGGCATAGGAGCTCCTGGAACACAGACATTAAGAGACATATATGTACTTGCAAACGGACAATACCTTGTTTGTGGAAAATTGTCGAGTTTCAATGGAATTTCAAATTATTCGATTGTTCGTTTAAATTCCAACGGAAACGTTGACACTACTTTTACAGGAAAATTGAGCTCATATGGAAGGTATGGATATAGCATTTTAGTTCAACCTGATGGTAAAATATTGGTTGGGGGAGAATTCTATACTTACGACAGTAATGAGTTTTCTGCCAAACGTTTTGCACGATTAAACACTGATGGTTCATATGATTTTAGTTTTAATCCCGCTACTGGTTTAAATAGTACTGTTTCCGATATTGCTATTCAACCCGATAGGAAAATAATATTAGGAGGAGACTTTACAACCTATAATAACGAAAGAGCACATAAAATTATACGCTTAAATGAAGATGGCTCTCGAGACACTACTTTTCAACCTTTAGGTAATAGTTTTATTAATAAAACTACAGATTATATTTTATCGCTTGCTATTCAACCTGATGGAAAAATATTGGTTGGCGGACAATTTGAGACCTTTGAAAATGACACTGTAAATGGTATTGTAAGGTTAAATAGTGACGGTTCAAGAGACACTACTTTTAACACAGGAATTGGTTTAACTGATCAAAATGGCAATGGCGACAATCTTAGTGACATAGAAGTTTTACCAAACGGAAAGATATTGATTGCTGGAGATTTTTATAACTACAACAATACTCCTGTATATAGAATTACTCGTTTAAATGCCGATGGTAGTTTAGATACATCATTTGACCAAGGAGGATTTGGAACTGGTGCAAGTGTAGCTGCTATTGATGTAGATTCAAACGGATACATCTATACTGGCTTATCAGGAAACGGAATTCAGTACAACGGAACAAGTCTAAATGGTAGAATGGCAAGGCTTACACCTGATGGCGCTTTTGATCCCACTTTTGCTGCTGGTGCTACTGGAGGTTTCGGAGGTATCTCAGCCGTTAAATGCTTACCTGATAGTACTGTAGTTTCTGGAGGAGTTTACATTAGCAGTTATAGTGGCTATACTACCAGAGGGCCTTTCCACTTTTTTTATGATGGAACACTAGACACAACTTTTACAGGAACATCTAATGCTGCTGGAGGTTCTGGGATCACCTATTTTAGAACTATTATGGATATTTTAGTTCAAGCTGATGGAAAAATAATTGCAGGTGGTAATTTCACAACTTATAACGGTGATATTGCTAACTATTTAGTTCGTTTAAACCCAGATGGAAGTATTGATAATTCATTTAGTTCAGGCATTGGTCTTGCTGGTGAACAAGCCAGTACATCAGGTGCTACAACTATTACTAAAATTGTTGAATACCCAGATAACCGAGCAATGATTGCAGGTTCTTTCACCTCTTACAACGAAACAGGAAGAAATTATGTTACTCGTATTCACTTAAACACCTGTGATATTGATACGGGAACTGCAACACATTACGTTTGCGAAAATTCATTCACATGGATTGATGGTAATACCTATACTACAGATAATCATACGGCCATGTTTACCATTGCCGGAGGAGCTAGCGGCTGTGACTCAACGGTTATTCTAGACTTAACCTTTGTCCAGCCATCGGCAAGTAATGATGTTCAAGAGGTTTGCGGAAACGAATATACATGGATTGATGGCAATACTTACACTACCAACAACAATACGGCTACGTATACTTTAACCAATGCTTCTGGTTGTGATTCTGTAGTAACACTTAACCTTACGCTAAACCCTCTTCCTACTCCTACAATTACCCAAAACGGAAACACACTTACTACTGACGCTTATAGTGCCTACCAATGGTATTTCAATGGAACTGCCATTACTGGTGCAACAAACCAAACATACACCGCTACACAAGATGGAGAATACACTGTGAGTGTTACAGATAACAATGGTTGTAGTGATTCATCTGATGCATTTAATGTTACAAATACAGGTATAAACAACCTCAGCGAAACCAATATTCATCTTTATCCCAATCCTACTAGTGGAAAACTAACCATAACAGCCCCGCCCACAGAACAAGGATCTGTTACTGTGTATAATGTTATGGGAAGCGAAGTTTTTTCATTAAAAACTGCTTCATTAAACAATCTGGGAATTGATCTTTCCGGTCAGCCTCAAGGAGTTTATCTCGTTAAAATAATGAATAAAAATACTGCATGGACAACGTCTATAGTAGTTGAGTAAACATCGATTGATAAAGTGGTCGTCTTGCATAAATTGGAAGGCGGCTACTTTTTCTGTCAACCCTAAAAAGATGAAAGCTCACATATTAGTCTTATTGTTAACTCTTATTTGCTCAGCACTTTCTATAGTTGCACAAAATCCAAATTTTGATTTTTCACAAGGTAATTTCAACAATTGGAACCGCTATCAGGGAATAAGAGGCAATTGTTGCACAACCCCAACAAATTCAACAAGTAGTCATAAAATCATTACAACCTCTGGCAATGATCCAGTAATTGGCTCTCTCTTGCCACAAATTCCATCTGGATTAAATCAAGTTGCACGCATCGGCTCCCCAGGCGGTGGTGCATCTTCTAACGGCACCGGTTTAGCTTGGAGTATGGATTACGATATTACTATTGATGCCAACAATCCTATTTTGTTTTATCAAACTGCAGTAGTTGGAGATGGAACTCACAGTTGTACAGGAAGTTCTAACAACATGCCGTTAAATACGCTTTTTAACATTGCACTAAAAGATCAAAACGGACAATTACTTTCAGCTGATGAGTGTTATTCTTTTGACATTGAAGCATGTTCTTCAGGTAACCTTTCCATGACTCCTAGCTGGAATACTTCTATGTATTTCCCATGGTCTTCTGTTGGTATAGACTTAACACCTTACATTGGACAAACAATAACTTTCGAATGTTCTTATTACACCTGTTATTACCATGGGTATCACGGCAGTTCTTATGCGTACATAGCTCCTGATTTAATTCCTAAAACAGACACCATCTACTATTGTAAAGGCGAAAATGTGGTTTTAGAAGGTCTCCCTAGGTTTAATTCTTACCTGTGGAGTAATGGTATTCAAACCCAACTCGACACCGTTGAACAGCCTACCAATGGAGCGATTTACTCTTGTACTTATCAATCTTTTAACGGTTGTTCTATTACTCGAAATTACGTGTTAATTCAATATCCTGTTGATGCTGATTTTTCCCTTGAAAATACTTGCGTGGGCAAAGTTGTTCAACTCTCTAATACTTCTTCAGGAGATATTATTGCTTCAACCTGGGATTTTGGAGACGGAACAACCTTAACAGATAACAACCCTATGTACACTTTTTCCGATACAGGATTTTTTGACGTTACACTTATTGTTGAAAGTACTCGAGGATGTTTGGATACTGCCGTTCAACAAATTCAGATTACTCCGTCTCCCAATGCAAATTTTTACGCTCCGGACACAAACTGCTTTAATACATCCATAGCATTTAATAATACTTCTTCTTCAAACACCAACAGCTTTCTTTGGGATTTTGGAGATGGTAACACCTCTTCCGAAACCCATCCTTTTCATTCCTTTTCTGGTGACGGTAATTACACAGTTACGCTCATAGCCTCAACCATTAACGGTTGTTTAGACACCATGAAACAAACCATTACAATTCAACCGCAGGTGATTGCCGAATTTGCCGCTTCTCCTACAATTACTCCATTGAATCAATCCGAAATTTTGTTTACCAACCTCTCTCAAAATGCCTTTTATTGGCTTTGGAATTTTGGAGACGGAGCCACTTCAGAGTTTGAAAACCCAGTGCACACCTACACTTATACCGAGGATTTTACGACAAGTTTGGTTGTCCAAAACGAATATTTATGTAGCGATACTTTTAGTTTGATAATTACCATTATTGAAAGTGAAATAACTATCCCAAATGTAATTACTCCCAATGGAGATGGCTTAAACGACTTCTTTACAATTGAAACCGGAAATAACTTATCGGAATATCAACTGACCATTTTCAACCGATGGGGTAAGATCGTATATCAAACTCAGCAATCCAGCACTTATTGGGATGGAACTTACAATGGTAAAAAAGCTCCCGAAGGCACTTATTTTTACACATTAAAATATGCCTACCCAGGGATAAGGGTTCAAGAACACAAAGGACATCTAACCTTAATTAGATAATAAAAATCTTGATTTTACAGCAATCAAAAAAGCCGAAAGTGAATCACTTCCGGCTTTTTAACATTAGTCTATCTCTGCATTAAGCTTCGCAGCTTACACAATCTTTTTTCTGCTTGAATTTTTGAGCTGCATTCATACTGTGTTGATAGTACAATGACTTTAACCCATTTTTCCATGCAGTAACATGTATTTTATTTATGTCTCTTGTTGGCATTTCTGGGTGAACAATGATGTTGATCGATTGCCCTTGATCGATGTGACGTTGTCTCGCTGAAGCTTGATAAACAATGTCTAACTGATCAATTTCTGAATAGGTTTTAAATACCGCTTTTTCTTGGTCTGTCAAGAACTCTAAATGCTGAACAGAACCGTCCATATCGCGAATACTTTTCCAAACTTCAGAAGTGTTCATTCCTTTTTCTTCCAACAACTCCATCAAATAAGGATTCTTAATTGTCACCTTAATTTTGGCAATATCTTTCACATAACAATTTGACCAAATTGGCTCAATCCCTTGTGAAACTTGACCTAAGATAAATGCCGATGAAGTAGTTGGAGCAATTGCATTTAACGTTGCGTTACGTCTGCCATATCCCTCCAACACTTTAGGCTCTCCAAAACGAGCTGCTAACTCTTCAGAAGCTTTGTACGAACGTTCTTTAATTTCTTTAAAAATCTCATCATTTAAGTTGAATGCTTCAGAACTATCAAACGCTAATTTTTTCGACTGAAGCAATGAATGCCATCCTAAAGCACCTAAACCTAATGCTCTGTTTTCTTTCGCAAAGTTGTAGGCACGCTCCATAAACATGAACGTTTGACGATCATCAAGATCAGAAGAATCACGGTAAGCTTCTAATTTCTCAATAAACTCAGTGATGATAGCATCAAGGAAATACACCATTGTTTCAACAGCATCAGTATTTTTCCACTTGTCGTAATGCAACACGTTGATACTAGAAAGCACACAAACAAACGACCAATTATCATTTGAAGGGAGCATGATCTCTGTACATAGGTTACTAGCCAAAACCTTATGTCCTTGATCTTTGTATGCATCAACTGTATTGTTATTAGCATTATCTGTAAAGAAGATATAAGGATACCCCATCTCCCCTCTACGCTGTAATACCTTGGCCCAAATAGATCTTTTATCCTGATCTCCATCAATCATTGCCTGCATCCACTCATCAGTTACAGTAACACCATGTGTCAATTGTTGGATAGGATTTCCTTCTGTACCAATTTCAAGAAACTCCATCACATCTGGATGATCAATTGGTAAATAAGGAGAGAAACGCCCTCTACGAACAGACCCTTGACTAACCACATCTACCATTGCTTCGAACAATTGCATGATATGAACAGCTCCAGAAGCTTCTCCATTATTTTTTATTGAAGCCCCACGGTGTCTTAATTTCCCAAAATAACCAGATGTTCCTCCACCTAGTTTTGACATCATCCCTACTTCTGACTGGGTGTACAAAATGTTTCCCATATCATCATCGACATGAGAACCAAAGCAGCTTATTGGCAAACCTCTTCTTTTTCCAAAATTAGACCACACCGGAGAGGCTAATGAATAAAAGCCTTCAGACATGTAGTTGTAGAATTTCTTGGCGAATCCCGGCATTTGCAAAATAGCTTCAGCTCTTTCTGCAATTTCCATAATTCGTCCTTCTGGGGTTGCTCCTTCGGTTAAATAACCTGCTGCTAAAAATTTACGACTGTGTTCGTTCAGCCACTCAAAAGAACCTTCTTCTTTTGAATAAATTTTTGCTAAAGTTTCTTTTCTCGCATTAACTAGGTCTTGGTTAGTAGTAGTTTTTTGACTTTGGTCGGTACGCTGCTCTGTGTTTAATTTCATATCCGGGATTTAAAAAAGGTCATCGCTAGTTATACTTTGTGTTCTCTTGCTGTAGTTGACAGATCGCTTCACGAAGAAATCACCATGTTTGGTCCCAATAATCTCATCGTCAAACCATTCTGTTTGTGCCAATAGCTCTTGGTCTATTTCAAATATCTTGTCGATACCAATACTCTCTAATGAGTTATTGAATCGGTTCTTAATAAATTCATTCACAACTGCTTTTGGAAGAAAATCAAGTTCTCCATCTTCAAAAATCCAATCCACAATTTTACTTTCTGACTGGAAAGCTTCTTTACAGATATCTTGAATCATGGTGTTGTATTCATCATCAAACCATTGTGGACGTTCAGTCTTAATAATATTGATGATATCAATTCCAAAATCACCGTGAATTTGCTCTTCTTTAGATGTTGCTTCTACCACATTTGAAATTCCTTTCAACATGTTTTTATGCTTATTGAAAGCCATGATGATTAGGAATTGTGAGAAGAGAGAAACATGCTCTACAAACAACGAGAAAAGCAAAATAGATTCTGCGTATTCTTTATTCTCCTCGCTCTTTGCGTTTTTCAATGCAGTCTCTAAATACTGAACCCGACTCATGATTACGGGCTTTTTCTTTAAGGTTTCAAACTCCCTGTTCAACCCTAAGATCTCTAACAAATGTGAATACGCATCGTGATGACGCACTTCACTTTCTGCAAATGTGGCTCCTACTGATCCGATCTCAGGCTTTGGCAAACGGTGATAAATATCACCCCAAAAAGATTTCACAGCTACTTCAATTTGAGAAATGGCCAACATTGTGTTTTTGATAGCACTTCTCTCTGTATCTGATAGACGCGTTTTGTAATCTTGAATATCACTCGTAAAGTTGAATTCTGTATGGATCCAATAAGAATGTCGAATAGCAGATACATATTCATACAACTGTGGGTACTCGTATGGCTTTAAGTTGATGCGTTTTTCAAAAATGTCAGATTTTCTACTTTCAGCTCTTTTATTTCTATAGAGAATGTATGCTTTGGCTACATCGTGAAATTCACTATCCATTAGTTTATTTTCCACAATGTCTTGCACCTCTTCTACAGTTGGAGTGTAAGCATCATCTTGCTCTTTTCTTCCCAATAATTCTTGATAGACTGATAAAGCAACATCATTTGCATCTTTCTGCCCTCCATGTCCAACAGCTTGCATTGCTTTCAACACAGCACTCGTAATCTTCGGTAACTCAAAAGTATCGGTACTAAAATCCCTTTTGACAATGTTTAAAATCTGCATAATAAATCTATTTTGACTCCAGAAAAATTCTGGTAGAATTGGAATAGTGTAAAGGTGATTTTTTATGCGCTTTGCTCGAACGATTGAGCAAATGCATTCTCAACATCTTATTAACATTCCTACTACATTACACTAACAGACAAACACTTACATCGATTTCAACATTAAGACAAAGTTATCACCAGAATTTTGTTAATTTCTCAAGAGTCTCTGAGATCAAGGGCAATAAGCCTCAAAATCGAGGCTAAAAACAAATAAAAAAAAACGGCAGTAAAGCACATGATATGTGCTGCTGCCGTTTTTATTTTTTCACGCTTCTTTAGATGAAAGTTCAATTCATCAAGCTTCTTCTAATACTCAAAAAGATATTCCTCAGAAATTAGCAACAAGCGTTCTCTTTTTCACTCACAGTTGTCGTCTCATTCCCCGCTGCTTTCCACTCTTTCATGCCACCGGAATAATTCTTCACATTGGTATAACCATTTCTTGCAAGGACCGAATAAGCAACTGCCGCACGATCTCCTGACTGACAATGAATAACCACCTGTTTTTCGCGACTAATTTTAGCTAAATTATCTTGAAGAGTTCCAACAAACACATTGTTGGCTCCCTTAACATGCCCCTCCTCATATTCACTGATGCCTCTAACATCAACAATTTGAACAGCATCGTCTCCTACATAGGATTTAAATTCATCCAAAGAAATCACATCAGCCGTTTCCAACTCAATTCCCAAAGACGCAACATCAGAAATGTATCCGTAAATATTATCAAGGCCAATACGCATCAATTTACGGGTAAGATCTTCCATTTCGCTTTCTTCTGCTACAAGAATGAACTGTTCCTGGTAATTTAAAAGCCAGCCTGCCCATGTAGAGAAAGAGTTATTTCCCTGAATATTGATACTTCCTGGTAAAAAACCTTTTGCAAAATCCGCTTTATTACGGGCATCAATAACTTTAATGCCTTTTTCATAGGCAGACATAAATTGTTCCTGGTTAAGCTTAACGTGTTGAGGTACTTCAACCAAAAGCGGACGATCAACCTTGTTCAAGTGCTTCATCATCGCAAAATACTTGGGTGGCTCAGGTTGACCTGCAAGCAATTCATCAATAAAGGCTTTTTCATCTTCGTCATACTGAAGTGCCCAATTGCGAATTTTTTCATACCCTACCGTAGAACTGTGTACCGCCCCCAATGCTTTTCCACAAGCAGATCCTGCTCCATGAGCAGACCAAACCTGTACATACTCGGGTAAGTCAGCAAATTTCTTTAATGATTGGTACATCTGTTTAGCACCGGCTTCTTTTGTTCCGCTAATACCCGCAGCTTTTTCTAATAAATCTGGACGCCCAACATCTCCTACAAACACAAAATCACCGGTAAATACCATAATAGGTTTTTCAGTAGCCGGATGATCCGTTAGTACAAAACTAATGCTCTCCGGTGTGTGTCCAGGTGTATGCATCACTCTCAACGTGAGGTTACCTACTTTAATTTCACTTCCTTCTTTGAGACCAACGTGCGGAAATTCATATTGCCAATCTTCTCCACCTTCATCTGACAGATACATTTTCGCTCCGGTAACCGCAGCCAATTCACGCGATCCACAAAGAAAATCTGCATGAATGTGTGTTTCCGTAATGTGTGTGATACGTAAATTATTTTTTTGAGCAATTTCAAGATAAGTGTCTATATCTCTTTTAGCGTCAATCACAATTGACTCGCCCGTTGCCTGGCAGCCGATGAGGTAACTCCCCTGCGCCAAACTTTTATCATAAATGTGTTCGAAAAACATAACTATAAAATTTTGATTGATTATCCGATGAAATTAGGACATCCCTTTTTCCTTTACAGTTACTTTGATCACATAAGCGCAACTATATTTTTAGTATGTTTAATGTTCTCTTACGATTTGTAACCCTCTATGTTTGTCGTTGAGCTTATATCACAATACCAATTTTTTGATAAAACTCGTTCAGGTCATATTCTTTGTGCTCATATTTCAGCTGGTGTTGCTCATTGAATTCCATCCAGATCAACTGCTGCATATCAAAATGCTTTCGGGTCGCCTCAATTTCATGTCCGTTCGGAAGCATCATATTGTTTTTAAAAGTTCCTGAAACCTGAACCGTAACTTTGAAAAGCTCATGTCTTTTATCAACATCGACTATTTTGTATTGAATATCGGGAAACACTTTTGAGAACTCTTCCCATTTGCTGATAATATTTTCTACCCCTTCGAGTACAAGCCCGTAGGGCAACTTAACAACAGCGTTTTTAGCGATAGCAGTTCTAAGCAGATCAAATTCCCTGTTATTGAAATGATGAATAACAGTATTGATATTTTGTTCCATTTTGAAGCTTATTTAGCTTAACAGGTTAAAGCTTTAACTATTTATTTCTTATTCTTTTTGGAGTAACTCCATACTTACGTTTGAAAGCCGTTGTAAAATGCTGTTGATGTGCATAGCCAATTTTATCTGCAATCTCTGCCACCGATATTGAAGTATCCAGCAAGTATTGTTTGGCAATGTTTAGCCTGTAATCGGTTAGGTAACGAAATGTAGTGGTTCCAAAGTAAAGCTTGAACATTTTTTTCAGCTTGAATTCATTCATTCCTACCTTTTTAGAGAGTTCTTGTATGGTTAATGGATGATCTAAATTTGCTTTAATCTCTTGCGCAGCCATTTCAAGTTGTTGCTTTTCGTAAGCAGAAATTCGGACATGTCGACTGAGTGAATAACTCGCTATCGATAATTCTTCCAACTGCATGGAAAACAATTCCAAAATACGGGCTTCTAACATTAAGCGTTGGGTAAAACCTTTAAATGGGTTACAGGTAATTTCGCGCAATACACACTCCATCTGAAGGTTTAACTTACCATTTTTGGAACAGTTAATCGGCTCTTGTTTTTCTATCGATTCTAAAAATTGATCTACAATAGGATGCTGGTAATCGGCAAAACGCTGAAAGTATGACTGGGTAAAACTTACCTCAACAGATTCTACCTCAGAATTTTCTTGAAAAGTAAATGAACCAACAGGCTCATTCATGTATATAATATTATGCTCTCGCTCATTTAATTTAACCGGGCGTTTAAAGTCTTTTACCTTACCATATGTAGATCCTTTTAGGTTGTAATGCATTTCAACAATAGGCTCATCAAAACCACCCTTTACTTGAAGTCTATCTTTAAAACGGTAATTGCCATGAAGTACAATTATACCATCAAAATGCATTTCTTTAATGCCTGCTGAGGCTCTGCCTAAATCAATTGAAATTTGATGAGAACTTACTCCGCAATCAGACCTAAAATTTTCAGGGTAAGTTCTTTCGTGAATCACTTCCTTTATATTTTCTGTTGTAATTGTGGCTTTCATAATTTACTCCTCTCTTAAAAAAATCCCGAATGCGTAAAAACTAATCCGAAACGCGTAAGCCTGTGGTGCTTTTAAACGGTTAACATTGCGAAAATTACAATTATTTAGATCAATTCTAAATTATATTATGCCAAAATTACCCAAATGGTTAGCAGATGCCAGCGAGCAGTTGTTGAGTAAACACATACATCCGGCAATTGTAACCGAGATATCATACATCCATCCTCAACTCAAAAAAATTCAATTTAAAGGCGATTTTTTAAACGCGAAGTTCACTGCCGGAAATGCCATTAAAGTTCGTATTAACACAACCGATTATAGAAATTATACCCCTTCCGTTTTTGATCCTGAAAAGGGTATTTGCGAAGCTTATTTCTATTTACATGGGAAAGGCCCCGGAAGTGAATGGATCAACCGACTTAACCCCGGTGATACCATTAACATTATGGGACCAGGAGGTAGATTTGGCTATCAAAAAGAAAGTAAGTACCACATCTTATTTGGTGATGAAACCTCTTTGGGATTGCACCTAAACCTTAAAGATAGGCTCAACCGGGATGAAAAGGAATACCTAAGTGTTCTTGAATTGGATAAAGAACACCAAAATTGGGCTAATACAATTGGGCTCAACACCTCTTTCATATTGGATAAACATCTGGAAAATGCTGAACAAACAGCAATACAATTCTGGCAACACATCGAAGACCTTTGCACTTCACATTGGAAAGACTGTACATTTTACCTCACGGGAAAGGAAAGTTCAGTTTTAGCCATCAGAAAAAAACTTAAATCAAATGGAATAATGGGCAAACAGATTCAAACGCAAGTTTACTGGAGCCCGGGAAAAATAGGACTATGAGCACATCAACAAAATCCGGAATAGCTAGACTATTGGAAATAGCCGGAAGTAAAAAATGGTTATTGATTTTATCAGGAACATTGGTTCTTCTGCATGCTTTTATGGCACTGATTCCTTATATCATCATCTTCTACATTTTGCAGGAATTAATACAGTTTGGAACAGCCACATTTATAACGTACAATTACTTGCTTTGGGCACTAATGGCAATTGCAGTTTCTTTTATTCTGCTATATGCTTCAGGCATGGCTTCGCATGTAGCGGCATTTAACATTTTGTATGAGTTAAGGTGTAAAATTGCCGAAAAGCTGGGTCGTTTACCCATGGGGTATATCAACAACAGCAGCACTGGTGCACTCAAAAAAATCCTGGCAGATGACGTGGAACGCATTGAAGAGTTTGTTGCGCATAGCATTCCCGATTTTGTAAAAGGCGTAGCACTTCCGGTCATCATCATCACCTACCTCTTTTTTGTAGACTGGCGTTTGGCACTTATCAGTTTCGTTCCCCTCATTATTGTATTCGTTTTTGTTACGGTGGTATTCTCTTCAAAAGAAAACAAAGAAGCCATGCAGCTTTACCACGATTCTTTAGAGAAAATGAATGCCGGTATCATTGAGTTTGTTCATGCCCTCCCGGTAATGAAAATATTTGGACAATCTGCCTCTGCATTTTCAAAATACAATGATGAGGTTCAACGATTTGATCAACTGGTAAAAGAATGGGTAAAACGGCAAAGTCCGCCATGGGCTGTTTTCATGAGTTTTATCAACAATGCCACTTTACCAGTTCTAGCCCTCGGGCTTTACTTCTATTTTCAGAATAGCTTAACCTTACCCGTATTGTTTCTCTTCTTGATATTGGGTGTAGGATACATTCGTCCAATTCTGGCTTTAAGCAGTTTAGGTTCACAATTATCTATGATTAATATGGGAGTAAAACGCATGGATGAAATTCTGTTCCAAACCAAAGAGCAAATAGGTGGAGACTTTCCTTTTCCAAACACAGCTGCAATTGCATTTGAACAAGTTTCATTTGCTTATGATGAAGGCATACGGGTATTGGATAATGTGACTTTTCAAATGAAACCAAACTCCATTACAGCACTAGTTGGCCCATCCGGATCTGGTAAATCAACTGCGGCACAACTTATTGCTCGTTATTTTGAAGTAAACTCAGGCACTATTACGATAGATAACACTCCCATTCAATCTATTCAAATTGAAGCATTATACAACCACATTTCTTTTGTTTTTCAAGACAACATGATGTTTTACCAAACCATTCGTGAAAACATTGCAATGGATGGAAACTACTCTGATCATGAAATAATCAAAGCTGCAAAAACAGCACGGTGTCACAAATTCATTCAAAAACTACCTAAGGGATATGACACCCACTTTGGAGATAAAGGCATTCACCTTAGCGGAGGTGAACAACAACGCATACAATTGGCCAGAGCGGTATTGAAAGATGCTCCTATTTTGATTTTAGATGAAGCAACAGCATTTAGTGATCCTGAAAACGAACAACAAATTATGCTGGCTATGAACGAGCTAATTAAAGATAAAACCGTACTCATTATTGCTCATCGTTTGTCTACCATTACACAGGCCGATCAAATTGTAGTATTTGACCGCGGTAAAGTTGTTGGAAACGACTCGCACTCAGAACTTCTTCAAAACTGCCCGGTGTATCAAAAAATGTGGAATGCCTACACCCGCAGTAAAGATTTTAGCATTCAGCTGTAAAGAACAATCGTTATGAAAAAAATTATTCGTCTTTTTAAAATAACCAACACCCAGCTTTCCGGACTTGTGTTTTGGGAATTTATACATGGTTTATTAATGGCTGCTCCCGTTGGTTTACTACTCGTTATCATTTGGGAATTGTTTACGCCAGAGCCCAACACCACTAAAATATGGACAAGTGTGGGCATAATTGCTGTTTTGTTAATTCTACAATTGGGTGTGGCTTCCAAATCCATGATCAACACCAATAATAAAATTTACGGTATGTGCTCAAAATTGCGCATTATACTCGGAAATAAACTTCAACAACTGCCGATGGGCTATTACAAACACCGCGATCCGGGAGATTTAGCTTCAGTAATTTTACAAGATGTATCTAATTTCGAACACATCTTGGGGCATTCTATCGGCAATATTTTTGGTGCTTTTTTCGCCACAATTTTTATCTCAGCTTTCCTATTATCGCTCGATTGGAAATTGAGTCTGATTTTACTTTCTGTTTTGCCGCTAACCATTATCATTATTGCCATTACAGGATTTGTTTTGTCAAAACTTGGAAAAACCCGCATTGCTGCCAGAAATGAAACCAGCGCACGATTCATTGAATACATTCAAGGAATGCGCCATTTAAAAGCTTTCAACTTAGTAGGTATAAATTTTAACACCATGGAGAAAGCTTTTTCAGACCTGAGAAAATCGAGTATACGCACAGAAGCCATTCCCGGCCCAATGGTTATGAGTGCCATTATTCTTTTTGAATTTGCTTTTATATGGATGGTTTACAGCGCCCTCACTCGATTTGAAAACCAAATGTTAGCCATCCCTGTTTTTATCGCATTTCTCATTATCGGATACCGTTTGTACGAACCCCTCAAACTGGTTATGATTGATTATGCCATGCTGCGATACATGAACAGCAGTGTAGAACGCATTACCGAATTGCTCAATGCTCCACTTCAAAACATTGGAAAAGATCTACACCCAGAAAAGTTTGACATTACTTTCAACAACGTTTCTTTTGCATACACCGATGAAGCTGTTTTAAATCAAGTAAGTTTTCAGATGCATGAAGGTCAACTTACTGCTTTGGTTGGCGCTTCAGGATCAGGAAAATCTACCATTGCCAGCCTAATTGCCCGCTTTTGGGATGTTAACGAAGGACGTATTGAAATTGGCGGAATTGATGTACAGGATATGCAGCCAACAACTGTTTACAGTCTCATTAGTGAAGTTTTTCAAGATGTTTATTTGTTTGATGACACCATATACAACAACATTAAAATTGGTAACCCTAACGCCAGTAATGAAGCTATAAATCAAGTGGTAAAAAAGGCTCAAATTGAAGAGTTTTTACCTCTACTTTCTAATGGACTACAAACCCGTGTTGGTGAAGGTGGGTCACACCTTTCCGGTGGACAAAAGCAACGCATTTCTATAGCTCGTGCCATGCTAAAAGATGCTCCAATAGTGTTGTTAGATGAGGCAACAGCATCACTCGACCCGGAAAACGAGATTTATATTCAGCAAGCTATTCAAGAACTGGTACAAAGCAAAACAGTGGTTGTCATCGCACATAAGTTGCAAACCATTCAACATGCCGATCAAATTATTGTACTGGAAAACGGTAAAATCTGCGAGCATGGGAAACACCCAGATTTAATTGCAAATAACCAGACATATGCACGGTTTTGGAACACGCAACAACATATAAAAGGATGGAACTTGTCGAACTAAAATTGTACTTTTCAAGGTGTAAAACTATCATCTAAACAAACTGATCATGAAGACATCGCACAACTATCAATATGACACCCTTTCTGAGGCCATTAATGACCTCAACAAACGTGGTTACACCTTTGATTTCAACTTATTGACCGATGGAATCAGCCATCCTGAAACTGACAAATTATATCATCCTGAAGCATTTAACGTGGTTGAATTTTATCGTTTTGAAGGCATGAGTAGTACCGATGACGAATCTGTCGTTTATGCAATTGAAACCAATGATGGTTTGAAAGGTACACTAGCAGATGCCTATGGTGTTTACTCCGACTCTCTTTCCCCTGAAATGTTAGAGAAAATGAAATTCACCCACTAAACAAGTATCAAAAAACACTACATTCGTCCCATCGTTCTGTTGAACTAGTGTAAGAAATAGGTTCTGCTTAACGCAGATGAAAAGGGAATCGTGTTAAAATCACGAGCTGACGCGCAACTGTAAGTAATATTCCGGTTTTACCCAAGAAATCCACTGTAAAGCTCTCCAGCTTAACGGGAAGGATGGTAAAACGATTACAAGCCAGGAGACCTGCCATTTCTTGTTAAGAATGACAATGCTTTCGCGCAATAAAGCAGAAGTCGGACGCACCTGATAAATGATTCTTTTTCCGGGATCAGAAGGGGTATATCCTGTTTCTTCTTTCTTTATTACTCGTGTGTAAGTATTGCCTACTGATACTGTAAAATCAATAAATACTTATAACACATGTATTTGAATTCTATTCTAAAGTCAACATCACACAACTACAAGATGATGCTCTCAGCATTACTTGTTGCACTTTTCTGCTTACTACAGACCATTTCCATTGGGCAAAATCTTGTTCCCAACCCTAGTTTTGAAAATGCCAATTGTCCAACAAGTTATACAGGTTGGCCTGCACAGGTAGCTCAGTATTTTAACAACTGGTATTCGGCCAATTGTGCCAGTGCAGACCCTATGACGACTTGTAGCAACCATGCCAACACTTCTATTCCAAACGTATTGTTTGGTAACACCTATGCCAACACCGGCAACAATTACATAGGTTTTGGTTTTTATGGCGGGTGGTACGAATATTTTGGTGCACATTTAACTCAGCCATTAACTGCCGGAACTACGTACAACGTTTCTTTTTATGTACGCTGTGCACAAACCGTAGGTAAATCTACCGATCAATTGGGGATTTATTTCTCAAGCACACAAGACAGTTGTGCAGGTGGATTTGGCGGCCCAGTATTTAATTACACGCCTCAAGTCGTTTCTACGGCAGGCACCTTTTTGAACGATACTTCCCAATGGGTGCAAATTTCAGGATCATTTGTTGCCGCAGGAGGTGAAGAATATCTGGTTTTTGGTTGCTTTGAAGATTGGACATCTTCTCACATTACTACACACAATTCTTCTGGCAGTACAAGGTGTTATTACTACGTAGATGACATTAGTGTTACACAAGCTAATACAGGCCCAGTACCGAATCAACCATTAGCAATAACCGGTGATACAATAGTTTGCGAAGGAGATACACTCACATATACTGTTCCGAATGATACTGCTGCCAGTTCATATACATGGACATTACCTACGGGCTGGGCAGGTTCTTCAGATAGTAATTCTATTGAAATTATTGCTGGAACAACTTCTGGTACAATCTCGGTTACTGCGAATGACTCTAATGGAAGTTCTATTGCTCAAACACTACAGGTTGTTGTCAACACTATTCCTGCAACTCCTGTTTTCACAACTTCTAACACAGCACACTGTTGGAATGATACCATTCAGATTGCTGTTCAAAACGACACCAACGCTTCGCTATACAACTGGACAATTCCTTCCGGCTGGACAGGATCATCTGATTCAAGCTCGGTTAAAATCATATTAAGCAGCGCCTCTGACACCATTGCCGTATCGACACAAAATCAATGTGGAATTTCCGACACTTCAAGCTTATTCATTACGGTTGATACAATTCCTTTATCGCCATTGGTAATTACAGGAGACACATTAACATGTGAAGGAAACAGCCTCACCTATTCAGTGGTAAATGACACCACTGCCACACAATACATTTGGAATTCTCCAAACGGATGGAGCGGTTCATCAAACAACAACTCTATTCAGCTCATAGCTGGAGTTTCCGGTTCAATCAACGTTGTGGCTCAAAACCACTGTGGAAGTTCGGGGGCTTCTACATTAGTTGTTTCCGTAGACACTATTCCCGGTGTACCGTCATCTATTTCAGGAGACACCTTAATCTGTAATGGAGATTCGGTTGTTTACACTATTCCTTCGAATACAAACGCATCACAATTCAACTGGAGCATTCCCAGCGGATGGAATGGCACATCAGATAGTAGCTCTATCGAATTAACAGCTGGTACAAACTCAGACTCTTTAACCGTTACCGCTGAAAACCATTGTGGTATTTCAAATGCTGCTTCATTGTATATCATGGTGAACACCATCCCTCAAGCACAATTTATTTCAGGAAATGGAACCGTATGTTTTGGAGATGAAGACATCTACATCATTAATCCTGAAAACGGTGTAAATTATTCATGGTTTTACCCCAGTTCATGGAATGGAACAGCAACTGATTCTACCTTACACGTTATTTTCTCTGATCAGAGTGGAAAAATCCAATTGGTGGGTCAAAACATGTGTGGAATTTCAGATACTTCTGCTCTAGACGTTGAGGTTACTACCATTGACACATCTATTATGCTTAACACAACCATACTATCAGTGAATGAGCAAAACTCTGCTATTTATAGCTGGATTGATTGTTCTACCGGCCAGTTAATTTCAGAGGAAAAACAAGCAGATTTTGAACCCGAAACTACGGGATCTTATGCTGCCATCATCAGCTTAAATGGATGTACAGACACTACTCGATGCGTATCGGTTGAAGTGAAAACCAGCGGAATTATTGAATTGTCTGAAACCGAATGGACAATTTACCCTAATCCTGCCAACAGGAAAGTTACTATTTATAGCCCATCGAGTAAAGATGAAACCTTTGTTATAACACTTTATGACGTTACCGGAAAAGTGCTTATCCAAGAGCAATTTAACACACAAACAGCTCATCATGTAGATGTAGAACAGTTGCCTAATGGTGTTTATTTCCTTCACCTTAAGGGAACTACCATACAAGCACAACAAAAAATTATCGTAACACATTAATCAATAATCAATCGGTTATGACATTAGAAGAAAAAATGGAGTTATCGGAAACACGCATTTTCAAAGCTGTTTTCCCAAACACAACCAACCATTACGACACACTTTTCGGAGGCACAGCCATGTCTTTAATGGACGAAGTTGCCTTCATTGCCGCAACCCGTTTTAGTCGAAAGAAAATTTTGACTGTCAGCAGCGATCGTATTGATTTTAACAAGCCTATTCCGAGTGGTACAATTGCCGAATTTGTAGCAAAAGTGATACATGTAGGACGAACAAGTATGCGTGTTAAAGTTGAAATATTTACAGAACAGATGTACGAAGAACACCGTGAAAAAGCGATTGAAGGTGAGTTTACCATGGTGGCGGTAGATGATGACAAAAATCCTGTACCTGTATTCTGAATGTTCTTACTTTTCAAAAGTTGATGAAGTGGCAAAAGCTTTCCTTAGTCGGCAAGCTTTTGTTTTTTATTTATTGAATTACATCAATAATGCTATAATAAACAGCACTACAAATAAGAAAAATAGAAATCTTGAAATTGTTGCTGCTCCTTTAGCAATTTTGGTAAATCCGAAAATTGCAGCTACTACAGCTACGATAAAAAATACAATTGCCCAGCCTAACATAATTAAAGGGTTTTAAGGTTTACAAATAGGTTACTTTTCACTTGTGAGGCATTAGCCCACTTATAGAACACCAAACAGAAAACTTTGATGCTGTGTTAGTTACACAACAACCACACCCCTTTATTGTTCAACACTTAAGAATATCATCATCGAATTTTGCCGCTATTTCTTTTTGTAATTCCATACTTTTACCCTAACCACATTACACACCTAAAACAGCTATTCTCAACTAGAATTACACACATGAATAACATGGAAATAATAGAGCAATTAAAGGAAGCTAAAGCAGAAGATGTTAAACAAGTATTTATTGCTCTTTTACAAGATTACCTTACCCCGGCTTTCGGCTCAATGTCTAAAAGAGACCTGGACATTTTACTGTTTATGAAATTACAAGAGCTTGATTTATTCCCGCAAAACCCTGACTTGTATGAGTTGGTTTCCCAATTGAGGGTTACTCGCTCTAAAGCGCGCAATTTATTGTACGAATCTAAACTCAGACACACGAGCCCAAAAGAGCTAGACGAAGAGTTAAAAGTGTTATTACAACACCCTATTTTCTTAAAAGATCAGGATAAAATTGGCATTGAAATCGACAACCCTTACCTCATAGATCATCTCCGTTCTAAGCTTAAAAAACTGAATCATATTACTGACGGTTCTTTCTCTCCTGAATTGGTTCGGCTCACTACAGATGCATTTATCGCACTCTTTGAATCGTATTTACCAGAAGCTTCTAAAAAGAAAATCCAAAAAGCTTTTGTAGAAATTGGTGCCGAAGCAGACAAAAGTTTCAAAGGTATTTTGAAAGGTGCTTTAAAAAAATTGGGGACTAAATTAGCTGATAAAGCAGGGGGAGAACTTGCAGCATCTGCCGGAGACTATTTAGAACCGCTGATTAATGCCAGTGTCCAACAAATCAAAGCCCGTTTTTCAACGCTCTTTAATGAAGACTCCAATTCCAATACCTAACTCGAGGCACACCAACCTGATCTTTTATTGAGCACTTCAGGTCTGTTTATTTGACAATTCAAAACATTGCGCTAAACTTATAATCTATTCTGTATTTGTAATACAAACAGGTCATTTAACAAGGAAACTTTCTTGTGTTTTACACCTGTGTTATACTACCTTCGAAAAGTTCTTAAGCTCCTTTTTTGCACACCCTTGCATTGCTCTTTTTGCAGCAATTCCGCTACTGCGTTAAAGATTTTTTTAATGAAGTATTCAACAACAATTGAGGTGCATAAACCAATCGATGAAGTTATTGCACTATTTGACAATCCTGACAACATGGACAAATGGATGGAAGGATTAGTCAGCTTTGAACCCTTAAGTGGAACTCCGGGACAACCGGGAGCAAAAGCGCGCTTGAAGTTTGAAATGGGCAAACGAAAAGTTGAAATGATTGAAACCATTACGGTGCGTAACCTTCCCCATGAATTTACCGGAACTTATGAGGCAAATGGTGTTTTCAACATCGTTAAAAACAAATTTGAAAAGATAGACGAGTATTCTACGCGCTACACAACTGAGCACGAGTTTCAATTCAAAGGATTTCTAAAAATCATGGCTTTTCTAATGCCCGGTGCATTCAAAAAACAAAGCCTTAAATACCTAACAGATTTTAAAACTTTTGCAGAGAATCAACCCTAAAATCAATTCAAACAATTATTTAAAATGGCAACAACAGTTAACGTATACCTCACATTCGATGGCAATTGCGAAGAAGCATTTGACTTTTACAAATCTGTTTTTGGCGGAGATTTCACTTACGTAGGTAGGTTTAGAGACATGCCTCCTCACGAAGGAGCTCCTCCTATGCCCGAAGAGTTGGGCGAAAAAATTATGCACATGTCTTTACCCATCAGTACTGAAACTATGCTCATGGGGAGCGATTCTAGCCAAGAATGGGCTCCGAAAATTAACCAAGGAAACAACATTACGATTTCTGTCAATACAGATAATGAAACCGAAGCCAAACGCATTTTTGACGGTTTAGCTGTGAATGGAAAAGTTACCATGCCGATGGAAAAAACATTTTGGCAATCCTATTTTGGAATGCTAACTGATCAGTTTGGCATTAACTGGATGGTAAATTGCGAGCTGGCCGAACACAAAGATTTTGAAGCAGAGAACAAAGCCTAAACTTTCTCGTTTTATTGCTTTAACCTTCCCCAAATTGCTAATGTAGTTTGGGGATTTTTTTACACCTAAATTGTAAAACACTTCAATACCCTTAAGCAATGAAAGAAATCTTGTCTACCGTCTTCTTCTTGTTTGCCGTAATTGATCCCATTGGATCTGTTCCCGTTTACATGGAGGCCACTAAGCTTTTTGATAAAAAGAAAAAGCGGTTCATTGCCATAAGAGCCTCTATTGTTGCCTTTTTAGTTTTACTCTTCTTTATTCTAATTGGGCAATTAATTCTGGAAGCTATGAATGTATCGCTAGATGCTTTTCAAATTTCAGGAGGCATTATCCTTTTCCTTTTTGCCCTCACCATGATTTTTGGCGATGGCAAACCAGCTTCAGAGAAACACCTGATTAAAGACTACAAACACGTTACGGTTTTCCCGGTTGCCATTCCTTCCATTGCCTCTCCGGGAGCAATTATGGCCGTGGTTCTTATGACAGACAACCACATATACACCATCCAACAACAAGCTGTTACCACAGGACTGGTTTTAGTCGTTACCGGCATTACCTGTTTATTATTACTTGCAGCTAACCATGTTCAAAAACGCATTGGAGATTATGGTATTACTGTTATCAGTAAAATCATGGGGCTTATTCTGGCAGCATATGCTGTGCAAAGTGTGCTGAGCGGACTTAAAGATTTCTTTGTTGTGTTGAAGTAAATATTCCTTCAAATTGAAAATTTATGTTCGTTTCTTTTATTTAGTTTCGTTTACCCTCTTCGTTGATACCGCCTCTTGAGAAGAATTAAAACAAGCACTATGAGTAAGACTTACAAAAACTGCCAAAGCTGTGGTATGCCTTTAAAAAAAGATCCGAATGGGGGAGGTACGGATGTTGACGGATCTAGAAGTGACATGTATTGTAGCTATTGCTATGAATATGGCACATTCAAGCAACCCAACTGGACAGTTGATCAAATGCAGGAATTTGTCAAAGGCAAATTAAAAGAAATGGGATTCCCCGGTTTTTTAGCAGGTCCTTTTTCCAAAGGCATCCGCAAACTAGAACGTTGGAAGAATAATTAACCCTCCTTTTTCAAACAAAATAATATAACAAAAACTTTCTTGTAATCCACTGATAATTATCACACTTATAACTGACTGTCATCATATATAAAAAAGTCGTTTTTCCTTTCATTTGATATGAGTTACAAATTCATTCAATCATGGAAAAGCTGAAAAAAATCACAACTGTAGATCATCTGGTAGAAACATTAAAAAACAATACCGGAAAGCATTCATACCTTCAAATTGTAAAAGCAGTTGACATTCCGCTTCGTGAATTTGAACGTTACTTTTCTTGGAATAAAGACCATTATACCCGCAACTGTATTTTTAAAAATGACGATGTGGAATTGTTACTCATTTGCTGGGAAAAAGGCCAAAAATCTGCCATTCATGACTTTAATTCTAATGCAGCTTGGGTTCACCCAATAAAAGGTAAACTTACTGAAGAGCGTTTTCTTCAAACCGATGAAGGTCTTGAAAAGGTAAGTTCTGTCATCTTAGACACTTCTTGTTTCTCATTCATGGCCAACCATGTTATTATGCACCGCTACATCAACAGCTACGAATCAAGATCTGTGTGTTTAAACCTATACTCTAAACCGCTTACATGCTGGAATGAACATGATGAGGTAACAGGGGCTATAACCGAAAAAAAGATAGGATACGATACTGAGTTTAATTTGGGCTAAAGTTGAGTGTACTGCCTTACAATAAAAATCACCAAAAACAATCTTTTTATATTCATAAATACACCTACTTACTCATACTACCTCTACGCCAAAACCGTTGATTTTCGTGGCGTATTTTTGCTAATCAATCATTTTCTTTAATTATTCATTCAAAAATAACGCTATAGAGATATACCCCAACTAACAAACTACCAATCAACACATTAAAAAATGTAACGTTCGTCACATATACACATTAAACATTGATTTTCAGTCAATTACACCATTGATTATTTAGCACTATTTCCTAANTTTAATAGGAATTAAACAACTAAATCAATCAATTATGATCAGAAAACCTCTCTTCATGACAGTAGTTTTTCTNACCACCTTTACTGTCATTNACGCTCAACCCGGGCCACCGGANCCTNCAGCTCCATCACCAATTAACAATCATGAAATCATCCTCATCCTATTGGGTTTCATGCTCGGATTAATCACGCTCCTAAAACAGAAAACTAAAAACGCCAACCCATGAGAAATGTTTACACCCTAAAAGCTGTATTAATCTTACTACTNCTCTCTCTCCAATGTTCTGCAATAACGTATACATCAACTGCAAGTGGAGATTGGGACGATCCCGGAATATGGTCAAGCNTAATTTCNTCAGGAATTCCGGATGACGGAGANATTGCCATTATCAGCACCGGACATACCGTTGATTATGATATCACGAATGANTACCCTTCTAANAGTCCTTCTGATGTATTATCATCATTAACNGTACAAAGTGGTGCTATACTTAACATTGNTGCCAGCACAAATTTTGCNGTAGAANGNTGGGCNAACAGCGGAACCATTAATGCTTCAGGAAGNGTACTTTGCTATCCCGGACTATTAACCAGTNTATATAGCGGATCTGGAAGCACAAATATTGCAAACACAGGAGAATTAATCTTCTTTCAGCCTTTATTAGGTCTTAGTCTTGACGGCACTTTTGAAATTGCAGGTAAAGTTTCTCTTTATCAGCCTGCTCTTAGTGTAACGCTTGACATTAGTGCCGATATGACGTTCAANGACGGAAGTGTNTTTGAACAAGGAAGCAGCTCNTTGATTGCGGTATCTGTAGACATCTACGGAAGCATAGTATTNGAAGCCGGAGCAAGTTATTATCCTAAAAACAGTGCGATAAGCCTCAGNGTAGAGACTGGAGGAAGTTTGGTCTTTAAAACAGACTTTACAAANGATGACAATTANAGGCTTTTTTCATCNCCNATTTTAACGCAACTGTACGANTTCTCAGANGATATCCCTCTCTTTTATTCAGGGAGCAATAACGTCTACTATTGGGATGCCAGTGAAGACGGATCTTCTGGTGAAGCTGTAGGATGGGTTGCTGTAACAGACTCTACTACTGATGTTGGAGGAATGAACACACCCTTGATGATTTATGCCAGTGACAGCGGCTCTTCTACTTATGACCTTCTTAGCGAAATAGAAATCAGCGGTGATCCTTATTTTTCTGACGGCACAATAACCTTGTACAATTACTATGATCCATATGTTGCTCAATTAGCAGAGAATAAAGGATGGAATACTATAGGGAACCCTTACCCATGCATATTGGANCTGGAGGCTGTTTCTAACGGGCTTAACCTCGACTACAAAGCCATACACATATGGGATGCTGCTACTTCTCAATACTATGTTTACCTCAATGGCGAAAGTTCTTCTATAGATCACACTGGAAGTACAACTGTAACTACTACCAATGGCTTTTTAAGACCTTTTGAATCTTTTTGGGTTAAAATGAGCGATGCTGACGGGACTTCTGTAACCGTTGACATGCTTACCGATTATAGAGCAGATACGGTATTGAGCTCAACACCTACCTANTTTAAAACAACTCCCGGAGACAAATTCAACCTTTCTGTAATGGGAGCAAACAACAAAAGTGACGCTACATTAATTCATCTTAATGCTAATGCCAGTAATGGTTGGGATGGAGATATGGATGCCTACAAACTAAAATCAGGAACTGCCGGAGTGCCTTCACTCTATTCTTTGATTGTAGAAAATGACATCGATACTATTGAATCGGCAATTACTACCGTTCAAAAAGCAGANACTGTTGTTATTCCTGTTGACTTTGTATCTAAAGAAGCCATTGAATATGAGCTTAAGCTTCANCAGTTTGATCATCCTGAGTATTCATTTCAACTCATTGATCGTGNATCTGGTGTTGAATTACCNTTTAACAATGGTACCNATACATTCAANCACGATGGACAAACAACACGTCAATTCAACCTTGTGGTCATGAAAAAAAGCTCTCCTTCGGGAATAGACAATTTANCTAAAACCAACTTCAAAGCATGGAGTTCAGGAGAATCATTACACATTCAGGCCGAAGACAATGCNCCGTCTGAATATGCTTTGTANAACATAGCCGGAACACTTGTTACACAAACCAGTGCTCAACAAGGTTACACAACCCTTAATATTTCTGAANANCCTANGGGAACATACTTTATCACCCGTACGAGTGATAATTNTGTAGAAACCCTGAAAATTATATTCTAACACCTACTGTCTGTAACTTAACTTCATGTAACACCTCTTCGGATTCGGAGAGGTGTTTTTGTTTTACTTTGTTGATGACCAAAACATCAATTCATGGGACATCATCATCACGGGCATGGCAACCAAAAAGGAATGGTAACCGCCTTTTGGCTTAACCTTACTTTTACCATCATTGAAATTATTGGCGGATTTTGGGTTAATTCAACCGCCATTCTCACCGATGCCNTTCATGATATGGGAGATAGTATTGCCATAGGAACAGGAATATGGCTGGAAAAATTGGCCCATAAAAAACGTACACCCACATATACCTACGGATACAAACGTTTCTCTCCTTTATCTGCTGTAATNCTGTCTGTATTTCTAATTTCCGGATCTTCCATTATGCTGGTAAAATCTGGCATTGAATTGTTTCAGCCTCACCAGGTTGATCCGTTTGGTATGTTTTGGCTTGCGGTTTTAGGGGTAGCAATTAACGCCCTGGCTTTTTACCGCATCTATAAACAAGAAAAAGAACATCATAGTGTAAACACCAGAGCAATTATGCTTCATTTTATGGAAGACGTTTTAGGGTGGGTTGCTGTTTTAGTTGGTGGAGCTGTTATTTATTTTACGAATTGGTACTGGATAGATCCGCTTATATCTGTAGGCATTTCAATTTATATTCTCTCCCAAGCCATCCCCAACTTAATTAACACCGTAAAAATCTTTCTNCAAGCTGTTCCCGATACGGTTGACNCCAAAGCCATTCAAGACACTTTGCACAACATTANCGGAGTTACAGACCTCCACGANTTTCACCTTTGGACCTTAGACGGTAACTACCACATACTAAGCCTCCATTTGGTCATCAATAAATCTGAGAATACTGAAACCATCCGCCAAAAAGCATTGGAGATTCTAGAGCGCAAAAAAATAGACCATTCAACCATCCAGATAGAAACTGTTGGCGAAAAATGTNCCCTCTCTTCTTGCTAGCAATAAAAAAGGGACACTAAAAATAGCATCCCTTTTCTTAATTTTAAAACAAGCTTACTNGATCATTCTTTGATCACTTTCAATATCGCTTTTCTGTTATCTGTAGTAGAAACTTCTACAAAGTAAACTCCCGGAGNTCCTTCAATTTCAAGCTGTACTTGCTGAACATTGCTGTATTTTTTAACCGAAACAGCCTGCCCAACAATATTTAAAACCCTTACATCAAGCNTTGTAAAAACACTTCCCAAATCAAGAGTAACAGCATTACGCGTTGGATTTGGATAAAGTGAAATTTCACTTTCCAGTTTATTTTCTACAACTCCTATTGAATTTACGATTATACATGCTGATGTNTCAACACAGCTTCCTTCTGTTACTTCAACAGCATATTCACCATCTTGANTAGCTGTGAACGATTGAGCCGTTTCTCCCGGNAGCACAGCATAATCACTACTACAATCTAACCACTGATAACTTGCATTAGCANCATCTGAAACAAGTGTTGGCGAATTATCTGTAACACCAACTTCAACTTCNTTAATTGTTAAGTTGACAATAATTAAGCTATCACAACCCATTGAATTCACTATAGTATCCGTATAACTNCCTGATTGTTCCCAAACATAATTTCCACTTGGAGAGGTATAACTCATACATGCTTCAGGAGAGATACTGGCTGTAGTAGCACCTCCAATTGTTAAATGAACCGTAATTACGCTATCACAGCCAACTGCATTAGGAATAGTATCCATATAAGTTCCAGCTATAGACCATGTATAATTTCCACTTGGCGATACATAAGAGCCACAACCAATAACATCTATAGTGTCAAAAGACATTGTGTTTACAGTAAGGTCAATTGTTACAACNCTATCGCACCCCATCGCATTCGGAATAGTATCCATGTAGGTTCCTGAAGAAGTCCAGTTATACATTCCACTTNGAGAGGTATAACTATCACACACTACCGGAGAAATANTTGAGAAGCTTGAATAATGTACCGTAAGATCTATTGTTATAATACTATCACATCCGGCTGAATTCAAAATAGTATCCATATATGTTCCCGAAGACGCCCAAGTATAATTCCCACTGGGAGAGGTATAACTATCGCAAGCTACAGGTGCAATAGTAGCACTCGAACTATCATTCACAATCAAATCAATGGTAATAACACTATCACANCCNAAAGAATTAGGAAGAGTATCCATATACATTCCTGTTGAAGTCCAGGTATAATTNCCACTAGGCGATGTATAGCTGTAACATTCAACGGGNTTGAGTGTATCATATGTATTGTTTACGGTTAAGTTAACAGTAATAATACTATCGCAGTTTGCTGCATTGATTAACGTATCGTAATAAGTTCCTGAAGTATAATATGTTTGATTACCACTAGGAACTGTGTACGAACTACAAACAACCGGGCTTATCGTTGAAACAGTTGAACAAGGAATGTAAACGTCAATATCATCAAACAGGAAACCATCATTTCCTCCAGCAAAATAATAATTGTCATATTGCTGAAACTTCACAACATAAGTGCTTGTAAAATTCAGTCCATAATAATTGTTAAGNCTATCTAAGCTCATATCAAAATGATACCAGTTTAAATCTACATAACTCCCCCCATTCAGGTCCAGAACTTTGGTAAAACTAGTTCCTCCATNATCAGAAATATAAATTCCNTCAAGAGCTGATGTTTCATCATTCCANTCGGCCCACCAAAAGCTAAGTCTAACATTAGATTGTCCTGCTAAATCTAACCCCATCCATGATTCATTNGTGACATAACTTCCTCCNGGAGATGCATCCATACCTAGCCAATAAGTGCCCGTATGTGCTTGAGCCGTTACACCACCCCATGTCAAAGACGAGGAATTCCATATNTGTATTCTTCCGTTAGAAGTACTGGATGTTGTATACCAATTAGCATCTAAGGTTGCACTTTCAAACCCTGTAGAATAAGGGATACTTGCGTANGATGAAGGTTGAGCTTCAATTGTGTGTGATAATGTCAAAAACACAGCTGTTACCAACTGCATCAGAAGTAAATGTTTTCTCATAGTTTATTAAGTTAAGTGTTAGATAAATGACGCAAACAATACTGAATAGTTGTTTTACGAACAAANCCATTGCATCATTTGCATTTTTCNCCTTTAAAGATAGAAGTATCAACAAGAAGCTGCAAATAAAGCTTTTACAATAAAAAAAGAGCCACCTANTTAAAGGTGACTCTCGGCTTTGGGAGGGATTAACTCAACAACAACCTTATGGCTGATGAGAATCGGAATTAAACATTACGAATTAGAATTACGCTTTACGAAAAGCTTCTACTCANTAGGTATCGTTGTTCAAGTGTATGCCAATTTTTGATTGTATGAACAGTACAAATAACCATGTAAATCAGCCGTTTCACAATCCCACGATTAGAGGAAATTCATATCCCACGAAAAACAAAAACAACCTTAANAANTGATTTACTGAATATTACCACCAACCTTATTTTATNAATTTACCCTATACAGGTGAGAAACTTTTCAAAAGGAACATTTGCCGTTACAAATCAGAACCCTGAATTTTGTTTCATCATCCAATGCTTTGATCTGAAAAACTATGGCAAACAACTACATCGAAAATCAAACATTTGAAAACATTNATTTTTCTGCACAACAATTTGAAATTGGTAATTATGAAGATTGCACCTTCATCANNTGTTCCTTTCATGAAGGTAGAGCTTTCAGAANCTGATTTTTCAGAATGTCATTTCGAAGATTGTGATTTCAGCTTAGCAACCATCACGCATACGGCTTTTAAAAATGTTGTTTTTGAACGGTGCAAATTACTAGGGCTCCACTTTGAACATTGCAACCCTTTTCTGTTGGCCATGCATTTCAAAAGCTGTCAACTCAATTTGGCTTCCTTTTATCAAATGAACCTCAAGAATTGTTCATTCAACCAATGTGATTTAAAAGAAGCTGATTTTGTTCAAGCCAACCTTTCNGGTGTTAAGATCACACAATCTGATTTAACCGGTGCATTATTTGACCAAACCAATCTTGAAAAAACAGATTTAAGGGGGGCTATCAACTTNGTACTAAACCCAGAGAGCAATAAAATTACCAAAGCCAAAATCTCTAGCGATTCCTTACCGGGATTATTGNCCCAATACCAACTTTACATCGATTAAATCAACATCAAACCGAACAACAAATTCACACTTTATCACAAAAAGATTTGGATTTCTGATTTTTTTACAAGTATTTAGCCATTCAAATGAAAAAACAAAACAATATCATCATTCAAGAAGTCATTATTGCGATTATTCGCAACGATGCTTAGGATGGTATATTGAAAGCATAAAATGATTAAGCCATCCTCACAAAAGGATGGCTTTTTAGTTTGAAGCAATAAATAGATAAAACAGCAAAATGCAATTATTCATGGTCATTATCAATGTCATTATTATTTCACCTCTAGCGGGGTGAGAACGGTGCCATTGTAACTATACAAATTGAGCCCTTCTCACTCCGAGAAGGGCTTTTTTTATGTCCAAATTCTAATGTCAATAAATTAAAATAAGATGTATTACAACGAAAACACAACAACCTACCTCGATGGAAAATGGCTACTGGCTGAAGAAGCCAACACTAGTCTTTATGCCCAAACACTTCACTATGGCAATGGCGTTTTTGAAGGCATTCGCGCTTACCAAACCGAAGNAGGAAACACGTTAGTATTCAAAGCCCTNGAACACTACGAACGTCTTCTTGACTCTGCACAAAAAATGCACATTTCAGTTGCGTATACTGCTGAGCAACTGGTTCAACTTACCTATGAACTACTCGATAAAAACAACCTAAAGGATGCTTACATCCGACCACTCATATATCTTGATCCTAACATGGGGCTAACCCCTGTTGAAAATGCACATGTGTTTATCGCAGCGTGGGAATGGGATAAATACCTTGGTCATCAGTTATTGAATGTAACAACATCAAGCTATTGCCGTCCTCACCCAAAATCATGTCATGTTGAAGCTAAAACAGTTGGTCATTACACCAATTCTATTTTAGCCACAACCGAAGCCAAACAAAAAGGCTATGATGAAGCACTTCTTCTCGATCACGAGGGNTTTGTGGCCGAAGCTCCAGGTGCTAACTTCTTTTTTGAAAAAGATGGAAAANTGTANACTCCTGCACTGGGAAANATCTTACCCGGAATTACACGCAAAACAGTATTTGAATTGGCNGATCAANTGCATTTAGAAGTAGTAGAAGGAAAATTCACACTTGAAGATGTATATGCTGCNGACAGTGCTTTNTTCACCGGAACAGCTGTAGAAGTTGCAGGTATTGCTGCCCTAGACGATTATAAATTCCCACTCGAATGGGAAGATTCTTTGGGTTATTTACTCAATAAGATGTACACCAAATGCGTAACCGCCAACGAGCCATCAAAACTCACACTCGTATAACATGGAAACGAATAAATTTAGTAAACGTGTAACCCAAGACCCTTCTCAACCGGCAGCACAAGCCATGCTTTATGCCGTAGGGTTTGAAGATGAAGATTTCAAGAAACCGTTGGTAGGTNTTGCCAGTACNGGGTATGAAGGCAANCCGTGTAACATGCACCTCAACGATTTGGCTCAATTGGTGAAAGAAGGAGTAAATGCCGGAAATGGAAAAGGGCTTGTTTTCAATACTATTGGCGTCAGTGATGGAATCTCAATGGGAACTCCCGGAATGCGGTATTCACTTCCTTCTAGAGATTTGATTGCCGACTCCATAGAAACAGTTGTAGAAGGTCTCAGTTACGATGGTTTAGTAACCGTTGTTGGATGTGATAAAAACATGCCTGGCGCTTTAATGGCGATGCTTCGTCTTAACCGTCCAAGTGTTTTAGTTTACGGAGGAACCATCGCTTCGGGCTGTCACAATGATCAGAAATTAGACATCGTATCAGCCTTTGAGGCTTGGGGTAAAAAAGTAGCAGGAACAATTGACGAGCCAGAATTCAAACAAGTCATCAAAAAAGCTTGCCCCGGTGCTGGTGCTTGTGGTGGAATGTATACCGCCAACACGATGGCTTCATCCATAGAAGCATTGGGTATGGCATTGCCTTACAATTCATCTAACCCAGCGGTAAGTATTCAAAAGAAAACAGAGTGCAAACTGGCTGGATCGGCAGTGAACATACTTCTAGAAAAAGACATAAAACCTTCTGATATCGTTACCAAAAAAGCATTAGAAAATGCCATCACTGTTGTAACAGCACTAGGAGGTTCTACCAATGCCGTATTGCATTATTTAGCCATTGCCGATGCTGCTCAGGTAGAGTTCACTTTAGATGATTTTCAACGCATTAGCGATAAAACTCCTTTGCTAGCAGATTTAAAACCCAGCGGTAAATATTTGATGGAAGACATTCACCAAGCTGGCGGTATTCCTGCGGTGATGAAATTATTGTTAGAAAACGGCCTCCTTCATGGCGATTGCCTCACCGTAACCGGAAAAACAGTTGCCGAAAATTTGGAGAACCTTCCCGGGTTAGCAAAAGATCAACCCATTGTGCATGATTTGTCTGATCCAATAAAAAAATCTGGGCACATCCGCATTTTAAAAGGGAACCTTGCCGAAGAGGGAGCTGTAGCAAAAATTACGGGAAAAGAAGGATTAAGTTTTACTGGAACAGCTCGCGTTTATGATGGCGAATATGCGGCCAATGCCGGAATNGCCAACAACGAAATTCAAAAAGGCGATGTCGTGGTCATTCGCTACGAAGGCCCAAAAGGNGGNCCCGGAATGCCTGAAATGTTAAAACCAACTTCNGCATTAATGGGTGCCGGTTTTGGNAAAGATGTCGCCCTTATTACCGATGGTCGTTTCTCTGGTGGAACCCANGGTTTTGTAGTGGGACACATTGCTCCNGAAGCTCAAGTTGGTGGCGCAATTGCTTTATTGAAAAACGGAGATCAAATCACNATAGATGCTGAGAAAAANACCATTGAGGTGGCATTAAGCGATGAAGAATTNCAACAACGCAAAGCACAATGGAAGGCACCTGCTCTTAAAGTAAATCGCGGAGTCCTCTACAAATACGCAAAAACAGTGAACAGTGCTTCGCTGGGATGTACAACAGACAAATTTTAATCATGAATACAACAACATTGTCTAAAAAACCTGTTGAAACAATCACCCTCACCGGAGCCGAAGCTGTGGTAAAATGCCTATTGGCAGAGGACGTTGACCTTCTTTTTGGTTATCCCGGAGGTGCAATTATGCCGGTGTACGATGCCATGTATGACTACCAAGAAGAGCTAAAACACATTCTCTGTCGTCATGAGCAAGGTGCAGTACATGCCGCTCANGGCTATGCCAGAGTTTCTGGAAAAACGGGTGTTTGTATCGCCACTTCAGGACCAGGTGCTACCAATTTGATTACCGGAATTGCTGATGCTCAAATCGACTCTACTCCNGTAGTTTGCATTACTGGTCAGGTCGCTTCTCCTCTATTGGGAACAGATGCTTTTCAGGAAACAGATGTAGTAGGTATTTCAATGCCTGTTACCAAATGGAATGTTCAGGTAACCAAAGCTAAAGACATTCCNGCAGCAATTGCCAAAGCTTTTTATGTGGCAAAATCTGGAAGACCAGGACCTGTTTTGGTCGACATCACTAAAGATGCNCAGTTTGAAACATTTGAATTCAGTTACGAGAAATGNACTTCGGTACGCAGCTACATNCCCAAACCACAAGTGGATGAGGAAAAAGTAAAAGAAGCCGCTCAACTCATCAATGCTGCNAAACGTCCTTATGTACTTTTTGGACAAGGTGTATTGATTGGAAATGCTGAAGAAGAATTNAAANCCTTTATCGAAAAAGGAGGAATTCCTTCTGCTTGGACGATTCTAGGACTTTCTGCACTTCCAACTGAACATCCGCTAAATGTGGGAATGCTNGGAATGCANGGCAATTATGGCCCNAATTTATTGACCAACGAATGTGATGTACTTATNGCTGTGGGNATGCGCTTTGACGANCGTGTTACAGGCGATCTTAGTCGTTANGCCAAGCAAGCGAAAGTTGTTCATCTGGAAATTGATCCGGCAGAAATNGACAAAAACGTAAAAACAGATGTTGCTGTTTTAGGCGACTGTAAAACTTCATTGGAATTACTGACCAANTACATCGATAAAAAAGAGCATTCAGAATGGCTGCATCGCTTTTACGAATGCGATCANGAAGANTTTAAACGNCTTACACAAAATGANNCNCGCTCNAANGATCCNCATCCTACGATGACGGATGTTATGCGTATGGTCTCCGACAAAGCAAAAGGTGAAGCCATTTTAGTTACCGATGTTGGTCAACATCAGATGATTGCGCAACGTTATTTCAATTTTAACCAATCGCGCAGNAATGTTACTTCCGGAGGGTTAGGAACAATGGGCTTTTGCCTTCCCGCAGCATTTGGNGCTAAAATGGGAGCTCCAGANCGCGAAGTAATTGCCGTGGTAGGTGACGGTGGTTTTCAAATGACCATNCAGGAATTGGGAACACTTTTTCAAACANAAGCAAGGGTAAAAATCTTATTGCTCAACAATCAGTTTTTGGGAATGGTGCGCCANTGGCAGCAACTCTTTTTCGANAANCGCTATTCACAAACCGAAATGGTGAATCCNGATTTNCAAACNATTGCCAAAGGNTANCACATNGAAACCGAAAAAGTANCAACCCCCNAAGCATTATCANNTGCTGTAGANCNTATGNTNAAACACGATGGTTCTTACTTGCTNGAAGTCTTGGTAGAAAAAGAAGACAACGTATTCCCAATGGTTCCTACAGGAGCATCGGTAAGTGACGTAAAATTAGGCGTTGACGATTAAAACCAATAAACATGGAAAAACGATTTACCATATCCGTATTTACAGAAGACATGATTGGTTTACTCAATCGGGTAACCATNATNTTTACCAGAAGNCACATCAATATCGAAAGCATTACAGCTTCTGAAAGTGAAGTAAAAGGCATGCATCGCTACACCATTGTAGTCACCGAAACTGAAGAAAAGGTCAAAAAAGTTGTCGGCCAATTAGAAAAACAAGTCGACATCGTAAAGGCGTTTTACCATTCGGATGANGAATTGATCTTTCAGGAAATTGCCTTNTTCAAAGTACCAACCGAGGTACTTGCAGCCGGNGGAAAAGCCGAAAGCATTGTCCGCAGTCATCAC
The DNA here is from genome assembly GCA_002705995.1 of Crocinitomicaceae bacterium. Taxonomy (GTDB): domain Bacteria; phylum Bacteroidota; class Bacteroidia; order Flavobacteriales_G; family Salibacteraceae. The sequence continues at coordinate 187,199 of PAJI01000031.1, read as the reverse complement.
GCCCGTGTCTTAAGCGTAGAAAGAGAATTCACGGTAATTGAAAAAACCGGTCATCAGGAAGAAACCGCTCAATTGTTTGAAGAATTGAGTCCTTATGGCATTTTAGAATTTGTTCGTTCNGGGCGNGTGGCNATTACCAANCCCATGAAAGAATTCAAAGATTATCTCGAAGAAGTCGAGCTNGCTTCNACTCATCAATAACTAAATAAACAACNCAAGAAACTCAATTAAAAATGGCTAAAATAAATTTTGGAGGCGTTGAAGAAAACGTCACAACTCGTACAGAATTTCCACTTNAAAAAGCATTAGAAACNCTCAAAGANGAAACNATNGCAGTNCTCGGNTATGGCGTTCAGGGNCCAGGACAGGCATTGAACCTAAAAGACAACGGATTCAATGTGATTGTAGGACAACGTAAAAATTCTGCTTCGTGGGACAAAGCCGTAGAAGATGGCTGGNTTCCAGGCGAAACCTTGTTTGAAGTTGAAGAAGCGGCCAAACGCGGAACCATCATTCAATATTTATTGTCTGATGCTGGTCAAATTGCATTGTGGCCAACNGTTTTACCGCATTTAACGGCAGGAAAAGCGCTNTATTTTTCTCACGGATTTGGCATTACCTATAAAGATCANACAGGNATTGTTCCTCCTAAAGANGTTGATGTAATTCTGGTTGCACCAAAAGGATCGGGAACATCATTGCGCAGATTATTTGTAGCCGGAAAAGGCTTAAACAGTAGTTATGCGGTGTTCCAAGATGCTACCGGAAAAGCATACGATAGAGTCATTGCTCTNGGTATTGGCGTTGGATCAGGATACTTGTTTGAAACCGATTTCGAAAAAGAAGTTTTCAGTGANCTTACCGGAGAACGNGGTGTATTGATGGGGGCTTTAGCCGGAATTATGGAAGCGCAGTATCAGGTATTGCGTAAGCACGGACATTCTCCTTCCGAAGCCTTTAANGAAACGGTTGAAGANCTCACCCAAAGCTTAATGCCTTTGGTTGCTGAAAAAGGAATGGATTGGATGTATGCCAATTGCTCTACNACAGCACAACGCGGTGCNCTAGACTGGCGTCATAAATTCAGAGAAGCNACNTCTCCNGTATTNGAAGAATTGTACGATAAAGTTGCCAGTGGNGAAGAAGCAAAAGTAGTNATTGAAGCCAATGCCAAGCCTGACTATAGAAAAGGGNTGGAAGCTGAATTGAAAGAAATTCATGAATCAGAATTCTGGCAAGCAGGTCAGGCAGTACGTAACCTCAGACCAGAAAACAATTAAANTATGGATGAAGTGACGACCCTTCCAGGGNATCAAGCTGCAGAGCGATTGAAAGAAGTGATTGTCACCACACCGCTGCAATTCAACCGACATGCTTCAACCAAATACGATGCACATGTTGCGTTAAAGCGCGAAGATTTACAAGTTGTACGCTCCTATAAAATTAGAGGAGCGTACAACAAAATGGTGCAATTGAACACTTCCGAAAAATCACAAGGAGTAGTTTGTGCAAGTGCAGGAAATCATGCACAAGGAGTTGCTTTTTCGTGTGCATACCTCAACATCAAAGGAACGATTTTCATGCCAGCCCCTACTCCGCAACAAAAAATTGACCAAGTGAGAATGTTTGGCCAACGATGGGTAGATATCCAGTTGGTAGGTGATACGTTTGACGATGCTTTTGAAGCCGCCATGCATTATTGCGAAAACAATCATGCAACGTTCATACACCCCTTTAACGACCCAGAAATTATTGCTGGTCAATCTACCGTAGGGCTAGAAATATTGAACCAAACCCAAGACCCCATCGATTATCTTTTTCTACCCGTTGGCGGTGGTGGACTCGCATCGGGTGTTGCTGAAATGGTTAAAAACAGTTCGCCTAATACCAAAATCATTGGCGTTGAACCTTCCGGAGCTCCCAGCATGACAGCTGCCTTTCAGGAAGGAAAAGCGGTAACTTTACCGCATATCGACAAATTTGTAGATGGTGCTGCTGTTAAAGCCGTTGGAGATTTAACCTATGAAAAATGCCGTGCGTTTCTAGATGAGATNATTACCGTTGATGAAGGCGAAATTTGCACNACCATNCTCAACACCTACAACAAAGATGCTATTGTATTAGANCCTGCAGGAGCGTTAAGCTTAGCCGCTCTAGAACAATATGCAGATGTGATCAAAGGGAAAAATGTAGTGTGTATTCTTTCGGGCAGTAACAACGACATTACCCGNATGGAAGAAATCAAAGAACGTTCGCTCCTCCACGAAGGGTTGAAACACTATTTCGTAGTGAAATTCCCTCAACGTTCGGGCGCACTCAAAGACTTTGTCAANAANGTNTTGGGGCCAAATGACGACATCACGTTTTTTGAATACACCAAGAAAAATTCGCGCGAAAAGGGTACTGCTGTTGTTGGTATTGAATTGAAACACCCTGAAGAATTAGCTCCGCTAAAACAACGCATGAAAGANCTGCAATTCTTTGGCGACTACCTCAATCCAAATAAACAATTGATGGAGTTATTAACTTGAATTTGCATATTTTCATAACATGCATTTTGATCACCCTTTATTTATTGTACCCCTTATTACNGGNAGTACATTTCTTGTAACAGGATGGATTTTACGAAAATANCCACCCAAGGAGATCAATAGATTGTACGGATACCGNACTGGAAGCTCCATGAAAAATCAAGAANGATGGGATTTTGCACAGCATTATTCTGCTATAGAGCTTATACGTATGGGCGTTATTCTTNNACTGTTAGCTATTGCAGGAGTATTTCTTCCCATCNNAGCNNTTATTGGCCTACTTGTTTCAATGGCAGTTCTTTTTACCTTAATAATCCTNCTCATACTTCGCACTGAAAAGGCGATTAAAAAACAATTTGACAAACACCANCCCGATTAACACCACCAAATACCGCTCTTCTANACATAGTTTCCTTCATAAAACCTTCACCTNCCCTTCCTTTCATAACCTTTATATTTGTGNTCATTGTGTGATGTTGCAGGTATCCTCAGCATCGTGAAATCAAAAAACAAAAAGTGCCTTTTGGCATTTAACAATACACTTAACACAAACTTTTATGGATCAACATTTTGAAAAGGTAAAAGCTTATTTACTTGATCTGGAATTTACCATTTTGAAAGAAGACAAAGGTGAATCGCTATTTGTAGTTGAAAANGAAGAGNCAGGNATTGCTAACCTCATCCTTGATTGCGAAGAAGACACCATTCTAATTATTGAAGGAGTACTTTTTGAAGTAAANGCNAANCCAGCNGATATGCTGGAAAAGCTTTTGAAGAAAAACCGCGAGATTATTCACGGAGCTTTTGCATTGGATGAAACCGGAACCAAAGTATTGTTCCGCGATACGTTACAATTGGAAAACCTGGACTTGAATGAACTGGAAGCCAGCTTAAATTCGCTAGAGTTACTTTTAAGCGAATACGCTGTTGAAATTGTTGAATTTGCTAAGCTTTAAACACAACTAACATGGGATTATTTAACCGACTATTTACCTGGGGAAAAGCTGAAACCAATGCAGCTATTGACAAACTNGAAGACCCTATAAAAATGACNGAACAAGGTATCCGNGACCTTAAAAAAGACCTTGATAAAAGTTTNCAAGCTTTGGCTGAAGTNAAAGCANTAGCCATTAGAAGTAAACGNGAAGTCCAAGAAAACGAGAACCTTTCTCANTCGTATGAGCAAAAGGCTATTTTATTGCTTCAAAAAGCCGAGAAAGGTGAATTAGACGGTGCAGAAGCTGATCGTTTAGCGACTGAAGCACTTACNAAAAAAGAAGAAGCTACAGCGAATGTCGCAAGAGCAAAGCAAGAAGTAGAACGTTTTGATACTAGCATTGCACAACTCGACTCAAATGTAAAAAAGCTAAAAGCGAACATCAGTCGNTACGAAAATGAGTTGCGNACGTTAAAAGCACGTTCTCGNGTAAGCAGTGCTACAGCAAAAATCAANAANCAACTTTCTGGCATCGACAGNAACGGAACAGTGAGCATGTTGGAGAAAATGAAAGAAAAAGTAGCGCAACAAGAAGCAATGGCNGANGCTTATGGAGANATNTCTATGGAAAGCAAAAGCATTGACGAAGAAATTGACAGCGCTTTAAANCAAAATCAAGTAAAAGCNTCATTGTCNCTTGAAGAGCTGAAGGCTAAGCTTAAAAAATAATTGAACTAATATTTCCCAAATGGGGTTATTCGATAAGTTTTTCAATAAAAAACCGCANTATGACAGCACCAACATTAAGGTCACNGATCTTGATGTTGGTTTTGTGTTTGATTATAATCTATCAACTTGGGAAGTAACCCATGCCTACGAATANGATTGGGGCGATGAGTATTTCACTTCCGAATTCCGCATCAACAATGGTGTAGAAACACTCNACCTTTCAGTAGATGAAGGAGACGATGTGGCNGTATCTGTCAGCAAAAAAGTAAAAATTCGCGATTTTGGAAACGCTGTAATGGAACAATTACTGCGTCAACAAGAACCTCCGTTAAAACTAGACTACGAAGGTGTTGACTATTTCTACGAACGCGAATCTCCGGGATATTTCAACGACCCTGCCCGCGATAAAGAAACGTGGGAAGAATTTATTGCTTGGGAATTTGAAGACAAATCCGGCAAACACTTAATCACCATTGAACAATGGGATGAGAAAGAATTTGAAGCTTCAGTAGGGTTTATTATTGAATCTTACGAAATCTCTAACATTCTACCTGCCGAGCGCAATTAAGTCGGCACAAAAAAAGCATTATGAATAAAGATTTTATCAAAATCATAGTACTCTTGGTTGTCATCTTTGTGATTGCCAAAGCCTGTAATCGGTCAGATTCTCCCTCTTCTTCAGCACTGAGTAATTGGGAGAAAACACCGGTAGATGAACTGGTAAAAAAGTTGGCTAACGAGCAAAACTTCACCATTGTACTCTATGATATGGATGCCGAGAACGACATTTACAAGCATCAATATCAAGTTATTGTAGAAAAGCCAGATACCGTTACTTCTGAAATCACAGAATGGTTTACTGTTTCTGACGTGTTCTTTGAACAGCATCTAAATGACATGGGAATGGAAATTGCCTCAAAGAAAGACGGAAAACTGCACAAAGAAACTGCTCCGGCTGGCTACAGCAACTATGTGGGAAATGAACGCTATGGACATTGGGTAAACCGAAATGGTTCCTCGTTTTGGGAATTTTATGGCAAATACCGATTCATGACATCTATGTTTCACTTGATGACCTATCCAGCAAGAAGAGCCTACTGGGATGACTATTATGGTGGTTATTACGGTAGAGGAAGAGCTTACTATGGCCCAAGTGGAAATCCTATCTACGGAACCAGAAGTTACGCCAACACTTCTACTGGCAAGAACTCTAAGTGGGGCAACAAATCTTCTGACTTTAAAAACAAAGTCCGCAGTAAAGTTTCACGATCAGCATCTGCCACACGAGCAAAACGTTCTAGCAGGACTTCGCGCAGTTCAAGCCGTTCTTCACGCAACTCTTCTTACCGTTCCAGAAGCGGGGGCTTTGGTAAATAAACGATAAACAGCATCAAAACGCATTTAACATGACACTATCTGATTTTACATATTTATTAGACGCCATCGTTTACTTGTTACTGGGCTTTGTTTTGTTCTACATTGGCAAGGTCGTATACCAATTGTTGCATCCTTCGATTAACGTAAAAGAAGAGCTGGTTAAAAAAGACAATTTGGCTTTTAGCCTGGCACATGTTGGTTATTTTGTGGGATTACTTATTGCCATTGGAAGTGCTATCGTTGGGCCGTCAGTCAGTTTATGGCAAGATGTTATCGATATTTCAACCTACGGAGGTTTGGCCATTGTTTTGTTGAACATTTCGGTTTTCATTACAGACAAAGTATTGCTGCGAAAATTTTCCGTACAAAAAGAAATTATTGAAGATCAAAATGCCGGAACGGGGATTATTGAAGGAGCCGTTTCCATCGCTTCAGGATTAGTGATTTTTGGAGCTGTAACCGGAGAAGGACAAACTTCTTTGGTCAATGGAATTGTTTCAGCATTGGTATTTTGGGCACTTGGCCAAATTGCTTTGATTTTGACGTCACGTGTTTACAACATGATCACACCTTACGACACACACGATGAAATTGAAAAAGACAACGTAGCTGTTGGAATTGGTTTTGCCGGAGCGATTGTAGCCATGGGGAACTTAATTCGCTTTGGACTTTACGGTGATTTTGTAAGCTGGGGCGAAACGCTCTCTGAAGCCGGACTAGAAGTTGTTGCCGGATTAATTCTTTTGCCCATCATGCGCTTTGTTACTGATAAAATATTGCTTCCGGGTGAAAACATTACAGATGAAATTGTGAATCAGGAACACCCCAACATTGGTGCTGCCATTATTGAAGCTTTCGCCTACATCGGTGGATCAGTTTTGATTACTTGGTGTTTGTAATCGCTGTTTATGGCATTTTCTGACATCTTTAAGCAAAAGTCGACTTTACTGAAAGCGGCTATTTTCGCTACCGGTTTTTCGGGGGTTGTAGCAGAATACATTCTTTCTACCCTTGCAACTTATTTTTTGGGCGATTCTATTTTCCACTGGATCATGATTATTTCGCTCATGCTTTTTTCCATGGGATTGGGAAGTCGAATCAGCAAACGTTTTAACCAAAAATTACTGCACCGCTTTTTATTGGTTGAATTTGCCCTGTCGCTATTGGTTTCTTTTGCTCCACTCATGGTGTATACTTCTGCAGCCTACACCACCGCATACGAAACACTCATCTATGTTTTGGCCATTGGAATTGGCACATTAATCGGAATGGAATTGCCTTTGGTTGTTCGAATCAATGACGAGTTTGAAACGTTACAATACAACATCTCTGGCATTCTCGAGAACGACTATTATGGCAGTCTCTTTGGCGGAATATTCTTTGCGTTTATCGGGTTACCCGTATTAGGATTAATGTACACGCCCTTCATTCTGGGAATGGTCAATCTCACTGTAGCACTTATTCTGATTGGTGTACTTTGGAGCTTATTACAAAAGAAAGAACAGCGGTTGTTGGTAACCCTGGGGTCGGGCATCATGCTTTTACTTATTGTTGGACTTTTTGTAACAAAACCCATCATTCTTTTTGGAGAGCAAACACGCTATAAAGACAAAGTAATTTATACAGAACAAAGTCCTTATCAACGCATTGTGATGACACAATGGAAAAACGATTATTGGCTTTACCTCAATGGCAATCAACAGTTGTGCACCAAAGATGAGATCATGTATCACGAGCCATTGGTACATCCCCCCATGCAATTACACCCTCATCCGCAAAAGATATTGGTTTTAGGAGGCGGAGACGGTTGTGCTGTGCGTGAGTTATTAAAATATCCTTCAGTTACCTCTATTGATCTAGTAGATCTGGATTCTTGCGTCACTAACCTTGGAAAATCACACCCTATTTTAACCGATTTGAACCACCACTCTCTTTCAGACGAGAAGGTTTCCATAATGAACCTAGACGGTTTTCAGTTTGTGCAAAACACCGATAACCATTACGATGTTATCCTCATCGATTTACCCGATCCTAGATCTGTTGAATTGGGGCGTTTATACAGCTACGAATTCTATAAAAGCTGCTACCGTTTGTTAAGACCACAAGGCATTCTTATCACGCAAGCAGGTAGTCCTTACTTTGCTACACGGGCTTTTTTATGCATTGATAAAACCATGGCTGAAGCAGGATTTACCACACAAAAGTTGCACAATCAAGTATTAACTTTAGGCGAATGGGGCTGGGTAATGGGACAAAAAGCATCTCCGTATGCCGAATTAAAAACACCATTAGAACACCTTCAATTTGACAGTATTCAAACCACTTGGATCAATCAAGAAGCGATGAAACTGATTACGTCTTTTGGCAAAGACACTTATTTGTGGAAAAAAGATTCTGTTGAAGTAAATCGCATACACAACCCGGTTTTGTACAACTATTACAACACCGGAAACTGGGATTTGTACTAAGCCTGAACAGTTGGATAAATTTCACGACATTTGAATAAAGCTGAAGAAATGACAACAGTAGAAAATCTTAGAAACTTATTAATCAGTAAGATTCTTACCGTAAAGGATAAAGACACTCTTGCTGCAATAGATCAGCTACTCTCTAATTCTGCTACACATCAAAAAGTAGAGCTCACCGAAGAGCAAGAGGCCATGCTTCAAATGAGTGAAAAAGACCTTATTGAAGGTAAAACCATTACGCATGAAGAACTTTTTGAAAGAGAGTTAAAATGGCTGAACGAGCAGTAGTCTGGACACATACCGCTAGCCGTCAATTAAGGGAGGTTTTGAAATTTTGGGTTTCCAGAAACAAATCTGCTGCTTATTCTAAAAAATTGCTTCAAAAAGTTCAAGATCAAATTGAGATCATTCAACACATTCCCAATGGATTCCCCAAAACTAGCTATCCTAAAACAAGAGTTGCCCCTAATGGACATTACAGTATATTTTACCAACACAACTCGAAGCAAATCACCATCGTAGCATTTTGGGATAATCGTCAAAACCCTACAAAGCTTTTAAATATTCTTCAACAAAGTAAATAGCATGCAACAACCGATTGAACACCAACTTTTACACGCAGAGATTCACAACTATAAATGTTGGATTGAGTTGACCGATCCCGAAACACTCAAAGGTGTATTCAATGGATTGTTAGCCACTGCTGACTTTAACGTGCTCAACTTTTCAGAACACTTTTTCCCGGTACAGGGATACACCTCTATTTGGTTGTTGGCAGAATCACACTTGGCCATTCATACCTTTCCAAACAAAGGTTGGAGCTACATTGAATTAAGCAGTTGCAATGCTGAAAAAGCAATCCTTTTCAAGCAAGAACTTCAGCAACTCCCTTACGCTTTACAAGGTGAGGCTTCTAAAATTTCGACCAGTACTCCCGAATAAAAAAGCCTAGCTCCAAAAGAAACAAGGCTTTCCATTATGTTATTGAATTCAATTTAAGCTTGTAACAGTGATCTGTTTTTCGAGGCTAGAACTGAGCTTCCCATGAGGTATTCATCAATTGTTCTCGCAGCTTCTCTTCCTTCGGAAATGGCCCAAACAACAAGAGATTGTCCTCTACGCATGTCACCTGCTGCAAATACTTTATCCACACTGGTTCTATACCCATGCGCTTTCACATTTCCACGTGCATCCAACTCCACACCTAATTCTTCCAACATCCCTTTTTTCTGTGGATGAAGAAATCCAACCGCCAGCAAGGCCAAATCACATGGAATTTCAACCATTGAATTCGGAACTTCCTCAAAAGTCTGTCTCCCATTTTCGAGTGTTTTCCACTCTACTTCTACCAATTGAAGCGAAGTCACTTTTCCGTTTTCACCTTTAAAGGCTTTTGTATTTAAAGCCCACTTGCGTTCACATCCTTCTTTATGTGATGATGATGTTCGCAAAGTAGCCGGCCACAATGGCCAAGGATCTTTCTCACCACGTTCAGAAGGCGGTTTTGGCAACAATTCAATTTGTGTAATGCTTTTTGCACCATGACGGTTAGAAGTTCCTACACAATCTGAACCGGTATCTCCACCACCGATTACAACAACATGTTTGTCTTTTGCAGAGATAACTTCATCCTTTGGGATCGTATCTCCTGCTACGCGCTTGTTTTCTTGCGTCAAGAAATCCATCGCAAAATGAACACCTTCCAAGTCTCTTCCTTCAATAGGGATATCTCTCGGAATGGTTGATCCGCCACACAACACCACAGCATCGTATTGATCCATGATGTCGCTCACTTTTACATTTTCACCTACGTTAGCATTCGTTTTAAACACAATCCCTTCTTCACGCATCAGCTCTACTCTGCGTTCAACAACTTCTTTTTCCAGTTTAAAATCCGGAATACCATAGCGCAACAATCCACCAATACGATCTGCACGCTCATAAACATTTACCATATGACCAGCACTGTTCAACTGAGCTGCTGCAGCTAATCCAGATGGACCAGAACCAATAACTGCAACTTTATATCCTGTACGGTATTTTGGTAGATTGGCTTTGATCAATCCTTTTTCAAAAGCTTCTTCTGCAATTGATTTTTCAATTAACTCTATAGTTACCGGAGGCTTGTTGATGCCAAACACACAAGAAGCTTCACATGGCGCAGGACAAATTCTTCCGGTAAACTCCGGAAAGTTATTGGTGCTTAGCAATATTTTGGTGGCTTCTTCCCAATTCCCACGGTAAGCCGCATCATTAAATTCAGGAATGTTATTACCCAGCGGACATCCATTGTGGCAAAATGGAACTCCACAATCCATGCAACGAGCCGCCTGATGATTCAGCTTTTCTTTGGAAAAAGGCAATGAAAGTTCCTTGTGATCTTTAATTCTTTCTTTCGGATCGCGATTTTCTGGTAATTCTCTGTCGTATTCTTTAAATCCTGTTGGCTTACCCATTCGTCACTTCCTCCTTTTCTTTATTCGCTAATTTCTCCAATGCTTTTTTGAAATCTGTAGGCATTACCATTTTCAGGCACTGGTGTTGTTTTGCCCAATTTTCCAACAATGTTTCTGCAACTTTACTTTTAGTTGCTGCGTAGTGTTCTTCGATCAAAGCTCTAGCTTCTTCTAAGTGCTCAACACCTGGAGCTTCAATCTCAACCATTTCTAGGTTAATGTTTTTTTCCAATTGATTTTCAGGATCGAAAACATAAGCGATTCCTCCACTCATACCAGCCGCAAAATTTCTCCCAGTTGATCCTAAAATAACGGCTCTACCACCAGTCATGTATTCACATCCGTGATCGCCCACTCCTTCAACAACGCAAGAAACACCAGAGTTTCTCACACAAAAACGCTCACCGGCTACACCATTGATGAAAGCTTTTCCGGAAGTTGCTCCGTAAAAAGCCACATTCCCAATTAGAATATTTTCAGAAGGCTTGAACGTTGAATTACGACTTGGGTACACTACCAATGTCGCTCCACTCAACCCTTTTCCGAAATAATCATTGGCTTCACCTTCCAGTTCAAAACGAACACCTTTGGCGGTGAATGCCCCAAAACTTTGTCCGGCCGAACCGTTAAATTTCAATTGTATGGTATCATCCGGCAATCCTTTTGAACCGTGTTGCGCTACAATGTCACTTGAAATAAGTGCACCAACTGCACGATCGATGTTCATGATTGGAAATTCTGCCTGGACTTGTTCTCCTTTTTCAATAGCAGGTTTTACCACTTCACGCAAACGATTTGCTAATACATCCGTATCAATCGGTTCCTGTTGCGTAGANTTAAAATGTGTATCGCCTTCTGCACAAATAGCTTGCTCAGTAATCCGCGACAAATCAATATTTTTTAGTTTCCAATGTTGTCTTTCGTCTATATCAACAGTTGTTAACGCATTGGCTTGTCCNACCATTTCATTCACTGTTTTAAATCCTAATCGCGCCATAATTTCACGCANATCCTCNGCTAAGAANTCAAACAAGCGCACTACCTCTTCNGGCTTACCGGTAAAAAGTTTTCTTAATTCAGGATCTTGTGTNGCCACACCAACAGGGCAAGTATTCAAATGACATTTACGCATCATGANACAACCCTCTACGACCAATGCAGCTGTAGCAACACCCCATTCTTCGGCACCTAGCAANGCTGCAATTGCCAAATCTCTACCGGTTCTAATTTGCCCATCTGCTTGCACCACCATTCGGCTACGCAAACGTGATTTCACCAATGTTTGATGCGCTTCNGCAACACCCAACTCCCAAGGCAAACCGGCATGACGAACAGAACTCAANGGAGAGGCTCCGGTTCCACCGTCACTTCCTGAAATGAGTACTACATCNGCTTTTGCTTTGGCTACTCCAGCAGCAATGGTTCCAACACCAGCTTCTGACACTAATTTCACATTGATGCGCGCCTTTGGATTCGCATTTTTCAAATCAAAAATTAACTGCGCCANATCTTCAATGGAATAAATATCATGGTGTGGAGGTGGAGAAATTAATCCCACTCCCGGNGTACTGTGGCGCACACGTCCAATCCANTCGTCTACTTTATGACCAGGTAATTGCCCACCTTCTCCAGGTTTTGCCCCCTGTGCCATTTTGATTTGCAGCTCNACNGCATTGTTCAAATAATTGATGGTTACACCNAAACGNCCAGAAGCAATTTGCTTAATGGCCGANCGTTCCCANTCNCCATTGGGTTTCTTTTCAAATCGTATTTCGTCTTCACCACCTTCTCCAGAGTTACTTTTCCCACCAATTCGGTTCATCGCAATAGCCAACGTACTGTGTGCTTCGTGAGAAATAGAACCAAANGACATNGCTCCNGTNGCAAANCGCTTCATGATCGATTCTTTGGNCTCAACTTCCGAAAGCGGAATNGATGCGCGCTCTTTAAAACGAAACAAACTTCTTAGCGTACACGCCTTTTCAGATTGATCGTTAATGCGTTTTGCATATTGCTTGTACACGCTGTAGCTATCTGTTTTACAGGCCTGTTGCAACAAGTGAATGGTTGTAGGGTTAAACAAGTGAAATTCACCNCGTTGTTTCCATTGATAAATTCCACCAACAGGAAGATCTACATCTTTTGCAGCTTTGCCATACACCAAATCATGACGNAGNAACACTTCACGAGCAATATCGTCAAAAGACATTCCTTCAATACGTGAAATGGTGCCTTTAAAACATTTCTTAATGACCGAAGAACTGATGCCTAATACTTCAAAAATTTGAGCACCTTGGTACGATTGNAACGTTGATATTCCCATTTTAGAGAACACTTTTAACAATCCTTTNCCTACTGCTTTAATGTAATTTTCTTGCGCTTCTTCTATTGATAATTCTTCTGGTAAGTGCTTGCGCTCTTTCAGCAAACGCATGCTTTCAAATGCGATGTAAGGATTGATTGCTGAAGCTCCATATCCCAANAACGTTGCNTAATGATGAGTCTCACAAATGTCTCCGGCTTCAACAACTAAGCCNGCNCTTGAACGGATTTTATTTTCAATCAAATAATGATGAATTGCTCCTACAGCCATCAAAGAAGGNATNGGCGCTTGATTTTCATTCACTGTTCGATCTGAAATGAGGATAATGTTAAAGCCTTCTTTTACCGCAAAAACAGCTTCTCTACAAATACTGTTGATTGCATTTTCCAACCCTCCCTGACGTTCATCAGTATAAAAAACTGCATTGATGGTATGGCAGCGAAAATCAGGATGGTCTACCGACTTGATACGATGTAGTTCTGCATTGGTAAGNATAGGTTGCTTTAACCTTATTTTCTTACAATGGTCAGGCGTTTCGTCCAAAATATTTAACGTAGCTCCTATTGAAGAAAACAACGACATCACCATACGTTCACGAATGGGATCAATNGGNGGATTACTTACCTGTGCAAATGACTGTTTGAAATATTCTGAAAGGTGGCGGCTATGNTGNGATAAAACAGCAAGAGGNGTATCTGCACCCATTGAACCGATTGGNTCTTTTCCTTCCGAAGCCATCGGNCCTAAAATCACTTTCAAGTCTTCAGTAGAATAGCCAAACAACAACTGTTTCTTTTCCAGATCTCCATTGTTTAATGTGACTTCAGNAGCAGTNTCNGGTTCGGGCAATTCACTAATATCAATTTTATTTTTTTTCAGCCAAACCCCATAAGGTTGCTGNGTNCAAATGTCTTTTTTCAGATACATCNTCNCTAATAATTTTCCCTTTTTCAAGGTCNGCNATGAACATTTTACCTGGCTCTAANCTTCCTTTNAACAACACNTTTTCAGGAGGNACNGGTAATGCNCCNGCTTCTGAAGACATCACCACAANATCATCGTTGGTTACCAAATACCTTGACGGACGCAAACCATTACGATCTAAAGTTGCTCCAACTTGCTTTCCATCTGTAAAACAAATAGATGCAGGTCCATCCCAAGGNTCCATTAGTGCCGCATGATATTCATAGAAATCGCGTTTTTCACGACTCATTTCNGGATGNTCTTGCCAAGCTTCAGGAATCAACATCATCATGACGTGAGCCAGTGATCTACCACTAAGNGTTAAGACTTCAACAACATTATCGAGGTTAGAAGAATCTGAACGCTTAAAATCACAGATCGGCAACAACAACTCCAACTCTTCTTGCGTAAACAATGAATTTTTAAGCAATGCCGTTTTGGATTTCATCCAGTTCACATTCCCTTTAATGGTATTGATTTCACCGTTGTGTGCGATGTAACGAAAGGGTTGTGCTAATTTCCATTTTGGAAATGTATTGGTTGAAAAGCGCGAGTGAACCAACGCTAATGCCGACACCAGCCGATCGTCTTCTAAATCTGAAAAATATGGTCGTAACTGACTGGTTGTCAACTGACCTTTATAAACTATTGTTTTATAGGAACATGAAGCAATGTAAAACGTATCATACGTTTGATTGTATAGTTCATGAATAGTTCGGTTGGCATATTTACGTAACACACACAATCTTCTTTCCAGCGCATCTTGATCCATATAATCTGCTGGAGTCACAAAAAACTGTTCTGTTTTTGGCTCTACTGAAAGTGCCGTTTTTCCCACTCCTTCATTTGCAGTGGGGACTTCTCTATAGCCTAAAAGTTTGAAGCCTAAATTCCGAATGTATTTATTGAGTTCTTTTCTACATTTCTCACGTAGAACTTTATCATGAGGAAAGAAGGTCATTCCTACTCCATACTTTCCTTCTTCGGGCAATTCAATCCCTAGGACACTACATTCTTCTTTAAAAAATTGATGTGGAACTTGTATTAATATTCCAGCTCCATCTCCTGTATTTTCTTCGCTTCCGACACCGCCACGATGCTCCATATTTTGCAGCATGATGATTCCATCTTCAATAATCTTTCTTGATTTTACTCCCTTCAGATGTGCCACAAAGCCAATTCCACAGGCATCGTGTTCCATCTCTGGTAAGTACATCGTTTTCTCTTCCATTAAATTCCTCTTCTTATTCTTAAAAAATGAGTCAACCCTTATTCTGGCTAACAAACAGCTATATAAGCATAGATTTTGCCAAAACGTTTAAAAATAAACAATATCTAAGACTTAATACCGAGACTTTGTTACCCTTGAGTTACTTTTTCAGGATTATATCCAATTCTAAACACGTTATGAAATGCTTAAAAACTTCACTTTTCCATTTAATACATGCGCACTCAACGCCACATCTGTAGAATAAATCCACACCAAAAATCAATACAAGGGGAATATTTTCCACAACACTGAAAAAGCACACGAGAAAGAAACCCTTCTATAAACTCTCTAAAAATCAACAAGTTAAATACAATTTCCATTTTTGTCAATTCATTTTTGGACATACGATTGCATTAGACAAGTTGAACACAACCGAAACAACTTAATGAAGAAAAGAAATAAAATAGCATTGAGCATTTTGATAGCACTTGCAGCAATTAGAATCGCTCTTCCTTATGGAATCAAGTACGAATTAAACAAGACTTTGGCTTCACTACCAGAATATCAAGGACATGTTGACGATGTTGATTTAGTACTTTACAAAGGGGCTATAGCTTTCAATAACTTCATTTTAGATAAAGCCCAAACCAACGACACCATTCCTTTCACAGGTATCCAAAGAACCGAATTCGGTATTGACTTTAATGCACTTATCAATGGTGCTTTTGTAGGCAATATAAAGCTTACAAATCCCAACATTAATTTTATTGCCGCAAAAGACACCACCCAACAACAATATGGTGGTGATTACTCTTGGTTCAAACCAATTGCAGAATTGCGACCAATGGAAATTAACAAGCTTACTGTTGAAGGTGGAAATGTACATTTCCAAAAATTTGACAGCAGTCCTGATGTTGACTTGATGATTTCCAACATCACTTTAGAAGCGAATAATTTGAGAAATGTAGTGGACAAATCGCAAAAACTACCTTCATCTTTTCAACTATCAGCAAACGTGTTGAATGGCGGAAGACTCAGCACATCAGCCGAAATGAACATTTTGAAAGACATTCCAGACTTAAGCCTGAATTTTAAATTAGAAGATGTTGCCATCGAAAACCTTAACGACTTTTTACTCACTTACGGAAAGTTTGACGCTTCATCTGGCGAACTAAACTTCTACAGTGAATTGGCCGTTGACAGCCATCAAATTGATGGTTATTTCAAACCACTGATCTCTGACTTTAAAGTAAGTAATTGGCAAGAAAACAAGCGCAAACCCGGAAAGCTGGTTTTTGAATCTACAATTGACTTGTTCATTGTGCTACTGCGCAACCAAAAAGAAAATCAATTTGCTTCTAAAATCCCTATCAGTGGGAATGTAGAAAATTCAAAAGTCAGCTATTTGGCTACACTTAAAAATGTACTGGTTAATGCTTTTGTNAAAGCTTATGATAAAGACATTGACAATACCGTAACCTATCCCTTAAAATCAACCTAGACTCTACCCGAGTTAACCTTAACCCAACCCGGATATACCTAACCTAAATTCAGGAGNGAAGATGATGTGCAAGAAAGACGCATCATCTTTTCTTTTTTANACGNGATAGAAAAAACTTAAGACANGAANTTTGAACGGAATTGACTCGGAGTAACACCTTCCATTTTACGGAAAATGCGGCTAAAATAATTGGGATCATTNAANCCTGAATTGTANGCNACTTCTTTAATACTAACCTCAAAGCGAGTAGACAACAATTGCTTCGCATATTTTAAGCGCTCTTCTAAAATNAGCTGNACAGGNGTAATACCATATTCTTCTGTAAANGCACGGTAGAANCTCGATTTACTCATACCCGCCACCTTGCATAAATCTTCAATNCGAATATCAGATCCTAATTTTTGAGCAATAAAATTGAGCACTGCATGAAACGGAGACTTGTTTGTNTTTGAGATGTATTCTCTACGAACGCCATTTAGGTTTTGGAGCTTCAACATGCAAAGCACCAATTCACTTAAAATCAAATCTGCTTGATANTCTTTGAAAGGGTCATCGCTGGTAAACACATTTAATAAACGCGTACTAATCTTAGCGAGTTCNGCATTGTTTCTCAAATAAAGGTCATTGGTATTCAAATTCCATTCGCCAGACGCCACTGGCTTCCCTTTCCAAGTTGAGTTAATGCGCTCAATGCGTTCAGCAATGTATTTATTATCAATTTCCAAAGCAGTACATTGAGTAGGTCGCTCCAACTCGGCTTCAGGAAAATCAATCCGCATCAATGTCCCCGGAGGAGCTAACAACGTTTCTCCCGGCACATATTCAAAATCATCAAAACCATCCAAGTGCATTACCTTCTTACCTCTCAACATTGACGTAATGGTAAAGCCTCCAAACCTGAGTTTAAAATCTTCAGCTTTTTGGTTGGTTTCAAATAAATTCAATTCACAAAAATCTAAATTGAACTTACTTCTATGCTCAACCATAGAGTCTAATTTATCTAACGGAGTTAACTTGTATGGAACTATAAAATCCAATTATTCTTCTAATTGATTTAAAGATACTTCTTATTTAATTACTAACTAAAGTAAAATTAATCTGGAATGTTTCCAACAAAATCCANATTGGGAAAATAATGCTACTNATTGATACAAATATCCTTTCTGAGTAAGTAGTTACTCACTACATTTGAGCAAACAAAAAAATATTTTAAANAAGAAATTATGGAAAACGCAGTAGCATCATTCCCATTTGTTGGGAAAGAAGTGAGTTTCAAAGCTCACTACGATAATTTTATCGGAGGGAAATGGGTTGCTCCGGTTAAAGGCGAATACTTTGACAATACATCTCCTGTTAATGGTCAATTAATTTCAAAAGTTGCACGTTCAACAAAAGAAGATATTGATTTAGCATTAGATGCTGCACATGAAGCATTTAAGACATGGAGTAAAACTTCGGTTACAGAAAGAAGCAAGGTTTTNAACAAGATTGCTGATGTAATGGAAGAAAANCTNGAGTATTTAGCTACAGTTGANACAATTGATAACGGTAAAGCGATTAGAGAAACAATGGCTGCCGATCTTCCTCTTTGTATTGATCACTTCCGCTATTTTGCGAGTGTAATCCGCGGTGAGGAAAGTACTATTTCAGAATTGGACGAAAACACTGTTAGTATTGCTCTTCACGAGCCAATTGGTGTTGTAGGTCAGATTATTCCTTGGAACTTCCCATTATTGATGGCTACTTGGAAAATTGCTCCGGCAATTGCAGCTGGTAACTGTACAGTAGTTAAAGCTGCTGAGCAAACACCAACATCAATTATGGTATTGATGGAATTACTTCAAGACGTNATCCCNGCAGGTGTTGTTAACATCGTAAACGGATTTGGNGTTGAAGCTGGTAAGCCACTAGCACAATCTCCAAGAATTGCTAAAGTATCATTCACNGGTGAAACTACTACTGGTCGTTTGATCATGCAATACGCATCTGAGAACATCATTCCATCAACAATGGAATTAGGTGGTAAATCTCCAAACATTTTCTTCAAATCAGTAGCTGATGCTGACGATGAGTTCTTTGACAAAGCTGTTGAAGGTGCTGTATTGTTTGCATTGAACCAAGGTGAAGTTTGTACTTGTCCTTCTAGACTATTGGTACATGAAGACATTTACGACAAATTCATGGAGCGCGTAGTTGCAAGAACTGAAGCAATTATCACAGGAAACCCATTAGACCCTCAAACAATGATGGGTGCGCAAGCTTCTAACGATCAGAAAGAAAAAATTCTTTCTTACCTACAAATTGGTAAAGAAGAAGGTGCTGAAGTATTNTGTGGTGGTGATGAAAANTTNATCGGTGATGATTTCAAAGAAGGTTACTACATTAAACCNACGATCTTTAAAGGNCACAACAAAATGCGCATCTTCCAAGAAGAGATTTTCGGACCAGTGTTAGCTGTTACGACTTTCAAAACAACTGAAGAAGCTATTGAGATTGCAAACGACACACTTTATGGTTTAGGTGCTGGTGTTTGGACACGTGATGCTCACGAATTGTACCAAGTACCACGTGCTATNGAAGCTGGTCGTGTATGGGTAAACAACTACCATGCATACCCTGCTCACGCACCATTCGGTGGATACAAAAAATCTGGATTCGGTAGAGAGAATCATAAAATGATGTTAGAGCACTACCGTCAAACTAAGAACATGTTAATTTCTTACGACAAGAATAAATTAGGGTTCTTTTAGGCAAAAGCTTATCCCAACAATAGAAAGCACTTTTTCTGTCATGGAAAAGGTGCTTTTTTATTATCGCCACTTTATAGCCGAATACTTTTCATTTTTCAAAAAACTATCCGGAACATGGTCTAAAATAGACTTTCGCAGATGCTGAAGTAAAAGATCTTTTGAAAAACTATTGTGCACTACTAAACTAATTTCTCTAGCTGGTTGTGGCGATTGAAACCTTCGAATAAAAGTATCATCGCGGTCAAAATCAACAGCCAGTTCAGGGATAAGTGTATAACCAGAATAACCTTTAATCATGTTCTTTAGCGTTTCAATTGAGCCACTTTCAAAACTCAATTGGCTAGAAGCATTCAACTGCCCGGCTTTCTCACAAATGTTCAACACTTGATTTCTAAAACAATGTCCTTGGTCGAGCACCCATAAACCATTATCATCCAACTCTTTTGCATACAATTTTTTCTTTTCTAAAATGGGATGTTCAGGATGAGCATAGACTAAAAAGGGCTCATAAAACAGCGGAATTTCACGTAATCCGTTCTCCTCTAAAGGAGTTGCCAAAATGGCCATATCCAACTTTCCTTGATTTAACCGCTGAATAATTTCCTCACTTTGCAACTCTTTAATTTCAAGCTGAATCTCTGGATGAGCATCGCTAAACTCTTTTAGAAAAATTGGCAATAAATAAGGTGCTAATGTTGGAATCACACCCAAGCGGTAAGTTCCGCTCAACGCATTGCGCTCTTCATTTACTAAGTTTTTAAGCGACTGAACCTCTCTCAAAATTTCTCTGGCCTTGCCAATGAACTTTTCGCCCATTTGTGTAGGAGTTATAGGATGTGCCGACCGATCAAAAATCGCAACCCCAATTTCCTCTTCAAGTTTTTTAACCTGCAAGGTTAACGTTGGTTGTGCTACAAAACAACTTTCGGCCGCTCTTACAAAATGCCTGTACTCATCTAGCGCAACGATGTATTGTAATTGCTGAATTGTCATTTATAAAACAAATATATTATTTACATTATTTATTTGATTAATAAACAATGCTTTGGTTCCTTTGTTCCAATACAAAAGCTAACGATATGAGTAAGAAAAAATTAACAACATCAGCCGGAGCTCCGGTTCCTAATAACCAACAATCAATTACTGCCGGAAATCGCGGTCCTGTTTTACTACAAGATTATCAACTCATTGAAAAACTTGCCCATCAAAATCGAGAAAGAATTCCTGAGAGAGTGGTTCATGCTAAAGGCTGGGGTGCTTTTGGGACATTTACCGTAACCAATGATATTTCAAAATACACTAAAGCAAGTATTTTCTCTGAAGTGGGAAAGAAAACCGAAATGCTAGCACGCTTTTCAACCGTTGCGGGTGAATTAGGTGCTGCTGATACTGAACGCGATGTTAGAGGTTTTGCTTTAAAATTCTATACCGATGAAGGAAACTGGGACATGGTCGGAAACAACACTCCTGTATTTTTCATTCGTGACGGCTACAAATTCCCAGACTTTATCCGTACACAAAAGCGTCATCCTAAAACCAATTTACGCTCCAATACAGCTATGTGGGATTTTTGGTCATTAACACCTGAATCTCTCCATCAGGTTACAATTCTTATGTCTGACAGAGGAATTCCAAAAACACCGATGCATATGAACGGTTATGGTTCGCACACTTATTCTTTTTGGAATGACAAAGGCGAACGGTATTGGGTGAAGTTTCATTTTAAAACACAACAAGGACATGAGTTTTATACCAATGAAGAATCAGAACAGATCATTGGTAAAACGCGTGAAAAATATCAGGAAGAATTCTATGGTGCCATCGAAAACGGAACTCATCCAAAATGGAAAGTAATGGTTCAGATTATGCCCGAAGAGGACGCTGAAAAAACACCTTACAATCCATTTGATTTGACACGTGTATGGCCACATGCCGATTACCCATTAATAGAAGTGGGTGAAATGGAACTGAATCGAAATCCAGACAACTATTTCCAATACATTGAGAATGCAGCATTTTCACCTTCGAACATTGTTCCCGGAATTGCTTTCTCACCAGATAAAGTATTGCAATCGAGAATTTTCTCATATGCAGATGCACACCGCTATCGCTTAGGGACACACTACGAGGCATTGCCAGCGAACAAGCCAAAAGTTGAAGTAAACCATTACCATAAAGACGGATCGATGCGTTTCTTTGACAACAACAGTAGTAATCCGGACGCGTATTACGAACCAAATTCATTCAACGGTCCAGTAGAAGACCCTACGGCACAAGAACCGCCATTGAAAGTTTCGGGAGACATCAGTCGTTACGAAGATCAAGACGAAGTAGGCGATTTCCAACAACCCGGTGATCTTTTCCGCTTGTTTGACGATGCCCAAAAACAACGTTTGTTCAATAACATCGCAGCAGCAATGGAAGGTGTTCCACAAGAAATCATCGATCGTCAATTGGCACATTTTGACAAAGCAGATCCTGCGTATGGAGCTGGAGTTCGCGAAGCATTAAAAAATCACCAAGCATAAAAACACATTATGGAAACTCAATATACAGACTTTCAAAACGCACTTAGAACCGGAGATTTAGAGATCTCCAAAGCACTTCTTTCTGCTCATCCCAAATGGGTTAATGAAGCAGGAGATTCAGGATTTCCTCCTTTGGTTTTAGCAGCATACTATGATCATACGGAACTCGTAAAACTCTTGCTGGAAAATAATGCAGCGGTGGATGCCAAAGACAAATCGGGAAACACTGCTTTAATGGGTGCTTGCTTCAAAGGGTTTCGTGAAGTTGTTGAATTGTTATTGAATAATGGTGCAGATGTCAACGTACAAAATTATAATGGAGCTACTGCATTAACATTTGCTAGCACATTCAACCAGAAAGAAATCGCACTGGAATTATTAGCGAAAGGTGCAGATCCAACACTAAAAGACAATCGTGGACTTTCACCATTAGATCACGCTAAGATGCAAGGACTTTCCTGGGCAGAAGAAGTATTAACGGTATAATTTTTATCTTTTAGCAACCAAACCAATTTGGAAGCATTCGTGTGGCATTTCACCCATGGATGCTTCCTTTTTAGTTATATAAACACAGCATTTCAACTCCTTTTCTGATAATTTAGCTATCCTTTTACACACCATTAGTGACGGACATCAATACGCCAATAGCATTTGTTAAGTCATCTCCTCAGCACTCTCTATTGGAGCAACACATTGACTATTATTTCTACATCCATCAAACATTAGAGCACCCTTCTTTTTTAACCGAGAACATCATTCCCTTTCCAAGAGTAACATTTGGCTACTTTTTCGATGCTCCGTTTAGTGTAACTAACCTCTCTAATCAAGAGACCAAAGTTCTAGATTTTGCAATTTCTCCACTTACCACCAACGTGGTAGAAGTAACTCCAACGACATCAACCATTAAAATCATAGGAGCACATTTGAAGCCCTACGCTTTGGCCTATTTCACGCATAAGTCCATCCACACACTTCCATGGGTAATTTCCCCTCTTGATCTATTAGGAGAGGCTGCACAAAAGTTCAAAAACGACATTCAGACCGCCACAACTATAGATGCGCTTTTTACTATTGCCGAAGCAGCATTTATAGATGCATTTCAAGAAAAAGATCTTTCGCTGGTTCAAAAAACAATTGAAGAATTGGATTACTCGTTAGGTGAAATTACGCTGGAAGACATTGCTGAAAAACACGGTGTTTCTACAAGAACCATTCGCAACCATTTTCTTCAAGAAGTAGGCTGCACTCCCAAAACTTATGTTCAACTTCTGCGCATGAAACAAAGTCTCTGGAAGATGCTAAACAACTCAGAAAACCTCACTCAAATTGGAATAGAATCCAATTACTTTGATCAAGCACACTTTAGCAAAAGCATGAAAAAGATGATTGGACAATCGCCAAAATCCATCCGAAAAGACTTACCTCATTTCCGTTTTTTACAATTTTAGCACAGCATTGATTTTCACTTTTGCTTCAAATCAAAAGCAAAGGATTATGACACGCAAGAATTTATTAATGCTCCACATTTTAGCCACAATCATTGGTCTTTTTACAATTGTTAGCTTTTTCATCAGCACTCTATTGGCTGAAGCTTCGGGCAATACTCAACTCATTGTAACCATAAAAACATACATCCTATATGCCTTGCCCCTGCTCATCCTAGCAATGCCAACTTTGGGCATTACCGGCAATAAACTTGCTGGCAAAAAACCATCACCAAAGGCACAACTAAAATTAAAGCGTATGAAGTTTATCGCCATTAACGGAATTGCATTGATAACACTTGCTGTCTTGCTTTACTTTAAAGCTGTTAAAGAAGCGTTTGATACCACTTTTTGGACATTGCAAATTCTAGAGTTGTTGTTAGGATTCATCAACATTGTTCTCATCGGACTCAATATCAAAACAGGAATGAAACTTTCCGGAAAAATCAAATCACCTTCTCATCTATCATAAGTTTAGTTGTGAAGGCAAGAATCAACTCATTACTCAATGATTTTGACTTTATCAGCATAGCGTTCTTTCGGTTGTGGATCTTCTGCAGGATAACCCAATGCAATGGTGAGTCCAACACGATAACCATCTGAAAAATGGAGTGGTTCTAACAAATCAACATTGCTAGGATCTCTAAAAGTTGGCACCAATGAGCCTATCGGACATGTTCCCAGCCCCAAGGCTTTAGCGCTTAATAATATGTTTTCTGTGAGAATACCCATATCAACAGAACTGTATGAGTTGGCTGTGTCTTGTGCCAAAACAATTAATGTTGGCGCTCCATGAAACACACTGAAGCCGGGATTTGCTGCACGAGCTGCACTTCCTTTCAACTCAACACCGCTTGCCAATTGCGCTCTGGCAACAGCCAAATAGCGGTTATTGATTTCTTCTAACAACTTTGGATTTTTAACCACACGAATCTCCCAACTCTGCTTATTCAAAGCACTTGGTGAGTAAATCGCACATTTCATGATCGTGTCCAATTGATCATTCGTCACCTGTTGTTCGGTGTATTTACGAATGCTTCTTCTGGTCAGAATCGTTTCTATAGTGGCATTTTTCCCTGCCGTATCCAATACAGCCGGCTTCTTATCTTGACAGCTAACCAAAGCCGTTACAACCATTAACATCAATAAGATTTGCTTCATATTCATCAGATTGGATCTTGTAATTTCTTTTGAGTAAAAAAGTGAAAATTGAATATCATGTAGGCCAAATAAACAAACACCAAATAGTGGATGTAGCCATAATAATTGAGTCCTAAAACTGCCATCGAGACAGCTACTATTTGCAGTATCAATAACACCGTTTGCTTTATCCTCAAGGGCAGATCGGTTTTTCTCCCCCAAGTTCTTGGGATGAAAACTTCGTTGATTTTTGTTGAGAAACCGTTTAAAACCAAAATGCTGTAAGACATGTATTCGTGCTTGACTCCACCAGCCAAACAAATGATGGCTACTGCACCGATCATGATTCCGTAAAAGAGCTTCCCCGAATTGCTGTTGGGGCTTGACGGCATATCTGTTGCCATAAAAATGGCTCCTAATAAAACTCCTGCAATGGAATAATTCGAAATCGAATCTTCAAACCACAAGCTCAAAGCAAAAAAGGTCACCAATAATCCTGTTGGAATTTGCCATCCAATTCTTCTGCGAGCAACCAGATAGATTCCGGCCAAAGCCAAGAATACAATGGAATACTCACCCAATGCTCCGTTGGTGTTGTAGAAAATAGAGTTCAAATAATTGATAATCTCTCCTTGCCCAAAAACGGAGAATGGATGTAAACCTCTCACTACTGTATAAGTACCGGCCATCCAAACGGAAGCCGAAGTCATTACTACCGGAAAAAAAGCTACCATAAATTCACGCCCAACCAATGCTGGATTGAATCGGTTTTTACCAACTCCGCCCCACAAGGTTTTGCCAAACAAAACTGCCATTGCACCACCAAAAGCTACCATGTATAAGGGTGTGTATGGTGAAAGCGTAAAAGCCATTAAAGTTGCGGTGATAATGGCGCTACCATCTAATGGTGAATTGGGCTTTTTCAAGAAAAACCATGATACCAACCAATCGGTAATCAAAGCAGAACCAACGGCAGTTCCAATCACCATCATGGAGTATTTTCCATGAGCCAAATAACTAAAGAACACCAACGGTAAAAGCGTGATAATCACATCCAACATCACACCCGAAACACGCAGTTTCGAAGTCACAAAAGGAGCTTTATGCGTCAGCACTTTATTCATACAGGCACCGAATTTTGCAATGATTTCAATAAAGATTTCCCTTCGCTGATGCTTTGCATCAAAGGCACATTACTCGGACAGATGTACTGACAAGCCCCACATTCAATACAATCCAACACATTGAATTGGATGAACTTCTGCGTATCGTGATCGAATTTGGCGGATGCAAATTGCATCGGCATTAAATGTTGCGGACAAGCATCAGCGCAATAGCTGCACTGAATACAATTGTTTTCTTTCACAGCTGATTTCTTGAAACTCAGCAAACCGCCTGAAGTTTTCGAAATCGGTTGTTTCAAATCAGTAACGATTTTGCCCATCATCGGGCCACCTAAAACCACATCTACATTTGCAGCATTAACACCTGCTTTTTTCAAAACATACTCTATCGGAGTTCCAATTTTCACTCGGAAATTACCGTAATGTTTTGCTGCTTCCCCTGAAACCGTAACTACTCGATCAATATTGGGTTGATTCAATTCCAAAGCTTTATAGACAGCTAAAAGTGTAGCCACATTGCTCACCACCACACCTTCATCAGCAGGAATAGATCCTTTAGGAATTTCTTTGCCAATTACTGCTTTAATGAGTTGTAATTCGCCACCTTGAGGATAGGTATTGGGCAACAACTTGAATGAAACACCATGCATTAATTCAGAATGTGATTCAAATATTTTGACCAACTCCTTGTTCTGTTTCTCTAACCCAATGACGATATTTTTCGCTCCAAAATACTGAGCTGAAGCCTGAGCGGCTTTTAAAATTTCACCTGCTTCATCATACATCAATGCATAATCAGCAGTGAGGTAAGGCTCACATTCTACACCATTGACAATCAATGTATCAATAGCATTCGTTTTGTATTTAATGTGCGTTGGAAAGCCTGCTCCACCACTACCCGAAATTCCAGCCAATCGGATTTTATCGGTTAGTTCTGTAGCGGATTCAAGCTCTTGGTCTATATATGTGGTATTTGTAAAATCATTTTGGAGAACTAGATGTGGATTTTCATTTATGAGATAATTCAACTCCAAAATTTCTCCCGATACAGGAGCATGAATTCTCGATCCGTCTTTTCCCTCCGCTAAGGGTAAATACTGTTGTACTTTTTGTCCAACTGCAACCAACGGCTTCATTGTTCCGAAATAAGCTTGTAACGGAATATAAAACACATCTGTACTTTCCAATTCTGTGATTGGCAACTTCTTAGTCACACTTTTCAGCGAAGGAATTTTCATGAACATTAAACCTCCTCTTTTAGTGGGTTTCCAAATGCGGTTTCTACTCCATTGGCATCAACAACAAAACCTGATGCATTTAATTCTTCAAGGATAGGAATGTACTTTTCATATTCATTCCCTGTGGCATACAAAGCTGTTGCTAACACATCGCTTTCAAAACAACTCTTCGCCACAACCACCACTTGCTGTATATTAGACGGATTACCAGTTATGGCGTTAATAATATGACTGTGTTTTTCACCTTGAATTAACTTGTAATTATTACTCATTGCTGAGTATGAAAAACTTGTATTGGCCAATTGAATTTGGCGTTGTTCTTTCTCTTCATTTACAGAGGGAATGTTAACTTTCCAACAGGGATGAATCTCATTATTGAGCACACTCATTGAACTACCTCCGGCATTGATTAAGGCATCAGTGATTCCTAATTCACGGAGAAAATCGATCGCCAGATCAACAGCAAATGACTTCAAAAAAGAGCCAGTAATGATCTCTTGTCCTTTGGCTATTTTAACACTATTGCCTTTAATTTCTATCTGGTTGTAATTGACTTTTTGAAGCACATCTTTTAGCGCTATTTCAGAAGGAGTTATCTGTTGGTTTTTGTTATAGAACCCCCATAATTTCAGCAAAGGCATCGCTGTTATATCATAGACTCCATCGAACAAAGCTGAGAATTGTTTTAACTCTTCCAATAACCAAATGCAATAGTCATCTACCTCAACCCAATCTCCTGCATTTTCGTTGATTTGATCGATGTAAGACCCTCGGGTATATGAATTGTAATAACGATCAACAACATCCATTACACCATATACTTCTTCAAAGAGCGATTCAGAACAAGAGAGTGGCAACTTGACCTTAATGTTGGCATAGAAACACCTTCGCTCTTGCGTCAAATAAACAGGGATTTTATAAGCTGTCTGAGGCTGTTTCGGCATTGTCTGATTCAATTCTTGTTGTTGATCGGGCTTGCTTCATTACATCGGTAACGTCATCTCCATAACGCACTATTTCGAAGTATTCTACATGATTGACAAATCGCCCTTGAATAGAGTCATATTCAATGTTCTCGTGCGAAAAATCCTTCTCAATGTCTTTGTTATAATCTATGGGCTTTTTAGGGAAAAGTGTATTCCATAAATCAGAGAAGATCTTTCGGTTTCCAAACACCAACAAGACAACACCTATAAGGTAAAGTACAAACGTTTTGATTCTACTCATAAGGGACAGTAAAAGCCAATGCAACATACTAAGTTTATAGCTGCACTATATCCACTAACAAGCGCTTTAAGAGTTTGTTAACCTCAACAATAGTTATTTACAAAGAATGCATGCTTTTATGCCAACACATGGCTTTTCATGTAATCACATCCCTAGCAAAACATGTTTACTTAATGTTACGCAACACCACAACAAATTAAAAAAGTAGATCTGAAACAAAAAACAAATCCAACACAATAAACTGATTACAAACTATTTAAATACACACACAGCATTCAAAACAAAAACATATTGCTTAACATTAAGTTAACTTTAAGCTTGTCAGGTTGATAATCAATAGTACCTTGCGCCCCGTTTTGACGAAAAAGTTTCATTTACTTCTGGGCAGGTTCGCAATCTTTCTCTCTTTGTTCGCATTAGCGCTTCAAGCTGGAGCACAAGAAGGTGAAAAGCAACTTCCTGTTGAAATCAGTTATAGCAACAAAGGGCTTCAATTTCAGACGTCTGACAATCGCTTTTTGCTCCAAATTCAGAACAGGTTTCAATTTCGATATGCAACTCCAAGCGATCAAACTCCAGTTGACCTTACTACTTACACCGAAGACAACCAACAAGTTTTTAAAATCAGAAGATCGCGTTTTAAAGTTGGTGGTCACGCTTATCAACCTTGGTTGAAATACTATTTTGAATATGACTGGGGAAGTAGTAGTTTGCTCGATTACCGCTTAATGCTTGAAAAATGGGAGTTTCTCAATTTCAAAATCGGCCAGTGGAAAATTTACTACAATCGCGAAAGGGTTATTTCTTCTGGCAAACAACAACTTGTAGATCGTTCTTTGATTAATCGTGCTTTTACTATTGATCGTCAAATGGGCATTTCAGTTTATGGACGTTTGCTCAAAAAAACTTGGGCAGATTTCACCTATCATTTAACGGTAGCCACCGGAAATGGAAGGGGAAACACAAGTAATGATGATGAGCACCTCATGTATGTTGGGCGTATTCAATGGAATCTTTTTGGAAGAGAATTGCCCATGACTTCTTCTGACCTTGAATATCACGAGCAATTTACAGGATCTATTGCGGGTGCAATGAGCACAAACAACAGTGCTTACACGCGTTTTTCTACTTCTGGAGGCGGACAATTGGAGAACTTCACTTCAGACACAGTTGGTCAGTATAGAACACATCAATTTTTGATCGAAACGGCTTTTATGTACAAGGGTTTTTCTTGGCTACAGGAATACCATCAAAAAGAAATTAGAGATCATTATCATGCACAAACCACACGAATGGAAGGGTATTTTGCACAAGCAGGGTATTTCTTCCACCATGCATTTTCGTGGTTTCCAAAAAAGTTAGAAATAGCCGGAAGGTATGCTGCTTATCGTCCAGATATTTCACACTATTCAAATGCGATTGAGGCCTACTCTATTGCGGCCAACTGGTTTTTCAAAGGACACCGTAACAAGCTTACAGCAGATTTTACGTGCTTTAATAGCTTCGAAGAAAACGGCTTATTCGATGGTAATCGATTCCGCATTCAGTGGGATGTCTCTTTTTAGTTCATTACTAATTTTTTAACGCTTTACTCAACTTGACACAGGTTAAATCTGGCATTTCAACGGTATTGTTTTGCCCTACTGTGTTATCCAGTAAATGCTCCATATCCTCTTCATTAAGTGGATCATTCAAAAGCTCAAACAAACATGCTATAGTTGCTATTGCTACATGAGAAGGCGTTGTGTCAACCGGTAAGATTGTAAGATCCCGTAACGTTACAATACACGCCCTCTGGATTTGATAAGTATCAATGACGTATTGCACTGTTTTAAGAGCTACTTCTTCCCACGCTTTCCAGCCTTTTCCGTCAGTAGTTCCAGCCCCCTCCCAACTCCATCGACACTGGTTCGCCACCTTTGAAACACTTCCTTTTATGGGGATGATTTCCAGTTCTACTCCAGCGTACATTCCTCTTCCGCCATGTTGCCTTTTTAGCACGTATTTTTTCCTCAATGTCAACTTATCAGCTTACTTTTTGCCAATTCTTCTATAGCTTCGTCTAGTGTCAGTTCTTTGGTTTTATCAATAAAACACACATGTATTGCTCCAGAATGCTCCGCTAAATCTCTAAAAGCACGCCTTTCAACTTCAGTAACACCTCCTTCTTTTTCTTCCAATTGCTGAATCACAGCTTCATATGATGTCTGAAAAATAAATTTCGGAGGAATCAATGCTTTTATCATCATACGTAACATCTTTTCAGCAATCATAAAATCCATGATAATTATTCTAGTATTTGAAAAAGGTTTTTTCGCTTCTTCTTCCATAGACATAGATGTATCCAAGCGTGTTACTTTTATTTTATTAGTTGAAAACTGAATTAAAACAGGAACTCTTTTAAATAATAACATTATTAATGGACTTTAACATAGCAAAATAACCATATCAAATTAGAAACAATTCAATCTACATCATAAATCGCACCCCAAAAACTAACGATTTCAACCTCTTGATTGTTCCGTTGCATTTAGTTTTAGTTCACACAAAATGCAAGCTATGAAAATCGGAGATACTTTCAATTATTCTTTTTCATTTACACAAGAAGAAGTTAACCTTTTCGCACAAGTAACTGGAGACAATAACCCCATCCATTTAGACGAAGAGAAAGCTGCACAAAGCATTTTCAGGCGCAGAATTATACACGGCTTTTTAGGGGGAAGTGTATTCTCAAAAGTATTTGGGACTATGTGGCCTGGTTATGGCACCATTTACATGGAGCAAGACCTTCAATTTAAACGTCCTATGGTAGTAGACCATACTTATACGGCTGCATTTGAAGTTTTGGAAATCTTACCCAAAAACAAAGCGATTATAGCCACTCAGGTTTTAGACGAGAACCAAAAGTTGGTGATTGACGGTAAAGCAGAGATTATTTATCCTTAGTTACCCTCTAAACTTTGAAGGTGTTTCACCATTGTGCTTGCTAAAAAACTTTGTAAAATGACTTTCGTCTACAAAGCCAAAATCAGAGGCAATTTGCTTCAATCCATCTTGACTAAACTTTAAGCGTTGCTCCAATAATTTTAAACGATAGCTGTTCACATAATCACGCAAGGTGGTACTCATTTGTTTCTTAAAAAAGATGCCAAAGTAATTGGGAGAATAGTGAAATTCTTCTGCCAAATTTTGAAGTGTCAACTTTTTAGGATTGTGAATATTCGCCTCAATAAACTCCAGAATTTCTTCCATTTTACCGGGACGTTTTTCCCAATTCAATACCGAAAATGAACTGTTATTTCCACGCTTAATCAACAACACTATTACCGAAAACAACTGACTAATAATTTCCTCACTCGATCGTCCGAATGATTTGTACTCATGCACAATCATTTGCAAAATGGCATATACCATTTCTCGATCTGCTTTGTCAGTTAACAAATTCCCTGTTTTGCGTCTCGGGTGATGCAACAATTGCTCTAACTCTCTACTCCATGCTTCTGGCTTAGGCATATCCAACTGCTTGGTAACGTATTGATTTTGGAATTTAAAAAAGATAAATCGCGTTGGAGAACTCAACTGAAACGAATGCACATCTTCTGGCCCCAGCAAATACAAATCTCCCGGTTCAAACGGAAAAGTCTTCCCATTCAGGCAGTGCTCCCCTTCTCCATTCACAATATAAATCAACTCATAATAGGTATGGTTATGTACTGGATGATGCCAATTTTCCAACACAAAATCCGTCACCACTAATTCATCAAACTGCCTGTACCTTTTTGTCATGTTTATTTACCGTATTCTAATAGATATGTACAACAACACCTCAGGGTTTCACTTGTTCTTTGTACATACAAATAAATCAATATGGACTTAAAGTTAAAAGGCAAAATTGCACTCATAACCGGATCTACCGCTGGTATAGGTTATGGCATTGCCAAAAAAATAGCAGAAGAAGGCGCTACTGTTGTGCTGAATGGAAGAAAAAACGAAGCACTCCAGAAGGCTGTTGAGCAATTGAAAGCCGAAACCAGTAACGAAAACATCAGTGGCATTGCTGCTGATTTCTCCAATAAAGAAGACGTTAAACAACTCATTGCTCAACTTCCTGAAGTTGACATTTTGATCAACAATGTTGGTATTTTCAATCAAGTGGCCTTTAAAGACATTTCAGATGAAGAATGGTTCGAAATGTTTGATATAAATGTAATGAGTGGAGTACGTCTAGCACGTCATTATTTCCCTAAAATGATGGCAAAAAATGAAGGACGAATCATCTTTATCTCTAGCGAATCAGCATTAAACATTCCTACGGAAATGGTGCATTACGGCATGAGCAAAACAGCCCAATTAGCCGTTTCCAGAGGATTATCCCGATTAAGCAAAGGGTCAAATGTAACCGTAAACTGCGTACTTCCCGGACCAACTTGGAGCAGAGCCAACAAAAAAGGAATGGAAGATTTAGCCAAATCTGAAAACAAAACTGTTGACGAAGTGGTTAATGACTTTTTTGAGCATCGCAGACCCACATCCTTAACACAACGCTTTGCAGAAGTTGAAGAAGTTGCCAACTTGGTTGCCTTTGTAGCCAGTCCGCTTTCATCTTCTACTAACGGAGCCGCATTAAGGGTTGATGGCGGTATTGCGAATTACATTCTATAAAACAATCAATGAACAAAGCATTTATTGCATTAGCTATTGGCGGATTTGGAATTGGGTTAACCGAATTTGTAATCATGGGCATCTTACCCGATGTAGCCAACGCCATCGACATTACCATTCCGCAAGCCGGGCATTTTATTTCGGCTTATGCACTTGGCGTAGTCGTTGGCGCACCCATTTTTACAGCCATAGGTGGAAAAATGCCAGCCCACAAAGCTTTGATTTGGTTGATGGTGTGGTTTACCATTTTCAACACCTTATCTGCTTTAGCCAATAGTTACTGGCTGCTCTTAGTTTCTCGCTTTTTAGCGGGATTACCACACGGAGCTTTCTTTGGTATTGGTGCAGTAGTTGCCTCTAAATTGGCCAAGCCTGGAAAATCGGCTCAGGCAATAGCCATTATGTTTAGTGGGTTAACCATTGCCAATGTTTTGGGCGTTCCTTCTGGCACTTATTTGAGTCAGAATTTTGGGTGGAACTTCGCTTTTTACATGGTTGGATTTGTAGGCATATTAGCTGTTTTAGCCAACACTTTTTGGATGCCCAAATTGCCCGTTTCCTCTCAACATGGATTAAAAGAAGAATTGCAAATTTTCAAGCGATTGGAATTGTGGCTCGTAATTCTCCTAACCACCATTGGCACTGGTGGCTTTTTCGCTTGGTACAGTTACATAGCTCCACTCATTACTGATGTTGCTGGACATGGAAAAGAAGTGGTTTCTTATGCCATGATTTTAGCTGGATTGGGAATGACATTGGGCAACTTANTGGGAGCNAAACTAGCCGATAAACTCNCTCCNATNAAAGCATCTTCANTGATGTTAGGNGTAATGGCNNTNGTTTTAATCCTCAACACCTTTTTAGCCAGCAATCCTACTTTAGTATTGGTGATGACNTTTGTAATTGGCGTNGTTGCGTTTTGCATCGTTACGCCAGTNCAATTAACGATGATCAACTCTGCAAAGGGCTCNGAAATGATGGGNTCTTCCGTCAANCAAAGTGCATTTAANATGGGAAATGCTTCTGGCGCTTACTTAGCAGGATTACCCATTGCAGCTGGAATGGGTTACACATCNGCCGATTGGGTTGGTNCAGCAATGGCGGCTTCNGGAGTAGTTGTCGCACTCATCATCATGCAATTAAGAAAACAACAACAATCAAAAAANAAAGCATATGAACTTGAAAAANTTAGGTAAAACAGATCTCCAAACCGCACCAATTGTATTTGGTGGAAATGTGTTTGGCTGGACCATTGACGAAGAGCAATCTTTCAAAATTTTAGATGCNTTTTTCGAAGCTGGNTTCAATACTATCGANACTGCTGATGTGTATTCGCGTTGGGCTGAAGGTAACGAAGGTGGCGAATCTGAAATCATCATTGGTAAGTGGATNAAAGCACGCGGGAACCGCGATAAAGTNAACATCATTACCAAAGTGGGTTCTGATATGGGTCAAGGTCAAATTGANATCAGTGANAANTACATNTTATCAGCGGTNGACAAATCATTGAAGCGTTTNCANGTAGAGCAAATCGATTTGTATTTAACCCACTGGGATGATGATAAAACCCCAGTTGAGGAAACCTTAGGAGCTTATCANAAATTGATTGAAGCNGGAAAAGTAAGAAACNTTGGAGCGAGTAATTTATCGCCTGANCGCTTACAAGNTTCATTAGATGCTAGTAAAAATCACGGATTACCAGAATACGCTGTTTTCCAACCGGAATACAACTTNTTTGACCGANAAGGNTATGAAAAAGGAGTTTCTGACATCTGTNTAAACAATGNTTTAGGTGTGATTACTTATTTCTCTTTAGCTAGTGGTTTCCTAACCGGGAAATACCGTTCAGAAGCTGATTTGAATAAAAGTCAGCGNGGTGGTGGCATCAAAAAATATTTAACCGATCGTGGTTTCACTATTTTGAATGCATTAGATGCAGTTGCTGAGAAACATGGCATNTCTCAAGCCGGAGTNGCNTTGGCTTGGTTAATTGCTCAAGACAATGTTACTGCTCCTATTGCTAGTGCAACCAAAGCAGCGCATTTACAAGCATTCACCGAAGCGGCNAACACAACGCTTGACGCAGNAGATTTATCACAATTAAAAGAAGCTTCAGCTTATGAAAATACAACCGTATAAATCTGTGTTTTATCGGTTTTTACTCACGTTGGTTACCGTAATTTCGGTNGCCAGCGTTTTTGCACAACAACCCATTGAGACCATCAAAGGGGAAGACAATTTATACCTNGTTGGTGANAGAACATACTCATTGTTTTACATCACTGAAAANGGGGTAATTGTTATTGATCCGATTGATCAAAAACATGCCGAAGCNACNNTAAAAGCCATTCGAGANGTTACNGATTTNCCNGTCACNCATGTGTTTTACAGNCACAACCATTGGGANCACATCAGTGGTGGAAAGGTNTTTAAAGCGTTAGGCGCTCAGTTTATTTGTCATGAAAAAGCTGCTGAAAACATCACTCCAANTGATAAGGTAATAACNCCCGATAGTTTGTGGAGTGGAGATACTNCCNCNTTCACTTTTGGNGGCAAAACCATTGAATTGAATTACTTNGGCAGAAATCATGGTGATGGNATGACCGTTTTTCGTTTCCCNGAACACAATGCATTGTTCATCATTGATTTGGTGGTTCCTGACAGAGTNTTGTATGCATACTTGCCNGATGCNTCTCCTATCAATTGGTTNGAAGATTTAACCATCATTCAGCAAATGGATTTTGATGCCGTTTACATGGCGCATGTTCGTGCANTTGGNGACCGAAAAGATGTGGATTTGATGTACAATTACTTCNCCGATTTATATGCCGNAGTGGATGAAGCGCTAAAAAGNGACACGCCATTTTTTGACATCCCAAATACTGTGAAATTGCCCCAATATTCGCACTTAAAAAATTANGAAGAATGGCTTCCCATGAATGTATTTCGCATCATGATGGAAAAATCCATTGGTAAATAAAATCAACAATGCCTGTATCAAGACAAGTTACTGATCACAATAAAAAAATTGCTACNTACNTAGCCTTTGCAATTGTTCCGCTTTCGGGTTTAATNACCGACATTTATTTACCCTCCATGCCACACATGGCAATTGATCTNGGAGAAAAAGAAAGTTTAATTCAACTTACGCTTTCGTTNTTTTTAATCAGTTACGGATTCACGCAAATTATTGCTGGTAGCGTTATTGATGCCTATGGCCGATACAAAATCACNTTATTNTCCTTGTTTGTTTTCTCCATCAGCTGTTTGGTGATTGCGCTTACNAGTAACATTTACCTGATACTCGCTATGCGNATTTTACAAGGAATCTGCTCTGGATTTGCTATTGTGAGTAAGCGGGTGTTTTTTGTNGATGTTTACGAAGGAGATCAGCGCAAAAGCTATTTNGGAACCATGACCATCGTATGGGCTGCAGCACCNATNCTNGCCCCNTTTGTTGGTGGCTATTTAGAAGATTTATTNGGTTGGAGAAGTAATTTCTATGTCCTTGCTGGATATGGTTTCTTAATGCTCATTCTTGAAGCNTTNTTCTCAG
Source organism: Crocinitomicaceae bacterium (assembly GCA_002705995.1). Classification (GTDB taxonomy): domain Bacteria; phylum Bacteroidota; class Bacteroidia; order Flavobacteriales_G; family Salibacteraceae. Next base: position 150,995 of record PAJI01000031.1, on the reverse strand, counting down.
GTGAAACCATCAATCAACATCATCCTTTAAAAATCAAATCNACNTTNAATGTGTATTGGTCGATGTTCAAAACACCTGACTTCACTTTAGGTGTTACCATGACGGGGATTTGCTACGGAATGGTAATGATGTTCAGNATGTCTGGCCCGTTTATTATCGAGCACGAAATGGGTTATTCTCCNGTNNNTGCTGGNTATGTTTCTTTACTGCTTGGAATTGCATGGATGAGTGGCGGATTTCTAGCCAAATTTCTCATTAAAAAAGCTTCATACCTCAAATCATTAACCTCCATTTCTATCCAGTTTGTAATGGTTTTNATTATGATGGGAGCTGTTTGGTATGGTCAAAGTTTGTGGTCAATGACCGCAACGGCATTCTTAATTCANGTTTCAGCTGGATTCATTTTCAACATCTTCTTTGCACACTGNTTAGCCAGATTTCCTCAATATGCNGGNATCTCAAACGGAATTACNGGNGGAGTCACTTTTTTCTACACTTCATTTTTAAGCTACGGCTCCATTGCTNTCTTCAATCCNTTGAGTCANCCTCAATTGGGCATCAGTTACCTAGCACTTACAGCATTAGGTTTAACAGGAATTCTTTTNTGGATTGTATCCATCAAAAAATCCAGTCAATTTGATTTAAAACGTGTCTGATCGATTNCCCAAAAGTTTATTGATTTTNATGGCTATCGGAACCGGAATGGTNGTAGCCAANAACTATTACAACCAACCATTNTTNGCNATCATGGCCAAGGACTTTGGCATTAAAGAAAGTCAAATCAGNAATGTGCCAATGCTTACCCAAATTGGTTATGCCGNTGGGNTGTTCCTCATTGTTCCTTTGGGCGATAAATTGGAGCGCAAAAAATTAATCCTCACCGATTTTATTTTCATCATNGCGGCATTATTATCCGCTGCACTTTCTCCTACTCCNCTCCTATTGATGATTTCAAGTTTTTTCATCGGATTAAGTTCTGTTATTCCTCAATTGTTTGTTCCGATGTCTGCTCAATTAGCNGATGAGAAAAATCGAGGTAGAGCAATTGGAACTGTCATGACTGGAATGTTTATCGGCATTTTAGGTTCNAGAACNTTAAGCGGACTNATTGGAGAGCTTTTAGGTTGGAGAGCCATGTATTTTATCGCGGCTGGTTTGATGGCTTTGCTTTGGCTAATCTTGAAATTCAGATTACCACAACTCCACCCCGATTTCAAAGGCAACTATGGGGAGTTACTTCAATCAATCTTGCATCAATTTAAATCGAAACCTCAGTTGCGCTTAGCCGGAATAAGAGGTGCACTGGATTTTGCCAGCTTTAGCGTGTTTTGGACAACTCTAGTTTTTCTTCTTGAAGGAGAACCCTTTCACATGGGAAGTGATGTTGCCGGAGCCTTTGGTTTTGCTGGAATTGCAGGTGCAGTTATCGCAGGTGTAGTTGGCAGATTAACTGACAGGATGAATAAAAACTACATTATCTCAATTGCCATCCTCATCATTATGTTGAGCTGGATTGGCTTGTATTTTTCTTCAACTAGTATTATCGGATTAGCCATTGCTGCATTGTTTTTAGACATGGGCATTCAATCGGTTCACATTACCAATCAAACCATCATTTTTGAAGGTAATCCACCAGAAAGAAACCGCATCAACACCGTTTATATGGTCATGTATTTTGTTGGTGGTGCGTTTGGAACATCAGTTGGAGCATTTGCTTGGCAAACATTACAATGGACTGGCGTTTCCATTGCTGGATTTGGATTTGGCGCTCTAACCTTGTTCGCTCATCTCGTTTTTAAAAAGACATAAATCACCACAATACCCAAGAAGTTTGTTCTCGTTATAGTTGCATTAAGATAATTTAAGGTAAGTGACCACTCAGATTCATCTGAAATCAACTATTTTTATCCAATGGTTCAGGATTATACAATAGCAGACATAATTCAGTTCAGAAATATTAATTGGCAAAAATCTGCTCAATTCTTCTACCTAGAAGAAATTCCTACAATCCACGAAAACGCCTATTTCCAGCCCAATTATTATTCATACGGATTTGTTGATTCAGGTACATTAATCATTGAAGTTGATCATAAAGAGCACATCATTCAAGGGCAATCCATTTTAATTTATCGCCCCGGACAAGTCATTCGAATCAAGCACATTGAACCCAACACAAAAGGTGCGTTTGTATTGTTTACCCACCAATTCTTGACACATTCAGTCGATAACATTTTCTCACTCTACAAGCACTCATTTCTTAGTCAAGATTATAGTTCAAATATTAAACTAACAGCACCAGACTTTATTCGATTTAAAAATATTTTTCTCGATATCTTCAACATCTTACACAAAGCTCCTATATCAACTTGGGAACATATTGCAAGAAGCCTATCCTCTGCTTTAGTTTTAGAAACCAACGAATTACTGAAAACTTACTCCCATTCAAAAACTACATCTAAACAAGCTTCTTCAATAGAAATGGTTAGTGAATTTAGAGCACTCGTCAACGAAAATTACAAGCACAACAGAAAGCTCGATTACTACGCTTCGCAACTCAACATCAGCACAGGATATTTACATAAGGTGGTTAAACAGTTGATTGGAGAATCTCCTGGAGAAGTTATCTACAATCAGTTAGAGAATGATGCAAAATCTCAACTTTCTTATTCCAATAAAACGGTTAGTGAAATTGCTTACGATTTAGGTTTTCACGATCTGCATCATTTCAGTAAATTCTTTAAAAAACGTACTGGAATGTCTCCCAACACCTACAAACTAGGCATCCAAAACATCCATTTCAATTAAGCAGTTTAGGATTGTACAAATCATGTAAATGATTGTACCACGACTTTTTTATCTATTCATTAAACCTTTGGGTATCAATCATAAAATCAATATACCATGAATAGATTAGAAGGTAAAGTTGCCCTCATTTCTGGAGGCTCCAGAGGTATGGGTGCTTCTCATGCAAGAATGTTTGTAGCTCAAGGTGCCAAAGTTGTTATTGGAGACGTACTTACTGAAGAAGGACAAAAATTGGCTGATGAATTAGGGGATGCTGCTGAATTCATCAAACTAGACGTTACTTCTTATGAAAACTGGCAAGCAGCCGTTGAACTCGCAGAACAAAAATTTGGTGGATTAAATGTACTTGTAAACAATGCAGGCATCATCAATTTTGACCCATTAACAGAATACAGTGTTGATGATTGGAGTAAAATAATCAACATCAACCTGACAGGTCAATTTTTAGGCGTTAAAGCAGCTGTAGATGCATTAGTAGAATCAGCTCCATCTTCAATTATCAACATTTCTTCTACGGCAGGTTTTCAAGGTATAGCCGCTCTACATGGATATACAGCATCAAAATTTGGCGTAAGAGGATTGACTAAATCTATTGCATTGGAGTTGGCTGGTAAAAACGTGCGTTGCAATTCCGTTCACCCTGGTACAGTATCTACTCCAATGAATGCTGGACTTGACGTTGCTGATTTCAATCCAATGAAAAGAATGGGAACAGTTGAAGAAGTTAGTAATCTTCTCATCTATCTCGCTAGCGATGAGTCTACGTTTACTTCTGGAACTGAATTCCTTATTGATGGTGGAGAACTTGCAGGAACAGGTCCTTTAGAAGAAAAATAACTTCTAACTCACTCGACTTTACACTGGTCTCTTTAACTCAATTATTACATTCAAAAAAACATCAAAATGAAAAGATTAGAAGGCAAAATTGCCATTATAACAGGTGCTTCACAAGGAATGGGTGAATCACATGCAAGAGAATTTGTTAAGCATGGCGCAAAAGTGGTTATGACCGATTTGAATGAAGAAAGGGGAAATACCATTGCAGATGAATTGGGTGAAAACGCAATTTTTGTGAAACAAGATGTAACCGATCCAGAAAGCTGGAAAAAGGTTGTAGAAGTTACCGAGAAAGCTTTTGGACATATCAACGTATTGCTCAACAATGCTGGTATTTTGGGACCACTTAGTGGAATTACCGAAATGTCTGAAGCCGATTATCTGAAAGTAATCGAAGTCAACCAAAACAGTATTTTCTATTCAATGAAATACGTTATTCCTTCTATGCTAAAAGCTGGAATCGGATCAATCATTAACGTTTCTTCAATTGCAGGAATTGTTGCTATTCAAGGCTTCCCCAACCTAGCGTATATGGGAAGTAAATTCGCAGTAAGAGGGCTTACAAAAGCTGCTGCAGTTGAGTATGGTAAACAAAACATTAGAGCCAACAGTATTCACCCTGGCTACATTTTAACACCAATGATGATTGAAGCTACTGACGAAAATGGTGGAGGCGCTGCTGACCATACGCCACTTGGAAGAATGGCAAAACCAGAAGAAGTGAGCGATTTAGCTATATTTTTAGCTTCTGATGAATCATCATTCTTAACGGGTACAGAACAAATTATTGATGGTGGAATGAGCATCCAATAAGAATAAAATAATTTCTTCTTTTAAAGTCCATTTGAGAAATCAAATGGGCTTTTTTTATGCCTTAACATTCTATTCAAAACAATTTAACCTATTGATTTTGATATCATAAAAATATTATTCTATTTTTGACTGACCATTTAGTCAATGAATAACAATGTCTCCAAGATCAAAAGAAGAAAATCTAAAAATTCAGCAGCAAACGCGGCAGAACATCCTATTCACAGCGCTTCAAGCTTTTGGTGAAAAAGGCTATGCAAACACAACTGTAAGTTACATTGCCAAAGAAGCAGGCATTTCAAAAGGATTGATCTATCACTACTTTGAAAGCAAAGAAGAGATCCTGAAATCTCTTTTCCATTTTCTTGTAGAGATGAGTAAAGGCATCATGAATGATGCACAAGAAAAAGCACCTCAAGAACAACTCAAGCAAATCATAACCGGATCAGTAGCATTTGTAAAAACACAAACCAATACCGTTCGATTTATGACATCACTGGCCGTTCAACCAGCTGTAATTGCAGATATAGAAGATTTACTGGAAACTCAAAAAGAGCTACTCATGACTGCAATGAAAAACATCTTTGAAGCATTGGCCTATGAACAACCCGAATTAGAAGCCTATCACATTGGGGCTTTTTTAGATGGCATAAGTTTGGGCTACATGGCCACAAAAGATTATCCCATTGATCAACTGGAACAAAAAATCTTAAAACATTACAAACTATGAATCGAATACTCACTGCATTTTTCTTGTTCTTATTCAGCATAGGACAAGCACAAACTGCAACAGAAATTATCAAAAAAGCAGAAGACAAATTGCGTGGCAGCAATAGCAAAGGCACCATGACGATGACCATTGAAAGGCCAACTTGGTCTAGAGATGTAAGCATGAAAACCTGGAGCAGAGGCACCAAATTCAGCATGATTTACATTACTAATCCTGCCCGTGATAAAGGCACTGTTTTCTTGAAAAAGGAAAATGAAATCTACAACTACCTCCCCAACATTGAACGCACAGTAAAAATGCCTCCAAGCATGATGATGCAAAGTTGGATGGGATCAGATTTCACCAATGATGATTTAGTGCAAGAATCTTCATTGGTTACCGATTACACCCACGCATTAAATGGAACAGAAACTATTGACGGTTACGAAACGTGGAAAATCACACTCACCCCAAAACCAGATGCTGCAGTAGTATGGGGCAAACTAGTAACCTACATCAGCAAAGACGAATACTTGCAATTGCGTACTGAATTTTATGATGAAGAAAGCGACCTAGTTAACATCATGGAGGGAAAAGAAATTAAAACTTTAGGAGGTCGAGTTCTTCCATCCAAACTAATCATGACTCCGGTAAATGACGAGAACCAAAGAACCATTTTAGTCTACCATGATCTTGAGTTTGAAGTTGAAATTCCCGATGGATTTTTCACTACACAAAACATGAAACGCATTCACTAATGTTACTAAAGCTGGCCTGGAGAAATATTTGGCGAAACAAACGCAGAAGCATGATTACCGCGGCTTCGGTAACTTTTGCGCTATTCTTTGCCATCATTATGCGCTCTATGCAATTGGGCACATATGACAATGTGTATGAAAACGTCATCAACAGCAGTACAGGTTACGTTCAAGTACACGGAAAAGATTATTGGGAGAACAGAACCCTTGAAGAATCCTTTACGCTCACCGATTCACTTTTAGCAAGCGTTACATCTACCGAAGGAGTTCAAGATGCAATTCCACGGTTAGAAAGCTTTAGCCTACTTTCAACCGGAAACGACACCAAGGGCGCCATGATTATGGGCATTGACCCGGAAGCCGAAACCCGCTATTTTAATTTTGGTGAAGGACTGAAAACCGGTCAACTAATTACAGCCGATGATCGCAAAATGTTGTTCACTCAAGGATTAGCGAATTATTTCGACCTTCAACCTGAGGATACAACAATCACGATTGGGCAAGGTTACCACGGAATTAATGCCAATGCGCTTTATCCTGTAAAAGGAATTGTAAAACTTAAAAATCCAGAGTTAAACAACAACCTCGCTTACCTTCCCATCCAAGAGGCTCAAGAATTGTTTGGTGCCTATAACCGCATTACCGCTTTAGTCATCATTCCAGAAGACGATGACGATTACAAAACTGTAAAAGAAGATTTGGTTTCACGCCTAGATACTTCTCAATATGAAGTAATGACTTGGCGTGAAATGATGCCAGAACTTATTCAGGCAATGGAAGCCGACAATGCCGGTGGACTGGTCATTTTATTCATTCTTTACCTGGTTATTGGCTTTGGTGTATTCGGCACTATTTTAATGCTTACGACTGAAAGAATTCCTGAATTCGGCATTTTGATTTCAATTGGAATGAGTCGCAAGAAAATTGCGCTAATCACCTTTATGGAAACTACTTTTCTGGCATTAATCGGTTTACTAATGGGGGTTGTTTTAGCAATGCCTATCACCTATTATTTTCATTACAATCCCATTGTGCTCACCGGAGGCATGAACGATGCCATGCTTGAATATGGCTTTGAACCGCTAATGCCCACCAGCATCGATCTGGGAATTCCTTTAGCACATAGCATTGGCGTATTGGCCATTTCAATGCTATTGAGCTTATATGCTGTTTACAAAATCTATACGCTTAACCCCGTAAAAGCCATGAGAACATGAGAACGATTTTTAAAATAGCATGGCGAAACATCTGGCGAAACCGCTTGCGGAGTTTGGTCGTTATCGGATCAATTGTTTTGGGCATCTGGTCTGGAATATTTGTGGGCGCCTTTTCATTTGGAATGAACACCCAACGCACCAAAAACACCATCAAAAACAACATTTCGCACTTACAAATTCACCACAAGAAATGGGCAAAAGAACACAAGCTTAATTACTGGATTGAAGACCCGAAAAGTATTGAAAACTATCTGACCAACTCCAAAGCGGTAAAACATTTTTCAAGCCGCATTTTGATTAATGGAATGGTGGCTTCGGCTCATAAAACGGCTGGCGTACAAATTACCGGAATCAATCCTGAACAAGAGGCTCAATTAACTGACTTGGCCAGTAAAATTGATTCTGGCAACTACATCTCTGACAAGGGGAAAAACTCCATTTTGATTGGCGAAGCATTGGCCGAGAAAATGAAAGTAAAACCCGGCTCTAAGGTGGTCATTACATTTACTGATTCCGATGGCAACATCATCTCAAGCGCCTTTAAAATCCGTGGCTTTTTTAACGTCACTTCCTCTACCCTTGAAAAGTCAATGGTTTATGTCCGCAACAGCGATTTGGAAAAACTGCTTAACCGGACAGAAAGTGCTCATGAGTTTGCACTGCTATTGAACAACGAAGATCAGGTAGAGTCTTTTCACGATGAATTGCAACAGCATTTCCCTAACTACAGAGTGCAAACGTGGAAAGAGGTAGCTCCCGAATTGGCCTATGCCGATGACATGATGAGTACGATGCTGTACATCATTATCGGAATCATTATTCTGGCACTGAGTTTTGGTATTGTAAATACGATGTTAATGGCCGTTTTGGAACGAAAAAAAGAACTGGGAATGTTGATGGGAATTGGCATGAGCAAAACCCGCATTTTCTTAATGATCTTATTCGAAACACTTTTACTTTCACTTTGTGGTGGCCCATTGGGTGTGATTTTAAGCTATGCTAGCATTGCCCTTTCACACCAAACCGGAATTGACTTAAGTTTTTTTGGTGCCGGTTTGCAAAGCCTTGGAATCGACTCAGTGATTTATCCCGAAGTGATGACCAGTTTTTATTTCGGAACAGGTGGATTGGTCGTAGTTATGGCCATCATTTCATCCATTTGGCCTGCTCGAAGAGCACTTAAAATGAATCCGGTAGAAGCCATAAGAACCATTTAATGAACACACTATGTCAACAGTAATTGAAACTCGCAATTTGGAAAGAACCTATCAAGATGGTGACAACATCATCAAGGCTGTAGATGGCATTAACCTGAAGGTTGAAAAAGGTGAATTTACCGCAATAGTCGGCCCCTCTGGTTCCGGAAAAACAACACTTCTCAACCTAATCGGTGGCTTAGACAAACCCACATCTGGCGAAGTGTATGTAGATGGCCAGGAAATTGGAAAGTTATCGGATAACGAAATGATCAACTTCCGCATGCAGCACATTGGTTTTGTATTTCAAGCCTACAACCTTATTCCCGTTCTCACCGCTAAAGAAAATGTGGAATTCATTATGCTTTTGCAGAAATGGGAAAAAGCCAAACGCGAAGAGCGCTCTGCACAGCTTTTAAAAGAAGTTGGACTTGGTGATCGGTTAGACAAAAAGCCCGGTGAGCTCAGCGGTGGGCAACAGCAACGCGTAGCAGTAGCCAGAGCATTAGCTTCACGTCCAGCCTTTGTTTTAGCCGATGAACCTACAGCCAATCTCGATAGTCATTCTACAGCTAACCTACTGGACATTATGGCGCGATTGAACAAAGAAGAGAACATCACCTTTGTTTTTGCCACACACGATCAACGGGTCATTGACCGGGCGCGTAGAGTGATTACAGTAGAAGATGGAAAAATTAAAAGTGACATTACCAGCACTTCGGTTTAACACACTTTCAACTGTGACAAAAAAGCATTTTATACTCTTTCTTTTCTTGCTTTCTGGTTTTGGGTTATATGCGCAAGATTCAACCTCTTGGAAAGACAAGTTCGAAACCTCTGGTTACTTGAAGGCAATGGGCACTTTTAACCATTTTAACAAAGACTACTTACCTCCTTTTTATCAAGATGTTATTCCTTCTAGTTATGAAGATTATTTGCTACATAACCGTTTTGATGTCAAGTTTTATCCGACCCAACATTTAAGTTTTGGCATAGGGATGCGCAACCGACTTTTTTATGGCTATAGTGTTAGCAATGTTGATGGATATGCTACGGATCTAGATGAAGATTTGGGATATTTTGACCTCTCTTATTTGTACTGGGAAAGTGACGAAGTATTGCTCCACACCATTTTTGACCGTTTGTGGGCACAATGGGAAAACGACAAGTGGATGGTAAGACTGGGAAGACAGCGCATCAACTGGGGTGTAAATACGGTTTGGAACCCCAACGACATTTTTAATCAATACAATTATTTGGATTTTGATTACGAAGAACGCCCCGGGTCAGACGCCATTCGCATTCAGTATTTCCCCAATTTTAATAACACCATTGAACTGGGGTTTTCACCAGCAAAAGACATTGAACAGTCTGTTGGAGCCCTGCTTTACAAAACCAACAAATGGAATTATGATTTTCAATTTTTAGGCGGTTATTACAAACAAGATGCGGTTGCCGGAATTGGCTGGGCTGGAAATCTAAAAACGGCAGGGTTTAAAGGTGAAGCCAATTATTACGCTCCTCTAACAAATGAGACAGAAGCCAATTTTACCGCTTCACTTTCATTGGATTACATGTTTCAAAAAGGCATCTACGTTCAACTCTCCTATTTATACAACGGTTTAGGAGAGAGTCAACCCAACATTTCTGACTTTGTAACCATTAACACACAAGTACTTGATGCTAAGCATATTTTCATTTATGAAAACACTTTTTTAGTGGCAACTAGTTTCGATATCACTCCACTTTTTAAAGCAAATTTGGCTACGATGCTCACTCCGGATTTTAAGAATTACATCCTCTTTCCTACACTGAGCTATTCATTGGGCAAGAATTTAGATGCTTCATTCATTGCGCAATATTTTATCGCACAAAACACCTTGCAAAACGATGAAGTAGAATGGCTTTCTGCCGCTATTTTTGGAAGGCTTAAATATTCGTTTTAGAAAGAGTTTTGCGCATAAAAAAACCCGATCAAACTGACCGGGCTTTTCCCTTCTTAGATATCTATAAACTATTTAGCTAACGACTCGTCCATAATTTTCTGAACCACTTCTGGATTCAGTAATGTTGAGATATCTCCCAAATTAGAGGTATCGTTACATGCAATCTTTCTCAAGATTCTACGCATAATTTTACCAGAACGTGTTTTTGGCAACCCAACCGTAAACTGGATTTTATCCAACTTGGCAATTGGCCCAACGTGCTCTGTAATCATCTGGTTGATTTCTTTACGTAAGTTATCGTGATTACGCGATTCACCCGTTTCTTTCAACGTGATGTATCCGTAAAGTGCATTTCCTTTAATATCGTGTGGGAAACCTACAATTGCAGATTCTGCTACTGCCGGGTGCTCGTTAATTGCATCTTCAATTGGCGCTGTTCCTAAGTTATGACCCGATACAATAATTACATCATCTACACGACCAGTAATTCTCATGTAACCTACCGCATCTCTACGTGCACCATCACCTGTAAAATACATGTCTTTGTATGCCGAGAAATACGTGTCTTTGTAACGTTCGTGATTTCCCCAAATGGTTCTCGCAATTGAAGGCCATGGGAATTTAACCGCCAAGCGTCCTTCCACTTGATTTCCTTTAATTTCTTTTCCTTGCTCATCCATCAACACCGGTTGAATACCTGGCAATGGAAGTGTTGCAAATGTTGGGATGGTTGGCGTTACATATGGAATTGGAGAAATCATGATTCCACCCGTTTCTGTTTGCCACCATGTATCAACAATAGGACTTTTACGCTGACCAACATTCTCATTGAACCAGTGCCAAGCTTCTTCGTTGATGGGCTCACCTACTGATCCTAAAACCTTTAATGATGATAAATCGTGTTTATTTACAAACTCTAAGTTTTCTTTGGCTAACGCACGGATAGCTGTTGGAGCCGTATAAAATTGAGTTACTTTATGTTTTTCTACGATTTCCCAGAAACGACTAAAATCCGGGTAACTTGGAACACCTTCAAACATAACTGTTGTAGCACCATTTGCCAATGGTCCGTAGACAATGTAACTGTGTCCGGTAATCCAACCGATATCTGCAGTACACCAGTATACATCATCATGCTTGTACTGGAATACGTTTTTAAAAGTGTAAGCCGTGTATACCATGTAACCCGCAGTGGTGTGAACCATTCCTTTAGGTTTACCNGTAGATCCTGATGTATAAAGAATAAACAATGGATCTTCAGCATCCATGATTTCAATATCACATTCGTCNGAAGCTTCGTCTAACAATGGTTGTAGCCATTTATCGCGACCTTCTTTCATTGTAATGTCGCTGTCAATTCTTTTTGCGACAAGAACATTTTCAACACAAGAACAATCATTCAAGGCCTCATCTACAATACCTTTAAGATCAATGCTTTTAGAACCGCGGTAAGAACCGTCTGAAGTCACCACCATTTTACAGTCNGCATCGTTAATACGTGTTGACAATGCCGAAGACGAGAANCCTGCAAATACNACAGAGTGAATCGCTCCNATTCTAGCACATGCCAGAACAGTAATTGCCAATTCAGGAATCATTGGCAAGTAAACACAAACACGATCTCCTTTTTTGATTCCATTTGCCTTAAGCACATTCGCCATTTTGTTAACGCGCTTAGACAACTCNTTGTATGTAATGTGTTGAGCTGGCTCATCTGGATTATTGGGTTCGAACAAAATTGCTGTTTTGTCGCCATTTGTTCTTAAGTGCCTATCAATACAGTTTTCTGTAATGTTCAATTTAGCGCCTTTGAACCAATTGATTTCTGGCTTNCTAAAATCCCACTCTAATACTTTATCCCATCTCTTTCTCCACACAAAATGCTCTTCTGCTACTTCTTCCCAAAACACTTCTGGCTCACGTACCGATTTGCGGTACACTCTGAAATATTCGTCTAAGTCCTTGATATGATAATTACTCATGACAACCTTATATTTTAAATTTTCTCTTTAAAAAATGATTCACTCTAACTTTGTCAGTACTTACTTCTCAACTAAAATCAGAGCCTAAAAAAGTCTCTCAAATCGTACTTTACGAAGCTAAAACAGTCCATTGAAAANCCATTATAAATATATACCTATTNAGCAACAATAAAGGATTTTTTCCAGCACAAAATTCCCANANANTTCAAAANACCCTAATTAACNAANNNATTACAANCANNNANAATCAGCTAAACAAAAACCATNANCTATACTTTACTTGTNTTTTNGAGTAAATTGAGCCGTGGTTTATCCTAAATCNCACTTCTTTTCAGCNNAACAGCAGCACAAANCAATAGTAAGCAGTTACTTTTTTCAAAGATAAANCNATATAAANGANCAGAAATGAGTCATAAAANGGGAAAAACATTCTGTAATATGGGAGAAAATGAAAGCACAAAAAAAAGCGTCCGTTAAATTGCTACTTAATGNAACTTTCTACGAACGCTCAAATTTTATTTCAAGACNCTAATTTCTTTTACCAATCAGCATCAGAAGTTTTAAGTTCTTTNGGTTTCACCAATGTAAATACACGAGAAATATTGAATCCAAAACGCAAGTCTCCATCCATCCAATCTCCCGTGTTTTGGGCAATAAACCCATTTTCAGTCATAGCAGTAGAATTGGTTACCATAACCTGAAAAACGTGCCCGCCTGTTTCAACAGCTAGACCAAGCGAAAGTGAGTTTTTATAAATGGANTGTATCTGATCTGGAAAAACATAAAAATACTCTGCATTAATAGCTATGCGCTTTGTAATTTTTTGACGNCCNGCTACACCCAAAGCATAAACATCATTAGCAATATCACTACTTTCTACCAAATTGCGGTGCACAAGAGATGGCATTAGCTGAATGGTTAGTCCTTCAGTAAATTTTCGGCCAACAATTAATTGATGNGCATAATCGATTCTGGAAGAAAAATAGTTTTCACGATCTGGCTCAGCCCAATCCAAAGAGTTCACATACATTCCGGAAAACCAAACCACTGTTACGGGCATATTTTTAGCTCCTGAACTTTGTCTTAATAGCTTGTATTTTAAGAATCCATCATACGTCTTATTCCATGAACTTCTTCCCAAACCAACCATTAATCGTTCTGTNATTCCATAATCAAAACCGATTCGAATAGANGCCTGATCTAAACCGAACATTTCATACAGTCCTGTGCTGATCTCGCCAAAACGGTGTGTAATTTTAAAATCTAAAACTCCGGCATGGGTATTTTCTAATGAATGTCCATTGACCACACGTGTAGTTTTAAAACTCGCTTCGGCATAGGTAATGGTAGAGTCTGCTGTTGAATCNTTTTCAATTAANGAGAGCAAATCTTCTTCTTGNGCAAAAAGTCCGAAAGGCAACAANCCGATTAAAACAATTCCNGCTAATTTCAATTTCATCGTTTCAAGGGTTTATAGTCTGCCTTAACTTTTACCGTTATTTCTTTGGCAATTTTCTCACTCACTAATTCAGGGATGTTAATCTTATAGTCAGAAGGAGCTACATTAAACTCCGTTTTCGCTTTAAATCCACCATCANCTGTAATACGAATAACTCCAGAAGATTCTACNGTTTGTGTTTCTCCATGAATGGTTAAATCTCCTTTTACGGTTACGTTATANTCNCCTACTGAAGACCAATCTACCGCATCAATGTTGACAATTTTCCCTTTAAATGTTGCTTGAGGNAACTCATCGCTCTCCATNTAGTTTTCGTTAAAATGTTCTTGCATCAANGCTTTTTCAAACATAAATGACTTTATATCAACTGAAAACTGAATTTGTCCGGTTGACTGATCAAGCACACTGGCAGCAGAACTATTGCGCGCTTCAATGTCTTCAACCGGTGTAGAAGAGTAAAACGAAATATGACCGGTTCTTGTGAACCATTTGCCTTGTGCAAAAACTGCAGTTTGCAATAACAGTAATGTTGTAAGTATAAACAGTCTCATGATTAATTGTTTTTCGAGTGAACAATNGTACCCTGATCTAAGCGGGCTTCCATAAACAAATCGTCAAACCCCGTTAAGCGGGCTTTAACGGTTACTTTTTCTCCTTTTTCGAATGCTGCTTCAGATTCTTTCATCTGAATAGCCACCCCATCAAGGATGATCATTTTTGCAGTATCTCCTTCTATTTCTTTTATGTTTCCTGTAACAGCTATCACTTGATCTCCAAGCGCAGCAAAAGCAGAATCAAGATTAGAGGATAACTGCTGATTTAATTCTACATCTGTAAAGTTGTATTTCACTTTTTCACTGGACACATCACGATGGGGTTTGTTATACATGTAATACCCCACCCCAATTGCCACTAGAAAAAGAATCAACAACGGAAGTATAAATTTCTTCATGGTTTCTTTTTTTTAGTTCTCCGGAGCACCGTTAAAAATCCACAATTCGAGTTGCTGGTATTCACATGTTGTTAAATTTTGAGAAGGAGGCATATTCTTTTGAACAAGCACTCTTTCTTCTAATTTACCATTGTCTACAATTGCTTTCACAGCACTGTAATTTATCAGTTCAATAGCTCCGGAATTGCCATCATGGCAACCACTAGTTGCACAGTTTTGCGCGACAATGGCTCCTATTTTTTCATCATAAGTTATTCCGGTAGTATCACAATTAAAAGATTCGGGATACAACTCCTCTTCATTGTCATAATAACAGCTTTGAGTTCCTACCAAAAGGCTCAAAAACACCAATCCTATACCTGCTTTAATTATTCGGTGCACCATCGTTAATCCATTTTTCAATTTGAACAATTACACAACTGTCTAATTGTGGTTGATTTTGAGGCATTGGAGAAGCATTCCCATCCCGCTTAATTGAGGACAACAACTTCCCATTATTAACTACTGTTAAAACCGATGAATAATTATGAAGACGAACACCTCCTGACGCGTTAGAATTGTTGTGGCAACTCACACAACGCTGTGTAAGTACAGAGTCTACAATTCCTGAATAAGTAACATTTGAAGTATCACAGAGAATTACTGTTGTATCTCCGGGGTTAGTCGTATCGATAACTGATGTATCAATTACGGTGGTGTCTATTGTTGTGGTATCTATCGTGGTTGTATCGGTATAATTTTCAGGTGGATTATCGTCAGCGGGATCATGTTCACAGGCAAAAAAGAACACAGAGGTTAACAGGGAAAGGATGAAAATTAGTTTTCTCATAAAAACACAGTTTAATATTGATTATTAACGCGCATCGTAATCCCTACAAGATTACAGGCATGCGACAATATATACGTTATATACGTTCACACTTCAAAAGTGGTTTGGAAACTTTCAAGATCAGGGACTGTATACCAAAGCTTTTACGCTTTTTCAACCCTCCTAATATAACAATATTAATCTCATTTGCAGAATGCTAGACATACTACCTCCTCACCTTAAAGCGCAGTCAACAGAAGCTAATCTTCAAGCATTTGCTCTAACCTAAAAACAACATCTTTCCACAATTTTGACTTTAGCTTTCTTCTAAAAAAGCCAAAATGCCCTATTGATAGCACACCATATTCCTTTGGTACAACCTTGGTAAAGGTTATTCCTTTAGCACTTTTAATGTGCCCCCAAAGGTTCTTAGTATTGGCTTCATTTGAAATGGTGTCATCTACCGTCCAATACACATGAATGGGGAAGTGAAAGTTTTGATAATTCCCAAGCGGGACTGATTTGCCATAAAATCGTTTATCGAATAAATAATCTTTTTTTGAACACCATGCTCTCCATTGATATGCCACACCTTTTGGCAAATCTTCCATAAATCCAAAACGTTTAGCCGCAACATAACCTGTAAAGAGTACGCTTAACGGAGCAAAAATGTAGAAAAAGACATAAGCATTCATGCGGTAAGAAAGAGGCATATTGGGATAATACCCCGTAGATACGGCAAAATTGATAGCGCCTTTTATACCTTTCAAGTTATTCATAAACCCAACTTGTTGTCCTCCTGTACTATGTCCCAGTATTAAAAAGGGCAAATCGGGAAACTTTGATGTCAAAAAATCTTTAATAGCCGGCATATCTTTCGTTCCATAATCTGAATATACATAGGCACAGTCCTTTAGGCTTGACGGAGCAGATTCTCCGCTGTCGCGATAATCCCACAAACAGCAAATAAAATTGTGTTCTGCGATGTATTTCAAAAATTTGTGATAAACCTCTTTCTTAGTTGCCGTTCCACAATTAAACTGCACAATGGCTTTTGGGCTTTCGGGAATCAAGAGTTTTCCTTTCAAAACAACTCCATCAATGCAGCGTGTTTGAAAAGATTCTTCAACAATTTGGTTCTTCCAGCTGCTTTTTTCCGACATTTTTTTGTCTTTATTGATTTCTTTTAACATCGTATATTATAACTACGTTAAGTCCCAAAATAACCCTATTCATTCTTTTGACTTCTCTACACTCCTCTATTCGAACCATTTGACACCTTGCTAAATTGCACGAAGGGTTTAAGGTAGCCGTTTTTTCAGAAAATTTATATTTGAATAACATCAATAAACCAAAACTGAAAAAACAAATAGCTGAACTCAGCTATTTGTTTTCACAAAATCGAAAGACAAATTTGATATATCATTAATACCCTTCCGTTACGAGGGTTCTATTTTTAAAAACAAAACTTAATTTTTTATGTCTACAGAAAACCTAATTCTTTGGGAGCCTGTAATTGAATTACAGGACAATGGATCTATTAAAGTAAAAATCCTTGTTCCAAACGACACCTATTCGGCTGCTCCAGTATCAGATCATTTAGCGACCAAACCAGACGGAACCACAACTTCAGGAGAGTTGGATTATTCAATCCCTCTTTTGTCCGATGGAGATCCGGATGATAATACAGAGCAAGTAGTTATTGAAACGGCTACAAGAATTGTAGCAGATACCAATGGGGAGTACTGCAACGTGTATACCTTTTTAGAACAAGATCCTCCCCCAAGAGCTAAAAAGGGCGAAAAGAAAAGCACGATGCAAACATCGATTCAATCTAACTAAAAGATCATTGATTTGTCTATGAGAAAACTTTTACTATCGCTCACAATACTAATTACACTATTCTATAGCTGTAATGATGAGCAATTTATAGACAAATCAATAACGAGCAGTGATACTGATTTTTTGTTAGATAGTATTAAAAATGCTTTGGACAACAATCCAATTGCTGCTAAAGAAACGCTTAATCAGATACCTCAAGAGACCTTGAACAAGGAACAAAAAGCCTTGTTCAAGGCTCTTAAACTAAGAGCTTTTAACCGTCTAGGGCAACCTGATTCTGTACAAGCTATTGCGAAAGCATTGTACAAGGATGAAAATGCGGTTAAGAATAGTGAGATTTCATTGATTATTGCTGCCACCTTACTCGACATGGGTGAAAATCATTTGGCAGATTCACTGAGCAGAAGACTAGAAAAAATAGTCCCTCCGAAAGATTTAACGACTAGGTTCTCCATCAACCAAAACCTTTCAATATCTTTTTATTCCCAAAACAAAGTAGACTCCTTGCATAACAGAGTTTTAAAGGGGTTAAAAATTGCTACAGCTCAAAACGACACTAAAAAAATTGCTACAGCAAATGCCAATTTAGTTGCCTACCACAATGAATTTGGAGATTTAGATTCTGCTTTAATCTATAATCGGGTTATTTTCAATCTACTTGCCAAAACTGAAATAAACATGGGTAGCCATTATCAAAACATGGGTGCTACATACTCTTATATGCACTCCCCGGATAGTGCAATTTATTACTACAACAAAGCGCTTAAGGCATTTTCAGACATTGGCTTAAACAGTGGGATTGTTGATGTCTTAAAGCTTATTGCCGATGAATACAGGGAAAAAGAGAATTACGAGAAAGCATATAACTTTTTAGACAGTGCTGGAACTATTTCGCTCCACCAAACTTCAAAAGAAAATGCCGATAGACTATCTGATTTGCAAGTCAAATACCAGACAGAAATCATTAAAAGAAACTACAAAATCGCTCAACTTGAGAAAAAAGAAACTGAGAACACTTTTATCCTAGCCAGCATTATTGCAATTGCTATTATCCTCATACTAATCGCCACTTCGTTTTACCTCAACAGAAGAAGAAAATACATTCAAAAAATTGCAACAGAAGAAATTCAAAAGCTAGAGAAAGAAAAGGAAGTTATCAGTTTGCAAACCATGTTAGTGGCACAGGAAGAAGAACGCCAACGCATTGCACGCGATTTACATGACAGTATTGGCGCTTTACTCAGTGCCGCAAAATTGCACATCGGTAACATTGAAGGGGAAATTCAAAAATTAACAGACTTAGACCTTCTTAAGAATACTGAAGAAATTATTGATCACGCCTCTAAAGAGGTAAGGCGAGTAGCCCATGACATGATGCCAAGCGTACTAACCAAACTTGGTTTAGAAGAAGGACTGGAAGACTTTTTCGACAAAATCAGATCTTCCCAAAACATCACTGTTAATTTTATATATGACGAACTTCCCAAACGCCTGCCCAGCAAAAATGAAATTATGCTTTACCGTATGATTCAAGAAATGACGAATAACACTTTAAAGCATGCAGAGGCTTCTGAGATTACTGTTGTAATGAAAGTTAAGGAAGATCACGTCTCAATCAAATACAAAGATGATGGTATTGGCTTTGACACTTCTAAATTTAGCAACAACAGCAATGTAGGATTATCAGGCCTAAAAAGTCGTGCAAAGTTCATTAATGCCGACTTTCACCCCTCTTCTAATCCCAATATGGGAACTCAGTACATTATTGAATTCAAAATAAACTGAAAAAATAGCGGTTTTCAGCTATTGTATTTCATTTTGACCTTTTGGACATTTGAACTGTACAACAAACTAAAGCTTCACCATAAACCTCAATCCACCGAACGAATTAGTTCTGTGAACTGTGAGAACTTATTATTTCAAATTAATGATCGCCACCGGCTCAACATGAGCTTTTCAAATTCCATCATCCGGTGGCGATCATTTTTAGCTCTTCTAAATCATTTTCTTAAAAATATACGCCCCTCGCACCTCCCTAACCACACTTACACTGCTCTTACACTGCTTTCTTCCTCAAAACTCCTTATTATTATTGACTCACAAGATTATTCTTAATTTTACCTTTGAGGTGAAATAGCATTGCCCAAAATAACTTAGAGTCCAATGTCGAAGTTAGCTGAAGTAAACTCATTCAAGAAAATTGAGGTGGTCATTTGTGATGATCATCAGATTTTTAAAGATGGAGTTAAAACTACCTTGAAAGATGTTGGATGGCTCAATGTTTCAGGCGACCCCTCTAATGGGATTGAATGCCTTGAACTTATCCAAGCCAATATTCCTGATGTTGTATTACTCGACATTAATATGCCTGAAATGGATGGCATTGAATGCCTTAAACACATCAAAGAAGATTATCCACTTGTAAAGGTTATTGCACTCACACAATACGATGAGAAACGTTTTGTTAGACAGATGCTAAAATATGGCGCTGATGGCTATGTACTCAAATCCACAAATAAAAAGGAGTTACTTTTAGCGATACAGACAGTGTTGGATGGTCAACAATATCTTGCTGAATATGCCAAAGAAGTTAATGACCAACGGAAAGACTCTC
The DNA here is from genome assembly GCA_002705995.1 of Crocinitomicaceae bacterium. Lineage (GTDB taxonomy): Bacteria > Bacteroidota > Bacteroidia > Flavobacteriales_G > Salibacteraceae. The sequence goes on along the minus strand of PAJI01000031.1, from coordinate 131,060 downwards.
CCCTTTTTCCTCATTTAAGCCCAAGAGAAAAAGATGTATTGCGCTTGTTGGCCGATGCAAAAAACACAAAAGAAATCGCCAAAGAACTTTGCATTAGTCACCATACCGTAGAATCCCATCGGTCTAAAATTTTCAGAAAAATAGGGGTTAACAATCTTGCCAGCCTTGTAAAGTGGGCTGTGAACAACGACTACGCTTAAGCATTGATTTCATGCATAATTTCTGCTAAAATCTCATAAGACCGAATACGATCCTCAGCTCCGTATATCTGAGTCGTTACAATCAACTCGTCTACCTTTGTTTGTTCAATAAACGTTTCCACTTTTTCTTTCACTGTGGCTTTGCTTCCTGTAAATGCATATTTGAATTTACCCTGGAAAGAGGGATGTTGCAACAAACTTCTTAAATCATCGCTTAAATCAGTTGGAGGATAGACAAAGTCAATATTCCCCGTCATTACACTAATCGCCATGCGAATCATGGAAGTTGACAGACGTTCAGCCTCTTCATCTGTATCAGCCGCAACAACATTAACTCCCGCCACAACATAAGGCTCTTGCAATTGTGCCGAAGGTTGAAATTCTTCGCGGTAAATAGTCAATGCAGTTAACAACTGATTGGGTGCAAAATGGCTCGCAAAAACATAAGGGAGTCCCAATCGAGCCGCAACATGCGCACTATCTGTACTAGAACCTAAAATATAAAGCGGTACTTCTACCCCCTCCGCTACATATGCTCTTACTTTTTCACCTTCATTAGAGGGCGAGAAATATTGACGAATCTGAGTGACTTCATCCGGAAAACGGTAAACCGATTGCATGCGATCTGAACGTATAGCATGAGCCGTTGTCTGATCTGTTCCGGGAGCACGTCCAAGGCCAAGGTCTATTCTATTTGGATAAAGGTTTGCCAGCGTACCAAATTGCTCTGCCACAATTAATGGAGAATGATTGGGCAGCATTATACCACCAGAACCTACTCTGATTTTCTCGGTGCCACCTGCCACATAACCAATTAACACTGAAGTTGCAGCACTAGCAATACTTTTCATGTTATGGTGTTCTGCCAACCAAAAACGGGTATATCCTAATCGGTCTGCGGCTTGTGCTAGTTTTAATGTATTTCGATAAACTTCTGAAATTGATTTATCTACTTGTATTGGGGCTAGTTCCAGAATGGAATACTTTACTTTTTCGGGGTACATATTGTTTTTTCCTTAGGGGATATAAACGATGAAAGTGCAAAGATGTTTATTCTACTAACAATGAAAACAAACACTCATTTCTGATACCACTTTCTAAACTTTTACTGTTTCTCTTTCGTTAACTCACTTACTTTTATCGCAATTATTGTTCACTACTGTTTTAAATGGGAAACACAATTAAAATCATTGACTTCGCTCCTGAACACTCCCCTCTTTTCAAAGCTTTAAACGAAGAGTGGATTACTACTTTTTTTGAATTAGAAGCCGCTGATCTTCCATTATTAAGTCATCCTCAAGAACACATTATTGACAAAGGCGGAAAAATCAAAGTGGGGTTGTTAAATGATAATCCTGTTGGGGTTTGCGCTCTTATTCCTTTAGATCATCCTACTTATGATTTTGAACTCTCTAAAATGGCGGTTAGTCCCAAAGCACAAGGATGTGGTATTGGGTATTTACTGGGAAAAGCGATTGTAGAAGCAGCACGCAAACAAAATGCTAATAGCATTTATTTAGTCACGAATTCACAACTTATTCCTGCCATTAAACTCTATGAAAAATTGGGCTTTAGAAAATTAGATTTGGACACTTCTAATTATCAGCGAGGAGATTATCATATGGAATATATTTTCTAAAATACCACCCCTCTCTTTTGCACAAATTATCCTTGATTTGGTGCAATCATTTTTGCGTTCTATTTGTTACAATTACAGTGTTAAAACAAGTACTAAAAAAACAACAAATAGATTATGAAGAAATTTGAAGGCAAAGTTGCCATTATCACAGGAGGATCAGGAAGTATAGGCTATGTCACTGCTAAAAACCTTGCAGAAAAAGGTGCTAAAATTTTGATTGTAGACATCAATGAAGAGGCTTTAAAAGAGAAAGAACAAGAAGCAAAAGCTGCCGGACTGGAAATCTCTTATGCTGTGGCTGATGTAACTAAAAGTGAAGACGTTAAAAACTACGTTGACACGTGCATTGAGCGCTACGGGAAAATCGATTTCTTCTTCAACAATGCCGGTATTGAAGGTGTAGTTAAACCTATGCAAGATTACCCTGAAGAAGTGTTTGACAAAGTAATAGCTGTGAACGTAAAAGGTGTTTACTTGGGAATGAAATATGTGAATCCAAAAATTGAAGACGGTGGCAGCATTGTGATTACTTCTTCTGTTGCTGGTTTACAAGGAAGCCCCGGAATGGTAGGCTACATCACCAGCAAGCATGCTGTAATTGGTATTATGCGTACGGCTGCTCTTGAATTAGGCGATCGTAAAGTGCGTGTAAACTCTGTTCACCCGGGTGTTGTAGACAACCGTATGATGCGCTCCTTAGAAGACGGAATGAATCCTGGTCATGGCGAAGAAGTGAAGAAAATGATGGAAAGTGCAGTTCCTTTAAAACGCTATGCACAACCAGAAGACATTAGCAACATGGTAGCTTTCTTATTCTCAAACGAAAGTAGTTATGTAAACGGAACAACTATTTCTGTTGATGGCGGGATGAAAGCTTAATCACCTTGCATTCTTAAACGCATATTCGAAGCCCGGAATTAGTTTCGGGCTTTTTTTATTTTTCACATCATCCTTCCCGGATAAACAATCAGCTGGATAAAATTGAACTCTATGTTTCCAAAAGCAACAGACGTTCCGTTTTCTACTTCTAAATCAAGCTTGGGAAACCAACGCAAGTTTGTTCTCAAAATCCAAGCCTGCAATCGATTGGGACGAATATCCCACCCAAATGTAACTCCATAACCCATTTTATGATCAGACACCAAGAGGTGGTTCTTTCCTTTTATACGTTCTTCAAACCTGAGGTATTCCCAACTCAAAATGGGACCTATAAACGGAACAAAACCGTGATAATCGCCAATATTTTTGGTCACCTCAACTCCTAACGACCTGCGCGTTGCTTTTTGATCTGTACCATAAGCTCCGGCTTGTTCCCTATATCCGCGGTAACACATCGCCATATTTAAGTCTGGCTGATGCAGGTAATATCCCACAGCTAAATCTGGCATTACACTCACTGGAAATTTTTCCATGTACGGATGGTTCTCCTTGTTGTAACTGCTTTTTGTTGTCCAAAAGGCAGAAGAAAATCCTGCACCGATGTAAAAGCTATTGAGCCTTTTCATTTCGGCCAGTTTTTCGGTGACCAACTTCGTCCTTCCCGACTCCCAATTTTTCTCTGCCGAGAGTGTAGTTTCAACTTGAAAACGATACGATAAATTCACATGAAAAGGAGGTGTTTTCAGTTTCGCTTTCTGATCTTTTGAAATGTAATAATCTCGTTGGTTAGAGTAGTTCCATGAAAAGCCCAACTCAATAAGACGCTGTTTATGGTTAAATGTAAATCCGGCTAAAACCGGAACTGTTGTATAATTCAAATCTGGTCCATCTCCATAAGAAAGAAGGTCATTATCCTGTTCGTAAGCATAAACTGTTAATCCAATTCCTACAAAAGGCCTTATTTTATGATGTCCGATGCGCCAAGGGTAATATTTAAATACTGTTTCAACGCCATTGTTGTAATCAATGGTTTGATTTTGCGCTTTCATTACAGTATGAAAAACTGGAAAAGCCACATAAAAATCGGCATGCCCCCAAAAGTGCGTTCCTCCAAAAATTAATCGGGGACGATAAAACGGTTCAAAATCTAGGGTTTGCTTTTCTCCTTGCGCATTGAGAAATGCTGTAGTTCCACCAAAGTTAGTTTGCACATCAACACCAAAATTCAACTGGGCAAAGCGATGACGTGTTTGTTTTTCTACATAAACCTGAGCATAGGATAGCTGTACCAGGCTCAAAAGAGCCAGAGTAATTCTCATTTTCTTCATAGCATTCTGTTGTTTAAAACCTACTTCTGTGCCTGAACCGGCTTTGATTTTTGCTTCACTTTTCTATTCCAGAAAGTAATGATTACAGCTCCCACAACTCCCGGCAATAGCCAGCCAACAACACCAGGCAATAGTTGATTCACCACTACAAATGCGGTGATGGCTGCAATATATCCGGCTAACATGCGCGTAAGATGCTGTCTTAACCAAAAAGATTTGAATTTATCAGAATTGCGAAACAAGCGTAAGTCTTGTATGGAGAACAAGATTCCAATCATCCCGAACGGAGTAAGTACCAGATTAATTTTTGCTAAAAACAACGGATGATAACCAATCATGGCTATTCCAGAGAGAAACATAAAAATGGCTACTGCTTTATCTAGCGTAACATTTACCGATTTTCTTTTCAAACGCAAGGCACGATAACCAGTAAACACAAAATATAAACTAAAGATGCCCACACCGATAAGAAACGGACTTTCATGCCCAGGCAACAGAGCTATAACAAAAGCCGAAAAGCCGCAAAACATCATCGAGTAGAAAAAAGCCAACCCCGATTTGCGGTGCAGTTTATTTCCTTTTTCAGCAATTACAGAAAGTGTTCCTGATAGCAATGCTATTCCACCAAAACTAGCGTGGATGATAATAAGAATTGTAATGAATTGTTCCATGTTTTTGTTCTTTTGGGTGTGATAAAACGACACCACAACATTACCTACAACTCACTGAAAAACAATAAACATGGGATAGAATGCAAGCTTTTGTGACTGCTTGCATAAGAACTGTGACGAGTTGCTTTATATTGTGACCAACTACAAAACACAAGACATAAAAAAACACTCAGAAAAAGAGTATTCTGAGTGTTTTTGTGCGCTACTTTTTAAAAATGCTTCTTGCTATTTTCCAATCGCAATGGTTAACCCAGCACTGCCTGTTAAGAATGAATTTCCATGAATGTTCTTCAGGAATTCTGATTCATAACTTTCATACGGATAAGTCTTAAATTGATACCCCAACTGAAGCATTAAACCAAAACGTTCATTTTTCCCAAAGCCGATTACTGTTCCTATTTCAGGTCCAAAAGATTGTTGCCTACCAAAGCCTACATCTTTATAGCTAATACTCAAATAAGCTCCGGACATGGAATAAGTTCTAAAATGATACTTCACAGCACCTCCATACCCCCACAAACCTACTCCAGCATTTAATCCTAAACGAGGTGTTAATCTATAGTCTCCTTCTATTCCGGCTCCCCAGGGGAAAAATCCATACATGTTACCAATTGAAATTGAACTTCTAGCTGGTAGCATCTCTTTTTTAAATGCTTTCTTTTCTTTCCAGGTTAGCAATTTGTATTCAATAACTTCATTGGAATCTGATGAAGTTTCTTGTGCAAATAGTGAGTTTGAGACAATGAGCAATAACGATAAGAATGTGAATAAATGTTTCATATTAGTGGGCTTTAACAATTTAATTAGGAGGCAATTATACTTTCAATCAACTTTGATGAGTGCCAATAAATTGTAATAAACTTAAAAAAAAGTTAAAATGTCAGAGACTACAATTCATTTAACTTCAAAACAGCCTCTTTAAAGGCTTTTATTGCACTTCGAGCTACGGGAATAGACACCATTGCATCGTTCAACTCTAAGGTCAACCCCTGAGAATTTCCTTCTACTTTTTTTACTTGTTCAAGGTTTACAATAAATGCTCTGTGGCATTTCATCAATAAAGCAGACTCAATGGCCTCTTCTACTTTTTTGAGTGTAATTCGCACCAATTGACGCTTTAAGATATCACCTTCAAGGTAATGGACGTGTACATAATTCCCTTCGGACTCCATGTACACAATTTGATCATAATTGAAAGCATAGGTTTGGTTTCCTGAATCTAAAACCAGTTGTTTTTCTTTTATTCCGCTATGTTGGTGCTGATGATCTAACGATGCATTAATGGCCTCAGATGCTGCCTGGTTTTTCTTTAAAAAAGTGTTTTGACGAATAAATGTGAGTATCACCACAGGGAACAGAGCGATAGGAAGTGTATACCCTAAAAAGACCATAAACCCTAAAAAGCCAACCCATGGAAAGATGTGAAAAGCTATGGAATAAAAATAATTGCCCGCTGCTATAGCCACTACATCCCACAACAACCAAGTTATTTGCTTGAATACTGTCCAGTTCTTCTCGGCAAAATAACGAGTAAAGATGGTTGGAATCAAGATGGTATTGATAAGCATTACAACAAACGTTACCAGCCCATATCCCATGAGAATAAGGGATTTATGCTCCAGCTCTACAAACTGTAATCCAAAGGGTTGAAACAACAAGAGAAATAGTCCAATAAAAAGACTGATCAAGATGATCATTGGCCATTTTTTTAGACTTACCGGATAGGGCTTTTTTAACGTTTCAAAAAAATTCATGGAGTGTTTTCAGTGCTTATTTAGCTTCCCAAAAGTATTAACATTTTGTACGGTCTTAAAAATGTTTACACACTTTCACTGCTGAGATCACAGCGGTTTCTAATCGGATATCTGCTAAAATATCAAAACCATTTTTCTCATAAAACTTTAAGGGAGAGTCATATAGAGCTCCATTTCTCTTCAATGCTTTATTGTGATCTATAACCCAGCCGTTTAATGCACCGAAATGCCTCCTTTTTTCATCTAATAGTCTTGAACCAATACCTTTTCCTTGCCAGTTTTCAGCAATAATGAGTGCAAACCAATGCTCTTGTTCACGGTCAAAAATTACCAGCCAACCTATTACATTTCCATGTTGATCTTCTGCTAAAACATGCTCAGCATGTTCTAATTTCTGCAAATAGGATTCAAATGCTTCAACATTCTCGTAGCACAATGTTTGAGGATATGTTGTATTCCACAAACGAAGCACATCGATTTTTTGCGTTGTTGTTAATTCTTTTTGATTTCGAAAGCTAACTCGATTACTGTCTTTCATCGACATAAAAATAACAATCTAGCTGACTACTAACAGAATTATCAATAGGATTACGATTAGTTGAAGCGACACTCCTCTATAGAGTTTTCTTTGGTAAATTCTGGCTTCGTTTTTTAACCATCTGGCTTGGAGCATTGCCAAAGACTGAAACTGTTCTCTTAAACGCATTGGAGCGTAGGGAGAAATTGTTCTTTTACACCACTCATCTGGCGAGAGAGAAAAACTATTTTCATACTTACCAATTAGTCGAAGGTGCTCTTCTTTTGAAATAAAACGGGAATGAAACTCTTCTCTGGCAAAAAAATAAAAAAGCCCCGATTGCTCAGGGCTTTAACTCAACTAAAAAATAGACAACACTAAAAAAGCGTTTACGCCTTTGTAACAGCGCCAACTGCTACAAAATCTATATAAACTCGGGTTGAACCACTTTCATGGTTCCATGGTCTTTTAAATTTTGATGCCAACTAAATGCTTTGCTTAGCACGTGTGGTGTGTGCCCTCCAGCCAACATTGCTTCATCAAAATAGTCTTGCAATTGCTGTTTGTATTCGGGATGAACGCAGTTTTCAATAATCACTTTTGCTCGCTCAACAGGAGCAAGTCCTCTCAAATCGGCTAGCCCTTGCTCGGTTACCAAAATATCTACATCATGTTCGGTGTGATCAGTATGTGAAACCATTGGTACCACATGCGAAATGGCGTTTTCTTTTGATGACGAAGGACAAACGAATATGCTCAGGTATGAATTACGAGCAAAGTCGCCCGATCCGCCTATTCCGTTCATCATTTTTGTGCCGGTAATGTGGGTTGAATTTACGTTTCCGTAAATATCAAATTCAATAGCTGTATTGATTGCGATAATGCCTAATCTGCGAATTACTTCTGCTGCGTTGCTAATGTTTTGCGGGCGCAATACCAGTTTTTCTTTATACGCGTCAAAATTGGCAATAAACTTATCGTAGCAACCTTCGGAAACGGTGATAGAAGATGCCGAAGCAAATTTCAATTTGCCCGAATCAAACAATTCAAATGTGCTGTCTTGCAACACTTCAGAATACATGGTAAGGTCTTCAAACGGACTGCTCACAAAACCAGAAAGTACGGCATTGGCAATTTTTCCAATTCCAGCCTGCAAAGGCAACAACGATTTTGTCAATCGACCTTCTGCAACTTCATTTTCGAAGAAATTCAATAAATGATTGGCAATAGCTGTGGTTTTGTCATCGGGTTCTGCAATGCGCGCAGGACTATCCGGGCGATCAGTAAAAACTACCGCTACTACTTTAGCCGGATCAATTTCAATGTATTCCGTTCCGATTCTATCNTCAGAATGGGTAATGTTCAACACCTCACGNTTCGGGTAAGGCTTCTGTACAAAAATGTCGTGAATTCCTTTAAACGAAACAGGNATTGAAGTATTNACCTCAATAATAATTTTATCTGCTTGCTGTAAAAACGTAGCTGAATTNCCTACAGAAGTAGTTGGAATAACATAACCTTCTTCAGTCACACAAGTAGCTTCAACAATGGCTACATCTACCTTAGGTAAATGCTCATTGTGTAACATTTCAGCCGTTTCACTTAAATGCTGATCTACATACAACACTTCTTGTTTGTTNATGGCTCCGCGCAAGGTAGGGTCAGCTTGAAAAGGCATTCTTTTATGTAAAGCTTTATTTTCTGCCAAATCAGCATCTGTATCNTAGCCCAAAGAAGCTCCACTTAATAAGGTNATTTTTAAATCTTCATGCTGAGCGCGTTGTGCAAATGAGGGCAAAACAGACTTACTGTCTCCTGCTTTGGTAAAACCACTCACTCCAACAACATCGTTGTTTTCAATCCATTTCGCTGCTTCATCCGGTGTTTGGATTTTATCAGCATATGGTATGTATAAAATGCGTTTTAAATCTGTCATAATTGTTGATTTTTCCTTGGGTTAATAAGGAGTCTATCTATCGCTGCGATATGTTGAAACGTCACTTTTCAACTTTGATAAAGCGAAATTATGAATATAAGNAGCTACTCACCTATCAAAATTCGCCAATGATNTATTCATTTCAGCCANTTNACTATTTTTGANGTATGGAACTAGAGAATCCGTATTACNTCACCGAGGTNGANCGCAAGAAAAACAGCATTTATTGTTACCATACATTAATGGGCGAACGTTTTATAAGGAATCACTCACACCTTAAAGGACAGTTCATTTATACCGAAGGNGGAATGGTACACATTCAAACCACTACTAAGATTCATTTTCTACCTGCACGTCATTACATGTGGATTCCTCCACACGTAGAACANGCGATATACCCTAGTTCTCCNGATGTTTTAATGCGTAATCTTTATTTTCCTGTTGCTGATACAGATCCTGAGTTTTATTATCGAGAGGGGGTTTATCCGGTAAACGACATGCTTTTACAGCTACTNCTATTTACCCGCCATTGGAAAGGTGACATCAAGCGTACCAATAAAACGCAATATCCCATTGTGGAAGCATTTAAGGTATTACTNCCTCAGATTTCATTAAAACCACTGGTGCTAACGTTACCNAAACCGAAAGANCCCCGCTTGGAAAACCTGATTGTATACCTCCATGAACGTTTAGATCAAAACTTGTTGCTATCTGACATTGCCCGTGACTTTGGTCTAAGTGAGCGATCACTGCACAGGTTATTCAAAAAAGACCTNGACATGTCCTTCATTCATTACTTTACNTTATTACGTGTTTCAAAAGCAATTGAGTATTTGGTGGAACAACGATACACCATCAGTGAAATAGCCAATAAAGTAGGTTACAACAGTGTACCAACGTTTAGCAATACTTTTCAAAAAATCACAGGTAACCGTCCTTCNGAATACAACAAAGGGAATAGTATATTTATGTAAGGGAATAATACCGTTAGAAACCAAATAACTGAAACAACTTTGCTATGAAAAAGACACTCTATTATGNCTGCATTGTGCTACTATTCGGATGTACTTCTAAAGAGCAAACCTCAACAAATGCAAATACTCCTTTCTGGACAACTGAGAAAGCAAAAGCACANCTCGNCAACCGCAATGATTCTACTACNTGGGATTCTACTCTATTCAACAATGATTTNAAGTATTTGGATTACCATTCAACAGAACTCCCTCTTCATAACGGNGTATTTCCTACTCCGAAGTACGACTTGGTAGGAAAAGAAAGTTTTAAAGGTGTAGGTAATTTTGGATTTCCGGGAGGAGATGGCTTTGAGAAAAAAATTGGTANTAAAACGNTGCTGTACAATTCATTTTTTGNGGGAAAAAGTGTGNTTACACAACCATTTGTGGCGAACGACAAAGACGGTGTTTTCTTTCACATTGTTGTGCTCACTGATTTTGTTGACACCGTAGATTANACNCANCTTTCCAGCGAAATTATTTCCAGAAACCACCCCGATTACATTGGGCAAGGCTTTTACAANACTCAAAACANCACCATTGATTATGTGGCATTTGTTACCGCAGATCAGCATGCTTANGCCATTGTAAANACACGGCTGTTTGACCTCTCATTTGGNNAAACCATTTTAGTGGCTCCTCAGAAAGATAAATCATTACGCACGCTTCAGATTCAATCGCCAGCATTGTCAAGTACAACAATTGATGCTTACACCGACCAATTGCTACAACAGCAGAAGGTGNTNGACTTTTTCACTTACAGCGGAAATATTTNAACCAATTCGAACTAGATCTTAATTGTGTTTCCTTTCCNGGTGTTTTCACCTGTTTTTAGGATTCGGGCATTTACACGCTTATAATTCCTTTGGACTTCTCCAACATTTGTTGAGTTAATTTACCTAACAACGCGGAGAANGCCGAAAAGCCCAAAAAGAGTAGGCACATTAAACCTGTAAATCCTAAAATTATGTCTAGTTCAAACAACACCCAAAAACCATCTGCTAAAGAAAAAGCCATCTTTGGTCTCAACTGGATCTCTAATGTTGATGCCAACATGAAAGACTCCTATGCCAACTTACTTACCAACGCTCAACAAAACATTCCAAAAGCAATTGATGCTGCCGCTTCGGATATTGGCTCGTGGGAAGTGGCATGGGGTCCAATGATTTATTCTAAAGACTACAACCCNATTGATAAAGACAAAAAAATTGTTGTNGACAACCTGATGTATGTAGCAAAAGGACGTTATCCNGGAGCTACCGAAGACATGTACGTCATTGCAATATCCGGAACAAACCCACTATCGGTTTACGGATGGTTTACTGAAGATTTTAATGTNAACCAAGTAGTTCCTTGGTCTGGAGACATNTTTAGTGCACAACCCTCTCCGGTAGCAACATGCTCTACAAGCAGTACCGATGGTTGTATTTCTATTGGCACTTACATTGGGTTAGATGTATTGCTCAACAAAATGCCACAAACCGGTGGCCAAGAAGGAGACTCATTGGTTAAATGGTTACAAGCTAATGCTGGTTCAATTACCGAATTAGCTGTTGCCGGACACAGTCTAGCCGGAACACTTACACCAGTATTAGGGCTATGGTTAATTGAAAACCGTACCAGCTGGAATACCGGAACACAAATTCCTGTGAGTGCTTATCCAACAGCCGGAGCAACTCCGGGGAATAGCACTTTTGCAACGTATGCTGTAACAGCTTATGCGAACCAAGGAGGCGAATTAGCAGGCTATTATAACCTTAACGACATGGTTCCTCACGGATGGCAAAAGTCAATGTTAGAAGAAGTCCCTACTCTTTATACTTCCTCAGACATGGGAGGCATTAAAGAAAGTAGCTACATTGATGTTACAGCTGCAGCTGCTATTAACATGTCTGCGAATATCGATTACCAACGTTTTTCTACAGACCAGGGGCTGCCGTCTAACTTTGAACAATGGAAAGCCAAAGATTTTGATGAATTTGTAGGATTTCTTACTGTAAACTCAAGCCAACTTCTGAAACTTTGTCCGGCTATTGATTTAACGCAAATACCAAACTATGCAAAATTCTTACTGGAGGCTGGTCTACAACACACTCTGGCCTATTTTCAGTCCGGTGTAATGGACATGGAAGACTTTCATCAAAAAACCAAAGACATTCTAAGCAGTGGAGAAAAACACCTATTAATGGATTATGACCTCTTCATAGATTATATTGACTTGGTAGCTAAATGGAAAGACAAAACACCTGCTGTGGTTTAACAATTTCTATTGCTTGTTTTCAAAAGAGCCGGACTTCCGGCTCTTTTTCGTTGCTGAACATTCTTAATTTGTTGCTTTAGTTTAGTGCTTAGCTTTCTCTAATTTAGCCTCCAGATTTCTAAATTCTATTGCTCCCAATGGCACTTGATGCTGAATTTTTCCTTCTTCTTTCCCTCATTTTAAGTTTCGCCACTTTAATTCACGGTAGCGTAGGTTTTGGTTTTCCAATGGTAGCCACTCCCTTGCTTGCAATGTTTGTGGGAATGAAAACAGCAATTCTTTATGTAGCCATTCCATCAGTGGTGATTAACCTTATTAGCATCTACAGCGAAGGAAATTTTCTACAGGCCATTAGACGTTTTTTACCGCTGGCGCTGATCTCTATGCTTGGAAGTGCTATTGGCACCCAGGTTTTGATCTACTTTGATAGCGAAATCTTTAAGCTCCTGTTAGCGGCATCAATNGTATTCTACCTGCTTATTGACCGATTCAACCTCAACTCAACATGGGTAAGAGAAAGNCCCNTNCTCTCTATGATTGTTTTCGGACTCGTTGCCGGAATTATTGGAGGACTTACCAATGTTATGGCTTCNATTTTGATTATTTATTCGCTGGAATCAAGACACAGCAAGTCTGAAATTATTCAATCTTCAAACTTGTGCTTTCTGGCAGGAAAGATTGCTCAAATCGTGCTTTTTTCGCTTCATGGCGATTTTACAAAAGAGCNCATTTTCACTTCTTCGGGCAGTTTAGTCTTGGTCATTGGCGTTATGTTTATAGGACTAAAAATTAAGGCGCTTATACCNGCAACAACTTACCGCTTAGCTGTTAAGGGATTACTTTTTGCNCTTTCGGTATTACTTGTAACACAAGTGTTGATTGTTTACNAANCANGAANACCTTTTATTATCATAAATACACATTTACAAAACAATTCAATAATACCCCTGTTGGCATTACTTATTCAGATGAATAATTATTTTAGTCGCTTTTTACAATCAGGGATAGCATGTCATCAGTAAAAGTAATTGTAATAGGAGCCGGATTTTCCGGATTATCCGCGGCTTCTTATTTGGCTAAAGCCGGATATGAAGTTGAGGTTTATGAAAAATTGCCCGCTGCAGGAGGAAGAGCCCAAGTCTACGAAAATCAAGGATTTAAATTCGACATGGGACCTTCTTGGTATTGGATGCCAGAAGTTTTTGACGATTATTTTGCTGACTTTGGCCACAAAACAGCTGACTACTACAAACTTATCCGCTTGGATCCGGGCTANAGGGTATATTTTGGAAAAGAAGATTACATTGATATAAGAGCAGCATGGGATAAGATTGAAGCAACTTTTGAAGCTTTTGAACCCGGAGCAGGAAAGCAATTGAACCGCTTTATTGCTGAAGCTCAACAGAAATACGAAATTGCATTTGATGGTTTTATTGATAAACCGGGCATCTCTTTTACCGAATTTTTAGATTTCAAAAGTCTCACAAAGGCCGTTAAACTCGATTTATTTGCCTCTGTAAAAAAATTAGTGGCTAAATATTTTGAGCATCCTAAACTTCGTAGTATTCTTGAATTCCCAGTACTTTTTTTAGGAGCGATGCCCAAAGATATACCTGCTTTATACACCTTAATGAATTATGCCGATTTAAAACTCGGTACATGGTACCCCATGGGCGGAATGGCTGAAATTGCCATTGCCATGCAAAAAATGGCCGAAGAGCAAGGGGTAACCTTCCATTTCAACAAAAACGTTCAGAAAATTGAAGTTGAAGGCAGTAAAGCTACCGGCATTCAAGTAGACGATGCTTTTGTGCCTGCCGATGTTGTTGTAGGTGCGGCAGATTATGAATTTGTAGACCAACAATTACTGCCCGAAGGCTTTGGCAATTACACCAAACAGTATTGGAACAACAGAGTTATGGCTCCTTCTGCTTTGTTGTATTATATTGGTCTGAACAAAAAGGTTCAGGGGTTAGAACATCATAACTTATTCTTTGACGAAGATTTTGGAACCCATGGGAAAGAAATCTATCACGAGCCAAAATGGCCGGCTAAACCGCAGATGTACGTTTCTGTGGCTTCAAGGTCTGATGCTTCCGTAGCTCCTGAAAACTGTGATGCACTGGTTGGTCTCATTCCAGTTGCTGTAGATTTAAACGATACCGAAGAAGTGAGAGAACGATACGGCAATATGCTTATTCAAAAAATGGAACAACTTACAGGAGAATCAATTGCTCCGCATGTGTTGTTTATGAAAAGCTATGCTCATAAAGATTTTATTTCCGACTACAACGCCTTTAAAGGCAACGCCTACGGGTTAGCCAACACACTGAAACAAACGGCTATACTCAAACCTGGCATACTCAATTCTAAGCTTAAAAATTTATTTTACACAGGACAATTAACCGTTCCGGGACCAGGTGTTCCTCCTGCATTGATTTCTGGAAGAATTGTTGCTAATGAAATTGCCAAAAGAGTCTGATGAAGAGTTTGTATGACAACGTATCATTAAAAGTGAGCAAGTTGGTCACGAATACCTATAGCACTTCCTTCTCCATTGGAATTCGAAGTTTAGGTACTCGCCTCCATGATCCCATCTATGCCATTTATGGCTTTGTTCGCCTAGCTGACGAGATAGTTGATTCTTTCTTAGGATATGAGCAAAGAGCCATGCTTGAACAGTTAGAGAAAGAAACTTATCAAGCCATTGAAACCAAAATTAGCCTGAACCCTATCCTGAATAGCTTTCAGCATGTGGTAAACACCTATAACATTGACCATGAGTTAATCCATCAGTTTCTTGAGAGCATGAAGATGGATTTGGTAGACCGTGTTTATACCCAAGAAGATTATGACCTTTATATTCTAGGCTCTGCAGAAGTAGTTGGCTTAATGTGCCTTAAAGTTTTTTGTGATGGAAACGAAGAACAATACCAAGAACTGAAATATCCTGCTCAAAAATTGGGTGCAGCCTTCCAAAAAATCAATTTCTTGCGCGATTTCAAAAGTGATTTCTACGAACTAAAGCGCATGTATTTCCCCAATGTTGATTTTAACCATTTCGACATGGAGACCAAATTGAAGATTGAAGAAGAAATTGCTGAAGACTTCAGACTTGGTTTAGAAGGCATCAAAAGGTTACCAAAAGATGCACGTTTTGGAACTTATATTGCCTACCGTTACTACATCGGATTGTTAGATCGCATCAAAAAAACCAGNCCAGAAGAGCTTTTGAACAGCAATCGCGTGCGTGTTCCAAACGGAAATAAATACTCCATTTTTTTCGCCTGNGTATTGAAACGCTGGCTTTACATGATCTAATTTTGANCCATGGTATTCTTCTACATTTTTGTTGTCATCGCCTCATTTGTAGGAATGGAACTCATAGCTTGGGGATTGCATAAATATGTAATGCATGGCTTTTTGTGGTGGGTGCATGAAGACCACCATATTCCGCACAACAAAAAATTTCAACGCAACGATTTCTTCGCCATGGTTTTTGGCATCCCAAGCTGGTTGCTCATCATGTTTGGCATTATGGGNGGNTGCGATTTTCGNCTATACATGGGCATTGGCATCACCCTTTACGGTGTTTGCTACGTAGTTGTTCACGATGGCATTATTCACCAACGTTTNAGTGCCTTTAAAAANACNAAAAACAAATATTTCCTGGCTTTAAAAAGAGGTCACTGGGCTCACCATAAATTTGATGGTACAGCACAGCACGATAAAGACAAAGACATTTGTTACGGTATGCTCTGGGTTCCCATGCGTTTTTTCAAAGCAGCAATGAGCAAAAAAAAGAAACGCTAACCGTGCATGCATTACCTATACCTCATCATCAATCTTTTTAGCATTGCTTATCCGCTTTTGATGAGTTGGGACAAGCGGGTCAATTATTTCCAGAAGTGGAAATATCAATTTATGGCCTTCCCTCTTCTATTGGCTGTAATGATTCCTTGGGATGCCTATTTTACTTCNCAAGGTTTTTGGGGATTTAATCCNGAATATATTTTAGGCATNTCGCTTTTTCATTTGCCGCTAGAAGAATGGCTGTTTTTCATCTTTATTCCATTTGCTTCTTCTTTCATTTATGAAGTGGTTATCTATTACGATAAAAAAGACACCCTGAAGAAATATGGAAAACCAGTAAACCTGTTTTTTCTTGTTGTGAGCATTTTACTGCTCTTCTTTGGATTCCCGCAGTGGTATACTTCTTCTACCATGCTTGTGCTCATTCCTCTATTGGCTTATCACCAATGGAAAAGACCAAGTTGGTTAGGACGATTTTACATGGCCTATGTGTTTATTTTAATTCCGTTTTTTGTGGTCAACGGAGTGTTAACCGGCTCATTTATTGAAGACCAAGTNGTGTGGTACAACATGCAAGAAACTTTTGGTATTCGAATCGGAACCATTCCTTTTGAAGATTTCTTTTACTGCCTTTTNATGATGCTCTTTCTCATTACTTTTTACGAGCATTTCAAGCAAAAAGGACAACTCAACAATTAATCTTCCAANAGCATATTTACTGCAATTTTTGCCGAATTGATNCACATGGGCACNCCCGCACCGGGATGCACACTTCCTCCAGCGAAATAGAGGTTTTTAATGCGTCTTGAGAAATTAGCATGACGTAAAAAGGTGGCAAACCTTCCGTTTGAACTNTTGCCATACAATGCTCCAAAAGCACTNGAATAACGCGCTTCAATTTCAGGAGGAGAAAGNACCGTTTCNGTTTCNATGTAANTTTCCAACTGTGTTTTTAGCATGGAATTGATTTTCCGCAGTGCATTTTTTCTAGACTGCTCAACCAATGCNTCCCAATCCTGACCTTGATTGTGGGGNACATTCAGCAACACAAACCAGTTTTCTTTCCCTTCTGGGGCATCGGTTTTTACGTGTTTTGAAGTGATGCAGATATACATGGTNGGATCGTGGTAAACGGTCTTTTTGTTGAACACCGTATCGTACTCTTCTTTCTGGTTTTCAGAAAAGAACATGTTGTGCAATTGCATTTCAGGATAGGTATTGTTTATCCCCCAGAAGAANCCAATAACCGAACTGCTTTTCTCTTGCTTCAAAATCAACTTGGGTTGCTTCTGATTGGGCAACAGACGATTATAAGTAAAATANACATCCATGTTACTCATCACCTCNTCAAANGCNAAAAACTCTTGGGCTACTTTTATGCCTTTTGCCTGCTTGTTTTCCACCACAATTTCCTCAACTCTGCTGTTGTAATGAAAGCGCACNCCAACTTCTTCNGCCAATTTCACTAAAGCTTCAACAATCGAATAAATGCCTTTNTCTGNCATGCACAGCCCCAAGTTAATTTCTAGGTGTTGGATTACATTTAAAGTCCCCGGAGCTACAAACGGATTTGANCCNACNTAAGTGGCATAATAGTTCATCAATTCTACCAAATGTGAATCGCTAAAGTAACTGCGGTTCACAGTATCCATCGATGAAAAGGCATCAATCTCCGCAAACCTTCTTACGCCTTCTAACACATTTCTGGAATAAAAATCTTTCAACCGGTGAATCGACTGTTCTATAAAAACAGGACGTGTAATTTCATACTTCCTTCTTGCACTATCGAGGTAGCGAAACAGTCTAGCTTTGCTATCCGTAGTTTTTTGCTCTATTTCGTCTCCAAACTTTTCTACATCTGCATACGAATTGATCACTGTTCCATCTGGAAAGAAATACCGAAACAAATGATCGAGTCGAGTGTACGTGAAATAATCACGTGGATTTTTACCATGCAATTCAAACAACTCATCAATCAACTCTGGCAACGTAATTACCGAAGGTCCCATATCAAACCGATATCCCTTCTCAAACGATTGTCTGATTTTTCCTCCTGCACAAGAGTTAGCTTCAAAAACATCTACTTGGTAACCGTTTGCGGCCAACCGAATGGCTGAGGCCAAACCGGCAATTCCGGAACCAATTACGGCACAGGTTTTCGTATTGTGGATTGCATTTTGCATTGTTGCACGAATATGAAATAAATGTGCATAAAATTCGAGGCTTCACCTGCTAAAAATCAACAATAGCTTGCCAATTCCATAAATATTTCAATATTTCGCTTTGGTGAACAAAAATCCCATCATAACAGTCAAAGAGCTCTACAAAAGCTACCGAAAGAAAGACAAAAATGCCCTCAATGGCATCAGTCTGGAAATTGAATCGGGTGAAGTTTTTGGCTTATTAGGCCCTAACGGAGCAGGAAAAACAACTTTCTTTTCCATTCTTTGCGGATTGCTATTACCCACCAGCGGAGAAGTAATTGTCAATCAATTATCGCTCTCACAATCTATGCAACAGGTCAAAAAGATTATTGGAGTTGTTCCGCAAGAAATTGCTTTATACCCCACGCTATCAGGAAAAGAAAACCTCTTATTCATTGGCAGAATGTATGGTCTGAGTGGCAAAACATTGCACAACCGTGTGGATGAACTGCTGACGACTTTTGGATTTGACGAGAACCGCAATGCTGCCGTCAAAAGTTATTCGGGAGGGATGAAACGAAAAATCAACCTCATTGGTGGCATTTTACATCGTCCAAAAATCTTGTTGTTAGACGAGCCTACTGTGGGCATTGATGTGCATTCGCGNATTGCCATTATGCAATTTTTGAAAACCTTTAACCGCGAACACGAAACCACCATTATCTACACCAGTCATCACTTNGANCAAGCCGAACAATTTTGCGATCAGGTNGCCATCATTAACGATGGTATTGTGTTAACGCAAGACACTCCCCAAGCGTTAAAGCAAACGCATCAATGCAAAAACTTANAAGAGGTTTTTATTTCGCTCACCGGTAAAAAAATCACTGCCTGATGCTACGGTTATACGCCACATTTGTAAAAGAACTTCAGCTGTTGCTGAAAGACAAAACCGGCTTAACTGTTTTGTTCATTATGCCGGTCATGTTGGTTATCATCATGACACTCATTCAAAACGAAGTGTACAAAAGCCTGAATGAAACCGGAATTCCAGTTTTGTTGGTCAACCACGATAAAGGCCGTTTGGGGACTGCNATTGAANACGGGTTTTCGCAAAATGCNGTGTGTCAGCTTACAGTAGATCACGGAGAAANCTATACCTCAACTCAAGCCGTTCAGCAAAAAGTACTTGATGGCGAATTTTTAGTGGCTTTGGTCATNCCCGAAAATGCTTCTTCTATTCTACAAGAAGATGTTGAAGGCATGATGGATGCTTTTCTGGCTGNNGACACCNCCATTTCNACTACCGACATTTTTCAGGAAATTCATTTTCAAATTATNGTAGATCCNGTTGCACGAAAATCGTTTGTAATTGCCATTAGCAGCACTTTGCGCGAAATGGTTTCAGCGGTTAAAACCAAAGTCATGTTTGAGCTCATTTCTGGTAAGATGAATAACTTGATGGGAGCNGAAAGANACATCGACATTCCGGATGCTGATTTTTTCATTTTTGACGAAGTAAGTGCAGTCGCTTCCAAAGGAGACACTTATGTNCCAAATGCCGTACAGCACAACGTTCCGGCATGGGCTATTTTCTCCATTTTCTTTATTGTATTGCCATTNGCAGGAAGCATCATCAGCGAAAAAAGCACNGGGGTTTACATGCGCATGCACACCTTCCCTGGNAATTATCTATCNATACTCTCCGGTAAATTACTCACCTATATTTTGGTGGCATTTGCCCAATTTGTAATGGTGATCTTACTGGGCGTNTATGTTATGCCCGCAATGGGATTGCCACACCTGGATGTTGGNCATCACCTTNTGGCTATGTTTATTTTAACCGTTGCNGTGGCAGCCAGCGCGGTAAGCTATGGTTTTNTNGTGGGAACAGTTTTCGATACNCCACAACAATCNGCCATTTTTGGAGGCATTAGTGTATTGATTATGTCTGCGCTGGGTGGAATTTGGGTTCCGCTCAACATTATGCCACCACTCATGCAACAAATTGCCAATTTATTNCCGCTCAACTGGGCATTAAAAGGCTATTACGAACTCTTTATAAAAGATGGCGGCTGGGCNGAAATTCAGCTACAAGTACTTAAACTCTCTTTGTTTTTTGTCTTGGCCGTTGGGCTTTCTTACTACTTTTACCGCGTTAAAAGAAAGCTAGATTAACACCTTTTACCTATGGCTTTAACAGAAGCGCAACTCAGTCAAGAACTGATCGACTTTATTCAAGAGAACATTTTAGACAGCACTATTGAGGTTCAAAAAGAAACGCCTCTCAAAANCATTGGCATCGACTCTTTTTCCATTATTGAATTGGTACTTTTCTTAGAACGCAAACACAANATCACGATTCAGGAAAAGGACATGTTGCCCGAAAATTTTCAGTCTGTAGAAGCCTTGGCCAAGTGTGCCGTTAACTCACTCTAAACTGCTATGCAGCGCATTCACTTTACTGGTTTTGATAGTTTTCAGCTTACGCTNGAAGAAAAAGACACCATTGAAGGAACGTCTGGCAATACCTGCCACTATGTGCTCGAATTGGAAGGAGCCCTTTCTGCCCAAACACTTAGCGATCACCTTAGGAAAAATGCTCTTTATACTCAGCTAGCACANCTAAAATTGCGCACTCCGCTNTTTCGCACNCCTTATTGGGAAGTTGATCCAACGGAAACAAANGAAANGATTTTCACTNTTAACACGTATCAAAGTGATGATCANATTCCGCACGAAATTTCCAGCAAAAAACTAAAAGCCAAAGCGCAATTGATGNCTTTCANCATTGTTGAGCGATCTGATGGAAATACAGCTTTGATTTTCTCTTGGCACCATTTGTTGTTAGATGGGTACGGAGCTGTCCTTTTGCTTCAACAGCTTTTTGTTGCCAAAGAAGAAACTATCGATTTAGCTGGAAATCCTCCTACGCTGCCTTCGGGAATCGAAGCCATTTTGGATGCACGAAAAGCAGTTCAATTCATCAATCAATCGTCAAAAGGTCCTATTTCGGGAGTATCTCCACAAGAAACATTATCAAAAGCTACACAGCAATTAAAAGTCATCACATTTACGGAAGAAGAAACGGCTACTGTTCGGCAACAAGCCATAGCCACTGGCGCTCGCTTTAGTCCAATGCCTTACTTGTTGACTTGTGTCACCCGAACGGTTAATGCTCTTCTTCAAAAGAGAAACCAGCGACCTCAAACGTTTTGGGTTCCGGTTCCCCGCGATGACCGTAAAAAAGGAGCTAGAGGACCTATTATTGGCAACTGGTTATCGTTCTTGTTTTACCGATTACCGCAAGCTGCAATTGCCTCGAAAAAAGAAGGTGTAAAAGCCATTCAGGAACAAATGATGGAACAAATCAAAAACAAGGTTCCTCAAAGCTACAATACCCTCATGCATCTGATGAAATGGCTGCCTTCACAGATTTATTATTTCTTTGTAAAACGCAATGACGACAATCCGTTATCGGGATTTTTATTCACGATGGCTGCCGAACACCCCAGTGATTTCAATACTGTTTTAGGACATCACATTCAGGGAGTACTCAGCTGGCCATCGAATACTGTNCCACCCGGATTAACCTTTGCGGTAATGACACACCAACAGCGATTAAACATAATGGTGCTTTACTACAAAGAGGTCATTTCGGAAGAAGAATTTACTTTTATNGAACACCAATTAAAAACCGATCTACTCACCTAAAAAACTTCTGCTTGTTGTGCCTGAGAAAAATGTAGATATCGTTATTATAGGATTGGGAGTTGCCGGATTTTCAGCGGCCATTGCTGCTGCTGAAGAAGGAAAGCAAGTCTTNCTGATTGAAAAAAGCAATGCCCCTGGTGGAAATGCCACNCAAAGCAATGTGGGNACTATTTGTGGCGCTTTTTATCGCTCTTCATCNNCNNTTGAACCTGTTCAACATTCTTTTCTACAACGTGTAGTTCAATCNATCGGAAAGCAACCTTTAGACTATCACAAAGGGTTGGTTGTTGTTCCTTACGACTGGAAAAAATTAGGTGCATTTATCGAAACAGAATTACTACACCACAACGTTGANGTGTGGTACCAATCACATCCTGTACAAGTCGANACATTTGAGAACACCATCACTTCCATTGAAGTNGAAAAAGAAGGAAAAACGATCANCNTTACNGCCAAAGCTTTTATCGATTGTAGTGGAAATGGAATCCTATCGCAATTGGCCGGTTTAGAAATGATCCGTTCNGAACATTATCAATCTGCTTCTCAGGTTTTNTCATTAACNGGNATTGATTCTACGAATGANTTTGCGTTAAACTTTGCCATTGCCAAAACAGCTNCCTTNATGGTNAAAACCGAACAATGGCCTGAAGAATTTTCGAGTTTAAGCGTTGTTCCCGGTTCGTTGAACGATGGCGCGGCCAGTTTAAANTTTAGCTTACCTGAACANATTGACGACAAAACCGATCCTGATGAATTGCACAACAAGGCGTTGCTCTATGTNGANTTGGTTTATTCGTNTTTGAAAGAACATGTGCAAAGTATGCAACATGCAGAAATTGAAACCATTTTTCCGCAAGTGGGTATGCGNGTTTTGCAGCGTTCAAAAGGACAGCANNTNCTTCACGAAGACGAAGTTTTACACTGCGTAAAATCTGAAGATGAAGTGGCTATTGGCTCNTGGCCCATTGAAGAATGGAACCATTCGGGCAGNGTAAGNATGGCCTATTTTCCCGANAANGATTTTTATTCCATCCCAAAAGGTTGCTTGATGTCNTACCAATTGCACAACCTCTATTTTGCAGGAAAAAACATATCGGCNACACACAAAGCCATTGCCAGCGCCAGGGTAATTGGCAGTTGCATTCAAACCGGCTATGCTGCGGGTAAATTGTGCTGCTAAGTTTATTTTTGTCGGTATCCATTAAAAGTTGTTATGTCCAACGTTTATCAAGCCTTTGTTGCTACNGCCGAAAANTTTCCCNATCACATTGCCATTGTTGATCAGGAAGGAGCAATAACGTATTCCGAATTGTTGCAACAGATCGATGCTACNAGTTCCAAACTGCAACACATTGGCATTCAGCAAGGAATTGGTGTTGGAATTATTTGTGGCAACAACCGCCATTTTATAATTGCGCTTTATGCCAGCATTGCTTGTNATGCCTTGGCCATGCCCATTGCACACCAACAAAAACCGCATGAAATNACACAAGCTATTGAGCAGGCACAGCTGCATTTTATTATTNGTGANGAAGNTTCAAAAGTGAGCTTAACCCAAAATGAGGCGCAACCGCTCAACGAGCAACTGTTTTGGAGNCCAACGCAACANTCGTTNNAACAACNNTTGGCTACATTCATTCCTAACGCAGCGTTTATGCGTTTTACATCAGGCACTACCGGAAAATCAAAAGGAGTAATTCTTTCTCACCAATCGGTATTGGAACGGATTGAAGCAGCCAATGCAACGCTACAAATCTCACCAAATGATAAGGTGCTGTGGGTATTGTCTATGGCCTATCATTTTATCGTTTCCATTGTGCTTTACCTCACCAAAGGAGCTACCATCATTGTCAACGATGATTTTCTTGCCGAACGCATTGTTCAAAGTGTTACGCAACACAAGGCCACTTTCTTTTACGGTTCTCCAATGCACATTCAGCTACTGGCAGCCTATGAAAAAGAGGCCAATCTTTCTTCATTAAGAACTGTTATTTCAACCACAACGGCCATTTCAGCTACCATTTGCAATCGTTTTTTTCAGAAATATTCCATACCGGTTACACAAGCTTTTGGAATCATTGAAGTTGGATTGCCGGTGATCAACACAGGGAAAGCAGAAGAATTTCCAGATGCAATTGGCTATCCGTTGGAAGCTTACACCGTTGAAATTCTCAATGAAGAACATCAGCCTTTGCCTGCTGGAGAAATCGGATTGTTGGCATTGAAAGGACCGGGAATGTTTGACGGTTATCTCACTCCAGAAACGTTGCGAAAAGAAGTATTGATTGAGGAATGGTTTTTTACTGGTGATTTGGCCGTGAAAAATGAAGACGGGCTCATTACCATTAAAGGCCGCGAAAAGGAAGTCATCAATGTGCATGGGAACAAGGTTTTTCCTACGGAAGTAGAGGAAGTATTGAACCTCTACGAAGGCATTACGCAAGCCAAAGTATATGGTCAAAAACATCCGCTATTGGGCGAAATGGTAGTGGCAGATGTCATTGCTGAAAGAGCGTTTGATCAGGAAGACGTGATTCGTTTTTGCCGTAAGAAATTATCGAGTTTTAAAGTCCCGCAAAAAGTCATGCAGGTTACCAACATTGCTATGACGGATAGTGGTAAAATTAAGCGTTGGTAGGCTCTTCAATGGAATATCCGTAGGCTTCAAAAAAGAAATCCCATTGGGTATTGATCTTCTCCATCACTTCAGGATTCAAAGTAGAATGTTGGTTTTTTTGATAGCCTTCACTACTTCTGATTTCAGTCTTTAAATGCGGTAAAGCCATTTCAAAACCTTCCAGATTCAAGTGTTGATAGGCTTTTTCTAATCGTTCAACAGGATGGGTCACAAAATCGGCATAACTCATTTCATAAAACTGTCCGGTGGGAATTAATGCTTTTTCTGCCAAAAACTTTTGATGCATTTCCCGATAAGAAGTCAACAAATATTCTTCCACCGCAGCATTATCAGCTTTTTGCAAACTCAACAACGGCAATACATTTTCATACAGCTTACCGTTCGATTGATACACCTCATAAGGGTTACGGTGAATGTGAATAAATCTGGCATCAGGGAACACCTCTAAAATTTCCTTTATCCTTCCAGTATTGGCCGGACTTTTCACCAATAAAGTCTTCCCTTTATTTTTGTAGGTGAGCTTTCGAATGAAATAAGCAAACTGCTCTTGCCATTCTTTTTTAGCCCTCTGATCTGAATGTTCAAACAGTACACTTTCTCTAAAATTTGAAAGCAACGCGTTGGGAAAATAAAACCCATGCATGAAAGAAACCGTACTCATATTCGCTACGCCAAATTCTTCTTCTTCAGGCAAATATGGTCCAGACTTCACATTGTCTTGTGGTCTTGATTTAGGCATAAATGCACCTAAAATAAATGCCGTTACCTTTCCGAAGGTGAGCATAATGTTGGGCACCAAAGCATCATTTGTAGTACAAAATGCCAGTTGTGGATCTTGACTCAATACATGGTACAAATAAGTCGTTCCACTTCTTGGATGTCCCAGAATAAAAAGCGGAGGAGGCACGTTTATTGCTTTTACTTTCCGCTGAAAAAGGACTTTTTCCAACAATTGAAAAGGCAGATTTACCAGTGAAGTCATAGTAATAAAAACAGCTTTGGGAAGAAAAGGAAAAGCCACTTTATACCGGAATTTTGAAAGAATTTTCAACCAAGTGAAGAAATTCACACCAATTGCAATGTGCTTAAACAATGAGAAGTAGTCGCTGGTCTTGTATTTTATTTGCATCTGATTCTTTCAACCTGTAAGAACAAAGCTATGTCAATCAACAATATCTCGTATAATTGAACAGAGAAAACACCGCAACAACAATGAAGTACCTTCTTTCCTTCTTCTTGATGTTTACCTGCTACCTCATTCAGGCGCAAACCATTATCATCAGCGGAACAATTCAAGGCAGCGATACACAAGCATCTATTCCTTTTGCTCATGTATTTTTCAAAGGAACACAGGTTGGAACATCAAGTGACATTGACGGAAATTTTGAAATCAAGATTAAAAACGGACAACTACCTTCCGATTCTTTGGTGTTTCAATATTTGGGNTACAAAACTCTAAAAGTTGCCATTGAAGGAAAAACAACATTTGANGTGGTGCTNGAGCCCAATGANGTAACCATTAAAGAATTTACCGTAGTTGCNGGAGAAAANCCCGCTTTTGCCATTTTAGACAAGATGATTGCCAACAAGTCGCAAAACGATCCCAATGCGGTGAATAGCTATACGTGCAACGAATATTCTAAAATTCGTTTTGACCTTAATCATTTTACAGAAGACATCAAGAAAAACATCTTGGTTAAACCGTTTGATTACATCTGGGACAACACCGACACTACGGAAGAAGGCGTGGCNTATTTACCGGTTTTATTGGTCGAAAAATCGTTCCGCCATTATTACCAAAGCAATCCACAAAACCAAAAAACCATTTTAGAAGGCAAGAAAGTAACCGGACTNCCCGGGCCAAAAATCATGGAATTTGCCGAAGACCTCTATTTTACACCGAACGTATATGACAACTACGTTGTGATTTTAGACAAGAATTTNCCGAGTCCNNTNAACAACNNTTANAAAACNCATTACGATTACNTGTTGATGGACAGNANNNTTGTAGAAGGNAAGAAAGAATNCACCATCGATTTTCACCCAAAATANAACCGTCAGCTGGCCTTTACCGGAAGAATGATTNTNGATGCAGAAACTTATGCTGTAAAATCCATTCGTTTGCGTTTCGACATNATGGCCAATGTNAATTTTGTGCGCAGCTATTTGGTAGAACAACATTACGCTCAACAAAATGGCCGTTGGATGCCTACCAGTACGGATGTTATTGGCGANTTTACAGTGGTTGAAAATTCATCTGACTTAACCGGTTTTTTTGGACGAAAACATTCGACCTACACANANTATACNATTGACCAACCCATTGCTAAGGAAGTCTTTAATGGAGTAGCNNTGGTTGAAGAAACTNATGATGCCGAGCAAAAAGATGAAGAATATTGGGAGGTGCATCGNACAGANTCANTAGNCGAANATGAAAAGGCAGTTGAAAACATGGTGAATCAACTGGAAAATGATCCGAAATACATTTTCAGAAAGAANNTNTTTGTNGGCATTGCCNCCGGTTACATTCCCATCAAAAAAACGATTGACATCGGGAATTTTTACACNTTTTACAGCTACAATTATGTAGAACATTCTCGCCTAAAATTAGGCTTTAGGACTAGCAANAANCTTGACTTTCCACTATCCGGATCGGTATACGGAGCTTATGGAATTAAAGANNANANATGGAAATATGGCATTGACGCCCAACTTAAACTGGGAGCNAAAGACAAGACGCGCATNGGTGTTGGTGCTAAAGACGACATTATTCAATTGGGAAGAAGTTTCAANGCTATAAGTATTGATCATGTATTGACTTCATTGGTTCAAATTGGTGATGTCACTTCGCGNATTTACGAGCAGAAATACAATGCTTACGTTGAACAAGAGCTGTTTACAGGTTTTGTAGGAAGAGTGAATTACTTTACCCAAACCGTAAGCGCAACCGATACNGTCAACTTCAGAAGCATTGAAAACAATACACTCTCCGTTGATGATAATTACCGCGCAAACGGTCTTGAACTCANCTTCAAATTCAGTTGGCAAAACACCAAGCTTAACGGAGCTTTTTANGATCGTGATGACCTGAAAAAAGAATTCAGAAAATTCCCGGANGTTCGTATTCAATATACACATGCTAGCAAAGCATTGGGTAGCGATTTCAACTATGAGAAAGTAAAACTGGCCTTGAGTCAAAATNTCCGTTTTAACCGCTTGGGGTATTTCAAATACTACATCGAAGGCGGCAAAACCTTCGGAAANGTNCCTTATCCATTTTTNGACACCCCGTTCAGCAATCAGCTGGTATTGGCCGATAATTTNGCTTTCAACCTGATGAAATACATGGANTTTGTAGCCGATGAATATGTCACNGTAAATCTGGAACACCATTTTGANGGAGCCATTCTGGATGCCATTCCGTTGGTGAATCGTTTGAAGTGGCGTAGTTTTTTGTTGGCAAAGGGGTATTGGGGAAATTTAAGTGCAGAAAANNTCCATTCAGAATACCTTTTACTGGCCAACTCGCAACCCATTGCAGAACCTTATTACGAAATAGGATTTGGGTTTGAGAACATTTTCAAAATTGCCCGCATGGATTTTGTATGGAGACTCAACGATACCACACTTCCAGATTCTTACACTTTTATCGTAAAACCTTCTTTCAGCCTTTCNTTTTAAGTCTGTTCAAAAAATCAACATTCAATCNAATGTCTGTTGATCTTTTTCCGTTCCTTGTTTTAACTTGGTCGGGAACAAATAAACCTGATTTTACACAACTAATGAACGACTTTGATGTATCGGGAGTGACAACTCCCCCAACANCCAATGATGAACAAATCATTCGGCAAATCACCAACTTCCTTCAAGAAATCGGAATTGATGTTATTGAAACAGAACTGGATGATAATTGCTTTCTCCCCGGCCTTTCACTAAAGGCTACAGCNGTTTTAGTCGATCGAAAAANGCTGAAATATCCCGGAGACCTTTTACA
The DNA here is from genome assembly GCA_002705995.1 of Crocinitomicaceae bacterium. Classification (GTDB taxonomy): domain Bacteria; phylum Bacteroidota; class Bacteroidia; order Flavobacteriales_G; family Salibacteraceae. The sequence goes on along the minus strand of PAJI01000031.1, from coordinate 102,560 downwards.
CGAAGCCGGACACATTGCCGTAACAGAGGCAGAACTTCGCCCACTTATCGGTTCGGAGCAAATGCCCCAAGAATGGCCGGATGGTGGTAATGAAATGTCTACCATTCTTTGGTCTTATGCGGCAGCTTTGCATCTACAACTCCCTCTGGATGCTGTGTTCCATCCCAATGGCTACAAAGGGCAGTCTGACTGGATCACAGAAGAGTTCAAAAAGGGAAACTTTATTGGTATTCACTTATTCGAATGGATGGGGTTCTGCGACCAAAAAAGCGAAATGGAAAATCAACAATTTCCTCATCTGAAAAAATGGTTGCGCTAAGCTAAACGCTAGTTCTACCAGCATCAATGAGATCAATACACATTTTGCATGAACATCAAGTGTAAATTTCTTACGCTATGGTTTAAATGCACATACGGTTTATTTTTTTCTCTTCATTTCCACTCCTTTCTTGCTCTCACTTCACCTATCTTTAAAGGAACTAAACTGATTACACAAACCTCGAAAGTTACCTAAACACTGTGGAGAAGACTGTTCTAACTCCGGCTATATCATTTGTGCTACACAGGCTTTTTGTTCTGTCTATTGTATTGGTGTATGCTTTTCAGCTAAGTGCACAACCGCTGCACTACAGTTCTTTTCAGGTTGAAGACGGGCTCCCCTGTCCTGAAGCATATGAAGTATTACAAGATCAGCAAGGTTATATATGGGTAGCTACAGACATGGGCGTGGCTCGTTATGACGGATACCGATTTGAATCGTTCTCTAGCGATGACGGGTTGTTAGACAATTCTGTGCTGGCAATTTATGAAGACCACAAGGGAAGAATCTGGTTTCCCAGTGCATCACGCGGACTTTGTTACTGGGAGAACGATAGCATTCACACGTATACATTCAATGATTCACTCCTGAAACACATTCCATCAGGACAAACAGATCGCATCCACCTCGACCGGGAAAACACGCTTTGGGTCGTTCCTTATAATGAACCCGGGCTACTCAAAATCACAGCTAGAGGCAAATGTAGCTGGCATTTTAAAACACCTCAATTGAGCAAGCCAACTGCCTTTGTTAAAGTTTTTGATGCAGAACATTCGCTTAGCGGCTACACCCACAAAATGAATCTTCCCACTCCTACAGCCATTCCACTTGTTGTTGAATATTCTGATAATACACAGCAACATTTTACAGTGAACTACACCAATTTTAATGCAAATGAAAGTCACGTTGCTTCGCTAGATTCGCTTTACTTCGCTCAAGGCAACACGCTATACCTCATTAACAACTCCACACTTACCCAATGCTATAAATACGATGCTCCCATTATTAGCATTTACAAAGATGTTGCCGGCACAATTTGGGTAACCACACGCAAAGCCCTTTATACCTTTACATGCGAAACTACTCTCCAACCCCAAAAGATATTTCAAGGAATGGGGTCTTGTTTTGTCACCCAAGATCACGAAGGTGCACATTGGATTACAACGCTTAATAACGGCCTGATTTACCTACCTAAAATTCAATGGAAAAACATCTTAACCACAGATCAAAATCAAACAAAAGGGGTTGCCAATATTGATGTTGATAACCGTGTAATTGTTGCGGCTACTTTATCCGGTGATGTTAAGATTTGTAACGACATTCAAACGTTCAACTTCCAAACGCTTCCGGGAAACATTGATGTATACATTCCTGAGGTAAAGCTTAGAAATGATACGCTTTACACGTCTAAAAATATCATTCTTACAAAGAAACTGCATCAAGAAGTCCCTTTTTACATCGGAGGTAGGGTTTTACGCATTACAGATGGACCAAACAACAGCCTTTTATACGCTTCAGGAGCTAGTTTTTCGGTAGTGAAAGAGAACAAAAANACTTATTACTCCTCCATNTTTTCTCCTTCTACCCGCATTGAAGTTCTGGCTACTGATTATNACGAAAACATCCTTATCGGAACCCGCAAAGGTTTGTACAAACTTCAGGACGGAGATTTTAACGCTACTCCTGAATTACTCTGCTCAGGACATATTACGGACATTNTAAAAGGGCCGCAAAACACAATTTGGCTTTTAACACANGGNAGCGGTGTACTNCTANTGCACAACAATGTCCCCTTTAAGGTTAGCGAGGTATCTCCTTTAAGCAGCAAATTTTGCACGCATGGTTTTGCTGATGATAGGGGNAATATATGGGTAGGCACCAATAANGGATTGAATANAATAANTATTAACAGTCTTGACCAGCACTTATTTACCGTTGAATCTTATACTCAGGCAGACGGTTTACCTTCTCATCAAATTAATGACATTGACCAGTGTGATGATTTTTTATTGATTGCCACCAATGNCGGACTAACAGCTGTAGACATTCAACAGCTTAGCACCAATGCTGTTGCTCCAAATGTTCAATTGAGGAATATTTCGCTCAATCAACAACNTTCTGCGCTGAATGACACATTGGTAATTCCTCCGGGATCTAACGAACTTTTACTTGAGTTAACCGGAATTAGTTTCAGGCATTCTGAGGGTCTCTCTTATCAATATCAACTCTTGGGAATAGATCAGCATTGGGTTACATCTGCCAACAGAAGCATCCGGTATACCAACCTTGCTCCGGGGCAGTATACTTTTTATGCGAAAGCAAGCAATAAAGATGGTATTTGGAGTNCTCCNAANAAACTATTAACCCTTGATGTGCAGCCTCTTTTAACCCAAACAACAAGTTTTAAAGCTACCGCAGCTATTGCTTCTNTCACACTATTTTCTTTGTTCTTTCTNGGTATAGTTAATACACTACAGAAACAAGAACGCAATAAGCGAAAAAGAATCACTGCCGAACAAACAGCACTTCGAGCGCAAATGAATCCTCATTTTATTTTCAATGCGCTAAATGCCATTCAGTTGTTTGTTGCTCAAAATCAGAAAAAAGAAGCCAACATTTANCTTTCAGATTTTTCATACATGATGCGGCAAGTTTTGGATACCTCCAGCAAACGTTTCATCTCATTACGTGAAGAAATTCATACGCTTGAGCTTTACCTCAAAATTGAAATGTTGCGCTTTGAAGACACNATTTCCTATTCTATTGAAACAGATNCCACACTTGAAATCGATAACATTTTNATTCCTCCAATGCTGCTTCAACCTTTGTTAGAAAATGCGCTGTGGCATGGCTTATCACCNAAAAAAGAAGGCGGATTNATTCAACTTTATTTTCAAAGCAATGAATTGTTTCTCCAATGTACGATTTGTGACAATGGTATAGGACGCAAGCAGGCAACATACAATGCATCTCAAAAGAACCGTACGCATTCTTCAAAAGGACTTTCTAACATTAAAGAAAGGCTACAGCTTGAGTTTCCAAAGTACAACATTAACGAACTGCTCATTTTCAAAGACCTGGAAAGTAACGGCATACCGCAAGGAACTATGGTATACCTCAACATACCACTCAAAACTTACAAGGATATATGGAAAACTGAAAAACACAACTAAAATGCACAATCCAATTACAGCTGTTATTATTGATGATGAATCCAGAAGTATTCAATTGCTTCAGACATTAATTGAATCTTACTGTCCTGATGTAAACGTTTTGGCTACAGCCCAAAATATTATTACCGGCCAAGAGGTCATTGAAAAAGTTCAACCCGACTTGGTTTTTCTGGATATCTCGATGCCTAACGGAGATGGGTTTCAACTGTTGGAAGCTCTCTCTACAATCAACTTTGAAGTTGTTTTTACAACAGCCTATAACCAATATGCACTAAGAGCTTTTGAATTTGCGGCATTGCATTACCTCTTGAAACCCATTAATATTCCACATTTAATTGAAACGGTAAACCGTTACAAACAACAAAAGAACAAGCACCTAAAAAAACATCAGGCTGCTATTTTAAAACAAGCCTTAGACGGGCATGCCAATAAAATTGCTTTGGCTCACAAGTATGGTTACGATTTTGTAGACCTTAAAGACATTATCCGCATTGAAGGCGAAGATGGTTACAGCCATTTTTACATGCGTGGAAGGGGCTCTTTTTTGGTTTCAAAAGCCATTGGTGAATATGAAAAACTGCTGGAGTCTAACGGCTTTTTCAGGGTACACAAAAAGCACCTGATCAACATGGACTGCATACAATCTTTCCATAGAGGGAAAAACAGCATTATTGTACTGGACAATAACCACGAAGTGACTTTATCTTACCGGAGAAAAGAAGAATTCATCAACAAATTAAGAGACCGGGTAGCCTTTTAAGATTGAAAAACAAAAGCCGCACTGTTAAACACAATGCGGCTTTTTTTCCCTACAAAACAAGTAGTTGATTCAACGAAAGTTCTGCTATTCTTTGATGAATTTTTTGCTGATCATCTCACCATCCATCTCGATGTTGATGATGTAAATTCCTGCTGAAAGGCTTTTCGTATCTAATTGAAATTGGTTATCACCTTCGTTAAACATTACTTTTTCAGTTAAATCGTTCACCAATTGTCCCATGTTATTCATAACTAAAATGTGTCCGCTATTGTCTTTTTTGCTGGTTACATTCACATTTAAGATTTCGCTAGTTGGGTTTGGATACAAGCTCACTTCAGAAGGTGCTTCTTTAGTAGCTGTTGTAGATCCTTTCTTAAAATCTAGGCCTTCCAATCCTCCCGGAAGTTCATCACAACCTTCTGCTTGAATTTCTTCACAGTAAGTTTCTGTGCAGCAACTTCCTTCATCATCAATTGCCAATACAGTTAAACACACTTCATAAACACCATCATCAAAACTATGTGAAGGGCTTTCTTCATTAGACGTAGCACCATCTCCAAAATCCCAATAATACCCTAGAATTCTTCCTGAGCTATATATGTTAGGAGTAAATACATATGTACAAGGAGCAGTTTCTAAATCTGCTTCAAAGTCTAATTCAATTGAACAAGAACTAAATGCACATTCCCCATCATTTACGATTGTAACTGTTTTACACTCTTGCTCACTACAACAACCGCCTTCTTCATAGTCGTTATAAGCATAAGTAGTCAAGCAAACAGTATAAGTTCCATCTTCTAGAAATAATGATGGGTTTTGCTCTGTAGTAATAACTCCATTTCCAAAATCCCACAAATACCCTATAATATTTGTACTTGCATTGCCTACATATGACTGACTCCAAAAGTTCCAGCCACATGTTTCTTCGTTTTGTGAATACCCATAATCTGAAACCAATTCACAAGGACCTTCTTCTAATCCTGTAAGTAAAAGATCGTCTAGGTTAAAATCAGTAAATGCGCCTGAATTACTTTGTCTGATTTCTAGATCTACAGTGCTACTTGTTGCTGTAAATGTCTTTATGACTTGTTGCCATCCATTAGCACCACTGTTTGTAAAACCACCCAATGACACACCATCTGCAAACACTTCAATTTCAATATCATTGACTGATCTCCAGTTTCTTGGGTCTACCCAAAAAGAAAACTGATACGTTGCATTTGTTGTCACTGAAGCCGTGTAGCCCCATATTAGATTTGCATCATCGACAGTACTTCTTCCGTCAACCATCAATAAATTATCTCCTGGTGTATGATCAGTTGATCCATCCCAGCCTGATGAAGTAACACAAATTGAGTTTTCCACTAATGAACAATTAATTGGATACCCGGTAGAAAACCATGAAGTACCAGTTGTAGGAAATGTACCATTTGGAATTTGCGCCATGGTTGTTAATCCCATAAGCGTTAATACAAGCGAAAAAATCTTTTTCATAATCTTTAGAATTAATAGGTTAATACCTCCAAACTACCCTTAATCCTAAAGTAAAAACAGAGCAAACCCAGCAACGCGACATTTGAATACAGCTACGCAACACTTTGCTAATTTTTGAGCATTACAACTCTTCGAATTTCCACTTTTACACGGCCTTCATTTTTTCACTTTTCCGCATGGCTTTTCAATTCTTAGAAAGTATTTTTGACCTCTATTTTAATTGAGTCTAAATTAAACTGAAGGACTGTGAAATTTAAATCCCTTTTGCGCAAAATGCACCTGTGGCTAGGTTTATTCTCGGGTGTAATTGTTTTCATTATTGCTGTTACAGGCTGTATTTATGTGTTTCAGCAAGAAATTACAGGAGCTCTACGCTCACAATGGATCAATGTTAAAAATGAAGGTCAATCACTTCCTTTTCATCAAATTTGGAACAATGCACAAAAAGCAGTTGGTGATGAACATAAAGTTTTACTAGGGACTCAATATACCAATCCTGAGAAGAGTTGTGTTTTCTTGGCTTTTGAAGAAGAAGATAATGCCTGGTCTTATTTCGGGCATGTGAAGTATTACTACAAAATTTATGTAAATCCTTACACGGGCAAAGTTTTAAAAGTCTACGATGAAAAAAACGATTTCTTCCAAATTGTAAAAATGATTCACTGGAGTTTGCTCCTTAAAGACGAGATAGGACAACCCATTGTAGGTGTTGCTACCCTAATTTTTGTTTTCCTCTTAATCAGTGGAGTTATCATGTGGTGGCCCAAAAAGCGAAAAGCTTTCAAAAAGAAATTAGCCCTCAACTGGAACCACAAAACCAAGTGGATGAAGAAGAACTTTGACCTGCATGGTATTTTGGCTATTTACTCTTCTCTCTTTGCATTCATTATTGCTATCACAGGGCTTGTATGGGCTTTTCAATGGGTACAAATGTTGGTCTATGTGATTTTTTCAATGAGTGTTACACCTCCAGACTTGGCAATGGTTGCTTCAACCGTTCCTAAAGATAAAATTGAGGTAAAAACACACCCTTATGATATTGCACTAGAAGAGAGCTTCAAATTGCATTCTGATGCTAATGGTTTTCAAATAGCTCCTCCTTTAGTCGAAGACACCACTGGCTCTATCTCTGTTTATGTACAACAAAACGAAGGTGTTTACTATAAAAGTCATGGTCTACAGTTTGATCAATATTCCGGTGAGCTATTAAAAGTTCGCAATCACAATGAAAAGAATTTTGGAGAACAAGTAGTTACTGCTAACTATGATATTCATGTAGGAGCTATTTTAGGCATTCCTGGAAAAATTCTAGCTTTTGTCTTAAGCCTAATGATTGCTAGCCTTCCGGTAACGGGATTTATTTTTTGGTACAACAGAGATTTTAAGCATCCTAAAAAGAGAAGAAGGGCATAAACAAGCACTAAAAAAAGCCGTCAAAAATATCCTGACGGCTCTTACATAACTTAAAAATCAAAAACTACATTCTTCTCTTAAGAAGTTTAATTTGCAGAAATCATTTGCAGTTCGTTACCAATAATTTTTGCTCCTTGTGTAGCTGTAGCCGTTGAAGCATCTACTTGGTAAACATAAGCTTCAGTTCCATTATTTACAGAGATATAAACTTTACCATCTTCTTCTAAATAAGGCGTTTGGTATTGTCCACCATGTGCAGGAACATCATCAACAATGGTAACTGTTTCATTGTAAAGATCTAGAACAGCAACGTATAATGCTGGTGTAGAAACACTAAATGCGCCCCAAGCGTTAGCAGCTACTTCATTCGCAGTGCTAGAAACACGTGCTACAACTTTACCATTTCCAGCGTATACTCCACTCATTACTTTATAGCCTGTATTTTCTACATTGAAAAAGTAAGAAGAGTTAAATTCTTCTGCGCCTGCATCAATTTTTAACACCCCTGAAGGATTTGTAGCTTGCGTGTATCCCGCTAAATAAGAAGATGATGATAAGAAATAATGGTTTCCACTTTCATCTTCAATAATACAAGCCTGACCAGAGTAGTAACCAATTGGAGAAGTTCTGCTGTCTTTAATTGTTTTGATGTATTCTAACTCTGGGTATGAGAAAACACTAATAAATGCAGAATCAGTAACTGGTGTTTCCCATGTAGTTCCATTTAGTGGATAGAACGTAATGAATAAACGATCGTCTTCTAAATAAGCACCTGTTGGCCATGCATTCAATTGAGTTCCTCCATAATATGTTTCATAAAGAGGATGATCTTTACTTGCGCTGATAGCTACTCCATCAATATCAATAATATCAATATAGCAGTTGTATGATCCACCGCCCCAAGGAGCACCGATGGTTAAAAAGTAATCATCATCTAATGGCGCTAAGATGTCTACACTACTTCTAGAAACATATGTTCCTTGTTCAACCAATGCACCGCTTTTTACTTTGTATCCTGTGCACTCGTCATTCTCCGTACTAAAAGAAAAATGTGTTCCACCGAACGTTCCTCCAAATGTCCAGCCTAATTGCTCAACGCCTTGGCCTTCTGCAGTAATTTCGCCAGACATTAAGTCATTTGACATTAACATGTAATCTGCGGTTTCATCTACAGTAGCCTGTGTTCTTAGTGAAACTACATATTTAGCACTTGAGCTTCCGCTTGAAGAGGAGTCATCATCCTTTTCACATGATGCAACAAGCAATGCCAGTGCAGGCATTAAATAGCGTAAATTTTTAATCATTTTCATCGTGTTTATTTTTATGAGGGTTCTGATAATTATTTACATAAGAAAGTAACTCAACTTCACACTAAAAGCCCTTCCTGGTTTTTGAAGCATGAAATTGTCGTAAAGTTTTTGATCAAATAAATTGGTACAAGCCAACGAAACGGAATATTGACCATCTTTTAAAGCGTAAGTAGCCGATACGGCATGCGAAATTTGTCTTGGAATATCATATTTAGAATCTGAACTCCCTTGACTTGGCCAATTCAGGTAAAAAGCTTCTACAAAAAGTGTAGACCAGTTCAACGCCAGACTACTTTCTTGGAGAAAAACATCTTTAAATTGAACGCCTAACTCCGCATTTCCAAACAAAAAAGGCATGTTGGGAATACGGTCTCCATACAAGTAATTTTCACCACCTGTACTCGTATATTTTTGGTTATTTACAATATCTTGATACGAACCGTTTACCTTGAACTGCAGAAAATCTTTGTAGCGATATTTGATGCCTGCTTCGTAAATATTTGCCTTGGCTGAAGAAAGGTTTTCATAGATACTTACGGTTCCAGTAATGGTTTTACGAATAAGATTTTCTGGAAGACGATACAAATACCCCAACTCTAACAAGAACTCATGCTGATTGAAACGCTTACGGCCAATGAGCCCTAAATTGAAGTTTTGACTTTTTTCGGCAGTAAGCTCCGCACTTGGCAACACTCTTAATCCGTCACCAAACATTTCATAGGCTTCTGGCAAGCGGTATGTATTTTCATAAGAGCCTTTGATTTGCAATCCTTTGAAAATAAAATAGGTTAATGCAGCTCCATAACCTTGATACATTTCAGATACGCTGTGTGTGGCTAATGCATAATTATCAGATCCTCCCAGACCTTCTTTCGTATCGGCATTAAACATGAAATTTTTACCGAACAAGACTCCTCGAAGGCGTTCATCAAACAACTTTACAGAATACGAAAGACCAGTAATGTTTTTTTCAAGAATATTGGGTTCACTGAAAGGAACAGCATTGTAACTGATTGGATCTTCACCTACACGTCTGTACCAACTGTAAGTATTGTTCAATGCTATTGACTGATATTTTCCAATACTATAACTCACATTGGCCATTGCGATAACATTGTCATCGTTGAACCTAAATTCTGTTTTATCCCAATACAGTTCGCCAGATGTTGCTCCTTCTCCTCTATCTGTATAATCGCCATACCAGTTGTAAATTTTACTGGCCGTATCAATTGCTTTAGCTTCTCTTATGTTGTAAATCGCATTAAAGCGTACATCTAATCCTTCAAGAAAAAGGTTTTTCTTCTGATATTTTAACGTAGGAATAAGTGATTTGTCTGTTGTGAATGCTTCACCTACCACCTTATTCATGTTACTCCCTGTTTGAATCTCTTTGTAATTTCCAGAAGCTATAAAGCCTATGGAAAGTAGATCTGCAAACTTCTTATCCTCAACTCCAAATTCCAACTGTACACTCTCAGAGCGATAAGCATCGTGAAAGCGTTCGATCTCTTCTGGATCACCATATTTCCCCGTAACCGGATCTGCCACTTCTGCTTCAATGGTGTAATTATTATCTGAATAATTGAAAAAAGCATTGGTCTTTACAAAAAGGCCTTTTTTAGTCGTATACCTTGCCGAAAGTGCTGCTCGGTGTGTATTGAAAGATCCAAACGAATAAGAAACGTTGAGGTATTTTTTGATGGAATTGTCAGTCGTTATGTTCACCGCTCCGCCCAATGCATCAGCCCCCAACTCAATGGGAACAACTCCTTTATACACTTCAATTGTAGAAATAAGATTTACAGGAATGTTGTTCATCGTCAACGATGTACCAAAGTTGTCCATTGGAATACCATCTAGGAAAAACTTCACTTGATTTCCACTAAAACCGTTCAATGTAAAGTCAAAACTCGATCCTAACCCTCCTTCTTCACGAATACGCACTCCGGAGGTAGTATTCAGCACTTGATTAATGTCTAGATTTTGTGCTTTAAGTGGACGAACATCAATGGCATTTACGGTAAACGGTTTTTCCTCTATTTCGGTAGTTTTCGATTTTCCGGTGACCGTTACCGATTGTAACTCCGTTGTTTGATTTTTTAGCTGTGCGTTGGCAGTATTCTCCCCTTCTTTTACTTCTACATTTAACGTATAAGGTTCATAGCCTAAAAAAGAAATGGTGAGAATTTGCTGTCCAACAGGAACATTGCTGATCGAATAATCCCCTTCTACACCTGAGACTGTTACCAACTCGGTTCCATTGACTTGAACATGTGCAGAAATTGCCGGTGTTCCATTTTCCAATGTCACTTTACCACTAATGCTTCCGGTCTGTCCCCAACTCCAGTAAAATGTAAACACAAATAACAGCGTTAAAAGTCCGCTCCATCTTGTTGAGTTTTCTCGCTGTACCTTTTGTCCAAATCCAGTTTTTGTTTGCTGTTTTTGCACCAATTTCATCTCTTTTTCTAACCCTGCCTTTACTTTAATTAAGACTAATTCTAAATATATAAGCGTAAAAAAGCTCCTAAAAAGCCCATTAAATGCGGGTTTAGACGCAATAATGTAGCTTGGCAAGAAAACAATAAGGTTCAGAGTGTACAATACCTAAAATGAGGTATTTATAAAGCATCGAAAACTCTACTCAAAGAGTAAAAAACTACACCGTAAAACCATTATGGTCTGGCTTTTTTCATTTGCTTCTATTAATTTGGACGGGAACAAACAATTGAACTGAACTTTACAAACTAAATGACGCATGTTAGCTGCTCGTATATTTACTTTCCTGTATTTGATTTTCATTTCAAGATCAACTCACCCTTCACTTTTTTATCAATTCAAATTTCGTTATACGAATAAAACACTCCTATGCTAAACACATTATTAAAGATTGGTGAGCAACTCCTTGATGGCAAAGGAGTATGGGCTCAACTCACATCTGAACCAAAGTATGATCCCAATAAAAAAAACTGGATTTGTCCCATTCTATTTGACTGCGTTAACAAAGAGATTAGAATCTTAAAAGAAGAAATGGAACTTTTCAAACCCGATGAAAGTGCTATTGATTTTCGTTTTATTCCTCCTTCACTTTGGGGACCAAGAGGAAAAAAATGTGCACTAACAGTAGCAACCAAAAATTTTAATATGCTAGAAGAATCTTTATTTGGCAAGAATGAAGGTGAAGTTGGCAGTATGTTAAGAGCTATTGAAGAGCTACCTGAATTCACAAAAACTCCTCTTTATGTTGCACTGAAGGACATTAACACCACTCTAGACGAACACAGGGGCTTACTGAACCTAAAAGAAATATCAAAAGAGCTTGATTCTGGAAGTGAAGAAGAAGTGATTCTTTACACAGCCGTAGTTCGATCCAATAAAGTCAACTCTTCAAACCCAATAAAGCTATTTGAACTGGACGGATTTGATTCTTTTATTATTTCAAAATTTGGAACTAGTGACAACGGACAAAAAGGAACCGACTACATTACAGGTTTAGAAAGTGATTCTACTCTTGAAGCGTCTTTCTCAGGCAGGTATAACATTAATAAGATTTTCCAAACAACCTCTTTCAATTACGCCTCTGATTTTAGCTCTTTCAAAAACAGCTTTCAGGCAAACCCTGAAAGTATAGCTGCTTTAGACAAAGCATCTTCCTACGTTTTAAAAAACCTTCAAACACGAATTGCAGGGATTACACACATTATTGTTCCAAATTATAGATCTAGAGATTTAGATGAATTTGATTTGAGTGAAACAGAACTCTACTTGAACAAATCATCCGATTTATTATTCAAACATCAATCGTTAGAAACACTTGTAGAACGAGAATTACCTCCTTTAGATCTTTTCTGGATCAACTACATAGCTTTTGAGTCAGATGGAAATTCATTTAAAATCATCAATCAAATTAAAGATGTCAGCAATAAACACTTGGAAAGAGTTAGTAAAGTTTTCGCATCTACAGGATTAGATTTTAAAGACTATATAGGAAGCAAAACACTTTTCAACTTACAATCGATCTACTACATTATTCCTGTTAGAGATGGTTCGAAATCAAAGCTAAACCCCGCTCTTTCGTTGTTTAAAGATATTCTGGAACAACGGAAAATAAGTTCTGAAGTGCTCTTTAACCATTTCACCAATTTATTGCTTTGCCATTGGTATGGCAGGTATGCCGCTTATAAGAACATTAATTCAAACCTGAAAGATGCGTTTGACATTGCCGTCAAAGATGCTGTATACAAGTACGCTGCACTCTTCTATGCATTAAAACAATTAAACCTTTTAGATATGGAGAATGAAACAACACAACAAGAACCTTCTGAAACAGGTTCTGAGTTTCAACAACGCATTGAACTATTCTTCACCAAAATGGATTATTCAGACAGTGAAAAAGCACTGTTTTACCTTGGAAGAATATTAAACTCTGTAGCACGTGCACAATACGACAAGCAACATGAGTCTAAACCCGTATTGAGAAAAGTAAATTTTAACGGTATGGATGCTGATGCTATAGCAAGATTAAGCCTTGATCTTAGAGAAAAAGTCAAGCAATACAACATTTATAAATACACAGATTGGAGCTTTAGCAAATTCACAGATCTCTTCAACTATAAAAATTGGCCATTAAAAGCGCAGGAAAGTGTTTTTTACCTAATGGCAGGATATTCTTTTGGACTAACAAAATCAGACGACAAATAATTAAACCTCTCTCAAAATGAACACAATTCAGAACAACTCAGACTTTCTATTCATCTATGAAGCTATTAACTGTAATCCTAATGGCGACCCAGATCAGGAAAACAAACCCCGCATGGACTATGACACGCAAACTAACCTAGTAACAGACACCCGCTTAAAACGCTACATCCGCGATTATTTCATGCTAAAAGGCTACGATGTTTTTGTTTCTATGGAAGAAGGTGCAAAAGTTAATCCGGACTCTAAATTTGTTGCTGTTGTAGAGCGATTACTTTCAGACACATCTAAAGCCGAGGCATTTTTTGAAGGGCAACCTGAAATGAAAATAGCCTTTGATGAAATTATAAGCGCCAAGAAAGATTCTGAAGGGATATTTAAGGCGCTTCAAAACAAAAAGAACAAAGAACTCAACTATTTCATTCTTGAAAAACTGATTAAAGATACCTTCATTGATATCCGGTTATTTGGTAGTGCATTTGCAGTAAAAGAGTTTACACGTGCTTATACTGGTCCCTTGCAAATCAACTGGGGATATTCACTCAACAAAGTTTATCCGGTTGACTCTAGTTCTATTGTCACCATTATGAATGACGACAGCAGTACTTTTGGAAAAGATTACCGTGTTCATTACAGCTTACTAGCCTTCCATGGAGTTGCCAACAAATATGCTGCTCAAACTACAGGATTAACCGAAGAGGATATGAATAAATTCAGAGATGGTGTTTGGAGTGCTATTCCTTCATTGCCTACACGCTCAAAACTCAATCAATACCCCAAAGTATACTTAGAGATCATTTATAACGATGGTTACAACAATGGTCATTTTGGCGATTTACGCAATTACATCAAAGTCACCCCAACTGAAAGCGTTGAAGACTTTAAAAAAGTAAGGAAATACAATGACCTGAATGTTGATTTTAGTGCATTAACACAACTTATTGAAGAGCATAAAAAAAGCGGTGTAATTAAAGAGGTTATCTTAAAGACTGCTGAAGGTGTATCCGTAAATCTGTAAGATTATGGAAGTACTTTCATTCGACATAGAAGGGAAATTTGCCCATTTCAGAAAGTTCCATGGTAACAATACAGCCATGAGCTATTCCATCCCTCCGCGAACAACTATAATTGGTATGTTGGCAGCCATAGTAGGAGAAGAGAAAAATTCCTATTACGAACAATATCAAGATGCTAACCTCAAGATTGGGTTGAGGGTCTTAAGCGATCTAAAAAAGTCGTTTCATCGATTAAATTTTTTGATGATTAAAGGAGGGAATGACTTTCGAGGAGGGAAAGGACGTGTTCAAACACCATTTGAAATTGTTACCGGAAATGATTTGCGAAAAGACAGTGTGAAATACAGGTTCTATTTGAGCCCCGGTAAAGATGAAACCCTCTATCAAAAAATTAAAACTTGTTTACTCAACAACGAGAGACATTTTAACTTAAGTCTTGGAATAGCAGGTTTTGCAGCATCAATTTCAAACATCAACCAGCTTTCAGCAGTTGAAAAAACTGCTAATCAAGAATGGATAGAACTTCATTCGGCAGGAAATAGTGATCAAATTAATGAAATTGAATTTTCAGAAGATCAATCATTTAAGCTCAACCACATTGAAGAAGAGCTTTTACCTGCTGACTTTATTGGTGGAGAAAAAGGACGTGAAGTATACCGTATGAATCGTGTTCTATTCACGACACTCAACTTCCCCATGCAGGTTAAACTATCTGGCCATTATTATCAAATCGATGGCAAAGAAAGCATTGAATACATTCAATTTTTAGACTATGCAGGTATATTCTCATAGTGTTAAACAAGGTAACTCCAGAGTAGGGAGTAAACTTTTGATTGACCATTTGAAGGGAGTCCATGGAAAAGCTATTGCTAATTTTTCTTCCAAGGTGAACTTTGACACAAATTCAACCAGCAAACTATTAGATGTAGTTTGTTGGTTGCATGATTTGGGAAAATACACAACCTACTTTCAAACTTATCTGGTAACACCCGATAAGGTAGATCATTATTTAAAATCCCATTCCAATCTGGGAGCTCAAACCGCATTTAACTATTATCAATCTGATGTAAAGAATGCACTCTTCGCATTTTATCTTATTAAAATGCACCACAGTAATTTACACAACATTGACTTAGTTCTTTATCCTGAAAACAAACAATACAGCGAGCTTGAAGCTTCTAATTTTGACAAACAAAAAGAAGCACTAAACAAGCTAGATGAGCTAAAAACATTTTTCAGTATTGAAGATGAATTCATTTCTCAAACTGCACCAAAAACACTTTTCCAACTTTACAGAAAAGAACTAAAAAAGAGAACAACAATAGAAGATTATTTCAGGGTCAACTATTTATTCTCTTTATTAATTGAGGCCGATAAATTAGATGCTTCAGACACTCAACTTACCACTTTTAAATCAATACCAGAAAATGCAGTAGACATTCGTTTTTCACAACCAGAATATCCCGATCAACCTTTAAAAAAACTCAATCAAAACCAGCTTAGAAACTATGTACGCTCAGAGGTTGTAAAAAACCTAGATTCGGAGGGAATTCTGAATAAACGCATTTTTACACTGGCTGCACCAACTGGCATTGGTAAAACAATGACTTCTTTAGACTTTGTGCTGAAATTACGTGCTAAAATTGAAGTAGAAGAAGGATATAAAAGCCAAGTTATATATGGCCTACCCTTTATTAACATCATCGAACAAGCACTATCAGAATACGAAAAAACAGTTGGCAACAATCTCGTAATGGGGCATTATCAATTTGCTGACATTTTTGGAGAAGAAGTCCAACAAGAACAATTCGACAATGATGAGGAAAAAGCCTACAACAAGAAAAAAATGGCCTGGGACACCTGGCAAAAAGACATTGTCATTACTTCGTTTGTTCAATTCTTTGAAACCCTAATTGGTAACCGAAACAGACTCCTTAAAAAATTCCATCATTTTGCAAACTCCATCATCATACTGGATGAAGTTCAGACACTTGCACTTGAAAAGCTTCCATTGATTGCTGCTTCACTATATTACGCCTGTAAATTCCTGAATGCTCGTGTTTTAATTATGACTGCTACACAGCCCAAGTTATTTGAACTTATGGAGCGTGAGCTAAACGTGCAAATAACAGAACCAGAGTTCATCCCACATAATCTCCTAAAAAATGATACTGCTGTTTTTGCCTGTTTCAATAGAACACGAATTGTACCTTTAATTCAAGACAAAATTGATTCTGACAATTTTTTAGAACTCTTTCAACAATATTGGAATCCCAATAAAAACTGTTTGATTGTTGTCAACAAAGTAAGTCGATCGATAGACATTTTTCAGGCTCTTCAAAAGGAATACGGCTCTGAAGATAATGTTGAACTCTTTTACCTTTCAACCAACATTACTCCCATACAACGCCAAGAACGTATACAAGAAATCAAAAAGAAATTATCCTCAAAAACATGTATACTCGTATCCACACAAGTGGTAGAAGCAGGTGTTGATCTTGATTTTGATATGGGATTCAGAGACGTGGGGCCAATTGATTCAATAGTTCAGGTTGCCGGAAGAATCAACAGAGAAAACAAACCTGAAAAAACAGGAGCTCCACTCTACATTATAGACTTTGGTGATTGTCAGAAAATATATGGTTTACAAACATCTATTCAAGCCGAAAAATCACTTAGTCAAGGCGAAATCAGCGAAGCAAATTACAAGCAACTCGTTGAAGCTTACTTTGATAATGTTTCAGATGGAAAACGAGTGGATTATTCAACATCCGTAGAAATATTTGATGCAATGATTAACCTCCAATACGCGTATCCAAAATCTACTAATCCCAAGAAAAAAACTGTTTCAGATTTCAAAATCATTGAAAAAAGTCAGGATGGAATTTCTGTTTTTATTGAACTTCCTAATGATCAAATAGGAATGGAAGCCAGGGAGGCTTATGAAAAATTACTTCATAAAGAAATAAGTAAAAACGACTATGACAAAAACTACAAAAGAGCATTTAACCAACGAATCATAGCCGTTCCACAATACCTTGATTTAGTTGAAGACCTAAAAAAAGAACCTGATTCCTTATTGTCTGAAAATCTCTATTGGATAAAATCCAATGATATTTCTTACTACTACGATTCAATGACAGGATTTAAACGAAACAGCAACGAAAAATTAGCTTCCATCTCATTCTAAACCCCAAAACCATGGAAATACCAACAGCACATCAGACCCTTGACCTCACCACCATCCGGTTTCCCGAAATTCAATTGCAAATGCGCGATGCGCACAAACTACGCGGCTACTTTGGCAACCTTTTTCGCGAGCACTCACCCCTATTACACAACCATTATGAAAACGGAGAATTTCGCAACAGTTACCCCTTGGTACAATACAAAGTCATCAATAAAACACCTACGCTGGTTGCGCTAGACAAAGGCGCATTTTTATTGAACCAATTGTTTCTAAAAATGCACGAATTGCACATCGATAACCACACCTACCCCATACACAACAAACTCATCAATGCCCAATCGGTTGAGGTTGGACACACCAACCAATTGATTCGCTATCGCTTTACCACACGTTGGATGGCGTTGAACCAAACCAACCACAAAAAATACCTCAGTGCTACACCACAACAACAGCAAGACATGTTGCAACGCATATTGGTGGGTAATATCCTCTCGTTTTTCAAAGGAATAGACATACATCTAGAGTCTCACCAACGCTTAATGGCCTCAGTTACTCATCTCAAACCCGGTACCACTCAATTTAAAGACAATACCATGCTGGCTTTTGGCGGAGAGTTTGTTGTTAATGCCCTGTTACCTGATAACATAGGGCTCGGGAAATCCGTATCGCGTGGATTTGGTACCATTCAACGCATCAACCCCTAGCTCACCATGCAAATATTTATCAACACATATGGAACCTATTTGCATGTCAAAGACGACATGTTTGAAATTCGCGTGCGCAAAGCGCCCAAAGAAAAAATAAGCACTGACCATATTGCCGCACACAAAATCACCTCATTGGTATTGAGCAAAGGCACAGCACTTAGCACTGCTGCCATAGCCCTGGCATTAAAACACAACATAGACATTGTAGTTGTAGAAAACGATGGCCATCCACTTGGGCGTTTTTGGCACAGCAAACTGGGAAGTACCACTAAAATCAGGAAAAAACAGCTAGAGGCTAGTCTCAACAACATAGCGGTAGAAACTGTTAAACAATGGCTGGCACAAAAGCTCGAAAATCAGGCCGATTACATTCAGGATCTGAAAAAACACCGTGCAAAAATTGCCATTGGCCTCACCGAAAAGCAAAATCGCATTTTAGAACAACGCGAAAAGATCTTACAACTCAAGGCCGATGACATTACGCAAATAGCTGATAAAATACGTGGGTTAGAAGGAACTGCCGGACGCTTGTATTTTGATGCACTGTCTCAAAGTATACCAGAAAACTTTGCCTTTAAAGGAAGAAGTTTTCGGCCGGCTCAAGACCCCTTCAATGCCATGCTCAATTACGCCTATGGCATTTTATACTCGCGTGTAGAACGCGCACTGATGTTAGCTGGATTAGACCCTTACTTGGGCTTTTTGCACCGCGATGATTACAACATGAAAAGCTTGGTCTTTGATTTTATTGAGCCCTATCGCATTCACGCTGATCGGTGTGTATTTGGCCTATTTTCCAAAAAGCAAGTGAAGCAATCTTTTTTCGATGAAATTCCCGGAGGTATTTCCCTCAACCCCGAAGGGAAACCCTTTTTGGTAGAAGCGTTTTCTAACTACATAGATCAAGACACCATTAAATATGCCGGTCGCAACCAAACACGGTTTAACGCTCTGCAGATGGATGCGCACAAATTTGCTAACCAATTAATAGACAATGCATGATTGTTTGGGTAGTTTACGACATTAAAAAAGACAAGGCGCGCACCAAAATTGCCAAAGCCTGTAAACAAGCTGGCTTGTACCGTGTGCAATATTCTGTGTTTTTAGGAGTACTTAACGACAACCAGAAAGATGCCTTGGAACTGGAATTGGAGGACTGGATGAATGAAGAAACCGATTCGGTTTACATCTTCCCCATGTCAAAAAATGAGCTAAAAGACACCGTTTTACTTGGCCAGGCGTTCGATAAAGATTTTGTGACCGATGAAGTAAAAGCACTGTTTTTCTGATGCCCAGCGTTACACCATCACATATTATCGAATACCTGTACTGTCCACGTTACACCTATTTTGAATACGTATTGGCCATTCCTCAAAACGAAGAAAAATACAGCAAAGTAATGCGTGGACGTAGTTTGCACGATGAACGCCTAGAGCGCAATAAAGAGTATTTACGCACCAAAATAGGCGTTACACAAAAAGCACTTGACCAATACCTCACCAATGATAGTTTACGCGGAAAAGTAGATGAAGTGTTGTGGTTAAAAGACGGAAGTATGGCTCCGCTTGATTACAAATTTGCCGTTTACAAAGACCGCATTTACGATACCTACAAACAACAGCTATTTTGCTATGCCGTACTGATTGAAAACCACTACAAGCAAACCGTTAATAAAGGCTTTTTGGTGTATACCCGTTCAAAGAACAAACTCATTGAAATTGCCATTGGTAAAAAAGACAAAGAATTAATTAAAAACAGTGCCCAAGAAGTAGTAGAGATTATTGCCAATAACCGCTACCCAAAGGCCACCAAATACAAAAAAAGATGCTTAAATTGCACGTATAGAAATATCTGTACGCAATGAGTTTTTCCGGACACCAATTTATAACAACACCCCTTCAATATGTTTGCGATGCATTAGCAATCAATATGTTGAGGGAACGGAAAACAAGCAAAAGCATTGAAAAACAACGCTCTTTGACGTACGAAAAAATAACGAAAGGGAACTTAACTGTTTTGCAACGCATTGATAATGCGCATTTTGATTGGGGAGCGACTTCCCAACCTACTTCCAACTGAATAAGGATTGAAACGATAAACGTAAGAAGTCCAATGAAGAATTTCGACTTACTTCCCAACCTACTTCCAACTGAATAAGGATTGAAACAGAGACTCAACTTGATCATTGAATGTGAATGAATATCTTCCCAACCTACTTCCAACTGAATAAGGATTGAAACACGACCATCTAAACCCAAATCAAAGACTGGGGAGGACTTCCCAACCTACTTCCAACTGAATAAGGATTGAAACTACAGAGAGATTCTGCCTACAGACCCCCCTTCATCACTTCCCAACCTACTTCCAACTGAATAAGGATTGAAACAAAAGGCTGTTAAAAATTATGGTGAAAAACTAATCTCTTCCCAACCTACTTCCAACTGAATAAGGATTGAAACCCGCCAATTTTTTTTGTTAAGTTTTTTGCTTTTTCTAACTTCCCAACCTACTTCCAACTGAATAAGGATTGAAACCATTTATTTTTCTTAATACCTGAGAATTCGGAGTTATCTTCCCAACCTACTTCCAACTGAATAAGGATTGAAACCTTTTCAATACGTTGAGGAGGTAGACGGCTGGAAGTCTTCCCAACCTACTTCCAACTGAATAAGGATTGAAACACAACTAATTTCAAAAATTTCTTATGAAAGACGCAACTTCCCAACCTACTTCCAACTGAATAAGGATTGAAACGATATGTCATTGAATGGAATTGAAGGCCTGTCAAAACTTCCCAACCTACTTCCAACTGAATAAGGATTGAAACGGAGGAAAACCAAGATACCAATGATGACTACGAGAACTTCCCAACCTACTTCCAACTGAATAAGGATTGAAACTTTAACATCTACAGATATTCTAACTTTTGACGAAAACTTCCCAACCTACTTCCAACTGAATAAGGATTGAAACAAAGAAAAAAGCACCTCATTTCACATGAGTATAAGTCTTCCCAACCTACTTCCAACTGAATAAGGATTGAAACCGCACCCATTTTTGGCTATCTTTTCATGCTCACCGGCTTCCCAACCTACTTCCAACTGAATAAGGATTGAAACTGAGGGTTTTCTCCTATGTAAATCTCCATTCTTTCCTTCCCAACCTACTTCCAACTGAATAAGGATTGAAACCCCTGCGCCTTATCGTCTTCAATTCCTGAACCTACACTTCCCAACCTACTTCCAACTGAATAAGGATTGAAACGCCACCAAGTTATACCAGTCTGAAAAACGGAATTCACTTCCCAACCTACTTCCAACTGAATAAGGATTGAAACTGAGGGTTTTCTCCTATGTAAATCTCCATTCTTTCACTTCCCAACCTACTTCCAACTGAATAAGGATTGAAACCCATCAAAAAGCCTTAGAAACTTAATAATGTCAATTCTTCCCAACCTACTTCCAACTGAATAAGGATTGAAACTGACCGCGTCCGTTAATAACATTCTTCCATCATCTCACTTCCCAACCTACTTCCAACTGAATAAGGATTGAAACTCACGAATCCTAGAGGCCCCATGAGTAAGGTTACAGCTTCCCAACCTACTTCCAACTGAATAAGGATTGAAACCCAATTGACCACCCTTTTTGGCGTAAAAACTTACCACCTTCCCAACCTACTTCCAACTGAATAAGGATTGAAACGGACTTCAACCTCAGCATCAGTATAAACAAGATGAACTTCCCAACCTACTTCCAACTGAATAAGGATTGAAACTCAAAGGAAAAACACACATGTTTCCTAATAGGTATTCTTCCCAACCTACTTCCAACTGAATAAGGATTGAAACTCATCGCTGTCAGAATTAATGTGCTGAATGATTTCACTTCCCAACCTACTTCCAACTGAATAAGGATTGAAACCTCATTGGAGAAAACGAAGACAAGGCAAAAATCTTGCTTCCCAACCTACTTCCAACTGAATAAGGATTGAAACTGCAGTAAAAAAGATAGAGACTTCACGTTTGGTGACTTCCCAACCTACTTCCAACTGAATAAGGATTGAAACACGGCTGGAATGTCTGCGCTTGGTGTTTCAATTTGGACTTCCCAACCTACTTCCAACTGAATAAGGATTGAAACTGCTATTCAAACAACTGGACAGAATCCTGAAATAGACTTCCCAACCTACTTCCAACTGAATAAGGATTGAAACAATAATTCTGTCAAGCCACTTAGTTGTTTAAGTCTACTTCCCAACCTACTTCCAACTGAATAAGGATTGAAACGAATTTCAGTGTATTCATTTGGTGCTGGAGTAGCAGCTTCCCAACCTACTTCCAACTGAATAAGGATTGAAACGGGAAATTCATCAACGATAAAGCAACAAAGAAAAGATCTTCCCAACCTACTTCCCAACCTACTTCCAACTGAATAAGGATTGAAACTGTGAATGGAAGTGTAGGTGGCGAACGCTATACGCTCTTCCCAACCTACTTCCAACTGAATAAGGATTGAAACATTCGTCTAATACATGGAACTCTGTTTCTTTTTCAGCTTCCCAACCTACTTCCAACTGAATAAGGATTGAAACTTTAAAGTCTGCTGGTGGAGTGGATAAACGGACGGACTTCCCAACCTACTTCCAACTGAATAAGGATTGAAACCCAACACTAAGCATCGATTAACTTTTGAAAATAAATCTTCCCAACCTACTTCCAACTGAATAAGGATTGAAACTCTTTGACACAGCAGAATCTATTTCAGAGAGGTCATCTTCCCAACCTACTTCCAACTGAATAAGGATTGAAACAAAAAAGTATCATGAAAAAAGTATTAATATTACTACTTCCCAACCTACTTCCAACTAAATAAGGATTGAAACTTAATTCATTATCAAATTTCAAGAAAAAAATAATTCTTCCCAACCTACTTCCAACTAAATAAGGATTGAAACAATTTTAAAGTAAAAGAAAAGCAAGAAGACACTAACTTCCCAACCTACTTCCAACTAAATAAGGATTGAAACTTATGTATAATATTAGAGTAATAATGTCAACTAACTCTTCCCAACCTACTTCCAACTAAATAAGGATTGAAACGAAGGTTTGCGAAAAGCTCAAGTAGAAATGCGATTATCTTCCCAACCTACTTCCAACTAAATAAGGATTGAAACCAGAGTATAGAAAAGGCAGGAGTGGAGCCGGAGGGATTCGAACCTTCCAACAAAACCAGAAGATTATAACAGTAGAAAATTACTTACTGGTTTCTTTTCTTTTTTCAGCGACCAACAAGGAACAAGCTACACCTTTACCCATTTGTTTTTAATGGCCAAGTTTGAAGCTTCTACTTTAGAGTGTACTCCCAGCTTTTTGTACAAATTTTCGATATGGGTTCTTACCGTAAGAGGAGAGATAAACAAGCTATCGGCTATGGCTTGGTAACTGAAGCCCTCTGCTAACTTACAGACAACTTCTAACTCTCGTTTGGTAAGGTTGTACTTTGCAGGCGACTCGCCATCATTTTGCTGCGTACTTCCTTTCATTATGCTGAGTGTCTTACGAGCAACTTCAGGTGACAGCGGCAAGCGATCTTCAACGGCATCACGAATCATTTCGAGCATTTTTAGCGGACGTTCGTCTTTTAACATATAACCATCAGCACCTGCTTCAAATGCTTTTTTGATACTTTCTCCGGAATCAAATACCGTTAACATTACCACTTTAATGTTGGGATATTTTGCTTTTACTAGTGCCGTTGCCGCTATGCCGTCTACCTTTCTCATTTCAATGTCCATCAAAATTAGCTGCGGACGAACAGGAGCAGCTTCTATCTTGGGAAAAACTTCTTCACCATCTGCTGCAGTAAAAACCACATTTACCTCTTCTTCAAAAACTTGAAATACCGTTACAAGGTTTTCTCTGAGTATGTCTTTATCATCAACTATTGCAAGATGTATCATTGACCAAAGATCTTTTCACATAGCATAGGGCATATACCCCATTCCGGTTTGTAAAGCGCAATAAAAATACGCAACACGTCCTATTTCAGGTCATTCTCACCAAAAATATCTTGCACCCATTATCATTACCCGATTTTAAACTTAAAAACTCAGTAAAATGAAGAACTATTTGAAATTTTCCAGAACAGCTTTNGGNGCTTTAGCACTTGCCTTTCTTACCATTGGATTTTCTGCTTGTGAAAAAGATGANGACAGCTCAGACCAACAAAACAACACTTCTAACAACAATGGGGGAAGTAGTGGCAACACTTCTGAACTAGAAAACAATACGGCCAAAGCCGGAGATGAATCTGGCCAAATGGCTTATTACACAGCGAGTGTTAATGTTGATGTTAATTCAAACGAAGAATACCTTGATATTTTTGTTTACGATNATTTGTTTGCACGNAACAACACTTTTCAATTGACTTTGCATGAAGTTTTACCCACTNCATCAACTACTTTGAGCTGGCAAAAAGAGTCAAATGCTCCTGGTCACATCAAAGCCAATGAGTTTAGTGCTTATTTAAAAGTAAATGGCAATTCTTGGTACAACCCTTATACATCAGTAGACTTTCAAGAAGATGGTGAAATGGAGGTTACAGTGAATGGAGACAAAATTACTTTTGAAATGAAAGAAATGACCCTTAGCGACAATTACATTGTTCCAAATGTTACAGAGGAAAAACAATGTGCGGCTAAAATCACCCTGTCTATTGCTGATATCAACCAGTCTATTGCAGACTATGGTAGCGAACAAGCTTTAATCAACGAATAAATAAAAAACTAAAGTTGAAGGAAGAGTTTAACTCCTTTTCCTTTTTCAGATGANATAGTGAAGCGCGCTCCGATATCGGCAGCGCGTTTTTTCATGTTATACAATCCATAGTTACCTTGTGAAGAAGACGCGGTAACTTCCATTCCAACTCCNTTGTCCAAGATTTCTAAAGTTAAATGCTTATCATAATTGATGGNTATCTGGTAACGCNTAGCCTGGGCATATTTCACCATATTTTGAGTAGCTTCTTGTACTATACGCAATAGGTTCAGCACCTCATTCGGACTGAGCTGTTTTTGCCCTTTTATGTTTTTAATGACTTCAAAAGAAATTGTTCCTGCAAGGTATTTATTCAAAAACGCTTCTATCTTCTGAGCAAACTCCTCTACATTGTATTGGTCTTGATTGATGGCCCAGATAGTATCGCGCAACAGTTGGATGGTCGATTGTGTATAACTTCGGGTTCCTTCTATTTTGTNAAGATTTTCTTCAACTGGCTTACGTTCTAGCTGTAGAGACAACAAATCTAAATCTGTAACCACTTTGGTAAGNTGCGCTCCTACATGATCGTGCAAATCTCTTGAAATACGCTCCCTTTCATCCTGAACTTTTTGTTTAAACTGAAGATTTTGAATGGTTTTTAGGTACTTTCTTCTNTTGTACCAATACACAGAACCTCCGGCTGNTCCCACAATCAATAAAANGGCCAATGTCTTAAACCACCACGTCTTATAAAAAGGCGGAAAAACAACNACCTCCATTGTTGCTACNTCATCGCCCCAAACACCATGATTATTGGCTGCTTTTACTTTAAACGTATAGTCACCAGGCGGTAAATCGGTATAAGTTGCCGTTCTGTGAAGCGCATCGGTATATACCCATTCGTTGTTGTAACCGGTTAACTGATAAGCATAACGATTGAGNNCTGGGTTCCTGTAATTCAACCCNGAGAAAGAAAAACTCAACGTTTTATCACCGGGATATAACTCCAGCGTTTGATGGTTCTCAATAAANNTTTTTACGGATTCATAATTGATTTTCACATCTGTAAATGCAACCCGGGGAACAAAAGGGTTTGTTTCAAAATGATCNGGAGAGAGAATATTCAACCCTTCNGGATTNCCCAACAACAATTGTCCGTTACTTAGATGCGCATGTGCCCCCATGTTAAAGTCATTGAAATTAAGCCCGTCTTCCTTTTTCAAATTAATAAAACGCTCNTTTTGAGGCTCAAAAACACTTACACCATTATCTGTACTNAGCCATAAGCGNCCGCGCTCATCAGCATTAACACTCCATACATTGTTATTGATTAGCCCTTGTTCCTCGGTGTAATTATAGAANNTATCTTCTATAGGATTGTATTTGTAAAACCCACCTCCAAATGTGCTNAACCACAAGCAACTGTCTGTAGCCAACAGATCAGTAANTAGNGTATTTGACAGCTTTTTTTCAACGTTATAAGACCGGTATTTTTTTGTTTTAGGATTGATCACGAATAGAGAATCAAAGCCTCCTACCCATATTTCTCCGCGATAGGNTTCCATTTGAACAACACCAAATTCAGGCAACCAACTCAACGAGTCATAAGTCTTATTTTCAACATCATAGCAATAAACAGATGCATCNCTTCCCANCCATAATTTATTGNCTATGGAAATAATTCCACGAAGAATACGAGATGCATCGTATTTGGGAATACGTTCAAAATANTCTTGCTCTTTTTGGTANTGAAACAGATAGCCTTTTTGTGTTCCCAGCCAGATGTTTCCTTTTTCATCTTGCTCTATAGCCCTAATGTGATCATCAATCAGTGAAGGAGTAGTTGCGGAAGTATATGTAGTTACNNTTCGGGCAATGGATGCATTATTCANCCCGTCAACAACTACCAATCCTGCAGTAGTTCCTATCCAAACTGTCCCATCGGCCATTTGCCGNATGGTCTTAATGTTTTTATTNGGCAATTGAAACGGAATAGAATCTTGTTGACCTACTCTTGTAATTTGTTCGTGTAAAGGATCATAGATATTAACCCCATGTCCTGTCCCAATCCAAATTAACCCTTGGCTATCCTCATACCAACACAACACAAGGTCATTGCTTAAACCTTCTTTTTGGGTAATGTGCCTCAAATAATGACCATNCCATATGAACAACCCATTGCTAGTGCCTATCCACAAACGTCCCANTTGATCTTCTTTTAAGCTTAAGATGGCATTTGCATGAATACTTTCTAGTCCTGGGTAAGGTTTTACAGTAAAATCTTCGGANACATAAAACATTCCATCACTAGTTCCCATCAAGAGTGTATCGTGAAANGACGCTACTACAAATAGTTTAGAGTTCACCTGAGCTTTAGGCACAAACACTTCACCTTCTTTTTTATAGAGNGTATCGTTTCTACCCAACCACAACTCATCTTCTTTNGCGTTGTAATACACCCAATGATGTGTGTGCTTTTGTTCATTTCCAACTGCGTGAAAAGAAACATCTCTTGTTGCCCAATCTTTTATTTCCAGAACACCAAAATGGCTGCTACACCATATGTGCCCATCGTTGGTTTGAACAATATTGTAAGTTAACCAATTGGTAGGAACGCCTTTCTTTTTAGGAAAATAGTGTTCAAAAATTTCTTTCTCCCGATTCAATCGGTGTACCCCTTCTTTGGTATTGACCCAGATGTTGCCTTCACGGTCTTCAAAGAGAGACTCTATGCGGTTACTCCGCAACGAGTTNGTGTCTTTCGCTTGGTATTTAAATGTTTTAAACTCATAGCCATCATAGCGAACCAAACCGTTTTGTGTACCAATCCAAATGTAACCTTGTTGATCTTCTATAATGGTATGCCCGGTATTTTCTGGCAGACCTTGGTCTGTAAACAGCTGATTGAAGGAAACAGACTGCGCTCCAAGTAGTAGCGGAAATAAAAAAAGCCACACTAAAATGTTGACTAATCTAGGCATCTGAGAGAGAATGAATTTGGCCACAAAATAAACCACTCCATTCAAGAAAAAAAGGAGATTAATCTGATTCTTCCACTATACCCTACTGAATAGAGCAAATGCATNATCCANTGCTTTCNTGAAGAGTACAAGCAATTTTTTTCGGATTACTTATTTCCAAATTCCAAGTCCTATCTATCAGATTCAAACACACATCTACCGAAATCAAATACTAGCTGGTTTCTTGAAAAGAAAAGTGAAATATTTAATGCATTAATAACCCTAAAATTAAACATTCACTTAACTCTTAAATTCTATGAAAAAACTACTCTATTTGGTATTATTTTTACCACTATTNACAACTGCTCAAACAGAGTTCGCTACTGTGCAACTACCCTTCGATTGTGAAGATTATGTAATTGAAGGCCGTAAAATTGCTCAACTCCCTGATGGAAATTATTTCTCACTTTCTCAACTAACCTACAATGGATCTACTTTTCCTTTTACACTCATTCAAGATCAAAATGGCAACACCATTCAATCTCAATACTATACGGATGGATTTNTTCCTTTTAGCTTCGAAATTCACGAAAACTCATCAACAGTTTATATAACAGGNTATGCTGAAGATCAAAGCAACCCTAGGTTATACCTTTGCAACACCAATTATGACGGTACCCTCAATTGGGAAAAAGAATATGAGGTTGTAGATGCTGTAAGAATCGTTAGACCNTTGATTGAAATCTCAGATGATGATCANATTTATATTCATACTTGGGAGGTTCCAACTACCAGAGGAGGTACCACTTATGANGACATGGTTATGTGGGACTTTGATCTAGTTGGAAATGTAACAAATACCATACGTTACTGTACCAGCTCATCTTATTGTGGCGGTAAAGATGATCAAATCTATAGCATGGATATATTGGATGATGACAACATTATTCTGGTAGGTTGTGCTGGTACTAATCCATGGGAGGGTATGTTTCACACAATTGATCCTGGACTGAGCAGTATTTCTTTCGCTAAAACTGANAACAGTATCCAATATAGAAATGTGTTGGCGCACAGTTCTGGAAACATCGTTACTGGTGGAGATGATATTAATTCTGCTTCTAATACAGAATTATTAATGATGGACTATTCCTACAACTTATTATGGAATATCGAATTCACCGTTGATGGCTACCCATTGATTATTCGAGACCTTCTTGAAGGAGCTAATCAAGACATTATTGTGGTTGGAGAAATTGAAGATGGTAGTGGAAACGACAACATTGTATTGATTTATTTCGACAGCAGTGGTAACCTAAAATCGGCTAAAAAACATATCTATTCAACCAATACTAACTTTAAATTTTTTGATACTGTAACAGGAAACACGGTTATAGGATTTGCCAGCGTAGAATATACCAGAGGCTCTACGTCATACAATACGATCGAATCATTTGTTGCTAACCAATATGATAACCTGTGCATTTTTGAAGATGCTGACGTTGTTACCGAAAAAATTACTACNGATATTTCTCTTAACAACATTTATGATGATATTGTACAATTCACGGATGCTGATTTTAACAATGAAACACCTGTTGACCTTATCGAAAAGCAAATCTGTTTCCCTTGTGGAGAAGATGACAAATCATCTGCCAAAGCAGTTATTTCAGGTGGTACGGCTACAGAAAATGCTCAAAATGAAATGTTAGANCTTACTGGTGAAGAANCAGAAANCGTTGGTGNTGAAGCATTGAACAAATACATTTCACCTAATCCGGCTACTAACCAAGTTAACATCGACTTAACCACAAGCGATGACACCGANCAACAAATGGTNATTTATAGCCTTAANGGAGCCAAAGTAATGGAGCAAACAGTTAAAGGTGGAAGTGTTTCTACGCTTAACCTTTCTCTTGATAGTGGTGTTTACCTCATCCAAATCGACAATGTTTCTTACGGAAAACTAGTAGTACAATAACCCAACTACAAAACATATAAAAGGCCGCAATTGCGGCCTTTTTAGTTTCATAGAACTTCAATTCTAGTAATTCATTCTTCTCTTAAGCGTAGTCTATTATGCTTTCAATGCCTGATCGATATCAGCNATAATATCTTCACTGTTTTCCAANCCGACAGAAAAACGTACAAACCCGGGAGTAATTCCCACAGCCAAACGTTCTTCTTCTGTCATTTTTGAATGTGTAGTAGAAGCCGGATGCGTTGCAATGGTTCGCGTATCACCCAAGTTTGCTGTNAACGAAATCATGTTTAAGGCATTCAGAAACTTTCTTCCTTTATCAATTCCNCCTTTAACCACACAGCCTACCAGCCCGCCTCCTTTTTTCATTTGCTTTTTAGCTAAATCTACTCGTGGATTACTCTTGTGAAACGGATACAAAACCTCTTCTACTTCCGGATGGTTCTCTAGAAATTGCACTACTTTTTCAGCATTCTCACAATGGCGATCCATACGAACAGCAAGGGTTTCCAGACTTTTAGACAANACCCATGCATTAAATGGCGAAAGCGCAGCCCCGGTTTTCTTTGCAAAATCAAAACAAGGGTCTACATATTCTTTTTTACCCAAAATNGCTCCACCTAAAACACGTCCTTGTCCGTCAATGTATTTTGTTGCAGAATGTAATACAAGGTCGGCTCCAAAAGACGCTGGCTGTTGCAAATAAGGAGTGGCAAAACAATTGTCTACCATAAAAATAAGCNCATGCGCTTTGGCCAAATCTCCAAGGTATTCTAAATCGGCAATNTTTAACGTTGGGTTAGATGGTGATTCTACAAAAAGGGCTTTTGTATTCGGTTTTATCGCATTTTTCCATGCTCCATTATCATCTACCTCAACCAGAGAATATTCAATNCCAAACTGTGGTAAAATACCTGTTATTACACTAAAGGTATTTCCGAAAATAGCGCTGGAGGCCACAATATGATCGCCTTGTTTTAACAATCCGGCTAATGCAGAATATACTGCTGCCATTCCTGTTGCTGTCGCTACTCCGGCTTCAACACCTTCTAACAANGTGAGNTTTTCTATAAATTCACTGGTATTCGGATTGGTGTATCTTGAATAGATATTTCCTTCAGNTTCTCCGGCAAACAATTGAGCNGCTTCTTCTGCCGATCCAAATGAATAACTAGAAGTTAAATAAACAGGNACGGAATGCTCTTTCTGTTGAGAACGTTCCAGTTGTGTACGAATGGCAAGGGTTTCAAAGTGTTTAGACTTCATTGAGGTAATATTTTATATCAATTGTAGCTGTAGCATTCAATACTTTATAGGCAGAGCAGTATTTATCACGACTNTGGGCAATNGCTTTTTCCAAACGCTTTTCTTCTACCTGTCCCTTCACGAAAATCTCAACAAGAATATTTTCAAAAATGGAAGGTTCTCCCTTNCGCGTTGCTGATACCTTNACATCATAGTCTTCAACCTGCTGACGTTGTTTGTACAAAAGGTTCAACACATCAATAGACATNCATGAACCTAAAGACACCAGCATCAATTCCATTGGGCGAAAACCATACTCAGTATCTCCTAATACAGGCGAAGCTCCTATGGGAAGTGTTGCACCTCCATTACTGGCTTCGAAATGAAATTTATCGTTGGTTCTGTTAATTGCTATTTCCATACTTCAAAGATTCAAATAACAATCGAAAACGAAAAAATCCTTTCAATGGTCAAAATTATTATCGTGTTCGTTAACAATTGTAGCTCATCAAACAAGACAACTTATTCTATTTTTTATGCATCACAACAGTGTATACTCGAAGAAGTTTTTTTAAATTTCGCAGAATCATCCTTCTCCCCATATAAAGGATNACTATAAACTGAACAAACTCCGCAGGCCACCCGCTTTTACTTTTTTCTAAAGAAACCTGCGACTTTATGCCTATTAACACCATGAACTACTTTCGTGCATTGATTGTGCACAATGAGGAAAACTCCACTGCCCTACTGCAGCAACTATTGAGAGAACTCTATCCNGAAATTACCATTGTTGGTACTTCTGGTGTAGAAAANTCACTACCCTCNGTTGAACTCCTTAAACCAGCNTTAATCTTTATTGATGTGGAGGACAGCTGCCCAAAGGAAATGATAGTTCAATTTCTTCAACTAAGTGATTGCAAAATCATTGTATTAGGAAAAAATAAACCAACAGGTTCTATTTTTACCGACAAAGCCCAAGTTCAGTANCTNCCTAAGCCAATTCATCCTCAATTGCTTCATGAAGTACTAAAAGTGTTTTTTAACAANCAATCACGCTCTCCAAAAAATGGCTTTTGGGCAGAGCAAAAAGCAACAAAAATCCTTCTCCCTTCTACCGANGGNTATTCGGTAATCCATTTATCTGAAATTATTCGAATACAATCAGATAATTCTTACACCAGTGTATACACTTTTTCGAACCAGTATACTTTATCTAAAAGCATTAAAGATTTTGAAAATCTTTTAAGAGAAGATCAGTTCATCAGAGTGCATAATTCACACCTGATTAACCTCAATCATATGAAGGCATTTTTACATGAAGACGGAGGTACCATATTAATGATGAATGGAGACCGCATACCGGTCTCCAAACGAAAACTCATGTATTTTAAATCATCATTAAAAACCTTTTTCACACACTTTTAATGATGCGCTAGTAAGTAACGCCCCTTTGCTTCNCCTTNGAGCAATACATTTAACTTTTCTTCTAGCTGATCAATTGAAATTTGCTCGACTAGCTGTTGTAATGTTTTTGGCTTCCAATCAGTAGCTAAATGGTTCCATACCTTCTGACGTTGCTCAACAGAACACTCCACTGAATCTACTCCTGCTAGTGTAGCGCCTCGAAGGATAAAAGGAAAAATAGAAGTCTCAAGGTTAATTCCTGCCACCATCCCACAGCAGGTTACAATACCATTGTACTTCACAGACTTTATCATTCCTGAAAGAATTCCTCCGGCTACAGTATCGATTCCAGCTGCAAAAACTGTTTTAGCCATNGNTCTACTGTTNTATTGTTCTTCAAAATCAGTTCTGGAAACAACTTCTTTTGCTCCCAACTGGTCTACCAATAAATTATGAGCATCTTTTCCTGAAATNGCCACNACTTCATANCCTAAATGNGCTAAAATNNCNACNGACAAACTTCCTACACCACCAGTAGCGCCACTCACCACAACAGGCCCATCTTCTGGTCTAACTCCAGCTTCAACTACCTTCATAACCGAAAGCCCAGCNGTAAGTCCTGCCGTTCCGTAACACATGNCTTCATAAGCTGACATTCCGTTTGGTAAAGGCAATACCCATTTTTCTGGAACACGGATGTATTCNCCATAGCCTCCCCAAGTATTCATTCCCAAATCAAAACCTGTAATGAGTACTTGCTCACCTTTTTTAAATTTTTCAGAAGCAGATGTTTCAACAACACCAACTGCATCTATACCTGGAACATGAGGAAATTGACGTGTTACGCCTTTATTTCCACTATAAGAAAGTGCGTCTTTGTAATTTAAACTTGAATAGTTCACCTTCACCAGCACATCGCCTTCAGGCAACTGGTCTGTTGTAAGGGTTGTTACTTTTGCTGTGTATTTATTATCTTCTTCTTGGACTAAAAAAGCTTTAAACTCCATAACAATTATCTTTGATGTTTCATTCAAAACTACAATCTTCACAACTTATAGTCAACTACTTACATTTAAAACTCCTACTTACATTTAGTACAGTTTTATTGAAAACCAGCGCATTAAAATGATAGAATTAAAAGATCAGGAAACCGAATGCCCATCTGATGTCTTTCTACAAGTTATCAAAGGGAAATGCAAAACCACTTTAATTGTAATGATTAAAAAAGGGAGAAACCGTTTTGGTGAAATGAAACGTACTCTGCCTACAATAAGCGAACGCATGATAGCCAAACAACTTGATGAATTACAAGAAGATGGCATTATTTCAAAAGAAGTTTTTCATGAAATCCCCCTTAGAGTGGAATATTCTCTAACTGAATATGGAGAAACCATCTACCCCATCATTAACAGTTTAAGAAAGTGGGGCTATCAACACCTAGAGAGACAAGCAGCATCAAAAGCCAAATAACTATATATACTTAGTTAGCAAATTTTAACAACCAGGTAAAAATCCTAGTAATTAAGTAGTTACACACCCTCTATTTTAACTCACAAAACATCTTTCCGCTCAGCGTTGGTTTTATTTATAAATTGGTTGAATTCTAGACGAATAGACATCGAAAGTATTGAAACCATAAATTAAGACTTAACCATGCAAGAAGTTTTCAGAAAGTACCGCTCTATTGCAGCGGAACAAGATTTTAGCCAATTGGACCAGCTCGAAATCAATGTCCCCGAGAAGTTCAACTGGGTAAGAGATGTCTTTGAAGGCATCAATGTAAAAGATCATCCCAAAGCCAAAGCACTCATTTGGACGGATGGAAAAGTAACTGACACCTTTTCATTTGAGCAATTGAGCAAAGAAGCCAACGCCATGTTGAACTTTTTAAGAAAGCACGGTGTTGAGCGCAACGATATTATTTCTTTTCAAATGCCTTTATTGCCTGCCAACTGGTTAACTATGATTGCCGGAATTAAAGGTGGTTTTCGCCTGATTCCTATTGCCACCATTCTTGGCGTTCAGGACTTGGTGTATCGTTTTGGAAAATTAATGCCCAAAGTTGTTTTAGCTGATGCTGACAATGCGGAGAAAATTGACGATGCGGAAGAGCTTTCAGGGAAAGATGTCCCGCTTAAAATTTTAGTCAACGGATCTAGAAACGGTTGGCACTCGTTAGATGAAATTTATGAAGAGTCTGATAAAGCCGAGGCAGCAGACACATCTCCAAACGATCCTTTGTTTTTATTCTTCACTTCCGGAACTACTGGAATGCCAAAGGTAGTTACACATACGCATTTAAGCTACCCAATAGGTCACCTCACAACGGCTTCTTGGGTGGGATTAAAAGAAGGCGATATACATTACAACATATCACAACCCGGATGGGCAAAATTTGCATGGAGTAGCTTCTTTGCTCCGTGGAATGTAGGCGCAGCCATCTTTGCTCACCATTCTACAGAACGCTTCAATGCGAAAGAAACATTAAACCTGATGGTAAAGCACAATATTTCAACCTTCTGTGCTCCCCCCACTGTATTGCGTCTTTTAATTCAGGAAGATCTGAAGAGTTTTGACCTTAATTTACGCCAATGCGTTGCTGCCGGTGAACCTTTAAATCCAGAAGTGATTGAAGCCTGGAAACGCGGAACCGGTACATTAATAAGAGATGGTTACGGACAAACTGAAAGTACCTGTATTGTAGCCAACATTCCCGGAGCTGATGTTAAATACGGAAGTATGGGAAAACCAACTTTCTTATACGATGTAGTTATTGCTGATGATGAAGGAAACGAACTTCCCGTTGACGAAGAAGGAAACATCACCGTAAAAACAGATACCGATACTCCAAACGGAATATTTGATGCGTATTTTGGCGAACCTGAAAAGAAGAAAAAAGTCTTTAAACATGGACTCTACTATACAGGAGACAAAGCCTACAAAGATGCTGATGGCTACATTTGGTTTGTAGGAAGAGACGATGATGTAATTAAATCATCTGATTATCGGGTAGGGCCTTTTGAAGTTGAAAGTGTATTACTGGAACATGAATCTGTTCAGGAATCTGCAGTGGTAGGAACACCCCACCCTGTTAAAGGTTACGAAATCAAAGCCTTTGTTATTTTGGGTGCTAGATACACTCCTTCTCAAGAATTGGCCGATGAACTTTTTGCCTTTTCGAGAAAAAACATGGCTCCCTTCAAAATGCCCCGTGTGATTGAATTTGTTGAAGAACTACCCAAGACTATCAGCGGAAAAATTCGTAGAATTGAACTACGGGCTGCTGAAGCGCAAGCCAAAGCAGAACAAAAAAGCATTGAAAACGAATTCTTTTACAAAAAATAAAGTACCCTCATTATGAAATCCGACCTTTCTTATGTCAGCGGAGCATCTAACGTTCCGTTATTGGGAGAAACCATTGGAGACAATCTTGCCAGAACAGTTGCTCAATTTCCACAACGCGATGCGTTAGTGTGCGTTGAACAAGATTATAGGGCAACATACAGTGAGTTTTATTCACAAACAGCACAGGTAGCGAAAAGCCTATTGGCCGTTGGCGTAAAGAAAGGAGATAGGGTAGGAATTTGGAGTCCAAACCGTGCAGAGTGGGTCTTGTTACAATACGCCACTGCACGTATAGGCGCTATTTTGGTCAATATCAACCCAGCTTACAGAACCAGCGAACTGGAGTTTGTGATCAATCAATCTGAAATCAGCACCATTGTTGCGGCATTGAAATTTAAGAGTAGCGACTATTACAAGATGGTTAACGCTGTAAAGGATAAATGTGAAACGTTAGAACGTATTTATTTCTTAGATAAAGACTGGGACGATTTGCTAGAAAAAAGTCATGAAGTTTCAGACGATGAATTGTTCAGCATTGAGAACACCGTTCAGTTTGATGAGCCCATTAATATCCAATACACTTCAGGAACTACAGGCTTCCCGAAAGGAGTAACGCTTTCTCATCACAACATCTTAAACAATGGCTATATGATTGGCATACGGATGAATTACACCAAAGAAGACCGCGTGTGTATTCCGGTTCCATTTTACCATTGTTTTGGAATGGTGATCGGCAACTTGTGTTGTACTTCTCATGGAGCTTGTATGGTAATACCGGCTGAAAGCTTTAGTGCAGAGAGCGCACTCCATGCCGTAGAAAAAGAAGCTTGTACTTCACTTTACGGTGTCCCAACAATGTTCATTGCTGAATTAAACCTTCCCAACTTTGAAAGCTATAACCTTTCTACTTTAAGAACAGGAGTAATGGCTGGTTCGCCTTGCCCAGTTGAAATTATGAAGCAGGTGCAAACCAAAATGAACATGACGGAAGTTACCATTTGCTATGGCATGACGGAAACATCACCAGTATCTGTTCAAACCAAAATTGGTGCTCCGCTTGAAAAACAAGTTAGTACAGTTGGAACAGTTCACGATCATTTGGAACTGAAAGTAATCGACCCTGAAACCGGACATGTTGTAAAACGCGGAGTAGCTGGTGAATTGTGTACGCGCGGTTATTCTGTGATGTTAAAATACTGGAACAATCCAGAGGCAACTGCTTCTGTAATTGATGACGGAAGATGGATGCACACTGGGGATATGGCTACTATGGATGATGAAGGCTACATTAACATCACCGGAAGAATTAAAGATTTGATTATTCGTGGAGGTGAAAACATTTCTCCAAAAGAAATTGAAGACTTCATCTATACTCACCCAGCTATTGAGGATGTACAGGTAATTGGTGTTCCTAGTGAAAAATATGGCGAAGAAGTAATGGCCTGGGTTAAACTAAAGCAAGGCCAGTCTGTTACAGAACAAGAGCTAACAGAGTTCTGCAAAGAGCAAATTGCTTATTACAAGGTTCCTAAGTATTGGAAGTTTGTTGATGGCTTTCCACTTACAATCTCTGGTAAAATCAGAAAAGTTGAAATGCGCCAAGTTTCAACCAAAGAGTTAGGACTAGAGAATGTTGCAAAAATTAAAACCTCATGATTATGACAGCAAGAGTATTAATTACTCCTGAAGCAGAAGCAGTTGTAAACGAAATCAAAGCGCGTCATGGTGAATTAATGTTTCACCAAAGTGGCGGCTGCTGTGATGGTTCACAACCCATGTGCTACGAAAAAGGAGATTTTAAAGTTGGAAATTCTGATGTGCGCATTGGCAATATAGCCGGTTGCGAATTTTGGATGAGCAAAGACCAATTTGAATATTGGAAACACACACAACTCACCATTGATGTTACCAATGGCCGGGGATCTAGCTTTTCATTAGAAATCCCAATGGGAAAACGCTTTATTGTAAAATCCAGATTGTATACCGCAGACGAAGAGCAAAATCTGGAAGAACTTTGCTATTTAGAAGATTAAAACTGTTGAGTTGACGGCATACAGGCAGTCAGTTCTATTGCCCCCATTTCAATACATTCAGGTACATGGTTGTTTGTACCTCATCTACTCCATTGATGTGATTGATCTGATCAATAATATCTAACAAGTGTTTGTTATTGGTACACATCACATTCAACTCTAAGTTGAACTTTCCTGACGTTACAGCTAAAAAACTGATTTCTTTCAGCTTTGAAACTAACCCCAGCACTTCATCTAATTTCTTTGCTGGTTTTACTGATATCATCACCCTCGAATAGGCATGAAGTCCCATTTTTTCAGGATCAGGGCGACCAATAATTCGCAATATATTGTCTTCAATAAGACGATTATAACGGTTTCTAATTGTACTTACCGCCACATTTAAATCATCAGAAATTTCTGTAAACGACTTTCTACCGTCTGATTGCAGGTGCTTTATAATGGCATAATCCAATTCATCTAGCTTAACACTTTCCTGTTGTTCTTCTATGTTCATGCTGATATCAATCTATTTTAACTACCAAGTAGTCCAACAAATAATGTAGATCTGTAAAAGTTGACAAAGTAAGCACATTGACAGGTTATTTTAAAATGGTCTAAAACAACATGATTTTAGCACCCAAACCTCACTATCAATTTCATTTAACCAACTACTCACCAAAAAAATCAATTATCGAACATCTGCAAATAAGACAACTTTAAATGATTATTCTGCATTTTTTGCAGAATATGTTTTGAATTCGAAAAATTAAATTTATTATTGACTTGTAATTTAAAATTAAGCAATCACTCACCTTTCTACTTCACACTTAAATTTCAAGTATGTTAATGATGCTTTCTTTGGATTATTTAATATGTTATTCATCAAACAGCAATGCAATACTCAAGCGTTGCTCAAAACCTCAATTTGAATTTTAGAGATGGATAACAACGCATCATTACAGAAATGGAAAGAGCTTGCTTTTGCAGCTGGCCTTAAAAATGTTTACCCTGTATACATTAAAACGGCTCACAATTCAGAATTGTGGGACGAAGACGGCAATAGATACATTGACTTTGGGGCTGGCATTGCTGTCACCAATGTTGGACACAACCACCCAAAAATAAATGCAGCCATTAAGGAACAGGTAGATCAGTTCCTACATACCTGTTTCATGATCACTCCTTATGAAAAAGGAGTTCAATTGGCAGAACAACTCAATGCATTAGCACCCATTGAAAATGCTAAATCTGTTTTTCTTTCTACAGGGGCA
This sequence comes from Crocinitomicaceae bacterium, assembly GCA_002705995.1. Taxonomy (GTDB): domain Bacteria; phylum Bacteroidota; class Bacteroidia; order Flavobacteriales_G; family Salibacteraceae. Next base: position 63,502 of record PAJI01000031.1, on the reverse strand, counting down.
GAGGCCGTTGAAAATGCAGTTAAAATAGCACGAGCCTATACTGGAAAACCTGGAATTATTGCATTCAAAAATGCTTTTCATGGAAGAACCAACACTTGCCTTGGTCTTACTTGGATGGAGCATTATAAAAATGGTTTCGAACCTTTTCCATCTAACATCCACCATACACCTTTTCCAGTGGAGCACTATGGAATTACAGCTCAAAACAGCATAGCTTCTATTGAAACACTCTTGCAAAAGACCAATAATATTGGAGCAATTATTATTGAGCCTATTCAAGGCGAAGGAGGATTTCATATTGCTCCAAAAGAATTTCTACAAGAATTAAGAGCTCTTTGCGACAAGTACAATGTTCTTTTGATTGTTGACGAAATTCAATCTGGTTTTGCACGAACAGGTTCATTATTTGCCATAGACCATTACGAAATTCAACCCGACATGATTACTATGGCAAAAGGAATTGCGAATGGAATTCCAATGGCTGCTGTAGTAGGGAAAGCCCATGTAATGGATGCTGCAAAAAGTGTTGGGGGAACGTATGGCGGTAATCCGTTAGGATGTGCTGCTGCACTTGCAGTATTGGAAATCATTGAAAATGAAAAACTCAGCCAAAGAGCAGTTCAAATTGGAGAAATTGCTAGCAAGCTGTTAAACGATTTAAAAAACAAGCTCCCAGAAACCGTAGGTCATGTTCGACACCTTGGCGCCATGATCGCAATTGAATTTTTCGAAAATGGTGATCCCACTAGGCCCTTACCAGAATTAGTAAAAACAATACGCAACAAGGCCATCCAAAAAGGCTTGCTCCTTCTTTCATGTGGCCCCAATGCGAACATTATAAGGTTACTTCCTCCACTAACGATTAAAGAAGAAACACTTAAAGAAGGCCTCAATATTCTTGAAGATATAATTGTCTCCACCTCTACTGCTCACGCCTCCAACCAATGACAAAACGCTTATATAACTATACAAATCAAATGTTTAACGTAAACACTACGAAAATGAAAACCAACAAATTAAAATCAACACTTCGCATAGGTATACTATCTATTGCTTTGTCTGCATTCATGGGCAATGCTTTTGCTCAAAAAGATATGGATGAAATGCAAAAAGAAGCTCCAAACAACTGGGGTAAATGGGGTGAAGATGATCAAATAGGAACACTAAACTACTTAGATGCCGATCAAACTTTTCGCGGAATCAAAGCCGTAAAAAGTGGAAAGCGTTTTACACTTCAAATCCCAATGTTGCATGGTGATGGTCCTGTATTTCCTGGTCGTATTCCAGCAATGCACTACATGACTCAAGATGAAGGTTCTTATAAATTCGACAAGAAAGATGAACTGGATGGCGGAATGAAATATTCTGACGATGTAGTATTCATGTATTTACAAGGTACTAGCCATGTTGATGCACTAGGCCATGCCTGGTATGGCGACTATGTTTACAACGGTATTGAAGCTACTAACACTGTTCACGGTCACGACAAAATTGACGTTCAAGTTTTAGGTAACGAAGGAATCGTTGGTCGTGGTGTTCTTTTAGACGTTGGTACTCTTTTAGGAGACGAAAACGGAAGATTAGCTCCAAACACTTGTATTACTTTAGAAGATTTGAAAAAAGTAGCAGAAGCTCAAGGCGTTACCATCGAAAAAAGAGATATTTTATTAATTAGAACAGGTTCTATGGGGCGTTACTATGATCCAGAAGACAAAGAAAACTGGAGTGCATTAACTGAACCAGGTCTTTGTTACAGCCCTGAGTTAGTACAATGGTTAGCTGATATGGAAATCTCTTTATTAGCTGCAGATAACTTAGCCGTTGAAAAATCTTTCCAAGAAATTGATGGCGAGTCATTTGTTATTCCGTTACACGGTGCATTAATCAGAGATTTAGGTTTGGTTCTAAGTGAACTTTACTGGTTAGAAGATCTTGCTGCTGATTGTAAAGAAGATGGACAATATACCTTCTTATTTACTGCTGCTCCATTGAAAATGGATCAAGGTTCTGGTGCTCCAGTTAACCCTATCGTAATTAAATAATATTTCAAACGAGTAGCCTTTCAGGTATCTGAAGGGCTACTTTTTTATTCTATTACTATGGATACATGGAAAAATCGTGTTGACGGAGAAGAATGTCCCTACATTCCACTTGGGCCTTTCAAACTTCGTTTGCCATTCATTCACTACCGATTTGAGTGGCCGGATTATCTACAAGGTCTATTGATGTGCGCAGTTGACCTTGCCGCTATTCCTCTTATCACAGATGCGCTCGGAATGCCATTCGAGGCAGCCATGGCCATTGTGATGTTGAATGGACTGTTTTACCTCACCCATCACCTACTGGGAGATCCGGTTGTTCCAGGTTGGATTACTCCTGCTATTCCTCTTCTACTGGTTTATGTACAAGGATTTGAAATGGGGCCAGAACGTGTTCAAGCGTTGATGGCATTCCAAATGATGCTGGGTTTATTCTCTATAACTCTCGGAGCTACCAAGTTGGCCAACAAAGTGGTACATGTAATTCCTACTGCTATTAAATCAGGAATCATTATGGGTGCTGGTATTGCTGCAGTTTCTACAGTGTTCAAACAAGGCGGAAAATTCGATTCATTCCCTTGGACAATCACTATCGCAGTAGGTATCGCTTTTTACCTAATTTATTCTAAACATTTTGCTCAACTGAAAGCAAAAAACAAAGTATTAAACATGATCGGCAAATTGGGCATCTTCCCAATTATCATATTAGCCGTTATTGTTGCTCCCATGCTTGCCGAAACGGAGTGGCCAACCATCGAATGGGGAATTACTTCTCCAAACTTCAAACTGATGTTTTCTGAATACACCGTATTCGGAATTGGATTTCCTCCTGCAAGTATGTTCTTAAGCGCCATTCCAACCGTATTGGCAGCTTACATTGTTTTATTTGGTGATGTACTTCAAAGTGAGGCCATTTTAGAAGAGGCCGATGAAGACAGACCTGACGAAAAAATTGATTACGATCCTAACCGAGCTCACTTAATTTTTGGTGGTAGAAATGCCATTATGAGTTTAATCGGACCGGATGTTACCATGGCTGGTCCTTTGTGGGCAGCCATGCACGTGGTGATTACCGAGCGTTACAAGCAAGGTAAAAAGGCCATGAATTCTGTTTTTGGTGGTTCTGGTTCATTCCGTTGGGGAACGAATACCGGTTTATTATTACTCCCAATTGTGAGTTTGGTAAAACCAATCTTAGGTGTTGCACTGGCATTAACACTCATCATTCAAGGATTCGTAAGTGTTCGAATTGGTGTTTTAGAATCTAAAAGTCAAAAAGACTTAGGCATTGCAGGAGTGATTGCTGCTGTTTTGGTCATCAAAGGTGCCACATGGGCATTTGGTGTAGGAATCATTTTAACACTCCTACTCTATGGAAAGAATTTCTTTAAGAAAGGTGGAGAAGACAATCCATCTGATTTATTCATAAAAAAACAATAACAAGCGATGAAAACGAGAGCGGCAGTTTTGCACGAAATGGAATTGGGAAGACCGTATGATCGCACCAATCCTTTGAAAATTGAAGAGGTGGAACTGGATCCACCGGGCTTTAGAGAAGTCGTTGTAAAAATTAAAGCAGCCGGACTTTGTCACTCTGATTTATCTGTAATTGACGGAAACCGTCCAAGACCATTGCCAATGGCTTTGGGTCACGAAGCGGCCGGTGAAGTAGTTGAAATTGGCGAAGGCGTTAGCAATCTGCAAGTGGGCGATCATGTTGTTTTTGCCTTTTTGCCGTCTTGCGGTCACTGCCCAAATTGCCAAGAAGGTAGAGCCGCATTGTGCGAGCCGGGAGCGCAAGCCAATGGCGAAGGCGTTTTATTAGGCGGACACAAACGCATTCACAAAGGTGATGAGTATTACTACCACCATTTGGGTGTTTCCGGATTTGCGGAATATGCCGTTGCTTCTATCGATTCATTGGTGAAAATTGATCCTGAAATTCCTTTTGAAATTGCAGCATTGTTTGGCTGTGCGGTAATGACAGGNGTTGGAGCTGTAGTCAATACTGCTCAATTGAAATTNGGAGACAGCGTATTGGTTGTNGGACTTGGAGGCGTTGGACTTTCAGCNATTTTAGGAGCAAAAGCTGCCGGTGCTAAAAAGATCATCGCGGCTGATTTATTGCCCTCAAAAAGAGAAGCTGCATTAGCGATGGGCGCACATCACGCGATTGATTCTTCTGATCCAAAAGCCTTACAAGAATTAAAAGATTTAACGGGTGGCGGTGTTGATGTTGCGGTTGAATTTGCCGGTGCTATTCCAGCATTAGATTTCGCGTTCCAAGCTGCTAAGCGCGGTGGTACAGCCGTTACAGCCGCCCTTCCTCATCCGGATGCACGCCTACAACTTTCTCCGGTAACACTTGTTGGACAAGAGAAAGCATTGAAAGGATCTTACTTAGGAAGCTGTGTTCCTTCCAGAGATATTCCTGCTTACATCGAATTGTACAAAACAGGAAGATTGGCTGTNGATCAATTGATTTCGCACAAAATGAAACTCGAAGACATCAATTTAGGTTTTGAACGCTTAGCTGCCGGTGANGCNATCAGACAAGTNGTGTTATTCGACTAAACATANAAAAATGAATAAAGAATTAATCTTTAACAAATCATANGTAAACGGACAATGGGAAACTGTTGGATCCGATGTTTTTGACGTTCTTAATCCNGCTACNACCGAAAANGTTGCAGAAGTATTTGATGGCGGTGTAGCCATCACCGAAAAAGCCATTGATGCAGCACATGCNGCTTTTAAACCGTGGAGTAAAAAAACGGCCAAAGANCGTTCGGCNATACTCGAAAAATGGAANGATTTGATTTTAGCNAATCANNCNGATTTAGCTGAAATNATGACTACGGAATGTGGTAAACCATTAGCCGAAAGTAAAGGCGAAGTGGCNTATGGNGCTTCNTTTATCAAGTGGTTTGCTGAAGAAGGNAANCGNGTGTANGGAGACATCATTCCTTCGTANTCTGCAGANAGAAGAATNGTAGTNATCAAACAACCGATTGGCGTTGTTGGNGCNATNACTCCTTGGAATTTNCCCTTGGCNATGATCACCAGAAAAGTNGCTCCGGCTTTAGCTGCCGGATGTTCNGTAGTGGTTCGNCCNAGTGAAGAAACGCCACTTACGGCATTGGCTTTAGCCAAGTTGGCTGAAGAAGCTGGTTTTCCTGCTGGTGTTTTCAATGTNGTNGTNGGNAAAGATCCGGCTCCAATGGGTAAACTNCTTTGCGAAAGCGATAAAGTGAGTAAAATCTCATTCACCGGTTCTACTCGAGTTGGNCAATTNTTGATGTCGCAAAGTGCTTCNACNTTGAAAAANNTNAGNCTTGAATTGGGNGGAAANGCTCCNTTCATCGTNTTTGAAGATGCTGATATCGATAAAGCCGTTGAAGGNGCAATTGCNTCNAAATACCGTAACTCTGGTCAAACNTGTGTTTGCGTGAATCGNTTCATGGCNCACGAAAANATNTACGATGAGTTNACNACNAAANTGGCTAAAGCTGTTTCTGAANTGAAAGCCGGAAATGGTTTGGAAGACGGTGTAAACATTGGTCCTATGATCAACGGAAACGCGATGGACAAAACGGCTTCATTCGTGCAAGACGCTACTGAAAAAGGTGGTAATGTTTTAACTGGTGGTGAATCTATCGACCAGTGTTTCTATGCACCTACGGTAATTGGTAATGCGACCAAAGACATGAAAATCGCTACCGAAGAAGTTTTCGGACCTGTGGCAGCAGTTTTCAAATTCTCAACAGACGATGAAGCCATTGCCATGGCTAACGATACCATTTATGGGTTAGCATCTTATTTCTATTCGCAAAATGTGAATCGCTGCTGGAAAGTAGCAGAAGCATTGGAATACGGAATGGTGGGAATCAACGAAGGATTAATCTCTACAGAAGTCGCTCCTTTTGGCGGTGTAAAATATTCCGGTCAAGGCCGAGAGGGTTCCAAATACGGAATTGAAGATTATGTNGAAATNAAATACATGTGCTACGGCAATGTGAATTGATCATTCGCACAATCAAAGGCTCACCAATCGATTAAAAACAGAATGGGTATTCGAGATAGAGCACCAACTCTCTTTTTTTCGGATGCCCATTTTCTACAGACCTGAAACCCAAAAAGGTCTTCAAATAATGTATTAGAAGAGTGAGTTCGACTAGAGACACTCCAAGCTACTAAGTGAACTCACTCTTCTTTACTTATTCATGGTCAAACTAGCTTGCGCAAAATTTATTTCTGGATAATTAGCTTCTCCGTATAGCGATTGGTTCCATCCGTAATTACAATTACATATTGACCGCTGTATAAAAGCCTTGTATCTAAATGCCAGATTGTACTTCCTTGGTTCAACTGCGTAGTTTTCACCAAACTCCCTTTCATATCAAAAAGGTTCACTTCTAGTGTTTGTTGCAACAACCCTTTAGCTTGAATCGCTACCAAATCACTTGCTGGGTTCGGATATACGGCAATATCAAACTCATCTTCCAACTCGTTAACAGATGTTGTTCCACCATAGTCTGTTACAGTTTCATCAATGGTTACACTTGTACTTCCCATTGCTGTAAAATTTGACGTTTCAACTATTCCATAATACTCTGGCCCTATGATGTAAGGATAAGCCGAATTCCAGTTTTCGTCAACAGTTGCGAAATAAGCATACGTCCCATTGGGATATTCCGGAGTTACACAAAATCTACCGTTGTGTACATCCAGATCACCACTTCCTGAAATAAACTCGTAATCTTCACGGTACCATCCTAATGGGAAATCGTTACTCACAGCTGGCCCATCGGTAACATTCGTACCATCTGCATAATGCGTACGCGCAGTAATGTTTCGTTTTTGATAACTGCTTTCAATGCGTTTTATCCCTCCGGTTCCATCTGTATTGGCATAACCATAACCGCCATACACGGGGTAACCATCAAAAGCATACCCAATTAAGGGTGAATGAGCTGTTGAATCTAGCGTATACAATCCATCCGCTAGATACATATCGCAGATGTCAGAAAGTTCAATCATATCTACATTAAAAGCTGTTGGATTTTGGTGATGATGATACGAGCCATCTACATTTCCTCCGGGAGATCCTCCCATAATAGGAGAAGGATGTCCTTTGGCACAATCAAAGCCTTCATTTTCAGCTAGAATTGCATTCCTATTCCAAACGCCATCCCCAGACTGCATATCATCTTGTTGTGTAGAAGAACTGTAAGATGCTCCGTCTTTGTAATCATACATCGGCACACCATTAATAAAAATACCAATTGCTCCTAAAGGCGTTGAAGTCAATGTCCCGGTGTTTTCTTGCGGATCACGCGGAATCTGAAATAACCAGTTATTGTTTACAGCCAGCGCTGGATTTCCATCCGGGTAAGGCCCAATAATGTATGCTGGAATCCCACTTGAATTGATGTACACATTATCGTTTGAATAACGAATGCGCTGCACATTGGCCTGAGCAGTATCTGTAATTGGAGTTGAGTTTCCGTCTACGTAATGTCTTCCGGTAATTCCGGTAGTGTTGAGCAGCCATGTCGTAATCTCCGGATCGGTTTGGGCATGGATAGAAAACGTTATTGCACCTAAAGCACACAATGAAAACATCTTTTTGAGTCGCATAGAAAAAGTATTGGTTTGTTGAGTTTGACCACGCGCATTTAAAAATCCTTCGGTCAAGGAGTCATTTTTTTCGGATAGCCCAATTCGGGATTAAACATAAATGCTCTATCACTGAGTGTAAGTAGAAAAGCAAGTATGTCTACCCGCTCGTTGGAAGTCAACAAAATTCCACCAACAAGTCCTGAATCTAGCGTAGGCGATTCTACTACTGTATTGCTGTAATGTGCAATGGCTTCAGACAAATGTTCAAACCTCCCATCGTGCATGTAGGGTTTTGAAAACTCAATATTTCGAAGGGTCGGAATTTTAAATTTAAGGGAATCTTTTGCATTCAATGTAATGCGCATTCTTCCCGAATCATTTAGAAGTGTATCCACTGAAAGTCCATTATTGGCAAATTCTCCTGTGGTAAACAAGGGTTCTTGATGACAGCGGTTACAATGCTGTTGAAACAATTGATACCCCTTTTTTTCCTGATCGTTAAACACCTCATTTCCTGCCATTACCTTATCGTATTTGGAGTTGGATGAAATCAAGGTCAATTGAAATTGTGCCAAGGCTTTCAGTGTATGCTCTCCAGTGGCAACACTATCTCCATATGCAGCATAAAACCATTTTTTGTAACGCGGCAAACGGTTTAGCTTTTGAACCACATGCTGAATATTTTCTCCCATTTCTGCCGGATGTGCAATGGGGGCTAGTGCTTGCACATCCAAATGGTTAACAGCGCCATCCCACATAAAAGATGTATTCCACGCTAAGTTTACCAAAACTGGAGAATTTCGTGTTCCAATGCTGTCATTTATTCCATGACTAAGCGCATGATCAACATGGGTAAATGAGGTGAAACTCAAATGGCAACTGGCACAACTAATGGTACTATCTGCCGACAAAACAGGATCGTAAAAAAGGTTTCTTCCCAACCAAACACCTTCTTTAGTCAATGGATTATTCGTGCTTTCGTAATGTGGTTCAGGCCAAGTTTCGGGATAGCTTAATTTCACATAAGTTGGTTGCCAATGTTTACTAGCTGCAACAAACACCAGAAAGACTCCCACTACCAATATGTATTTCTGCTTTTTCAGCTTCATTGCACATGAATAGAAGTTACAAAATANNGNGAAAGCTCAGCTGCTTCTTTCCCNGGGCGCATCACTTTATCGGTGTTGAGNTTTTTGGNCTTTTCNATAAATTCTTCAACATTAANCNNCACTACAAGTTNTGTTTTTAATGGAAATAAACGGGTAGTTTGATAGCTTGCAAAAGGAGGATTATAACCGCCCAAGTGATATGCAAAAGAATGGNTATCCNCCTCTTTTANCTCNCCTTCAATTTTGATATTGATGTAACCACTTTGCCAACTCCAATACATTCCATTCGTNGGGTCTANNTCTNCACCAAAAACACCTGAGACATTCGTTAAACTATCAATCCCAATTCCTACACTGAAAAAAGCAGCTCCTTTAGNACAANCCANCTTAAACNGANGACTTTCTTTATCGTTCAAGTCTACCAATTGTGCGGCTTGTTGTGTTGAAATCAAAGTTGAATCNCCATCATAAAAAGAGAAATTACTGAGGTAAAACCTACATTTTTCAATACTAAAATCATNCCCNTCNAGTACNGTTTCACCATTATCTAGCAAANCCGAATTGGTCGAAAACANAACCTGTATNTGAATGGANTCTTTTTGCGAAAAACCATTCAATGTCGCTACGATCATACAACACAATAACGCCAGTCTTTTTACCATCAATCCCCCTTTTTACTGTAAGACCTTCTTTTCTCTAAAAACCTTCGAATGGAAAGGTATATATNACCCTATTTTTAATCATTCTAAATTAAGTTGTAATTTCACTTTACTTGGATTAATTTTGATTAGGAAAAAGGCTATATGGGGCGTCAGAACATATACATTGATAAAACGTGTTACGAGCAATTGTTGAAAGGTATGAACCATCAGCAATTTGANGATACTTATGGAGAATATACTGATCTGGACGTTTTTAATAATGATGCTTGGTTATTNGANAGTGCGGTAATNGACCACATTGTTGAACGTAGAGGCAACTGGAGTATTTACTTGGTNTTTGCGTATTGTAAATACCCCATGCGATTGATTAAACGAAAAATAACCAGTTGTTTTAGCCAACAAAAAGCCGAATTAGCNGCCAATCATATGAGAAGGCTGGCTGCCAAAGACCAGAGAGGCACTTTAATTGTTAACCCTTCTGATTTTTATCATTGTTCAAACTAACATCCATTGCGTACAAAAGACAAAATAATCAATACNTCTATTGAAGTTTTCAATGAACTTGGNTACTCTAATGCCCGTTTACAAATCATTGCAGATCGACTAAACATTAGCGTTGGNAACTTNGCTTACCATTTCAANACAAAAGATGAAATNATCAANTCTGTNTANGCTAATGTTAGCGAAGAATTGACTGAAATTTTATCCACTTTCAGAACCAAACCGACATTAGAAGATTTGGATGAACAAATCGATCAGCTCTATGCCTTCATCCAGAAATACCCTTTTTATTTTGTTGACATTGTAGAAATTCAACGCTTACACCCCGAGCTGCATCAACAGCGTTTAGACTTTATGGAGCGCATGGTAATTCAGCTGAAAAATCGTTTTGAATACCATCAAAATCGTTCTGTAATTCANACTGAAGAATACGAGGGGCATTTTGCTCAATTGGCCAACGACATTAGTATNNTAATTACNTTTTGGCCTGCGTACTGCTTGGCCATCGAAAGTGAGAACAAAACCTTAAAACGCTTTAAATCTGCTATTTGGGCAATTGTTATTCCTTTATTAACTAAAAAAGGAAAAGAGGAATACGAGCGAAGTGTATTGAAAATTCAAACTACTTAGTAGCTTTTTTTCTTCGAATNGCATCGCGAATTCTACCGGCACTTTCNTAATCTTCTTTGGCTAAGACTTTTTCNANAAGTTCCTCCAATTCATTTAATGGATAATTGAAATACGATCCTCTTTTAGAAATCGGCAATCCTACTTCTTCNACTGAGAAACCCATTTTATCGAAAAGCGATTTTTCCATGTAAATGGGAGCACTCAATCTGCTGGCTACTGCCACNGCATCTGATGTTCGTGCGTCAATAATTATNTCTTGGCTATTTTGAATTAAGATCAGTGAGGCTAAGTAACGTTCATCTTCATAGGCATGAATAACGACTTCTTTTAAAGCTGCATTNAACGCTCCAATGGTANTCACATACAAATCATGCGTTTGCGGNCNNGCAGTTTTCATCTTCTCCATAAACACCGCAATCGACTGAGCTTCNGNCGGNCCAATGGTTATTGGAATACGCTTTTTCTCTTGGACATCTTCCAAAATCAAAGCAAANAATCCTTGATGAGATTCGCTNTTGGTTAATGCTACAATTTGTAACTCNATTCGNTCCATTTAAGCTGTAAAATACGAAACAACCATAAAACTACCGTAACCCACACACAAAACAGCTGAGAGTACAACAAAACCCAATTGAACCGATTTTTGCATGTGTAATTTCTTGAAGAAAGGGATATTGAAAAGTCCAGCAACAATCATCATTCCCACAACAGATCCNANTCCAAANANNATCAAATACATTAGACTTTCAACCGTAGATGAAATATCGGTTAAGGCTAATAACACAACGGCTCCACTTCCTGCTAATCCATGTACCAAACCCATTCCATANGCTAGTTTGTGGTTGNGATCATGTGGATGATCATGCTCTTGTGATTCATGCACAAAATACTTGTATACTCTCCAACCACCTAGAGCTATCATAGATAACCCCACTAAAACTTCAAACTTTTCGAATTGAGCTACATCAACCGTCCACTTGGCTAAGATGATTAAACATCCCACTAAAAAGATCATACTGGTGTGNCCTAANCCCCAATACATACCGTCTTTTACAGCCAATAAAAGCTTTGATCGTTTGTTGGCAATATTACCAACAGCCAAAACATGATCTGCTTCAAAAGCATGATTAAAGCCAATTACTAAGGCAAAAAATAACGGTANAGACATCATGATAAATCTTGTTTTTGAATGATAATGCGGTGGTTTCCNGTATCAGCTATGGCAATTGTTTCTCCCTCAACACTGATGGAAAAAGGCCAGTAGAGTTTTCGGTCAGTTCCTAAAATGGTGTCTTTATTTTCGCTTCCAGTTTTAAAATCTGCGTGGCCAATTAATTGATCTGCAGACGCACTGTTTTTCGTTGGAATTTCATTGAATTGCAAGATTCTACTGTTCCCCGTATCNGCAACCCAAAGTCCATCTTTTACAAAACAAGTATCGTAACACCAATTGAGTGTGAAAGCNTCAGGAAATAAGCNGAATTGATTNTGACCNTTGTTATCAAATGCTTCCTGACCAATGATTACATCNGCCTTTTGNGTGAANGCCGTTTTCCAATCGTGCCACAATAACACTCGATAATACTGTGTNTCNGCNACNGCCATACTTCCATTGGAATTTAACTTNACNGAATACGGCCAAATGGGATCNGTATTTTCATAGTCCCGATCATTGAAGTNTGGCTTTCCGATTACACCNTCTGCAGCAGTATAACTNTCTGTTGGAATCGATTNGAANTGAAGAATTCTACGATTNCCNGTATCAGCNATCCAAAGCTGTTTTCCNTCAGAAAAAACGCCATACGGCCAATTCAAACTTTGTGAAGTTGGNTCNTTTCCAATTCCTTTTACNTTCGGTTGNTTGGATTCAAAATCAGGTTGACCCAAAACNACNTCNGCNGGTTGACCATGTTTGGTNGGCAATTGNNGCCAAATCANCACACGGTGATTCCATGCATCGGCTACAATCAATTTCTCACCATTNCTCCANATTCCAGATGGNTATTGCAACGTTTGCGCNCTCACNTTTTCACCAGAATTTCGACCTGTTTGGTTGATTTCTTGTTGNCCNAAAACNACATCAGCCGGTTGATTCAAATCTTNGGGAATNGANTTCCANATGAAAACGCGGTTTTGTCCAGTATCNGACACAAACAACTTTCCNCCATGNATGAAAACNCCACGAGGAGCTAAAAANGGACTTTCAGCATCGCCTCTGAAAANGCGACCATCAATCAATAAGCTATTTTCTGTTGCNGTTTCCATATCAACAAATNCGTGGTAATTGTTCTCCAGGAAGCATGTTTAATACACGTCTTCCTCCAATAATTCCATTATTCAGGGCTTTTTTGGGATGATCTCCCACTACTTCACCAATGCAACANGCATTTGCNCCCACATCCTGTTGACGCAGTAAATCCACAAATTCCTTTTCAATCTTGGCATCAACAATGGCGATAAAAACACCTTCATTNGCNACATANAGCGGATCGAGGCCAAGCATNTCGCAAGCACCTTCAACACCTTCTGTAATCGGTAAATCTCTTTGGTTGATTTCAATTCCNAGTTCNGCTTGNTCTGCAATTTCTGTCAACACCGTAGCNACTCCACCGCGCGTGGGATCACGGAACAAATGNATNNCTTCACCAAATTGATCCAACAANGTTTTAACNGCATGATTNAAAGCNGCNGTATCNCTTTCGATNTCACTTTCAAANTCTANGTTTTCNCGNTTCGANATGATTGCAATTCCATGTGAAGCGATGTTACCNGAAACNATNATTTTATCTCCNGCCTTAANGTTNTTGACCGAAATATTCGCTTTCGGATGAACGGCTCCAACACCNCTNGTATTGATGTAAATTTTATCNGCTTTNCCTTTNTCAACCACCTTGGTATCACCNGTTACGATCTGTACTCCTGNNCTTTCAGCNGCGAATTTTATCCCCACCAAAACTTCCCANAACTCTTCCATNGGAAGTCCTTCNTCNATNATAAANCCTAGNGAAAGNTATTNGGGTAGNGCTCCGCACATCGCCAAATCATTCACCGTTCCATTAACAGCCAGTTCACCAATATTTCCTCCCGGAAAAAAGATAGGCGTGATGACATAACTATCAGTGCTGAAAGCCATCTTCCCTTCGATTTCGAAAACTGCCCCATCATGCTTGGCATCAAGCAAATCGTTTTTGAGCAAATCGAACACTCCGGTTTCTAATAATTTATGTGTCAGCAATCCACCACTNCCATGACCTAACGTAATCACGTCAAAATCNAGCTTTGGCATNGGACAGGATAGCGTCATGTTGTATTTCTTCTCCAAATCTTTAGAAAATTTTTTCTAATTTACTATTTAGAAGTAGAAGGTTACTCTTCCGTTTAAAGAAAATGGTGTTCCAGGNGTAAAATGAATTTCTTCTACAGCTGCTGTTTCATTTTGCAANTGNCTTTCTGTTGCAAATTGGGTCTCCTTCCANTTCNTATCAAANAAGTTTAAAATNCCTATTCCNAACTCCCATTTTGGTCTTGTNTAATTCAATACCAAATCGGNNATNAAATAGCCTTCAGCTACTATTGAATTNTCTTCATTTGCTGGTCTATCTCCCATATATCTACATCTTAAGCTCCCNTTAAATCCTTTTGGNGAAGCATATGTAATTCCTCCAAGTCCTGTAAAAATTGGTGCAAGCGGAATGTAATTTTCACCTTNNGGGTCATCTACAGANCGAGGATGTGCATAGTTAGCATCTACATGAATGAACCAGTTTGGAATGGGTTCAAATCGAGCCGATATATCAACTCCTATACGTTGCGTTCTCCCACTTGGTTCAACTACTCCTGCATCACCTACGTACACAAATTCCTGATCTAACCACAAATGCCACAAAGCTGCTTGAAGTACGAGATTTTTGGTTGGTTTAGTAATAACTCCCAAATCATTGCTGTAAGCTGCTGGTAAAATATCTTTCCCATTTTGCTGAACTACTACCCGTGTATCGTTACTATGAAATCCCTTGCCATTGTACAAGTATAGTTTCAATCGATTATTGAATGTGTAGGTAAAATTCAATTTCGGACTGATTGCATTTGCTTCAGCAGTAAGCGTTTCATCTGATAAATGATTTGCATATGTATTTATGAAGTAATCACCTCTTAGTCCCAGTGTGACTGTGAGCTTTGAAGTCAGCTTATAGTCTTGCTTTGCATAGACTGCTAAGTTCGTTTCTTCTATATCACCGTATTGCAGACGTTCAAGCAGCTCTCTATTTACGGTATGGCTCAATTCAATATCATCGATAAAATCTTGACGAGCTGTAAGTCCGAATTGCGTGTGTATAGGTATATTTCCCCATTGATGAAACTGGTCGTATTCGCCATTGTATCCAACAAGATTTCGGCTTTCTTTCTGTTTGATTTCATCACCATTTACAGGATCTTCCAAGTAAAAAGTAAAATTGGAATACAACTCAAACTGATAATTGGTGTAGTAAATTTGATTTTTTAAAGTAGCTCCATTTTCCAAATAAGTTGTCAATTGAGCATTGGCATTTACACGCGAAGTATTTCCTCCTTCATTTGGATCAATAGCTCCAAACCAGCCGATTGTTCCATTCTCTACTGCTCTATTCGGTATTTGACCTGATGCTAACCACTCACTGGTAAAACCAGAAGCCGACAAACGCAAAACGGAATTAGACAAAGGCAATGTATAATTCATCAAACCATTGAGTCGACTGAAGTTTTGCGGATATTCAAAATACCCATCGCTGTATGAAATTTCACTGGCAAAAATCAAACTTTGTCCGTTATCCGTTTTGGGATTGAGGATATTCAACCCTGTTACAACTCTTCCTGTATTGAACTGACCACCTTCTAATTTCACAAAGCTTTTATCGAGATAATCTCTGGTTTTGAAATCCACATAACCAGCTGTGTTGAAGTTTCCTTTATCGGCAAAGTAGCTTCCTTTATCAAAATCTACTTTTTCAACCATTTCTGGAATTACAAAGTGTAAATCGGCATAGCCTTGACCATGTGCATGCGAAACCATATTCACTGGCATTCCATCAACTGAAAGCGCTATATCAGTTCCATGATCTGAGTCAAATCCGCGGATAAAAATCTGCTCGGCTTTTCCACCACCAGCATGTTGACCAATGTACAATCCAGGAACCATCTGTAATATCTCTTGCGAGTTTCTGATGGGGTTTAAGTGTATATCCAACTTGCTCAAGGATTCAAAAGTTAGTTCGTTTTTGTGACTAACGACTTGAAATTCTTTGAGGTGAATTTTGGTTGGAGATAGAAATACAACCTCTGGAACAGTATCTGAACGCATCGTAATGATTTTATAACCAAGAGCAGAAACTGAGACTAAAATCGGTTCTTCAATGGCATAGGAAACGTGTCCGTTCTCGTCACTGATTACAGTGAGTCTTCCATCTTCTGTGGAGAAAATAGCTCCCTCAATAGGCAGTAATGTAATTTTGTCTTTCACTATAATTCGATCCGGTTCGTGACCAAAAACAGCCGAACTCAATACACTCAAAAATAGAGACAAAGCAATTTTTAAAATCCAATTTCTCATTACTTGGACTTCATTTTAGTCATAGATAAGTCACCGTGAATAACACCTTTCACAGCTATTAATTTGTTGGCTAATTGCTGTAGCGTAAAAGCTGGACCTTTCATTGCTATAACTTCCATCGAATGATTATGATCAATATGAATGCGCTGCGAACACATGATTAAATGCATGTAATCTTGTTGGATAGTAATGAGTTTATCAGCAATTTCTCGTTTGTGTAAGTCATAAATCAATGTCAGTGAACCTCCCACAATTTCATTGGCTTTCCACTGCTGTTTCACATCAATTTCCTGAATCAAATTCCTGATGGCTTGTGAACGGTTTGGAAAATGATTGGCTTGTATATATTGATCGAGAATTTCAAGCACTTCACTCTCAACGGACACACCAAATCTAACTACGGCCATATTATTAGTGTTATTATTTTAAAATTCGTGTTACTTCCTTGGCAAATGAGATTCATTTTTAGTATTCTTTCTTTTAAACTAATTCTTCAGAATGAGATTGGTGAAAATGAAAATAAGCAGCACAAGCTCCTTCACTAGAAACCATTGGCGCACCCAACGGATTCGAAGGATTGCATTCTTTACCGAAATGTGCACATTGCATTGGTTTTTTCAAACCTTTCATGATTTCACCAGAAATACAGCCGGCAAATTCGGGCGTATCTTCTAGCTGAACATCAAATTTGATATTGGCATCAAAAGTTTTCAGGTCATCGCGAACTTCATATCCACTCATTGGAATTTCTCCAATACCTCGCCACACACGATTTTTGGTAGTAAATACCTCATGAATCATGTTTTGCGCATCAGGATTTCCATTTGGTTTCACCATTCGCGTGTACTGGTTTTCAAGCTTCGTTTCTCCGTTTTCGAGTTGCTTTACGGTCATTAAAATACCTTGCAATAGATCAACGGGTTCAAAGCCAGTAACCACAATCGGTACGTTGAATTTATTGGGCAGTGTTTCATATTCTTCCAATCCCATGATTGTGCAAACATGTCCTGCAGCCAAAAATCCTTGAACTACCGTTTCAGGATCGCTCATTAAAGCCTCAATGGCTGGTGGAACCAACACATGTGAAGCTAAAATAGAGTAATTAGAAACCCCTTGTCGCTTAGCATGCAATACAGAGAGTGCATTTGCCGGAGCTGTAGTTTCAAAGCCCACAGCAAAGAAAACAACTTCTTTATCCGGATTTTGCTTGGCAATGTTTACCGCCTCTAAAGGCGAATACAAAATGCGCACATCAGCTCCATTAGCTTTGGCTTCCAGTAAACTCTTTTCAGAACCCGGAACGCGCAACATATCACCAAATGAGCATAGAATCACTCCTTTTTCTTCGGCCAAATAAACGGCCTTATCGATAATGTGAATGGGCGTTACACAAACTGGACAGCCAGGACCATGAACCATGGTAATTTCTTTTGGAAGCAATTCCAAAATCCCGTTTTTAACTAAGCTGTGTGTTTGACCACCACATACTTCCATGATTGTCCAAGGCTGCGTAACAGTTGCCTTGATTTCATTCAAGTACTGTTGCACCAACTCTGGGTCACGGTATTCACTCAAATATTTCATGATTCCGTGTCGATTTGGTTCATAGATTCAGGCTCTAATTCATCCAATTCACCTGCTTCTCGCAAATATTGAAACGTCTTTTGAGCCTCTTCCTCATCTACAATACTGATGGCTACGCCAACGTGAACCAAAACATAATCACCAATTTTTGCAGCTGGAAGCGGTTCAATACTGGCTTCTTTGACAATTCCTCCAAATTGTACTTTGGCCATGCGCCCCATGTTTGGAACATCATTAATTTCTTTGATTTTACCAGGTATTGCTAAGCACATATGGTATGAAGTTTTTTTGTTGATTNTTGAATTNNGGTAACNGNTGGATGCATGANTTGGCCAAATGAAATGTTCTCATCATTCGGACTCAATTGCTTGTGAAAGGCCAATTGAAAGCGGTTACCCAATCGCATTTCAATCAAATCACAAAGNATTCCATTTTGGAAACAGCCTCCTGAAAAAGCCAAAACTTGGGCNTGATTTTCAGTTGCAATTTGATCGATCAATTGAACCAATGTATTNTGAAATTTCGCTGCTATGAGCGAAGATTTTTCTNCGNTTGAGNNTGCCTCAGCNATTTGCTTCAGCACATAACTCATATTCGTTTTTGAAGTNGAATCTAACTCAAAAGNCAGNTCAAAATCATAACCANTTNCATCAAAATATTCTTGCGCTTTTTGCTCTACAAGCATGGCNGCAAAACCTTCGTAAGAATTGTAATCTGTAAGNCCAAGAATGGAAGAAACNGCATCAAATANNCGCCCCATACTNGTTGATTTCAAATCAGAAGCATTCAACCGATTCAAATAGACAGAAANCTCTTTATCAGTAAATTTAGACNNNACTAAATCANTNNGACCNANTATTGANAGAGNNGNTANCCGAGGTTCTTGACTGAATTTATCTCCAGCAAAATGANTAAACTCATCGATGTGGTCAACTCGAGTAATTTCACCCAGTNTATACGAGAANAACTCACCTCCCCAAATATTACCATCAGTTCCAAAACCCGTTCCATCCCANACNANNCCNAGAATATTTTGATCTGATTCCAGCAACTCATTTTCAGCCAATACNGCTGTNAAATGGGCTTCGTGATGTTGGACTTTTTGGGTATTGATTCCACTTGGATCCAATTCTAAACACAACTGTTGACTNAATTGCTCAGGATGTANATCTGAAACAAATNGNTTGGNCGTTGTTTTGAGCAATTGCTGAAAACGATAGGCTTGCTCTTTGAATCGCTCTTGATTGTCGTAATTNAACAGNTTNCCNGCATATTGACTNACAAANNTTCTTCNGGAATGACTCATCGCAAATGANCCTTTCAACTCAGCTCCAAGNGCTAAAANGCCATCTTCTGNNGNATTNACNTCAAANANATTNGGNGCNAANCCGCGTGATCTACGAAGGATAATTTGTCGTTTGAGTTGTGGTGTAAACTTNANNACCGAATCATCTTGNGGAAAAGTGATTTCACGGTTGTGGCTTAACACCAAATNAGCCACTGAAAACAACTGTTGCATTGATGTTTCNNNTTCATNAGCCACAATAGGAGAACCCGAAATATTTGCACTTGTTGCAATAATTGGTTTTNCAAGAGCTTGACAAATCAAATGCATCAAAGGNGAATTNGGTAACATCACTCCCAACTGCGAAAGTTGTGGCGCNATTTGGTCTAACGCTAATTCACCNGAGTTTTCAGGNATNGCTGTAATTAAAACAGGACTGACTTTNCCNGTTAAAAGTGCTGNTTCAGAATNAGAAAGTTTAAACTCTGATAAGNAATTCAAATCAGGNAACATTACAGCAAANGGNTTGTGACTTCNGTGTTTNCTNTNGCGAAGNGTTTGAATGNCNTCTGNANTTGTTGCATCACAGCAGAATAAATATCCNGTTAAGCCTTTTACAGCNACAANTTGTCCAGCTGAAATAGCTTGAACTNTTTTNNTGATACAAACNGTTTGATCTGAGNTTTCAACTCCNGACTTCTCTGCCAAGTTGAGNTTNACACCACACGATTTNCAAGAAATCGTTTGCGCATAAAACCTTCTGTCACTTGTATTTTCATATTCCGATTGACAATCAGCACACATNGGAAAAGCATCCATCGTTGTNGTNTCTCTGTCAAAAGGAACTTCTTNCATTATTGAATANCGTGGACCGCATTCGGTACACGTATTNAAAGCNTAATCNACCCTNCTNTTNTCTNATTGTTNGATTTCAGCTTTNCAACTATCGCAAATGGCAAAATCNGGCGTAATTCCTAGATNGATATCTNNCGAGTTATCACTTTCAATAATTTGGAATGAGTTGAAATCATNAACTTCAATCACCNCCATCGAATGCTCAGAAATAGAAGCATTTTGTGGCGCATCAGCTATACATTTTTGATAGAATGNTTGNGCCNTTTCATCNTCAGCCGAAAAGTANATATGTACACCAGANCCAGAATTACTCACTGAACCTTTCAGCTCAAATTCTAGNGCCAACCGNTATACAAATGGCCGAAATCCGACACCTTGCACACAACCATTNATATGTATGTGATAGCCTCGCAAAGTTTANGCTGTTACCGNTTTNGCTTCTTGCTTTTCTTTNACTTTAGCTAACAACCAATTNCACCACTCATCAATACCTTGTCCAGTTGTNCTNGCNATTTCCATCACTTCTAAATCTGGATTGATGTCTCGNGCGTCTTTGGTAACCGCTTCCACTGTAAATGGTAGATAAGGCAATAAATCACACTTCGAAACCAACATCAAATCNCTGGTTAAAAACATGCGTGGATATTTCTTTGGCTTATCGTCACCTTCAGTTGTNGCAATCAAGGTTACACGGNAATCNTCACCNAAATCGAANCTTGCNGGGCAAACCAAATTNCCTACNTTTTCNACAAACAANAGATCNACACCTTCTAAATCGATTTGATCCATGGCTTGCCAAACCATTTGAGCTTCTAAGTGACAAATNCCACCNGTAACAATCTGTAANGCCTCTACTCCAGCTTCTTTGATTCGATCAGCATCACGCTCGGTTTCTAAATCGCCAACCAAGACTTTCATCTTGAGTTTATCTTTAAGNCGTTTGGCTGTTTCTTGCATTAAGGTAGTTTTTCCGCTACCTGCTGATGAAGTGATATTGATTAAAAGGATGTTCTTTTCTTTAACTGTTTTGCGAATGTTTTCAGCCATAAAATCGTTGGCTTTCAACAAACTAAAACTAGAATTATCGCACTGTACGGTTCCACGTGCTGCTTTGGATGATTTTTCTACTGACATAATTCTTTATTTCTTTAAGAAAGGTAATGATTTCAGATTGNCTAGAAAACACTTTCTAATCTCAATCTTCCTGAAAATGCACCCTTTCGATAAGTAATTCCTCACCTTGTATAACATTGTTAGTAGGATGGCCATTTCCACATTGAAANANGTAGTTCTTCACCTCAGCNACATCNCCACAAAGTGGACATTCAACTAGAATAGGAACCACATTGATGGAAAGCTTGGCATTCAAAAACTTGTTTTCTGTTTCAGTAACCGCTTCNAATGCATTTTGCATGAGTGTTGGCTCAACATTGGCCAATAAACCCACTTTCAAATCGATTCCNGTTAATCGATCTAAATCTTCTTTTGAAAACTCATCTTCAAGNGTATTAAAGATGTTGCGAACNAGCGAAATNTCGTGCATAACTAGNTTTTCAAAAGGGTTACACTCANTTGTTTCAAGTATTCTAAATGCTCTTCNGCTTGAGCCAATAAATCAGGATCATTCGTCAATGATTTCACTTCACGAGCCTTGGCTACCATATCGTTNTAGCGCGCTTTTTCCATGATTTCATTGATGTTATCNGCTTGCCAACACGATTCCAAATAATTCAGAATCGTTCGCACTCGTTCGTANGGATAGTTNTCAGCTGTTCGAACAAACAATGCCTCGTTGAAATAATACACNGCTGACTCAACATTATCGCCTTGTTTAGCTGGTGGATATTTCATCAATGCACTGGCATAATTATTNGCNACCATGGCATATTCNTACGGATAATCTTGTTTGTTGTAGAACTCCAAACACTCGTTAAANGAACTAGCCGAATAAGCCGCCATCATNCCTTTTTTATTCTCNTCAATGGGCATTTCAGCATAAATCACCGCCAAGTTGTGATGAATATCTGCATACACNTGTGGATATTGATCTTTGCGGAAATACTTCANCGCTTCTTGATAAGTGGATAATGCNGGTTTNAAAAACTGNGGATTTCCATTCTGAGCCCAAGTTTGCAAGAGTGTAGCTTTNCGCAAGAATGCCTGACCTAAAAACTCAGGTAAATCNTCNTTTTCGAAAATCTGAACAGCTCGATTGATGTANCCCAATGATTCAGCATAACTGTTAGAGATNTTGGCAATTTCAGAAGCTTGAACCAATAAATTNGCCACGTAAATCTCATGACCACNAGACTCATAATANTTCATGGTTTCTGTGATCAAATCTTTTAAATCATCGANTTTNTCATTGATTTTNGCNACCGATAAATCTTCCATTTCAAG
Organism: Crocinitomicaceae bacterium; assembly: GCA_002705995.1. GTDB lineage: Bacteria > Bacteroidota > Bacteroidia > Flavobacteriales_G > Salibacteraceae. Next base: position 41,228 of record PAJI01000031.1, on the reverse strand, counting down.
GTTGATCCAATCNTAGCGTANGCTGAACAAAGCNGATTTNTGATCATCNACCAACTGCATNGCTTCTTGNAACAATTGATGAGCAAACTCCATCTCACGAGCATCTATTGCAAAAACAGCAACATGCTTCATTAAAAATGCTTTAAGCTCTTTTCCATGAACCCTATCAGCTANTTGCTGATAANTNTTNACAACAGATTGAAANTCNTCCGGTTGCAGATACTGCGANACTAAAAATCGGTTTACAAGATCTGATTCATTTTCGGCTTTCCCCGATTGTAATAAGTTCACCCCAGANGTGAAACTCTGAAATGCAGCGGCTTTTTCTAGAATTAAAGGATCATCAGCGTAATTGGCCACCGCTTCGTAATGCCCCAACTTTAGCAAAATGGCAGCAGCCAAATGATCTTCAGAAAAAGAAAAGTCCCCTACTACAACCGGAGGTTCCAATCCATCCCACGGTAATGNAAATTCAATATTATCTCCTTCCACCTTNACATACATTCCGGTTAAAGTTGATGGGAATTCGGTTTTNAATTCCACCACATCTTTAACNCCATCAGCTGTATTGATGAAAGCTTGTATCTCTTCTATATGGTCTTTTGCGTAGATTCTAAGCATAGTNCAGATTTTAGAACTGTANCTTCAAAAAACCGCGATCGGTATCCAATTCAAATGCNAATTCACGATCTGATTCATCGATATTATTATCCAANAATATCTCGCGAACAGAAATGCTTTTGGTACCATGAATGTCTCGGTCTTTCAACATCAGTTCAGAGGTTTTATGCAATTTGGTAAACCAATCATTTTCGCGTTTGGAGAGTAGTAATCGCTTTTGAGCTTCATCGTATGTTGCAAAAACGAATCGNTCTTCATTTCCAACAGCTNGAATTACTTCAGGANCTACCACCAAGTGCGATGATTTGAGTTTAACTTGTGACACGCGTATTTTCTTTTAGNTCATCCAAAATGTGTTGAACTGCTTTATCACCAGCTANTTTTACCTCATCAGACAATTCCAATTCTAAGCGNGTATTGTCNACCGCAATCAGAAAAACGGANATGTCATCNGGAAAAGANTCNCCCATGATTTTNTTGGCATAAGACAATGCCTGATCCCATTTTAAGCTGTGTAAAAACACCATCGGATCATCAACAATCTGCCCCATAACTTCACGAGCTGGAACTTTGTATAAAGNACCTGGTTTTTCNCCNGTGTTGATTACCGCATCTACAATGATTATNCGTTCATGACCTTGGAGGTTGAACAGAACTTCAAAAGCTGAAGTACCCATATCAAAAAAGGTAACTTCTTCNAATTGATCTTTTGTTTTTTGCAGTTCCTCAATCACNTAGATACCAATGGCATCATCACTTCTTACGGGATTTCCAAATCCCATTACTGCTGTTTTTTTCATACAGATAAAAAAGCCCGTAACCGAAGTCACAGGCTATCTATTCGAGATTATCAACAATTTACAATTTAAATTTAGCCAGCTCTTCTCCAGACTTTTGATCATGTGCGTGAACCGTACANACCAAACAGCTATCNAATGAACGAGCTACCATNCCAACCTCAACTGGATCNTGTGGATCTTCAATTTCAGTTCCTTCCAANGCAGCTTCAATTGGACCAGATTTTCCTTCTTGATCGTTAGGACCAACATTCCATGTAGTTGGCGCAATAACTTGGTAGTTTTTAATAACACCACCTTCAATTTCAATCCAATGCGCCAATGCTCCNCGAGCAGCTTCAGTTGCACCGAAACCTTTGCCATCTTTTTCTTCTGGCTTAATGTAAAACTCACCATCAAGGTTGATCTCACCTAACCATTGGTTGATGTATTCATACAATCTTGGCGCTTCGTGAACACGAGCTAATGTTCTTGTGAACACACTTGGCCCCATTTTTTGCATGATATCTCCAAACAATGGATCTTTAATTTGATGATCTAAGTTGTTGGGATTGGCATTCATAATCACACGTGATAAAGGACCAGCTTCAGCGGCATAACCATTGTATCGAGGTGCTTTTGACCAAGTATATTTTCCGTTGAAATCTGTATGCTCTAAATTTTGAGACAACATGGGTGTTGGAAGCGGCTCATCCCAAGGGTGAGCTGGAGCATGATTCTCGTACCAAGCACGATCTACGTGTTCAAAGATTTGTTTGTGATCGAACTTGTGATAGTTTTTCCCATCGAAGAAACCACTTGAACTAATCAATGCATCGTTTCTACCATCAATAGTTGGCTTGTTGTATAAGTCTTTGTGCAAGTATGTTCCATAAGCAATGAATTTGCCCACACCTTGTCCGAATTTATCTAAACCAAACTCTAATGCTGCTCGGATGAATAAACCTAAATCACTATTCTTTTGCGATTCATTTTCTTCTACCCACTCCATTAGATCATCCCAAGACTGGATTTTCAAGTAGCGCTCAATAGAACAACCTAACCAAATTGGCTCTAACCAATCGTTTTTGAATTGATTCATGATTGAATATGCACGCGTAACATCTTTCAATGTTGGTGCACACATTACTCCACCCGGAACCATATAACTTGAGTGCGGCCATTGACCACCAAACAAAGCGTAAACCTCAACTGGTCGTCCAGAAGCTGTTAGCCCTTTTTGGAATGAAGTACCCGAATAAGCAGCAAAGCGTTTCACTACTTCTTGATAAAGTGGCTTGCTTGCAAACTTCTTATTGGCCATATCGGTAGCGAAAATCGCATAAAACCAACGCGGAATACTTTGAATAGTCTCCGTTGCTTGGCCTATTGCTCTTAATAGCAGTGCATTTGGCGTTAGTGTTGTTCCCCAAGCTGTATCTAAAGCCGATGAAGCTGAATACAAGTGAGAGCCACCACAAATACCACAAATACGAGGAGTAACAATCAATCCAGATTGAGGATCTTTACCCTCCATAATTTTTTCAAAACCACGGAACATTGCCGCCTGCGTGTGGGCTTTCGTTACCACACCATTTTCCATATATACTTTCACATCCAAATCGCCTTCTACACGACCTACAGGTGAAATATTTAATTCTTTAGTTGCCATTAGTATCTAGTCTTATTTGGAAGTTTCTAATAATTCAGGGTTACTTGGCGTGATTTTACCAACACCTGCTTTCACGTAATACATCAGTTTACTCTCACCACTTGGAACTTCTTTCGGGAATACACCTAAGTACTTCATGGTTTTAAGCACACTTCCTTTTTTCAAGTCATTGTGAGGGAAGCCAGGCTCAGTACAACCCAAACAAGGATGACCAGCACGAGTTTTACTGGAATGACGGTTCCATAAGATGTTATTACAACTTGCACGAGTCATTGGCCCTCTACACCCTACTTCATAGAATAAGCAACCACCTCGTTTCCCAAAGTGTCCATCTTCTTTCTGAACAAAGTTTCTTACGCGTGTACATCCACTTTGCACAAAATCAGTGAAGAATGTTTTCGGACGGTGATATTGATCAATCACAACATCTCCAATTCTTCCTGTAGCTATCGCTACCAATATTTGAGTAACCCAATCTGGGTGAGCTGGACATCCAGGAATATTGATAACAGGTAATCCGCCTTTACTGACATAATCTGCTCCTAAGAATCCACCTTTATCTTTTCTCAAGAATTGCATTCCTGTAGATTCACTCGGATTTGGAGCAACAGCAGGAATACCTCCCCAAGTAGCACAATCGCCAATAGCAACTGTAAACTCAGCTACACTTGCTAACTCACGAACCCAATCCATCATCGGACGATCAGCAAAGTAGTTCATCGTTCCTGTATTGTTAGGCCCTTGAATAATGGATCCTTCATATACAAAAATGTCCAACTTGATTTTGCCGTTCATAATATCAGCAAGTAAGTCAGACACTTGTTCACCTATTTCTAAACCAATGGAAGGGTGCCACAATATATTAATGCCAAAATCGGTAACCAATTCAACAACTGTTGGCTCTTCAGCATTTAGAAACGACATCGTGTTTCCACTACATGCGCCTCCTTGAAGCCATAAGACGTTTGCCATAATAAAAAAGGTATTAAGTTAATTCAACCAAAGTCAATTTGTAAGACATTAACAACTAGTGAGTTCTCGCTTACAGGATTCCAAGATAGATAAATATTAGAAAATATTTTCTAATTATTTTCACAATCACCCCATTTAAAAGATGAGTACTCACTCACCTTTCAATCCGACAACTTTAATTAACACCTGCTCAACTTTAAATAATTGATAATTTTATACGGTTTGAGGTGTTTTTTAAAATGATCTATTACATTTGCTACCGATTTTGCAATCAATGCTTTATTCTGCACCAACATATCGTCAAACCAGCATGGACATTCATACTCCCAGTATGCATGCACTTCCTCATTGCCCGCGATGCAGATTCAGCAGACGCCCCAGGGCGTAAATTATATTATTGCGGAGTTACGCACTTCGTATTCCCCCGGACAAATTTTTCTCATCACATTCTTAACAACCAATAAATCAACTGCATAAATGCAAGTCATTGTAAAAGTGGCTAACGATAGTCATCACACATACGCTGAAACCATCTGCCAGATGATGGAGGACGCTGCTAAGATTCGCGGAACCGGAATTGCCAAGCGAGAGCCGGAATACGTGCGCAAGAAAATGACAGAAGGGAAAGCCGTAATCGCTCTTGACAATGAAACTGTTGTAGGATTTTGCTACATCGAAAGCTGGGGCGAAAAAAAATATGTTGCCAACTCTGGTTTGATTGTAAATCCTGATTACCGCAACACTGGTCTAGCAAGAGACATTAAACGAGCAACCTTCGATTTATCTAAAAAGATGTTTCCTGAGGCTAAATTATTTGGTATTACTACCAGTTTAGCTGTGATGAAAATCAACTCTGATTTAGGTTANAAGCCNGTTACTTTTTCTGAACTAACACAAGANGANGCCTTNTGGAAAGGCTGTCAAAGCTGTGTAAACTTCGACATTCTCAAGCGTACTAACCGCACCATGTGTTTATGCACAGGAATGGTTTGCGACTTGAGCAAAGTCCCTGAAAAGAAAGCTGACAAAGCCCCTGATTTACATGAAAACGACAAAGCATGGGAAAGCTTCGGTCGGTTCATGAAACTCCGCAGGCTTCGTATACAACGTAAACTGGAGAATGTCCCCGGCTTAAAGCTGGCGTTAAAATCAACAAAAGAAGACAAAGAATAAAGTCATTCACTCAAGATATTAGTAAAGATGAGCAATAAAGTAGTTTTAGCATTTAGCGGTGGATTAGACACCTCATTTTGTGTAAAATACCTTAAACACGATAAAAATTTAGAAGTCCATTCAGCCATTGTAAACACCGGTGGATTTTCTGAAGAAGAGTTAAAAGCGGTTGAGCAAAAAGCCTACGATTTAGGCGTAACATCTCACGTTACCTTAGAAGAAACCAAAGCTTATTATGACAACATCATTAAGTATTTGATTTTTGGCAATGTGCTAAAAAACAATACCTATCCCCTTTCAGTGAGTGCTGAACGTATTTACCAAGCTATTGCATTGATTGAATATGCGAAGAAGGTAGACGCAAAATACATCGCACACGGAAGTACAGGCGCTGGAAATGATCAAGTGCGATTTGATTTAGTATTCCAATTATTAGCTCCAGAAATGGAAATCATTACTCCTATTCGTGATTTACAACTTTCTAGAAAAGATGAAATCGAATACCTGGCGAAACACAGTGTTGATGTAGATTGGAAAAAAGCACAATACTCCATCAACAAAGGACTTTGGGGAACCAGTGTTGGTGGTGCTGAAACATTAACTTCAGACAAAGCACTACCAAGCGAAGCGTATCCTAGCCAACTGACAGATGAAACTCCACAGGTGGTTACTATCGAGTTTGAAAAAGGAGAACCTGTAGGTTTGAATGGCGAGAAATCTTCTCCAGTTGAAGTCATCCAAAAATTAGAAGCGTTAGCGAACACATATGCCATCGGTAGAGATGTTCACGTTGGTGACACCATCATCGGCATTAAAGGTCGTGTTGGATTTGAAGCTGCAGCTGCAAGCATTATCATTAAAGCACACCACACCCTAGAGAAACACACGCTTTCAAAATGGCAGTTGCACTGGAAAGAGCAAATGGGCAGTTGGTACGGTATGTTCATTCACGAGGCTCAATACTTTGATCCAGTGATGCGCAACATCGAAGCTTTCTTAACCGACACACAAGAAACGGTTACAGGTAAAGTATTCGTTGAGTTATTGCCTTACCGTTTCACGATTCAAGGAATTGAATCGAAACACGATTTGATGAAATCTGGCTTTGGTGATTATGGTGAGATGAACAACAAATGGACTGGCGATGATGTGAAAGGATTCACTAAAATCATGGCGAATTCCATGAAAATTTTCAAACACGTAAACGGTTAATTAAACCACAAAGTCACAAAAGATAAAAGCGAATGTCACCTTGAGTAATCTCGGCATAAAGTCGAGATTGTATCAAAAGGTGGCTTCACGAAATAGAAATTATGATTAAAGCAGGAATAGTTGGAGGAACAGGCTACGTTGCCGGAGAATTATTGAGATGTTTAATCAATCACCCAGAGGTTCAAATTGACTTTGTTTACAGTCATTCTCAACCCGGAAATACCATTGCATCAGCGCACAGTGATTTGTTTCACACAGATCTCAAATTTACCGATCAGGTGAATGAGCAAGTGGATGTAGTTTTCCTTTCATTGGGTCACGGAAAATCGAAGGCCTTTTTAGAGAAATATCCGTTTTCATCCAACACGAAAGTGATTGATTTGAGTAATGATTTCCGCCTTCAGGCAGATGCCCAATTTCAAGGTCGTGATTTCGTATACGGATTGGTTGAACTCAATAAACCAGCTATTCAGAAAGCACAAAACATTGCAAATCCAGGTTGTTTTGCTACGGCTATCCAATTGGCTTTACTCCCGTTGGCACATGCGGGTGAAATAAAAGATGAAGTGCATGTTCACGCCATTACAGGTTCAACTGGAGCTGGTGCATCTTTAGGTGAGACTACCCATTTCAGTTGGAGAAACAACAACCTTTCTATTTATAAGGCTTTCAATCACCAGCATTTGGGTGAGATTGGCGAAAGCGTTCAATCATTACAGTCGGGATTTGATCAATCCATCAATTTCTTACCCCTTCGTGGAGATTTCACTCGTGGAATTTTTGCCAGTATGTATATGAATACAGATTTGAGTGAAACAGAATTGGTTCAGTTATTCCAAGATTATTATTCGGATGCAGCTTATACCAAAGTGACTACAGAACCGATTCATTTGAAACAGGTTGTCAACACAAACTATGGATTGCTTCAAATTCAAAAGTTAGACGGTAAAGTATTGGTTACTTCCGTTATCGATAACCTTCAAAAAGGTGCAGCCGGACAAGCTATTCAGAATATGAATTTGATGTTTGGTTTGGAAGAAACAACTGGATTGAATTTCAAAGCCAATTATTTTTAACCACAAAAGACACAAAGAGAGATAAAAGAAAAATTCAATCTCCTGCTGTTGGCTGAGCGCAATCGATGTCAACAGTAACAAAAAAAACCAACATGAAAGCAGCCATCATTGGAACCGGAAATCTGGGATTAGCCATCGCAAAAGGGCTTGTAGCCAACAATGCCGTTGAACAATTGTATTTGACAAAGCGCAACCCGAAATCGTTGCAAAATGCATTTGAGCAAGAAAATGTTGTGGTTACAGCAGATAACTTAGAAGCTGTAAAAAACAGCGACATCTTGATTTTCGCGGTTCAACCACGTCATTTTTCAGCAGTTCTGAAAGAGATTCAATCGGAATTGAAACCCAATCATGTAGTGATTTCAACCATTACAGGTTTCCGCATTAAAGCTATGGAAGAAATCATAGGCAAAGACATTTCCATCATTCGCGCAATGCCGAATACTGCTATCGCTGTAGGTAAATCCATGACTTGCGTTTGTAGCAACCAAACAGGAAAAACACAAGTCCCTATGGCATTAGACATCTTCAATCAATTGGGAGCTTCTATTGAAATTCCTGAAGAGCAAATGCAAGCGGCAACGGTTATTTGTGCTAGCGGAATTGCTTTTTGGATGCGATTGATCAGGGCTACTACGCAAGGAGCTATTCAATTGGGATTTGAATCGAATGAAGCGTTGCAAATGTCGGTTCAAACCTGCTTGGGTGCCGCCAGTTTATTAATCGAATCGGGCAATCACCCAGAACAAGAAATTGACAGAGTTACAACTCCTGGAGGCTGTACCATTGAAGGCTTAAATGAAATGGAACACCAAGGCTTAAGCAGTTCATTAATCAAAGGACTCGTAACTTCTTACGAAAAAATCAACCAAATTTCCTGAACATGAATTTATTTGACGTTTATCCGCGTTTCAATATCAATATCACACACGCCAACGGCATTCACGTTTACGATGAATCCAACCAAGAATATTTGGATTTATACGGTGGACATGGTGTTATCTCAATCGGACACACCCATCCGCATTATGTGAAAACCATTACCAATCAATTGAATAAAATCGGGTTCTACTCCAACTCTATTGAAATGCCTATTCAAGAGCAATTGGCTCAAAAGCTGGGCGAATTGAGTGGCTATACCGATTATGATTTATTCCTATCCAACAGTGGAGCTGAAGCAAACGAAAACGCATTAAAACTGGCTTCTTTTCACACTGGAAGAACAAAAGTGGTTGCGTTCAAAAATGCTTTCCACGGCAGAATGGCTGCAACTTTAAATGTAACCGACAACCCTAAGATTTCGGCTCCTATCAACCAAAACAACTTCCCTGTTGAGTTTTTGGATTTGAATGACTTTGATGCATTGGAAAATGCGCTCAAAGCCAATGATGTTGCTGCAGTTATTGTTGAAGGCATTCAAGGTGTTGGTGGATTGGATATGCCAACCGGTGCTTTTCTGCAACACATTGAAAAGATGTGTGAGCAATACGGAGCTGTATTTATCATGGATGAAATCCAATGCGGTTACGGACGAAGCGGAATGTTCTTTGCGCACCAACACGCTGGCGTAAAACCACATTTAATTTCTACAGCCAAAGGAATGGGCAATGGCTTCCCGATTGGTGGTGTGCTGATTTCTCCTGAAATCAAACCTTGGGCTGGAATGTTGGGAACCACTTTCGGTGGAAATCACTTGGCTTGTGCAGCTGCATTGGCTGTTTTGGAAGTGATTGAATCAGAAAAGTTGATGGAAAATGCTGCTGAAGTTGGTCAACAACTCACTGAAGCTTGGAGCGCTATTCCGCAAGTGAAAACCGTTAAAGGAAAAGGCTTGATGTTGGGTGTTGAATTAGACTTCCCGATAAAACACATCCGAAACAAAATCTTGAACGAATACCACATCTTTACAGGATCAGCATCCAATCCGAATGTGTTACGTATCCTTCCACCATTAACCATCCAATTCAACGACATTGAACCGTTTACTAACGCGTTAAAAGAACTGTTAGAAGCATGAATAAATTCACATCTGTAAAAGACATCGACTCTCTCCCCGATTGGGTAGAAACAGCAAAAAAATTAAAAGCAAACCCTTATGCGTTCAAGCATTTGGGAGAAAATAAAACATTGGGATTACTATTCTTCAACCCGAGTTTGAGAACCCGTTTGAGCACTCAAAAAGCCGCCATGAATTTGGGTATGAATGTGATGGTGATGAACCTAAACAGCGATGGCTGGAGCATTGAGTTGGAAGATGGAACAGTAATGGATCAAGGTACACAAGAACACATCAAAGAAGCTGCGGGAGTCATCTCTCAATATTGTGATATCATTGGTGTTCGTACATTTCCAGGATTGAAAAATCGTGATGAAGATTACAGCGAAAAAATCCTGAATAAATTCATTCAAAATGCATTGGTTCCAGTGGTTTCATTGGAAAGCGCTACCCTACACCCTCTTCAGTCTTTAGCCGATGTATTAACAATTGAAGAACAAAAGAAAACACCCAAACCTAAGGTCGTGTTGACTTGGGCCCCGCACCCCAGAGCATTACCACAAGCCGTCCCCAATTCATTTGCCGAATGGATGAAAGTTGCTGATGTAGATTTTGTCATTGCGAATCCTGAAGGTTTTGACTTAGCTCCTGAATTCACCGAAGGCGTAACTGTTTTGCACAACCAAGATGAAGCGTTAAAAGACGCTGACTTTGTATATGCTAAAAACTGGTCGTCATTCGAAGACTATGGAAAAATTGGCGAAGGCTTCAACGATTGGCAAATTACTGCTGAGAAAATGGCCTTAACCAACCAAGGGAAATTCATGCACTGTTTACCCGTTCGTAGAAATGTAATTGTTGCAGATGCGGTTTTAGGTTCAGATGCTTCACTGGTTTTGGAGCAAGCCAACAACCGTACTTACGCGGCACAAGCTGTATTGTATAAAATGCTCCAAAATGGATAAAATTCGTGTAGTTAAAATTGGGGGAAATGTCATTGACAATCCTGAAGCGTTAAGCTCCTTTTTAGCCGATTTCGCCAATCTGGAAGGAAACAAAATCTTGGTTCATGGCGGTGGTAAAATCGCTACTGAATTGAGTAAGTCCATGGGCATCACTCCACAAATGATTGATGGCAGAAGAGTTACATCTCAGCAAGATTTAGAAGTTGTTACGATGGTTTATGCTGGATTGATCAACAAAAATATTGTTGCACAACTACAAGCTAAAGCGTGCAATGCAGTAGGTTTTACAGGAGCAGATGCAAACACCATTGTCTCAGACAAACGTCCTACTAACCCTATTGATTTTGGTTTCGTTGGCGATGTAAAAACAGTTAACGGCAAAGCTATTTCTGGATTTGTTGAGCAAGGCGTCATCCCTGTTTTCTGTGCAATTACACACGATGGAAAAGGTCAATTATTGAATACCAATGCCGATACGATTGCATCAGAGGTAGCCGCTTCACTTGTTGGCTTTTACGATGTAGAATTGATTTACTGTTTCGAAAAGCAAGGTGTTTTAGAAAATGTGGAGGATGAAAACTCTGTAATTCCTGAAATCAATCCAAGCTATTACGAAACATTAAAAGCTGAAGGTAAAATTCATTCGGGGATGCTACCCAAACTGAAAAACTGTTTTGATGCCATTGAAAAAGGAGTGAAATCCGTTAAAATTGGTAATCCTGAAGTGATTCGGAATGAGAATCAGCTTTGTACAATTATAAAAGGTTAACCACAAAAGACCTATAAGCTTTGTCATCTTGACTGATCGAGTAACAAGATCGTATCGAAAGATGACATTAGAAAGAATTGAAAAATGACAGATCATACTCCATACATTCAACTTTTACAGCAGCTCATCCAAACTCAATCTTACTCGGGCGAAGAAAATCAAACTGCTGATATTATCGCTCAATTCATGACTGATAAAGGAATTGAGATTTACCGCGACAACAACAATGTATGGGCGTTTAATAAATTTCATACTGCTGTTAAACCCTACGTTTTACTCAATTCACATCACGACACGGTAAAACCCAACAAAGGCTACACGCGAGATCCATTTGAAGCTTCTATTGAAAACAACACCTTATATGGGTTAGGGAGTAATGATGCTGGAGGATGTTTGGTTTCTCTATTGGCTTTGTTTATTCACTTCTACGAAAAAGAAAACCTCAACTACAACCTCATTTTTGCAGCTACAGCCGAAGAAGAAAATTCGGGTCCGAATGGAATTCGAAGTGTAATACCACAACTTCCTGAAATTAATTTCGCGGTAGTTGGTGAACCCACACAGATGAACTTAGCCATTGCCGAAAAAGGCTTGATGGTAATTGATGGAACCGCCACTGGTGTTTCTGGTCACGCAGCTCATGAAAACACGGTGAATGCCATTTACAAAGCACTAGAGGATATTGCTTGGATCAAAGATTATCAATTTGAAAAAGTGTCTGCTATTCTCGGAAAAGTAAAAATGAATGTGACTCAAATCAATGCTGGAACACAACACAACGTTGTTCCTGCTGAATGTCATTTTGTGATTGATGTTCGTGTGAATGAACACTACTCCAATCAAGAAATCTTTGATACACTTCAAGTTAATACACAAAGTGAATTAAAAGCACGTTCGTTCAGACACAGCTCCTCTTCTATTCCGTTAGAGCATCCTATAGTTCAAGCTGGAATTGCTTTAGGTAGATCAACTTACGGTTCACCTACGCTTTCAGATCAAGCAGCTTTAACGTGTCCTTCGTTGAAATTAGGCCCTGGAGACTCTACCCGATCGCATCAAGCTGATGAATACATTTTAGTTAGCGAAATTGAGGAAGGAATTGAATTGTACATTCAGTTGTTTTGTAGTTTACTTTATAATCAAATTTGATTATAGATCATCTCTTTGACTTCATTTTTTTGCTTGTAAAATTATATCTGATTATATTAGCGCTTTATTAATCCATTAACTATTTTATTATATGAAAAAAATTATTCCATTAGCCTTTGCTGCATTAATCACCTTAGCAGCATGTGAAAAAGAAAATGATGAACTAACTCAAAAACCATCTAATCAAGAAGTATCTAACAACACGGAGAAATTCGATTACACCCAGCACTCTACTCAAGAAATTATTACCATAGCAAATCCTGAATTATCAGAAAAAATATATGCCAGTAACTCAAGAGCAGATGACGGTGATAATGTAGTAATATTACAAAATTGGACTGGACTGTGGACAACTTGTGGTGATGGATCTGGCGATTGTATTGCCCCGTCACAACTATGCTATTACCTAATATTCTTATTTCCACCTGCAACAGTAACCAGTGATGATGGCAATGTTAATACATACCCAGAAGGAGAATTAGTTAAAGCTCTCGAAGAGGGTCCTGAATCTGTTAGCTTTGAAACTTTAGTTGAGAACAGTACTCCGGGTCAAACATCTTCTTGTATTGTTGACGAAGATGGGATGCCAGTTTCTATTAACACAAGCATTACTTGGAATTAACTTTCACGGAAAATGATTAATTTTATTAACGTTAAAAAGGCATTTTTAAAAAAATGCCTTTTTAACTTATTAATTATCACAATTGTATCAACATTTTATTCTTGCAAAGAAAATGTTAAAAAAGCAGATATTACTATCAAATTCAAAAATGGTTATGAATTTGATAGACCTCCTAAATATGGAGCTATAGTTGATACTAATATTTACTTACTAGCTAGTCAAATAAATACGATTGGAAAATACAACATAAATGGAGTAAATATTGATAACTTGACAACAGATAATATAGACTTAAAATCACATTGCAGTCATATAAAAAACAGAATACCTAACGCTTTTAGTTATGATTCTATTTTCAACAATGATCTTTTAAAATCTATGTTTCTTAAAAAAATTGGGTTTAAAACTCTTTCAAAAAGAGTTAGATCTGATTCTATAGATATTTTTTACGAAATCAGTTTTCCTTCAATTGAAAACACAAATACGCAATCAAATTCGCGCAAAAATGTCACAACTATAGGCTGGCACCCTTATTATTTTATTTCAACATACTCTAAGCTTAAATCTTTTGGAGAATTTAATATAGGTTTTAACGCCTCTCTTGATTTAGAAAATAAGTATTGGCCAGTAAGATACAGTGAATTCCTTCTTACGGAAAAAATATTTATTCCTAGCACCCTATCTAAAGAGGGTTTTATTAATATATATCATGTCGACCTTAATGGAGGGTTCGATACCATATCAAAATTTGACAGTATAAAAGTTGATACTTTTTTTAATTTCAGAAATGGGAGAGCTTATTTTTATCCTGTTGAAACTTATACGGATAATCAACTATTCATTAATGGAATTAATTTTCAAATTGACAAAAACCAACAACTAATAAAGCCTTTCCATTTTGAAGAAAAAAATTTAATCCCAAGAGATGCCAGTAATATAAATTATGTAAATGGCAATTTCTACTATTACAACAAAGAGCCTTTTGGTTTTTTAACTGGCGAAAATTATGATGTTTCTATTTATAAAAACCAAACAAAAATAAAAGAAATTAACATTACTAATGCTGGTGCTATAATCCCTAATGAAAACACCATTTATGTAATAAAAAAAGACACTATTTCTAATGAAATTATTCTTGAAAATATTGAGTAGATTAACTCTCATTATTCTTATCAGTATTACCTTTATATCCTGTGGAGAAAATGATAAAAAATTTAAACCCACAGACAATGACAATGCTATTTATATTTTATTTAAATCTGAGAACTGTTCTAATTGCACCTTAAATAGTTTCGAAAAACTAACATTATTACCCAAATACAACATACAAAAAAAATATTTTGTTATAGATTCAAAAATAGCCTCTTCTAGAATTCTTGGTTTTAGTGACAATGAGTTCAAATGGCTCAACGAAAATTACTCCATCATTAAATCACCTAAGATGTTTAAGGAACTATCTAAAGATATAACCAATACTAAAATACCAATTATCATTAAACAAAATGGATTGTCAGAAGTGTATGATTTTTCAGTGATGCAACCATATGAATTGGAAGAACTTTTCAATAAAAAATATAAGATTAGAAAACAATAAATTTTAACTGAATCGTATTTATTTGAAATGATAANGCTANAANGNCTGCAACTGATCAAACACTAACTTNCCGTTGTACCATTCCGGATCGATGTTNGCATTGTATTTCTTGTAAAACTGAATAGCCGGTTCNTTCCATTCTAGNACCTGCCATTCCATNCGTTTTACTTGTCGTGTTTTGCCGACNTTCGCCACCGCTTCAAACAACAAACTCCCAATTCCCTTTTGACGCATCGAAGTTGTCACCACTAAATCTTCCAAGTAGATGCACTTCCCTTTCCATGTGCTGTATTTGGTGTAGAATAAGGCAATTCCTACTACNTCNTTNTTAANTTCAGCCACAATCAATTCATAAACCGGATGCTCTCCAAAACCATCGTTTAGCAGCTCTTCTTCTGTAACCTCAACTTCTTGAGGTGCTTTTTCATAATTAGCCAGNTCTTGAATCAGCTGCAATACAGCTTTCACATCTTTTGGCTCTCCTTTTCGAATCAAAATATCCATCACAAAATTGTACGGTTTAGAAAACGAAAATGCGATATTTGCTCGCAAAACAAAGNATCATGGGCAAGCTCATTACATTAGAAGAATTTATCATCGATCGTCAATCTGANTTTCCTTTCGCAACCGGAGAATTAAGCAGACTACTGAGTTCCATTGTTTTGGCTTCTAAAGTTGTAAACCGTGAAGTAAACAAAGCCGGATTAGTTGACATTACCGGAGCGGTTGGTACTGAGAATGTACAAGGTGAGCAACAGCAAAAGTTAGATGTTTATGCCGATGATGTTTTTATGGCTGCTCTTAAAGCCCAAGGCGAGGTTTGTGGAATGGCCAGTGAAGAGCAAGACACTTTTGTTGAATTTGACAGTGAGGAGCCACATCCCGGAAAATATGTGGTAATGATTGACCCATTAGANGGCTCTTCTAATATTGATGTGAATGTTTCTATCGGAACTATTTTTTCGATTTACCGCAGAATTACCAAACCAGGTNAAAAAGTAGAACAGAAAGATTTCTTACAAAAAGGAACANATCAAGTTGCTGCCGGATATGTGATTTACGGTTCTTCTACCATGNTGGTATANACTACNGGAAATGGCGTAAACGGTTTTACACTCGANCCATCTTTGGGGACCTATTACCTTTCACATCCGAACATGCAAACACCTGAAGATGGAAAAATCTATTCAATCAANGAGGGAAATGCAAAATTGATGGAGCAAGGTGTATTNGACTACATTGCTTATTGCCAAAGCAACGAAGACAAAAAACCTTACAGTGCACGTTACATTGGTTCTTTAGTTGCCGATTTCCACAGAAATCTNATTAAAGGTGGCATTTATATTTATCCTGCAACAGCATCAGCTCCAAACGGAAAATTGCGTTTGTTGTACGAATGCAACCCTATTGCTTTCTTNGCAGAACAAGCCAATGGTNTAGCCAGTGATGGTAAAAACAGAATTATGGATATTGAGCCTANAGAACTTCACCAACGAGTTCCGCTGTTTGTCGGTTCTAAAAAGATGGTTGAAAAAGCTTTAAGTTTTATAACCGAATAGAACTTCACTATATTTAGNGGGTAATTTTTAATTAATACTTATAAATACCCACTATGAAAACAATCTTTACGGTTGCCTTCTCGGCTATTCTATTCTTATCGTCACTTTATTCTCACGCACAACTTACCGTTACAAGTCCGGATACAAATTATTGCGTNGGAGGATATACTTCACTAATGGCCTACGACTCTAATGCTACACATTATGCATGGTATCCNTACAACAACCTAAGCANCGATACGGCAGATACTGTCTATGCTTTCCCGTCTGACACTACTACTTACCGTGTTATTAGTTACAACGANACCGTTGGAATTCTAGACACCGCATANATTACTGTTAATGTTGTTCCATACCCTGTTTTAACAACCAGTAGTACCACACGCGGAGTTTGTGCCAATGGAGATACAATTCATATTCAGGTATCCGGAGCTAACAGCTATAGNTGGGCTGGCGCTACTTCTTTCCTCAACTCGACTTCAGGAANTGACGTCATTTTTACCGGAGACACTGTGCTTACAAGCCAAAATCTAATTGTTACAGGAAACACAGGAGGCTGNACCAGCACACTGAGCATTACCGTAGGGATAGACACTNTGGTTCCTACCATTAACATTTTAAATTTTGATGAATACGTTTGTTTAGGAAGTGCTTCTAATATTCTTGTAAGCGGAGCACTAAGTTACTCATGGAGTGGGCCAGCAGGCACAATTGACACCACTGCCGGAAACAGTGTATACATTTCTCCTACAAACATGAGCACACCAAGTATTTATACACTTGAAGCACAAAGTGGATATTGTACGGCCGTGCATCAGTTCTCTGCATTAGCTGTTCCTACTGCGCAACTTTCTTTTTCAAGAACAAGTGGAGGCAATCCGGTTTGTAGATACGGAAGAGACACGATTTCTTTTTCAGGAAACACTACNCACTATCGTATAACAGCACCATCAGGTGTAATGACTACATCAAGTCAGCAAGTTTCTTTTTCTGTTATTCAGGATGAAGAGATCTTTATTACCGGCTACACAGAATATGAGTGCCCTGCCAAAGATTCATTTGATCTAATTGTTGACCCTTCTTGTGTTGACTCTACATACTATGTGAANAGTATTGATGAATTAAACAATACTAGTGATGCATTAAAAGCTTATACTCAAAACAATGCTTTAGTACTTGAATCTACAACTTCTTTTAACGCTGCAGAATGCAGTATTTTCGATTTATCTGGTCAGCTTGTTCACAGTTTTAACTTTTNCGGAACCACTACACGCGAGCAACTTCCGACAGCTCTAAGTTCAAACATTTACATCTTATACATCAAAGACGACACCTCATTTGCACGCAAGAAACTTTATGTTTCAATGAAGTGATGTTATTTACAATACTCGTTTTAGAAGCTTCCCTATTTTTGCACTTCAATTTTAGGGAAGCTTTTTAATGACCAAAGCACAACTTTTAGAAAAATTTCAGGAACACAAAGGCATTCAGTCTCTGCTGAATACCCTGAAAGAAGAAAACCCAAACATTCGTTTGAATGGCTTGGTAGGATCTGGTGTGTCACTCACCATTTCCGCTATTATACAACAAACTAAAAACGCACACCTGCTTGTCCTTAACGACAAGGAAGAAGCTGCTTANCTGCACAACGATCTGGAAACTGTATTTGGNAAAAACAAAGTANTGTTCTTTCCTTCCTCAGCACGTTATCCNTACAAGATTGANAAAACAGACAATGCCAATGTNTTGCAACGNGCAGAAGTNTTGGATGCNATTACTCAACGAAAAAGNCATTCCATTATCGTTAGCTACGCAGANGCGCTAGCAGANAAAGTNGTTACTNGAAAACACCTNAAACAAAATACTTTTGAGATTAAGCAAGGCATGCAGCTTTCGCTCGATTTCATTAACGAACTGTTATTCGAATACCAATTTGAACGTGTCGATTTTGTAACACAACCCGGAGAGTTTTCTATCCGTGGNGGAATTGTAGACATCTATTCTTTTGCNCACGATTATCCNTTTCGTGTTGAGTTTTTTGGAAATGATGTNGACTCGATNCGNGACTTCGATCCNGCCGAACAACTNTCATTAAGCAACTTCAANAAAATNACGATTGTTCCTAACATCCAAAGNAAATTGCTCTTGGAACANCGCGAATCTTTTCTCGATTTCATACCAGCCTCAACCACATTGTGGGTNAAGGACATTAATTTCACTGGAGATCAACTCGAAAAAGAATTTGAAAAAGCAACAACCGCTTTTGAGCAATTAAAAGAAACNACCATCAAACACCTTCCACCAGAAGAGCTCTATATCCACAGAGATGTTTTTGAAGGTGCTTTAAGCAAATTTGAAGTCGTTGAATTTGGCGTACACAATTATTTCAGGAATCCTGTAGTCATCAATTTCAATCAGGTTCCACAACCTAATTTTCACCGCAATTTTGAATTATTAAGCGAGAACCTTCAAGAAAATGCCACCAATAATTACGACAATGTTGTGGTGGCTTCTTCTCCAAAACAAATAGAACGTTTACACAACATCTTTGAAGACCTTGAGCGCGAAAAACGCTTTACGCCCATTCATTTTTCGATGCACGAAGGNTTTGTAGATCACGATATAAAATTAGCGTGTTATACTGACCATCAGATTTTTGAGCGTTTTCATCGTTTCAGACTGAAGGAAGGTTTTGCNGATCGACAACAACAAATCACACTTAAAGAACTTACTGANTTACAAAAAGGCGATTTTGTAGTACACGTAGATCATGGAGTTGGAAAATTTGCCGGACTCAAAAAGATTGATGTTAACGGCAAAATGCAAGAAGCCATCCAGTTGATTTATAAAGACAACGATGTGCTGTTTGTTAGCATTCATTCNTTGCACCGCATTTCGAAGTTNACNGGCAAAGAAGGTACTGAGCCNAAAGTGGATAAAATTGGCTCGAATTCGTGGAAAAAACTCAAAAACAAAACCAAAAAGAAGGTGAAAGAAATTGCCTTCGATTTGATTCAACTNTATGCNGAGCGCAGATCGAAAAAGGGTTTTGCATTTACGCCAGACAATTACCTTCAAAACGAATTGGAAGCTTCATTTATGTATGAAGATACTCCTGACCAAGAGAAGACAACTTTGGCNGTAAAAGAAGACATGGAGAAACCTTACCCGATGGATCGTTTGGTCTGTGGNGATGTTGGTTTTGGNAAAACTGAAATTGCGATGCGTGCTGCATTTAANGCAGCTTGCGACAGCAAACAGGTAGCAGTAATGGCTCCAACAACCATCTTAACGTTGCAGCATTACAANTCTTTCAAAAAGCGTTACGAAGGTTTCCCNGTAAGGGTGGATTACATTAACCGTTTTAAGTCACCAAAAAAGGTGAAAGAAACACTCAAAGATCTTGAAGAAGGGAAAATTGACATCATCATTGGAACACATCGTCTCATTGGAAAAGATGTCAAATTCAAAGATCTTGGATTGCTTATCATTGATGAAGAGCAAAANTTTGGAGTATCGGCCAAAGACAAATTGAAAACGTTGAAAGTTAATGTTGATACNTTAACGCTTACCGCCACTCCTATTCCGCGAACACTTCAGTTTTCTTTGATGAATGCNCGCGATTTAAGCATTATCAAAACGCCTCCNCCCAACCGTCAGCCGGTNCAAACCGAGTTACACCCCTTTGGNGAAGAAGTGATTCGCGATGCCATTTCNTACGAAGTNCAACGAGACGGACAAGTGTTCTTTGTGCACAATCGTGTGCAAAACATTATGGAAGTTGCCGGCATGATTCAGCGTATTTGTCCGGGAGTTCGTGTAATTACAGCACACGGACAAATGGACGGAAAGGAATTGGAAGATCGCATGATGCGCTTTATNGAAGGTGAATACGATGTGCTGATTGCTACAACCATTATCGAATCAGGATTGGATATTCCGAACGCCAATACCATCATCATTAACCAAGCTCAAAACTTTGGATTNAGCGATTTACACCAAATGCGTGGACGTGTTGGACGTTCTAATAAAAAGGCNTTCTGNTATCTGTTAGCACCACCAATGAGCACACTTTCTGACGACTCAAGAAAACGTTTGCAAGCCATNACNCAATTCAGTGATCTTGGAAGCGGTATCAACATTGCGATGCGCGATTTAGACATTAGAGGAGCCGGAAACTTGTTAGGTGGAGAGCAGAGTGGTTTTATGGCAGACATTGGTTTAGAGATGTACCAAAAAATCTTGGAAGANGCCGTTCAGGAACTGAAACAAAATGAGTTTAAAGAACTCTTTAAAGATGAAAAGTTCGATTACGTAACCGATTGCCAATTGGAAACTGATCTGGAAATTATGTTCCCGGATGACTATGTCAATAACGTTACGGAAAGAATGGCACTTTACAAGCAATTGTCTGACATTACAGAAGAAAAAGAACTAGAGCAATTTGAACGTGCCATGATTGACCGCTTTGGNCCATTACCAGACGAAGCCTATCGNTTGATCAATTCAATGCGNTTGAAATGGATTGGGAAAGAAATTGGTTTTGAGAAAATTGTATTGAAACGCAACAAGTTAATTTGTTACTTCATTGCAGACCAAAGCTCTCCTTATTTTGAAAGTCCGGCTTTTAATTTGGTGTTGGAATATGTGAAACACAACATGCAACGTTGCGAATTGAAACANCGNAACGAAAANNTGACGTTGGTCTTTCCTAAAGTGTCTGGCATTAGTCAAGCCATCACTACTTTAAAGCCCATTATTGATTAGGCATTTATCTTTTTTAAAAGCATAAAAAAAACCGCAAGCCTCTCGACTTGCGGTTTTCTTTTTTATNGATGAAAGCTATTTACAGCTTTACAATTCTAAAGTCGCCAATTAATTCACCATTCACTTTTGCTTTGATGAAATAATAGCCGCTTCCATATTCACTTAAGTCAATTTGGAAGTTTTGGTTTCCAGCACTCATTACATTTTGCTTAGTTTCAAGCATTTGTCCNGTTACCGTATACAATTCAAGCGTTAAGCTTCCGCTTTGAACCGCAGAAAGTTCAAGTGTAACATNATCACGAGCAGGGTTTGGATAAACGCTAATCGTTCCGTTCACATATTCTTGAACACTTACACGTGCATCNATGTAAATGGTATCGCTTCCGGCACAACCTTCAGCAGTTACCACAGTTACATAGAAGTCACCAGGAACATCNGCATAAGCTACATCCAATGTTTGGTCTGTAGAGCCGTCATTCCATGTATAATCAGCATAACCTGCACCAGCATCAAGCGTAATACTTCCACCTGGAGCTANAGATGTATCAGCNCCNANGTCTANAACTGGAAGTGCATTTACTACCAATTCAACCTCAGCAGTATCATCACAACCTTCTGCACTTGTTACTACAACAGAATAGTTATCAGCAACTGTTGCATCAATGCTTTGAGTTGTATCTCCNGTACTCCAATTATACGAGGCATATCCAGCACCAGCATCAAANGTTACTGTTTCACCTTCACAGATTTCTTCGTCTGTAAGCATTACTTCTGGCGCTACATATTCAACAACTTCTAGTGTATCTGTTGCAGAACAGTTATTTGCATCTACCACTTCAACAAAGTAAGACCCTGCTGAATCTATTGCCAATGTTTGCGCTGTTGAGCTATCATTCCATACAAATGAAGCNCCGGCATTACCCGCGTCTAATGTTACCGNAAATNCTTCATCAGAACAGTAAGCTGTATCATTTCCTAATGCAACTACTGGCGCTACATTCTCAACAACTTCTACAGTGTCTGTTACNGAACAGTTGTTTGAGTTAGTAACTTCTACAGAGTATGTGCCTGCCGTATCAACTACTAATGTTTGAGNTGTAGAACCATCGTTCCANTCAAAAGAAGCTCCNGCATTACCTGCGTCTAATGTTACAGCGAAAGTTTCATTAGAACAGTAAGCAGTATCACTACCCAATGCCATAACCGGTACCGCATTTTCAGTTACAACTAATGTATCTGTTACCGTACAGTTGTTTGCATTGGTTACTTCAACATAGAAAGTACCTGCTGTATCAGCCACTAATGTTTGAGCAGTTGAACCATCATTCCATACAAAAGAAGCTCCGGCATTGCCTGCNTCTAAAGTTGAAGAGAATGTTTCATTCGCACAATAAGTAGTGTCATTTCCTAAAGCAACTACTACAGTATCTACACTAATTGTAGTTGTTACAGCTTGACTTTCACATCCAAGCTTAGTCACTTTCCAATCATACAAGAAATAGTAGTAACCNGANAGTGATGATGCTGTCAACTCTACTTCGCCACTTCCGATAGTGTATGGGAAAGAAGCTCCACTGTTATTTCTGATTAACCCTCCTGTAGTTGTTCCTGTTGGACTGATGTAATAATCTGTACCTGGTGACAATGAGATTCCAACATGAATTCTGGTTTCTTCATTTGGAATCGAAGGATAAACTGCCGCTGAAGATGTTGCTACAACATTACCTGAGTTATCTTCAACTTCAATGTAAACAATCCCCGTATCGTTAGGATATACTGTAATTGAATCGATTACAATATTTTCAAACACATCAAANTANATNCCTGAAGTATAATAGGTATAGTTAGAATTTGTACCGATTGATGTATCAGGAGCTCCGATATTAAAATCAGAATACACTTGATTAATTGCATAAAAAACTCCGGGTTGTTGCCCTCCGGGTATNGTTATCGAATCTCCTAGNCCAAGGAATGTCATTGAAGCATCATACCACATTGTCTCTATTCCTGTAGGAGCACTTGATGCTGTACTGATGGTTACATCTTCATTATTACAAGACAAGATTGATGCTGGAATAGACGGACTAGCCGGAGGAACNATAAACGTTACATTTTGGTATGCAACTGTATCGTTTGTCAACTCTTGATCTCCGCTTAAGTTGGTATAAACCTCTAAGTTAAATGTTCCACCATAAATTGTAATCAAGGTATCNATATTAACTGTATCGGTTTCATAATAACCAAGAGAACCATTGTAAGTAATTGATGATGTTCCNGTGGTTGTACCTGTCCAGCTTAAGACTACATCAAACCCAGAAATCGTATTTGTTCCCAAGTTTTGAATTACCGCTTGAATNATGGTATTTGAATCACCACAATAACTTTCAGGNTCTATTAAAGTTACCACTGAAGCATCAAGAGCATCTTCATTAAAGATGCTAATATCATCAATAGCAATATCTCCATTATAAGATGATCCTTTTTCAGCAATCCATCTGATTTGAATTGTATCAGACATGAAAGTTGTTAAATCAACCGTCTTTATCCCCCAAGGATCATTATTATCTCCTTGTTGTTCACCAATGATGCTATCTAATGTAGCCCAACCAGCNCCATNATCAACTTGAATGTAAAGAGCTTCGATGTTGTTTCCGTACATGTGATACGCAAATGACAAGAATGCATTACTCATCGCTGTCATATCAATGTATGGTGANACAATTAATGCAGTATCTCCTGTTGAACCACTTGAAGCTTCTGTATACAGATAATTTCCACTNCCNGTTGTGTTATCTCCACTAGGCCCTGTTAATGTTGATGTTGTAGTTCCTGAGTGTACACCCCAGAAAAATCCTGACTCTGGGTTTCTTGACCAGCAATTTGAAATGGCATCACCAGAATTAGTTCCTCCTGTACCTGCTNTCCATTCTGCACTTTCAAAATCTTCANTGAACGGAGCAAATGCTANTCCACACATCGTTTGGAATGAATATGGTCCACTCCAAACGGAAGTATCTCCCACACCACATATTGCTCTNACATAATAATCATAGGATGTATTTTCTGTTANCCCTTGAATTAGCGCTGTATCATTTGTTACAATAGAAGAACTTCCTGCTCCCTGTGCAAATCCATATGTTCCATATTCTATTTGGTATTCAGGAGCACCCAAACTAGGAGGCATTTCCCATGTAACTTCTACAGANTTTGAACCAATATTATATGCANCTAATGAAGTTGGAGATGCACACGATGGGATTTCATTTATAGCTACGTTATCAACAAACACATCGTAATCCTCAGGATCATTCACACTTCCTTCTGAGCCCCAGAAAGCAACTTGAACTGTATCTCCTGAGTATGCTGACAACAAGTAAATCGTTTCATGATCTCCTGTTGTTGANACAGAAGAACTTACATCCCAAGTCATAAGTGGAATCCATGTAGCTCCAAAATCATTTGTAATTAATACCTGAACGGTATCGTCAGAACCCATTGAAGAAGCCGAAGAATTTCCATAATCAGTAATCGCAAAATCAAACTCCAGCTGATAGTTAACCCCTGCGGTTAGTGAAATGTAAGGAGAAAGTATCCAATCTTCTTTTGAATTTGTATAGAGGTTTATTCTTGCAGCCTCAGAATTAGATGTGTTATTTCCAAAATCATCTGATGTCCAACTTCCTGAACCAAATCCAGAAGGACCTGATGCTGGTGTACCAGAGGTAGCTTCTTCCCAACACATTGGAACAAAAGTNCCGCTATTAAAATCTTCTAAGAATGGTGTTGTATATATACCACAAGTTGTAGAAAATTCAAAAGGACCTACCCANNTTGCCGTATCTCCGGCTCCACATATTGCTCTTACATAGTAATCATAATTAGTAGATGAGCTCAATCCTGTTAAAGCAACCGTATCATTTGTTACCACAGAAGAAGTTCCTNTACCTTGAGAAAATCCGGATTGACCATATTCAATTTCCCATTGAGACTCTGTTCCTCCAGGCGCCCATGTCAATGAGGCCGTTGTTGCAGACACATCAAATGTATCAAGAGCCGTAACAACAGGACACGTAACATTTTCAACAACTACATTGTCCAGAATCCAATAAAAACCATTGCTTCCCACATATCTAAAAGCCACACGAGCATTAGAAACTCCTGAAACGTAGCTTGTAATGTCAACCGATTCTGATTGAGGACTAGCTGTTGAAGCCGAAGAGTTGATAATCGTATCCCAAGAAGTACCATTGTAAACCAATACTTCATAATAAGATCCTGACCAAGGCTCAAAATAATGGTCAAATGATAAATAGACACTTACTACGCTACTGGCGTCAAATGTATCAGACACAAGTATCGCATCTTGCGAACCTAAAGAACCATACCAATCACTGTCTAAGATTGCAGACGGAGATGACATTGGTGATGAAATTGTTTGATAGCCCGGGTTATCGAATCGCCAGACTTGTCCTGTACCGGCTGAGTCAACATTGAGCCAACCGGTTGGTGGTGTAATAGAATCTACGTAGTTCGTAAAATCTTCACTTAGCAGAATTTGTGCTTTCATAGACTTGAAACTAAACAGTCCAATAAGCACACCAGCTAAAGCAAAACACACATTACGTAATTTTCGCTTCATTTTATAGGTATTTAATTGATTACAATACAATACCTCACAGCACAGCCAAGGCAGAGTGTTGCGCATACATACAACATTCTGAATGACATTAATGAGGTTAGTGGAAGCTCTCTAAAAAATTTAAAAGGAATTTATGCCTAGAAACCAGACAAGTGAGTTTGGAAATCCTTTTCCTAAAAGTGGTATCGTGTAGATTTTACGTAGATAAAATCCGGTCAAATGTAGAAGAATAACTCAACCCCTCAAAAATTATTTCAAATTTATTGGTGAGTTAACAGAATATTGCAATAGGGACTCTATCAGTTTTCGAAAAGCGCTATACCATTTAATGTAAGCCATATGATTACAACATAACGCAATGTTTTACCCACCAACATCCAAAACGCAGTAGATAACGGAGGTGTCTTTACAAACCCTAATGCAATAGCCATTGGATCTCCAACTATTGGCAACCACGTTATTAATGCAAAATAGCTTCCATACCGATTAGCATAATCTTGAAATCGTTCCACTTTTTGCCGCTTTACTTTTAGGTATTTTTCAATCCATTCCCACTTTCCAAGATATCCCATTCCGTAAGAAACCATCCCCCCCAACCAATTACCAACTGAAGCAAACACCAACAGTTTCCATGGCTCAAAATCTCCCAAAAGCATGGCACTTAATAACACATCTGAACTAAAAGGAATGATTGTAGCCGCCAAAAAAGCTGCCAAAAACAGCCCCCAATAACCATATTCTATCCATTCAGCCATTGCACAAAACTAAACTCTAATTCTTGTGTTAGGTCATTAATTATTTAAATATCCTGCCATGAATACGAATGCTTTTCTTACCACAACTTTACTCTCCCTTATACTATTAAATGCCAGTTGCAAAGACAATAACGATTCTTATACCACGCCTAAATCTGGTGATGTAGATTCATTAGCTATTGAATTAGGCATTCCTCTTGAACGCATCAATTTACCTGACGGGTTCAACATTATGATTGCTGCTTATGATATTGAAAACCCTAGGCAGATGGCATTTGGCTCAGATGGCACATTATTTATTGGGACAAGAACTGCCGACAACGTTTATGCTTTAAGAGATGAAGATGGCGATTATCGCTATGAAACCAAGTACACCATTGCAGAAGACCTAAATAGCCCGAATGGAGTAGCATTTAAAGATGGAGATTTATACGTTGCTGAAATTGGTAGAATTATCAAGTTCACTGATGTGCTTTCCAACCTTAAAAACGACATGAGTTATAGTGTAGTAACTGATNCATANCCCGAAGACACACATCATGGTTGGAAATACATTGCTTTTGGACCTGATGACAAATTATATGTTCCCGTNGGTGCTCCTTGTAACATTTGCGAACCTGATCCAACCTATGCATCAATAACCAGAATTAATTCGGATGGAACAGGTTTTGAAGTTGTGCAACATGGNATTAGAAACTCAGTAGGATTTACCTGGCACCCGGAAACCAATGACTTATGGTTTACAGATAACGGGCGAGATTACCTNGGAGATGACTTACCTGCCTGCGAACTTAACCACGCAACAAAAGACAACATGCACTTTGGCTACCCTTATTGTCACCAAGGAGACTACCTTGACCCTGAATTTGGATCAGGGAAAAATTGCGAGGACTATACCCCTCCAGCNCAAAAACTTGGNCCACACGTTGCCCCTTTGGGTTTGACCTTTTACACGGGNAATTCTTTCCCTTCAAAATTTCACAACCAGATTTTTATTGCAGAGCATGGTAGCTGGAACCGATCAACCCCTATNGGATACCGTATAACCAATGTNTTTTTGGATGAGAATTATCAAGCGACTAGCTATACTGTTTTTGCAGATGGTTGGTTAGAAAAAGGAGATAGCGATTATTNTGGCAGACCNGTAGATATTAAACAACTTCCTGATGGTTCTATATTGGTTAGTGATGATTTTGCTGATGTNATATATCGCATATTTAAAAATTAATATTAAATTAACATTNNAAATANNTAANAAATAGNNNNTTANAATA
>PAJI01000031.1:0-13632 GCA_002705995.1 Crocinitomicaceae bacterium | reverse complement strand
ACTCAAAAACACCNTCACNANATTACCTTTATGTTACTTTAATNTTTATTTTATGTATATTTGTTATTAACTAAAGATTAATAGATGAAGAATTTAATTATCGTGATGATGGCAATATTGTTCTCAAGCTCAGCTTGGGCACAATTTGAAAGTGATTACAACCGCGATGGAGATAAAGTTTGTGTAAAAAGATACGATGAAAACGGAACTCTTCGTCAGGAAGGATGCTTTGTAAACAACAAAGCTGATGGGAAATGGACCCAATATGATATTCAAGGAGAAGTGGAAATGGTGGGATACTACAACCAAGACTCCAAAGAAGGCAAATGGTACGCTTTTAAGAATGACAAAGATACCATGTATGAAGTTGTATACCACAACAATAAAGTTACCCAGTCAAATTTGTGGAAGATTCATGAACGCAACTTAACAGCGGGTAACAATTAATTAGTTTTCGATTCATTCACATTGAAAAGGCAGCTTCAAATGAAGCTGCCTTTTTCGTTTCATATAGTTTTCACTGAATTGGTTACTTTGCAACTTCTTCACATATTCCAAAAAAGAAATGGCATTCAATCGTATTTACAGTCTTATTCTATTCATCGCATTAACAACAGTCGCTGCTAAAGCTCAAAAAACACCACTATCTTTTGACGATTATACCACATGGAAAAACATGGGAAGGAATGGAATTTCATCCGATGGAACGATTTTTTTCTATGAAATAAAGCCACTTACCTTTGGCGACTACCAACTTGTTTACCAACAGCTAAACACAAAAAAAACAGATACACTCAACAGGTCAAAATACATCCGCCTATCTCCTGCAAACGATTACATGGCCTACAATATCACACCTCCTTATGACACCCTAAAAGCCTTAAAACTAAAAGACACTCCTAAAAAAGATCTTCCAAAAGACACTTTTGCCCTACTCCCTTTTAACAAAGACACTCTTTACACCTTTACTGATAAATTACATGCAGAATTCCCTACCGAAAATGGTAACTGGCTAGCTTTCACCCTAAAAAAGTGGGACGACCCAAAAGAGGAAAAAACACCTTCAAAAAAGAAGAAAGGATTTCTCTTTTTTAAAAAGGATAAAAAGCAACCAAAGAACAACTCTAAAAAGAAAAAAGACCACAAAACCCATCCGCTAATTGTTCTTCAACCCTCAACAGGAGCACTTTTCCATTTCGAAAATGTTAACGACTTTAACTTCGATAAAAATGGCAACTATCTTGCCTTTACCACACTCTACGGAGACTCTATTGACAGCAGCGGAGTTTTTATTTTCAATTGCACCTCTCAAACAATTGATACGCTGGTCATAAAACAAGGTCAATTCCAAAAACCAGTTGCAAACGACAAAGGATCTTCTTGGGCATTTTTTCACACTTCAGACACCACAAAAAATAAAAGTTACGACCTCCAACTTTATCACAACGGACAAGTGACAACTATNGTCGANTCACTAACAACCGGCATACCCACAGGATATTGCCCTAGCTTAAACCACACACCAAGCTTTAGCAAAGCTGGAGATAAGCTCTTTTTAGGTACAGCAGAAATCCCCACTGAAGCCGAAGATGACTCATTACTATCTACTGAAAAAGCAAAGCTTGATGTTTGGAGCTGGACTGACCTCCAACTGCAACCACGTCAATTAATCACCAAGAAACAAGATGAAAAGCAAACATACCTTGCGGTATATCACATTCAACAAAAGAAGTTTATTCAACTTGCCAATGACACTATAGAAAACATACGCACCTTCGACCATGGCAACACCAACATCGGACTGGGAACTGCTAGCAAAAGTTATGAAGTTTCATACTCTTGGGAATACCCCTGGAAAAAAGACTACTACAGCATTAATCTTACTACCGGTGAAGCCAACTTAATCCTTAAAGAGCACGGACACAACACATCTTTCTGCCCTACCGGCAAGTATTTTGTATGGTACGATGCCGAGAAAGACCATTGGCTCTCCAAAAACCTCAAGACAGATTCAGTTACAGTACTCACCCAAGAACTTAAAACAAATGGTGTTAAGCTGTACAATACCGAAAGTGAAGTACCTGCTCTACCTTATGCTTATGGCGTAACAGGATGGACTAAAGACGAGAGATTATTGCTCAACACCGA
Organism: Crocinitomicaceae bacterium; assembly: GCA_002705995.1. GTDB lineage: Bacteria > Bacteroidota > Bacteroidia > Flavobacteriales_G > Salibacteraceae. The sequence goes on along the minus strand of PAJI01000031.1, from coordinate 11,484 downwards.
AAACGACATTTATTTAATTGATCCTTCAGGAAAGCAAAAAACAGAAAACCTTACTGCTGGCTTCCATTTTAAAGATGCACAGTTCACATTTAATAATCCTGACAGAACATCTACTTTCATCAACACAGACACAACACTACTGTTTATTGCGCAAAACAGAAAGACCAACGAGAACCGCATCTACGCTAAAAGTGACACAAACTACCACCTCCTCTATCAAAAAGATGCTATGATCTACAGCCTTAAAAAGGCTAAAGACACCACCTTATATTCTTTTAGAGAAAGCACCTATCAACACTATCCCGATGTGTCTATTTTTAATGTAAATGATGACTTAAAGTCGCCCATCGTTAAGAAAGAACTCACAAACATTAATGAACAAAGAGAAACCAAACTATGGGGAACAGTTGAAAAATACTATTGGAACGACTTCAACAACACAACACAAAAAGGACTACTGTTCAAACCTGAAAATTTCGACAGTACAAAGGCCTATCCTGTGATCATTTATTTTTATGAGAAAAACTTTAATACAGAACACTATCCCCGCTCATTTAGACCATCTCCATCAACCATTAGCATTCCTTTTTACAACAGTAATGGCTACATCGTTTTTGTGCCAGATATTCACTATGTTACCGGTCGCCCGGGACAAGATGCTTATGACGCCATTGTTTCAGGAGCTCAATCTATCAGTCAACTTCCTTATATAGATGCTGCTAAAATGGCTCTTCAAGGACAAAGTTGGGGCGGATACCAAACAGCTTTCTTAGTTACCCAAACCAACCTGTTTGCTGCAGCTATGGCTGGTGCACCTGTAAGCAACATGACAAGTGCTTACGGAGGAATCAGATGGGAATCTGGCTTAAGCCGCATGTTTCAATACGAACAAACTCAAAGTAGAATCGGGGGAACATTGTGGGATTCATGGGATAACTACCGCGACAATAGCCCCATTTACTTTTTNCCACAGGTTGAAACACCGTTGTTAATTATGCACAACGATGGCGATGGTGCTGTTCCATGGTATCAGGGAATTGAAATGTTTGTAGGACTTAGAAGGTTAGGAAAACCGGCTTGGCTATTAAACTACAATGGTGACGAACACAATTTAATGAAAATGCCCAACCGTATTGACTTAAGTAAGCGAATGTTTGGTTTCTTCAACCACTACTTGAAAGATCAACCTGCACCTCGCTGGATGACCGATGGCGTTCCCGCAATTGACAAAGGAATTGATTACGGCTTGGATAATTAAATGATTTTTATTTAGCACGCATGGCCTCCACNGGNTCTAAGCGAGAAGCCGTTAGTGCCGGTAACAATCCGCTAAACAAACCAATCGAAACACTTATACCTATCCCAATTAGCACATTCTGTAGTGTTAACACAATTTCAAAATCTGTTAAACCAGAAGCTANAAGAGAGGTGATAAACAAAATTATCAACCCTATCGAACCACCTATTGTCGTTAACATTACAGCCTCTGTAAGAAATTGAAAAAGAATAAACGAATTCTTAGCACCCAANGATTTTTCAATACCNATAATATTGGTACGTTCTTTTACAGAAACNTACATGATATTAGCGATACTAAAACCTCCCACCAGAATAGAAAAACCTCCAATAATCAACCCGATTAATGAAAGNTGCTTAAAAAAGCCATCTAACCCCTCCGAGAGAATACTCACCTCATTCAATGCAAAATTCTGCTCCTGNAANGGATTNAACCTCCTTACNGAACGCATNACTCCTGTGAGCTCNTCAATTAAAGCATCNTTAGAAATCCCATCTTTAGCCCGCACCATAATTCTTGGGTCTANTCGTGCATCTTCAGGNTCTACCATCGAAGCNGCAAACCCCAATGTAAGGTGTGTTTCACGATCTACACTGGCATTAATCATACTCTCACCTTCACGCTCAAACACCCCTATGACTACAACNTTTCTCCCTGAAAGNTGAATACTTTTCCCAATAGGGTTAAACGAACCAAACAAGTCATATGCCGTCCTGTCTCCGAGTACACAAACAGCCCTTCCTGATTTAAAATCACTCTCTGAGAAATACCTCCCTTTTGCGATTTTAAAATTCCGAACTTTTGCAATCGCCTTAGACCCAGCGATAANCTTAGCACTCTCTACCCGGCTATTCTTAAACTCCAAGGTTCGNCTAAACTCAATCATGTAGGCACAAGCTTCTGCCAATTCAGANCGCTCTTCCACATCTTTCAACTCNCGTAGTTTTACATGCGGTCGATTGATATACCTCCACCAAGGATATTCNCTCCCTTCAAAACTCCAGGGCCATTTTTGCACAAAAACTACATTATTNCCCAACTGTTCTATAGATCCGCGTATACTTCGCTCCATAGAATCTACCAATGTAAACACAGATATAATTGCAAAAATTCCAATTGTAACTCCCAATAGAGACAAAAACGTTCTTAACCTGTTGGTTGTTAAGGCCTGAACAGCAAACACTACACTTTCTCCAAATAAGCGGAAATACAATCGCATGAATCAAAAGTAATTGTTCATTTTATGCCCCCAGAAAACATTATGATCAGGGGTAAAAAATACTGATCAACGGAGAGTATATTTTTAGGACGTAAGTGGTTGTCTGTAGGGCGTAGAATATCTATTTTTGCACGTTTACATTAAACAGGTATACAGTGAGTCAGAAAAAAATCAAAAACGCCTTAATCTCAGTATTTTACAAAGACAACTTAGCTCCAATAGTTAAAGCACTTGATGCACAGGGAGTAACCATTTATTCAACCGGAGGAACACAAAAGTTCATCGAAGAACAAGGAGTTTCTGTCCAAGCGGTTGAAGACCTGACTTCTTATCCTTCTATTTTAGGCGGTAGAGTTAAAACACTTCACCCTAAAGTTTTTGGTGGGATTCTTTCAAGAAGAGACAATTCATCTGANCAAGAAGAAGTCGCTAAATTTGAAATTCCGGATTTTGATTTAGTCATTGTAGACCTATACCCATTCGAAGAAACAGTAGCTTCAGGNGCCTCTGAAAGCGATATTATTGAAAAAATTGATATCGGTGGTATTTCNCTCATCAGAGCTGCCGCTAAAAACTTTAAAGATGTGGTTATTGTTCCTTCACGCGATAAGTACGAAGAGTTCTTAACCATTCTTAATGAGCAAAATGGAGAAACTACGCTAGNNCAGCGTAAAGCATTTGCAGGATACGCATTCCACATTTCTTCTCACTACGATTCTGCGATTTACAATTACTTNTCTCCTGAAGCAGAATTCTTAAAAGTAAGTGCTGGCAAGAAAAACGGATTGCGCTATGGNGAAAANCCTCANCAACAAGGTGCTTTTTATGGTGACTTAGAAGCTTTGTTTGACAAACTTCATGGTAAAGAACTTTCTTACAACAACTTATTAGATGTTGATGCTGCTGTTCAGCTAATGCGTGAGTTTACTACTGCTCCTACGTTTGCAATTTTGAAGCACAACAATGCTTGTGGTGTNGCTACCAGAGAAACAATTTTAGAAGCCTATGTTGATGCTTTGGCAGGTGATCCTGTTTCTGCATTTGGAGGAATTTTAATTGGTAANAGAGCAATTGATGAAGCTACGGCTACTGAGATNAATAAAATCTTCTGTGAAGTAGTTATTGCTCCNGAGTATACTCCTGAAGCACTTGAAATACTAAAAAGTAAAAAGAATCGTATCATACTTGTCCAAAAAGAAGTAGCTTTNCCAGANACAAATGTNCGTACNGCTTTAAANGGNTTTTTAGTTCANGACAAAGACANTGCTACTGAAGTTGCNGAACANCTTAAATCGGTTACAAACNTNGCACCTACTGCAGAAGAAATAGAAGATTTANTNTTTGCCAATAAGTTGGTAAAACACACTAAATCGAATACGATTGTTCTGGCAAAAAACAAGCAGTTACTGGCAAGTGGAACAGGGCAAACTTCTCGTGTAGATGCTTTAAAACAAGCAATTGTAAAAGCAAAAGCATTCAACTTTGATTTGAACAATGCNGTAATGGCATCTGATGCATTTTTCCCATTTCCTGATTGTGTGGAAATTGCAGACAACGAAGGAATTCACGCGGTAATTCAACCCGGTGGTTCTATTAAAGATCAGGACTCAATTGATTATTGTAATGCACATGAAATGGCTATGGTATTTACCGGAACTCGCCATTTCAAACACTAAAATAGATACACGGAGAACGAGCACATGGGAATGTTTGATTTTTTCACACCTGAAATTGCCATTGACCTTGGTACGGCAAACACATTGATTATTCATAACGACAANGTTGTTGTTGATGAACCTTCAATTGTGGCGCAAGACAGGGCATCGGGCAAGTTCATTGCCGTGGGTAAACAAGCACAAAAAATGCACGGTAAAACCCACGAGGACATTAAAACTATTCGTCCGCTAAAAGATGGTGTGATCGCAGACTTCCAAGCCGCTGAACATATGATTCGCGGCATGATCAAAATGATCAATCCAAAAAGAAGACTTTTTCAACCTTCTTATAAAATGGTGATCTGTATTCCTTCCGGAATTACTGAAGTTGAAAAACGTGCCGTNCGTGACTCTGCAGAACATGCAGGAGCAAAAGAAGTCTACTTAATTCATGAACCAATGGCCGCAGCTATNGGTATTGGCATTGACGTAGAAGAACCTATGGGAAACATGATTATTGACATAGGTGGTGGTACTTCTGAAATTGCCGTTATAGCTTTAGGAGGTATTGTTTGTGATAAATCTATCCGTGTTGCAGGTGATGAATTTACCAGTGACATTGAAGATTACATGCGCAGACAGCATAACATATTAATTGGNGAGCGCACGGCTGAGCGNATCAAAATTGAAGTTGGTGCTGCCATGATTGAATTGGAAAATCCACCGGAAGAATTTGCCGTTCACGGACGAGATTTGATGACAGGAATTCCAAAAGAAATTCATGTTTCCCATGTAGAAATCGCACACGCNTTAGATAAGTCTATTTCTAAAATTGAAGAAGCCATTTTAAGTGCTTTGGAAATGACACCTCCCGAATTATCGGCAGATATCTACAAAACCGGAATCTACCTTGCNGGTGGAGGATCTTTATTGCGTGGGCTGGATAAACGNATTTCGATGAAAACAAAGCTTCCGGTTCACGTTGCAGATGATCCACTTAGAGCTGTTGCACGAGGTACTGGAATTGCCCTTAAAAATGCTGACCGTTTCCAATTCCTGATTCGTTAATTTAATCGAGGAGAAAGTGAATGCGTAATTTAATTCAGTTAGTTCTACACTATCGGATAACACTGTTATTTATTGCGCTTGAAGCCATTGGCTTTATTTTGTTGGTGAACTACAATTCCCATCAAGAGATTTCTTTTCTAGCCTCAACAACTGAGATTTCAGGGAAGCTCAACCAGGAAGCNACTGAAGTTTCTGATTACTTTTCGCTCAAAGAAACCAATGAAATATTGGCAAATGAGAATGTTACACTCCGTAACATGATGCGGGAAAATTACCTTCAGGCAGGAGAGGGTTTTAAACAGTTTGTTGATACNAACTATATGCAACTCTACAACTATCGCGAAGCTAAAATTGTGAGTAGTACNGTAAACAAACGAAACAATTANGCCATTATCAACCGAGGAGCTAGCCATGGCATTAAAAAAGACATGGGAGTGATTAGCTCAAACGGAGTGCTTGGCATCGTAAAAGAAACTTCTTCTCATTTNGCTACCGTAATGACTGTTTTACACAGCAGAACTCAGGTATCTACTCGGTTTCAAAAAAATGCTTATTTCGGAATTTTAACCTGGCAGGGCTACGATCCTGAACATGCTACTTTAAATGACATACCTAGCCATGTTCAGCTTAAGGAAGGAGATACTTTGATTACGCGCGGTGCTTCTGGTATTTTTCCTGAAGGAACCCTTGTTGGAACAATTGAAAGTTGGGAAGAAGTTCCATCAACAAATTTTTACGAGATTAATGTAAAACTCTCTACAAATTTCAGGAACACTGAATATGTTTATGTTATTGACAATTTGCGCAAAGGAGAATTTATGCAGTTGCTAGAAAACACTGAGGAAGAAAATGCTAACTAGTATTCTTGAAAATAGCGTCCGTTTTATTGTTTTGGTACTCCTACAGGTGTTCATTCTAAATAACATCCAAATGAGTAGCTTCCTTAGCCCTTATTTGTACGTTTTGTTTATTCTAAGCCTNCCCATCGATACGCCTAGAGGTTTAACATTAATCTTGGGCTTTGTTACAGGCTTTACCATTGATGTTTTTACCCGAACTCCGGGNATGCACACCATGGCCTCAACTCTACTAGCCTACATGCGCCCCATTATTCTACGCTTCATCGAACCTCGCGAAGGTTATGAATTGGGTATGCANGCATCTTTAAAGCAGTTTGGTATCACATGGTATTTAGGGTATGCTTCAATTCTTGTTTTTATCCACCATTTTACNTTGTTTCTAGTTGAGGCTTTTCGATTTCAGGAACTCGGATACATNTTGGCCAAAGCTATGATGAGTACAATTTTCACCCTGATACTTATTTTTATTGTTCAACTACTTAGCAGTAACCGGAGGATTATCGATTGAAAAATTATGAAGGAAGAAAACTGGTCATCATTGCCATCTTTACGGTAATTGCCCTTGTTTTTATCGTTCGGCTATTTTACATCCAGGTTATAGATGATTCATACAAAGAGTCTGCTCAAAACCAAGCTTTACGACACATTGTACAATATCCTTCAAGGGGCATTGTATATGACCGAAATGGCAAGTTGTTGGTCTACAATGAGGCTGCATATGACTTAATGGTGATCCCAAGGCAAGTTACAACAACGTTTGACACACTTTCTTTCTGCGAATTAATAGGTATTGATACAACACAATTTACAACCCGACTAAAAGAAGCAAAAGAATACTCGCTCTACAAAGCTTCNGAATTTGAAAAGCAAATTCCTGCCAATGAATGGGCTGGTATCTCAGAGAAACTCTTCAAATATCCAGGGTTTTATGGCCAAAANCGTACACTTAGACGCTACCCTGAACCTATTGCTTCACANGTATTAGGTTATGTTGGAGAAGTTGATCCTTCTACATTAGAAAAAGACAACTATTACCGCAAAGGAGATTATGTTGGAATTAACGGAATTGAGAAGTCTTATGAGCAATACTTACGCGGNACCAGAGGTGTAAAAGTTTATCTGGTTGATGTGCACAATACAATTAAAGGAAGCTATAACGATGGTGTTCTGGATTCACTGGCTATTCCCGGNAAAGAACTCCATGCAACCTTAGACAGAGACCTACAAAAGTATGCCGAACAGCTCATGCAAAATAAAAAAGGGTCTATTGTTGCCATTGAGCCTTCCTCCGGAGAGATTCTAACACTCNTGTCNTCTCCGGGTTATGACCCTAATTTATTGGTCGGAAGAGATCGNGGAAANCACTATAACGAATTGGTTCGAAACGATTCTTTAGATCCTCTNTTCAACAGGGCTATTGATGCTGTTTACCGCCCCGGATCGATCTTTAAACTCGTAGAATCTCTTGTAGGCATGCAAGTGGGTGTTATTACGCCAAATACACGCTTCAGATGCAATCGTGCATTAATCAATTGCCATGGGCCTCACACGAATGACAACCTTCCTCAAGCCATTCAACACAGCTGCAATCCTTATTTCTACCAAGTGTATAAAAGGTTAATACAACCCGGAGAAAAGACGAGCATTTTTGAAGACAGTAGAATCGGGTTAGAGAACTGGCGCAAATATGTNATGAGCTTTGGACTTGGAACACGCCTAAAAACAGATATACCNGGAATGAATAAAGGTTTTGTTCCCGATGTAGCTTTTTACGACAAATGGTATGGTGAAAAAAGATGGGCTTTCTCTACCATATATTCGAATAGTATTGGCGAAGGAGAGCTAGGTGTTGTACCTATTCAAATGGCTAACCTTGCGGCAATTATTGCTAACCGTGGTTATTACTACACNCCTCACCTCGTAAAACAAATTGGAAAGAACGAAAAGCTTGACGAATTTCAACAGCGTAATTATACCATGGTAGATTCTTCTCATTTTGGGGTTGTAATTGACGCAATGGCTGCCGTTGTTAATGAACCTGGNGGAACAGCAAGAAGGGCTCGTTTAGATAGCATTATTGTTTGTGGAAAAACGGGAACTGTTCAGAACAAAAAATCTCCTGATCATTCTGTTTTTATTGCTTTTGCACCAAAAGAGAATCCAAAGATTGCTGTTTCGGTGTATGTAGAAGATGCTGGGTGGGGAGGTTCATGGGCTGCACCTATAGCTAGTTTGATTATTGAAAAGTACCTTACCGGAGAAGTTAAAGACAAACTTAAAGAACAACGCATCTTAGAAGGAGACTTCATCCACAAGGAAGAAAAAGAGTAATGGGAAATTTGCGTAGAAATAAACTTAAAGATCTCGACTGGTCACTAGTGATTGTTTATGTTGCACTCATNCTTGTAGGTTGGATCAACATATACGCTGCGAGCTACAACGAAGAATTCCCCAGCATCCTTTCCTTTAGTCAGAATTANGGAAAACAAGTCATTTGGATCACGACTTCCATTGGCATTGCCTGGTTAATTATGATGATGGACGGCCGCTTTTTTGAGCAATTTGCCTACCCTATTTATGGAGTGGTATTGGTCTTACTGGCCGGAGTTTTAGTCATTGGTGCAGAAATTAAAGGAGCACAAAGTTGGTACCGCATAGGTGGTTTTACACTTCAACCATCAGAATTTGGAAAATTTGCCACATCATTGGCTGTAGCCAAGTTACTTACTGCCGTTGATAACCGACCCAAAGAAATTTTCACAACACTNAAGGCACTTGTAATTATTGCTATTCCAGCCTTATTGATCTTAATGCAACCNGATACCGGATCGACTTTGGTATACGGTTCTTTTGTGTTTGTGCTTTATCGCGAGGGGCTCTCTGGAAAAGTATTGCTTGGTGGCNTATTGTTAATTGTTNTATTCGTACTTGCCTTACTCTTTGAGCTTGATCAATTATTNATTGTATTTACNATCATAGGATGGGCTNTTTACAATATTGTTTACGGCACACAAAAGATTTTAATTNTTTCTGCCCTAATTGTTGCTGCCATATTTACGACTTATTATTTTGTTGATGTTCCTGATTTTTACCTGATGATTGCCCTTCTTTTAGGTTCAATCGTACTTTACCTTACCAATGCTTTTAACCGGGAAATGAAAGACCGTTGGGATAGAAATGGAGTCATTGGATTATACATTCTTTCACTTACCTTCATCTTTGCCGTAGGTTTCATTTTCACCAACGTACTACAAGAACACCAACGAACTCGTATTACTGTTTTACTGGGAGAAGAAGATAAACTTGTAGAACAAATTGATCAATTAAAAGAGGCNTATTACGCATTACCTGTTGGAGACAAGGGTAGAGAGCAAATCCAACAAGATTTAAATGCTAAGCGCGAAAGTTTAGATAAACTAAGAAGAGGCGCTGGCTGGAACGTTAACCAATCTAAAATTGCCATTGGNTCAGGTGGTTTGTTAGGAAAAGGNTTTTTACAGGGCACACAAACAAAATTTGACTTTGTTCCAGAGCAAAGCACAGACTTNATTTTTTGTACAGTAGGTGAAGAATGGGGATTTATAGGCTCTTTTATAGTTATTGCGCTTTTCGCTTTTCTACTTGTTCGACTAGTNATTGTGGCAGAAAGGCAACGCTCTCAATTCACTCGAGTTTATGGTTATTCGGTAGCTTCTATCTTCTTTTTTCACTTTGCCATTAACATCGCCATGACACTAGGTTTAGCTCCTGTTATTGGCATTCCTCTTCCTTTCTTTAGCTATGGAGGTTCCTCATTATGGGCTTTTACGCTTTTGCTCTTTATCTTTATTAAGTTAGATTCTGAACGAAAAACGGTTTTGAGGTAATCGTAATAAAAAGTCCTTTAAACAAAAGAGAAGGCATTCTTTTCTACGTTGAAGGGATGTAGAAGAGAATGCCTTAATATAGCAGGAATTCACTTAATCAGGTATATGTTCGTTTCTACCTTACTAAAGCTCCTCCATCAATAACAAATTCACTCCCTGTAATGTATGTGGCCTTTGGACTTGACAGATACAAGACTAACTCTGCTATTTCATTTGGCTCAGCCAATCTTCCTAAAGGCACCAGTTGTTTAATATTCTCTTTCACAGCATTTGAATGAGATTCTGGCAATCCCATTTTTGAAAAAATTGGAGTATCGGTTGGGCCCGGACTTACTATATTCACCCGTATATTTCTTTCTGAAAGCACATTGGCTGCTGATTTTGCATATGCATTAAGCGCTGCTTTTGAAGCTCCATAAATAGCCGTATTATCTCTTGCTACGTGGGCTGAAACTGAAGACATAACAACTACAGATGCACCACTATTCAAAATGGAAGCAAATTTTTCAATGGTAAAAACGGCTCCTCTTAAATTCACATTAATGGTTGCATCAAAAACCTCAGTAGTAAGTTGGCCAATTGGTTGCAACAGAAATGTTCCGGCATTAACCACCAGAATGTCTACACCATTAATTTCATTATTTATCTCTTGTGCCAGTAATTCAATTTGTTGAGATTGGCTCACATCTGCAACTTTACCTGTAACATTAAGTTCTTTGGTAGATTGAGAAACTTTCTCTTCTGATCTTCCTACGATTATCACATTTGCACCAGCTTCTTTTAATTGTTGAGCAATATGATAACCCATACCACTATTTCCCCCTGTTACTACAGCATTTTTTCCTTTTAAATCATACATATTTTTTGTGTTTTAAATTAATTAGAACGATCATTCCGTTTCAAATGTAGAAATAAAAAACTGATCGTTCCAAATAAAAACAAAAAAAGGCAGCTTAAAATTTTAAGCTGCCTTCAATATTATAATCTGCTATATAAGGTTAGCGTCTAATAGAATTTAGCTCTATAGTCTTGTATGCCTGCCTTGTCTCGCATTACTAACTCCAATTGATATTGGACACTGCTTGCCTTTTGTTGCTCCAATTGTTGCTTTTCAGCCTGAAGAGGAATCGCATCAGAAGGAACTTCAGTCTTGTTGTCTACGCGAATAACATAAACACCTCTTTTACCATCTACTGGAACAGAAACCTGACCAACTTCTAGAGTATACGCTACACCTTGGACTTTAGGCTCATTACCCAAACCTCTAACTTGAAAATCATTGAAAGTAAGACCACTCACTTTTTGAACACGAGAATCAAATTTTTGAGCCAGTTCATTCAAATCTGTAACTCCACTCATTTTTGTTTTGATTTGTTCAGCCTTCTTTTCTTTTAGCACCTCAAGTTCGACTTCGTCTTTAACACTCTCTAGAGGTAAAACACCTTTTTCTTTAACTTCAGTAAGTAGAGCTACAACAAATTGATTATCCATTGCAAAAGGTTCTGAAACTGTTCCTACT
>PAJI01000030.1 GCA_002705995.1 Crocinitomicaceae bacterium | reverse complement strand
AGATGATTTTTGCACTTTCATCCAACTCCAAAGCAGCACTGTCCAAATGATTGGTATACTGGTAACGCGTCACCTTAGAGCGTACAGCCTCTCCAATGGGAGTACCGCCTTCTACCGTTTTCACCTCCAGCAAAGCCACCATGCGCTGATCGTCCATCACCTGGTGCGTAATGCGCTCCAACTGAACTGTAGCAGCAGCCGTATTGTATTCGCGGTACAGCTCATACCCGCCCAGGTAAATGCGTTCGTATTTGACCGTTCCTGCAGCCGTGTCGTAACACACCTTGCGCACGCGCTGGCCACCAGCATAGACATAATGCGTGGTTTCGCCTGATTTGATCGTTGATTTCAACTGATCTGCAAAATCCCATTGCATCAAGCTGAGGTGAGGCATCGTAATCATATTGCCGTGCACATCGTAAGAAAAATCAGGATTGGTAGGCGCAGAGCCACTGCTGGCATACGTACTGCGGAGGTAGTTGTTTGTACCCGTACCGTAATATTCGTAATTGCGTCTCCAGTTCTCACTGCCTCCGCACGTGTCGCGGTGACTGACATTCAAGATATTGCCCAACGCATCGTAGGTAAATTGTTCGCAATAATTGCTCAGCGTATCTCCACTCGGCACCCCCGTAGGAAGTTTAGTAGCCGCAAGTTCACTAGAACCCGGCATAGAAATGCCCGTTTTTTCCCTTCCCGAACCCTTGGTGATGCGGTAAAGCGCATCGTATTCATACTTTCCGGTAGGTTCAATTACCGCATTGGAGAAGTAATGCGTCTGTTGCGCATCATCCGTCAACTCCGTAATGTTGCCCACCGCATCAAACGTGTAGTTCAGGTCCTGTAAAATATCAGCTCCCGAATTGCGGGTCGTTAACAAACGCGTTAAACGAAACGTATTTTCATCGTAATCGTAGCGGGTTTTAGTGTTGTTGCCGTAATAGATGTTTTTGCGCTGTCCTTTTGCATCGTACTCAATGTCTGTAACATAAGGTATAAAACTTCCTTCGTGCGAAAGGCGCACCATCATGGTATTCAACAACCCAGCCTCGTTGTAAGTGGGCATGTGCTGGCTGCCATCGGGTTGAGTTACTAAAATGGGGCGGTTCAACGCATCAAAGGTGGAGCTGGTGGTGAAGGTTTCGCTTTCTAGCAAAGACGAGGCAAAGTAATCGATAACGGATAAAGAGGTCTCATTGGCTATTGAGCTCCAGTCTACCGTGGTGGTGTAGTTGAGGGCCAATTGCGTGCTGGCCGAAAGTACATTGCCTTTAAAGTCAATGCTTAACGGCTTGCTCATGCCGCTTTGGTCAAAACTGCGAATGGCNTGTCCNCGGAAGTTNTCATCTTCTGGAGTGGCTAATCCGGCATTATCGCCATAGACTGTGAAGNCTACCACTTGTTCTCCGCCACCTTCGTCTACATAAGNTTTGNTAGGNCGNTGNANTACATCGTATTCGCTGCGCGAAGTGTGCCCCCGTTCATTCCATGCATAAATNGGATTACCGGCAATGTTGGTGAGCATTCTGCGCCAACCACCATCNGGNCTGTCGGTNTGTAAAATCANCCCNTTGCCCTCTTTGTCAAGCGGCAACATGCTGTAGATAAATGTAGTTTCTTGCCCCAGCTGATTGGTAACCGTGCGTCTTTTGCCCTCAATGTCTAATTCAACTTTTACATCGTAGTAAATAGAAGTAGTAACNCCNGTTGCAATGTCGTAAGNCCCATTGTCATCGCGTGTGCGGTANACGCGCCCNANTACATCNANNTCTGCCACTTGTGGNGTATCGTAATGGTGGGCAGCCAGCCATGCTGCTCGTTTAATGGCAATGTCAGGATCTGTTCCTGNTGGGTCAACCGGTTCAGAAGTAGGAATACTAGCCGGGGTGTACCAAGCGCTGAACCAATCGCTATCNATTACCGTATCGTTTTGGTCGTANCTTTTTTGTTGCCAGCAATCGAACTCTACTTTGGTAAANGTNCCGTCTGGCATNTCGGTGCGGATGACACGCCCCATGGGGTCGTAGGTCATCACAGGAGTTACTCCGTATTCGCGTATTTCGTCTTCGTCTTCAAAAGCCTCNGTGCTGCTGAAATAAGGTTCGTATTGCTTTACGGCTTTGCCTTTGTTGTTGAAAATGGTGCGCCCGTTGCCNACCCAACGGGTAGCAGTATGTACCAGTTGAGGTTCACCATTGACCAAAATCAAGTNATCGTTGTCATCNCGTTCGTAAGCATCGCCCGGTTCGGCTTGTGCTTTTTGCAAGATGACCTGTCCCATTCCTCCGCTGTATTCGTAAGCAGTAATCCAACTGGAGCCGCCATGTGTTTCGCGGGCTTCGGTTTTTNCGTAATTGGGTTGACNGTAATTNGCCCAGTTGGTTAAAGAATATTCTAAACGTTGTGTAGGATCGGCCAANGTATCGCCATCGTTGTCACCGTCTTTCCCCATTACGGCAACNGCAGTGACCATGCCCAGCACATCAAAGCCCACTTGTTGGCGGTTGCCGTTNGGGTCTGTCATTTNCCAAGGTGTTAACAGGCGGTAGTCAATAGCAGCAGCAACGCTGTTGCCAAGGGCATCGGTAGANCCGGTAGCNGCCATGTAGTAACTGTCGTAACTAAAAGAGGTAACCGTACCAAAGGGATCGGTTTGTTGGCTGATGGAGTAGAAGTTGGCCGTATCAAATGTCATAACTCCAGAACTGANCCAGTACATGCTCTCGTCATAGGTGTAGTAACCNGTACCGACCAATAAACTNTTGTCTACGCGGTCAATGGTAACATCGTTGTTAAAGGCTGCNTCAACCAANCCNTCCGTCATGGCAAGCGTAAGNGTATGGTGCNGTAAACCATGGTNGCTGGCATTNNCATANGCTAGNNCNGNATCACAAGTTGTATTGTAATAATAGGCTTTGGTNCTGGCAATGAGGCGTTTTTNTTCTACAGTACNAGAAGGTGTTTCTTCGTAATCGATGTCATCTGCACCGCTGATAGTCGTTAACAGGTCTTCAGGGTTTTGAAGACTGGTNGCATCCAGACTGATTCCCGTAACCTCATACCCGCGTTGTGCTTTGGGGATGTTGATGCGGTATTGGTCGTTGTCTTGGTCTAGGTGAATGAATTCAGCTTCTGAATAGGTGATTTTTCCTACAGATTGTTGGGTGTCTAATGTTGCCGTTAAACGNGGATAAGCAATGGNTGCATTTTTTGTTGGAACACCATANTCATTCACTTCCAGCACCATGGAATGACTCACACGCGGATCGTCCATGATGCGTTCGTACTGAAAGCTGAGGCTTTCCTGAGGNATCACNTGGAAAGAGGNGTATTTGTTAGCACCCAGNGGCTGCACTTGTTTTACCAAATAGTTGGCCGAACTAGCAGTGTAGGGTTTATCGCTAAGTGCGGAATTGTCATCGGCAAACACTTCGGTGTGCAACAATTGNCCCTTGAGTGCACGCATGGCCTGGCGGGTTTCTTCAGCATTTAAACCTTCAGGCAATGTGCTGTCGGGCAAGTCATCGGTTTGGTAATATTCGTTGGNATAGTGTTGGGTAATGGTTCCTTCTTCTTCCCAAAAGCCCAAATGAAACCACGATTTGGTNTGAACGGGCGGAATGTGCGATTCTTCTTCGAGCGCATTGGTGCCTACTTGGAATAAACCGTCTTCTGCAAAGTTTTCGTATTGCTCGGTATCCCATTGTTCAACCATCCCAAAACCGCGGAATTCTTTTTCGTGGTGATCGAAATAACCGTGGTGGTAAGCATAGCGGGCTACAAAGCGCGCACCCGTTACCTCGTCATATTGCTCGGTGCGTTCTACTACCTGAACGGGGAAAGGCAATTTGGTAATCCAAGGATTCCCTTCCTGGCGGTCGCGGAGGTAAAACTTGGTAGAAGGGGCATAATGGTAGCGGCTCAACGCGCCCATGTTGTTGTCAACTTCTTTGAGCAAGTAAGGTTTTTCGCCAAAAAGGTCAATGTATTTGATGCGGTAAGGTTCATCACCGGCAAGGGGAGAAGACCACACCAAACAAGCCGTTCCTTTTCCAAACAAATCCATTACGTTGACAGCTGTCATGTTGTTGGTCTTGGGAAAAATGGTGATTTCCTGCTCTAGCGAAAAGCTGTTTCCACTTTGGTTGTTCCAGTAGCTGACTTTTTCAGTGCCGAGGTACACCAAATCGGTTGTTCCTGAGCCGTCCATGTCGGCCAGGCGAATGCGGCCTTTGCTAAATTGTTCGGGGTAATCTAAGTGGGGAGCGTTAGGCATGGCCACTTTGGCACCAAAACGCCCGTAACCCAGGTTGGGCCAATAGCACACTTCTCCGTTGCGAATGCGCACAATGTCGGTTAATCCGTCACCGCTCATGTCGGCCATGTGAATCACTTGTTCGGCATCGGCAAAGACCAGTTTAGGACCTTGTTCTTCGTCAAAGAAAGGGGCGAGTTCAATGCGTTCGCCATATCCTTCAACTCCGCTAGAGGTGTCGCTTTCTTGTTTGCTGGGATAGTAGCGGAAACAATAATCGTTAGAGATCAGAATATCCGGAATTCCATCTCCGTTGAGGTCAATCAAGCGCAAATTTGGGTCGCCCCAATTGACCATTGGAACATCTTCGAGGTGTTTGAAACGGCTCCATCCTTGTGCGGTTTGTGCATAATCTGTGCCTGTAGATTGCGTTTCTAGCGTAAAATAACCGTTCAATTCTTGTGAGCGGATGAGCAATTCGGTTTTACCGTCTCCGTTAAAATCACCCACTTGCTGAGCACCTCCGAATGTAGGTTTGGAAGCTACGTGGTGTTGTGCGCCAAAACGGATATCGGGCTCTGGCGGATTGCTTACGGAATAATCGTAATAATAGCTTTCATCGCCTTCGTTGCGCTTGTAGAACCAACCACCGGGTTCTTCGGTCAATACTCCGGTAATGCCTTCGCCATAGAGGTCAGACCAGATGTATTGCTGGCCATCTACACCCATGGGGAGGTTTTCAAGGTCTTCCAGGTCAAAATGACGCANGGTATCGTCTTGTGAAGCAGTGCTGTAGGTAAAGTCGAGTGGGGGGAGACTTTCGGCTTCTTCGCCTGTTTGGTAACTTTTGTGGGTAACGCTGATTAGTTGCGTAGCGGTTTCGTTTTCGTTGTAGGTAAAATCGGTAGACTTTACAATGCCTTCGTAGCCTCCGGTTTCGGTAAAATGGTGAAACATAAGCACGCGTTGACACAGGCGCCAGGTTCTGACTTCAAACCCTGCACGGAAGGTAGAAAAAGGGTCTTGACGAACNNCCCAGGTGTTTTCTTCTGTTTCNGTNGGGGCNGTGCTGTTGTGCTCTCCGTAATCGAACACAAGGGTAAAGAGCCAATCGGTGGTGTCATAACCTGTGGCTCCTTGCATAATGGCATTGCCNTATTTTATGGTTTTGAGGTAGCGTTGTGCAAAAGTTGCAGCTCCAATGCGGTTGGCTTCAAACAGGCTGTTGGTAACACCNTCACCATCTTCGGCTTTGTAAACGTATTGAATGGCATTGCCTTTATCGTCCCAGGTTTCTTCAATGAGCCATTGAAAAATGCGCGTAGCATCNTTAGGNTCTGCAATNCGGCTGTTGGCTGATTTCCCGTAAAGNGTTGTTGTNTTATCGGGNGTGATAGAGCGCCAGTGGCTAATGCCNGAAGNGGTGTCGAACCAGCGTTCAATGCGGGCAAATAGACCTTCTATGCGCGGACGATAGCGCAAAACGTGGTAAGTGCCATCGGTATATTCATCGCGAATCCATTCGTTGTTTTCTTCTTTGAGTGCAGGAATAAGGTCTTCTGCACCGGATAGNATGAANGTGTCGCTTTCTTCAGCGTCTTTGTATTGGGGTAATTCTTTTTGGGTTTTTCGGCTAATGGAAGGGAGNCCAATGCTCCATCCGATGCCGTAAGGNCTGTTGCCACTNCCGGAATTGTAGCCTAAGCCAATGGCAGGTGTAAAGCCGCCTCTGCCCGGACTCATGGCAATGGGTACGGAAAAAGATCCTGTTCCGGTAACGGGATTGGCCTGAAATTTTTCGCCCATTCCGCGGATGGCTCCACCGCCTTTGGGCAATTCTATTTTGGGTGCATCGGGCATTTTAATACCACCCTGTTCTCCTTTGGCTTCGTTGCCTTCGCGGCCACCGCCTTGTGTTTGCTGCGGTGCTTCTTGGGCAGACTCTTCCTGAGCCTTTTTTTCTTTATCGGGATTAGTGCGCATGAGTTGCAGTTTTTTGGATGTAAAACAAAAAGGGTAAAAAGCCTTCTCCGACAATGCGGAGAAGGACTTTTGAGGTCAAACAAACGTGTGCGAAAAGGCTTATGCCGTGTAGTTCATNACTAAAATGATGTCTTCAACAGCATCTTTAATGAACTGGAAGTTGTTGGCGTCAACAACATCTCCGTTAAGGCTACCTAAGTCATTAGCATCTGTTACTCCGGTNATTTTCCATGCTCCGCTAGCATTAGCAGTTCCGGTGCGCGTGTAGATTTCACTGGCTACTCCACCAAAATCGTCATTGCTGCTATTGGTAGCAGGTGTTCCTGAATTTTGGAAAACATCGAATGTGCCAGAGGCATTATCTGCTCTTTCAAGCGTGAAAGCAGTGTCGTTGAAACCGGCAACNGTGTATCCTTCTTTGAACTGAACCAATAATGCAACAGTGCTNGTTTCCTTGTCACGATTTTTCAGTATGTGTGGGAAATGACGATTGGTTACTGTAATTGTTGCACTGTGGTTATCACTGGTATCTGCCGGGTTCATGAACTGATAGAATTCTGTAGGGAATTCGTGNTTCATGCTAAAGACTCTGTTCAGTCCGATTGTGCTACCNTATTCTACCATTTCGTTGATTTTATCGATCAAATTGGNCTCTGCAGCAGCTTTAAACGTAGAACCTCCGTCTTTTGCCGTGTAGTTGACTGTAATGATCAGGTCTGAAATGGTGTTGTAGTCAAACTGGCGCAGCAATTCNTCAGCTCCTGAGTTNGCATCATACGTGAATGGCAGTTCAAAACGCCAAGAACTAATGGCTCCCAATCCTTCAAACGGCAGGTATCTAGAGTCGTTAAAGTTCAGTTCAAACAGGCCNGAGTCGTTTTGTCCTCTGCTGGTTGAAATGCTCTGGATACCATTGTTGTATTGGATAAAGCGGGTATCGTTAATGCCATCGTAAGCGTAAACAAACGGAGAAGTTGAATTCAGCGAATTGGTATTCTTACGAATGCGGTTTTTCAACAGGCTTAACTTACCGGTTACTCCAGTGTAAGGTCCTGTAACACATGGAATGCTGATTGATACGGACTTGATTCTACGCATGTAGTGCCCCGGATGATCGAGGTCATAGATTAACTCTGTTAAATCGAAGTCGCATTTTCCGGTGTTGCGCAAAATTTGCAATGCTTCCGGATTAATCATGGCTAAACTTACCTGCTTGCTCAATTCTTGCTCGCGTCTGTTTTTATCGATGTANGCAATGTCCAGACGTTTTAGGTCTTGGTGCAGTTTTTCACCGCTTAGCAAGCCTTTTTTCAAGCTGTCCCANAATCCGAAGCTGATGTAACGATCGGTGTCGTCTATACCCACTTCGTAGTGGTANGCTTTTTCAGCTTTTTTGGCTACATCGTAAGCCATTTGGTAGGCTTTGAAGTAAATGCTGCTTAACTCGCGCGACATCCAACCGTACAATTCTTTGTTGGTCCATTTGTCTTTCATGAAGGCATTTACGTCTTTGGCATTTTCAATTTGAAGTTCTGCCATTGCCAANTCTTTTTCAGCCATTGCTTTGCGAATTTCAGCCGCCTGAATTTGCAGGTCGAGTTGACTGATTTCTAGTTTAGCCTGGCTGGCCTGGAATTGCCAATCTTCGTAGCGAATNCTTTGAGAAGCTAAAATACCGGCCATGTTGGCTTNNGANGATAAANNNCTNGCNGTTGTTGANNNNACATCAGCNGCATAGNNTANNNCCTNNNGCTANNTNTNCNCCNCTTANANTTTTNATNCCTANNAGAGCNCCNNTNCCAGANGTNCCANTNTCTGTNTCAGGAANAGNANNNATTGNACNNGCNANACCTCTTGAAATNCCAGCNGNNGTTTGNANNGNATTTGCAGNAGTTAATTTNGCCAATTGNTGTTNTTCTCCACTGCTTTGCTTCGGACGGNTTTTGTAGTATTTCATNCGCTCTTGCGTAATGGCTTTAGTNGCCTGNAGTGCNGCAATGTTTTGCTCGGCTTCTTCTACNGCAGTTTTCTTCATNTCAAGCGAGGTATCCAGTACGTTGATCTCTTGCCCTTGGCGAATAAGCGAAAGTTCTTCCGCATCTTTTTTCTCCAAAGCAGAAAGTAACGAAGCTCCGAGTGATTTTACATCGTTGGTTAACTCTACGGCTTTGGCGTGTAAGTACTGGAAGCGGTAGTAAGGCATTGAAGCGTTCATGTCGTTCAATGCAGCAGCAATACTCAATCCTGAGGCTACAGCTTTTACCAGCATAGCAGGGTCAATCGGAGGNGAAAGGATNGGCAATTGTCTTACCACACCTTCAATGTTCATGCAGTGTCTGATTTTGAACAAGCGATCAGCTACAGTATCCCAATATCCCCAAAGTTGGTCGTTGTGAGGCACACAGAAGTAATACATATCGTGCGTAGACGGGAATAGGTCATCACCGTTGTTGGTGTAATTCATAGTGCTCGAACTCGCAAAATAGCTCAGTTGAGTTGTAGGTACTGTNTTTTCAACGGTTACCAAAGCGTTGCTGAAACTGTTAAATCCATTTTGGCTAAGCGTATAATAGCTTTCAGAATCNGCATCTTCGCGTTGAATTAACTCTGGTCTTCTTCCCAAAATTTGTTGCGCCAACAGGTAGATTTGTGTTGCTTCGTTGATCGANTCCATGCTGTCTTGCGTAAACAATTGATCTGCCCATGCAATTAACAAGTCGATGTATTTCATGACCACATTTTTCATGTAAGCGACCCAACGTAAACGGGCAATGGCATGTGGCATAAACGGATTTTCGCGCCAAACTTCAATTTGCTTCTCCATAGCATCGTTCCCTTGTTCTAAGAGTCTAAGCATGGTTTCAATNGAAGTTTCTCCATTGTAAGTATGGAAAGGCTTGGTGCGCCANAAACGTTTTACGCCTTGTTCTGTGCTAATGCTGCTTTCTACTACGGTTGGATCAAAGATGAAGTGGAACCACTTTTGGGCTTCTTCAAATTTTTGGTTTTTAGTGAGTTCTACAGCAATGAGTAACGGAGCATGGAAAAACAATTCCCAGTTGTAGATGCTATAACTTCCTTCAATATCNAAGTTGAAGTTGTTCATAGGATAACGGCTGTCAACATTTGTAGTGTTCGGATCATTTTCGGCTACAAAGGTGCTTCCGTCATCTGTTCCTAACTGTCTGTCTAACAATTCGTCCAAATCACTGCGTTCGTACTCTGGNTTGAAAAANTCTTCCAGCCCGCGCATGTTCAACTGTTTAGACATCGCGTTTACATGCTTGTGGTCAAAGGCGTGGAAACGGTATTTGGTGTTTTGTGTAAACTCCGTAATGGTTGTTGTTGTAGTTGTTGTATACGGAGTGGAAACAGCCCACACGTTAGCGCCCTGAATAGCAGCGTTTGCCTGTTGTTTGGTGTAGAATGTTTGTGTTGATGCTGTAGATGCAGATGTACTTCCGGGTGAATANCTAACAAACATGCTGGAGTTGTTCATACTTGCAGCAACAAATGCAGAAAAGTAATCTGTTGTAGTGGTTGTGATTTCACGCTCTTCAGGTATGGGTTCAATAAAATAGGTTTTATTGACATCGTGCATGAAGAAAGGTGCGTTTCCGAATACGTGTCTAGACACTTTNGGNATTTGGTGCGGAACAACCAGCTGCGTATTGTCTTGCATTGATTTTAGCAATTCAAAACTTTGTACGTTGTTAAGGTCTACAGCTTGGAANGCCGGGTTTTCTAAAATAGCCTCATCAATTTGAGTTCCCATTAGTGCATGCACATATAGCCTAGAGCGTAAGTGCTTCACTTTTTGGTAATAGTTCTCTGTTACGGGGCTAAATGTTTGAACCGGAATATGTCTCAAAGGAATTTCATTAGCCGTAAATACTTCCGGCTCTTTGTTCCATACATGGAAACGGAATATGCCTTCTCTTTGTAAGAAAAACTGACCNTTTACATTACCAAAACTTAGGTTTACGGTAATGTCTAACATGTCTCCGTCAAATACAGAGTTGAGCATAATGTTGGCTTCATCAAAGTTCCATAGTCCGGGTTTATCTACATAAACGGTTTCTTTAGAACGTTTGCGTTTGGACCATCTTCCGTTTTTCAACTCGCTCCAATTTAAGCTTACCAAAAAGCTTTTGATCGGATGCTCTTCCGTGCTGTCTCCAATGGTAATGGGTTCTGTAACCGATTGGTTTTCTTCTCTTACGGTTTTTGTTGTAGAAGCCCAGAAAAGGATGATTCTGCCGTTGTAAACTACAGGTATTAGGTGTTCGGCTTCGATGTCCTGATCAATTTTCGACCAGTGTGTCCAAACTCCGTCATCCCATGTGCGGTAATAATACTGTTGCGGATGTGATTTTGTGCGACCAAAAACATGAAGAATTTTTGTTTCCGGATCATAGAACATCTGTGCAACATCCATGTCTGCAATGTCATCTAAACTTTCAAGGTAACTCAAGAAGGCGTCTTTTGCAGTGTCGTTGGTAAGGTCTTCTTGTTTTAATGCGGCTTCAAATGCATCAAAGAGTTCACTCTTATCGTCTCTTAAATCTGGCTCAATCCAGTTTTCAGGGTACAAGAATACTTTACGGTTGGCTTCCCAAACACGGTAGTTCTTACGCCAAGCCCATTCTTTTACATGGCCTTTGTCTAATGTGTAAGGGTTTTCAAGATTCATTAAGATGCGTTGTACGAACAACTGAATAGAGCCATTGGCTTGTACAATACGCGTTGTCATCATACACGGATCCATTTCCGTATCGATCAAGAAGTGCTCGTAAAGCGAGTAGCGATCGATAAAACTGTCAGAAGAATCAATGTATACTAGGTAATCTGCCAGAGCATCTCTTTGCTGAATGCGCAATGGGTTGCGTAAATCAGGAGCTACTTTTAACCATTGCTCGGTACCGTTTTTGGCTTTACAAGCATTGGACATGGCCTGCACATTATTTTGCAGGGTTTGCACTACGGCAGAAGGTGCAGCTGTGTTGCTAACCGTGGTCCACGTTTTAATGGTTTGTGGTTTTACAGCACTTGAAATTACGGCTTTGCTCAGCGTTTTTACATCCCAGTACCAATCAGGAGTTGCATAGGATGCAATGGTTAAAGCAGCAATGGCTTCATCTACATCTACCCAACCGTTAATGTTTTCAATGCGTTCTACATCTTCTGCATTAACTCCGGCCTGATCATTAATGCTGTTTAGAATGGTAAACAATGAACCGTTAGACTTGAGTACGGCATGTTCTCTACCAATTTTCCAAAGACTGTTAAAACCAGCTATGGCCGTAGTCATGTCGCCATACAAGCTTGTAAAATCAGGAAGGCCTGTTGCTGTAGATGGTGTAAACAGGTAATCGAGCTCTTGTTCCGTGTCGCTTACGCTTAATTTAAAAGCCTTTGCGATTAGTGCCATTTTGTGGAACAAACGACCATTAGGTTCATAGACGAAATTGGTTGTGAAGTTTGTACTTAAAAAGGCTTCATCGGCAAATAATGAAATGAAAGGATCGGTTGTTAGAGAAGAACCGTTATAATGGTAGAGGTATGTCGTAATTAACTCTGTAGTGACGTCTTCTTCCAGTTCAAAATAGGTAGCAAATGCTTCGCTAATAGCTCGTTCGCGCACAACCGGCCAGAGAATGGTTTCTACCTTTTCCTGAAGAATGTGAATTGGAGCAGAAAGGTCTGAATCATCAATAAACACTTCTTCGTAGCGTTTTTCGAGTTGAGTAGGATCAATTTCAGTAGCGTCATCTACCATGTTTGTTAGGAAGGAGGTAACCTCACTTGAGTCTAACAGGTTGTTAAGCAAATGGGTACTGACGTAGGTTGTTTGTTCAGCATCGCTTAACCCAGAAACACCATCCATGATGGAAATGAGTTTGTCGATGATTTCTCTGGTCCAAACATCGCCTGAAGAAAATTCAAATTCTTCAAAGAAGTTGAAGTATTGAGTGGTCATTTCACGAGCATTAGTGCCTGTAATGCGCATGTCTTTTTTGGCTAGCTCAATTTTTTCACGGAGTTCTTCCAAAGCTGTGGCCCAGTCGTCTAGATCCAATGCATCATCAAAATCGGTATCTTGAATAATGTAAGCCAGTTGATCTGCAGAGAAACCCAATTTTGTGGTAGTAGAAACCAATTCAATGAACTGCTCCGTTTCTTCAATGGTGGCTGCTGTAGTGGTAGAATTTACCGGCACAATGTTAAAAAGAGCGGTATATTTCAGGTAGTCTTCAACGCTAATTTCAATTGATTTACAGAAAGAAGAAACACGAACAGCGTAAGACAGGTTCTCGATAGATAATGTTTCTGTAGCGCCCAGAATCAACTCCATTTCATCTTCTGTTAGTTGGGCTCCGGCAAGTACCAGTGGCAATACCTGTTCGTTAAAGATAAGGTATGCAGGAAGGTTGCTACTGTCGAAAAGATCACTTAACGAGATATCAATGTTACTTGGTGTTCCTGTTCCTGTTGGATCTGTTAAATTGTATGATTCGTCTACATTATTAACCGATGGGTTAACGAATCTATCCGCAAAATAACTTGGATCGTCAAAATATTCATCAGTACTGATGTTTCCCCACCAAATGGCAGCATCGTCAACACTGATACCGTATTTTGAAACGGCTTCCTGAATAGCTGCGATGTATGTGAGTTTTGTGTCGTCAAGATCTCCAACTGAAGGTAGCATCATGATTACACGATCAAGCTCTTCAATAGACCATTCGAGTTTTACACGCATTTTGTGGAAGCGGTAAAGGCGAATGAGCAGAGCGTCATCGACCACCGTTAAATACGCATCATCAGGATCGCATTCGGAATCTTGGAAAGAGATTTCCACACGATCCGGATTAATGAAATACGATTCCAGATAATCTCTGATCTCGTTAAAAGTAAGTCCGCTTTTTTGCATCAACAGACTCATTTGGTAAACACCCGCACCACCTGTTAAACCGTTAAAGTATTCAGGAAAAGGGTTTGAACTGATGCCGCTAATAGCAGAATGAAGCTCTACATCACTAAGGTTGTTTGTAATGATGGCTTTTTCCAGTAGGTTAATTTCTAACTTTTTAGCTGCGACATGAGCATCAGAATCTCCGGCAAGCAGTTTTCTAAGTTCAGGATAATCAATACCTAAGTACTTTAAATAGATCTGTGTTTCTGCTTCAAATAAATCAAAAGGTGCAGACCACGGATAAACGCGTTTGCGCAGTGTATTGTATACTTCCGGTATAATGTATTCCGGATGCGCTTTCAGCATAGATTGTTTTTGTGTTGTCTGTCTGTCGTAGTTAGGAGCTGAAGCAATGGCATTTTCCAATACTTCGTTGACTAAATCGATGTATGGAAGTGGTGTGTTGGCATTTTCGCAAGAGAGCAAAATGTGCTGAATTTCCGGTCTACGATCATCAATGGCTTCTTTTAAAGTTTGAGGATTGCCAGATGTAAGTCCAGTAGAAACTTCGTTTAACCAGTTTAACAGGTCTACCATATAGGCAGAAGTGCTGTATAAAGAGCGGCAATGCACACAAGAACATACACTTTGACTGCCAAAGAGTGTTTCAAGGTCTGGTAATCCGGGATTTTCAGCTTCATCTTCAGCTGTGAAAATCTTAGGCTGAATTACCTGTGGTGTAGCCAGTTGAAGGTTGCTGTTGAATACACCAATGAGGTGTGATGTTGTAGCGGCCACTTGTGTAGCTCTATTGTATATGCCTAGAGCAACATCTTCACCCAATGTAGCACTGTATGTGTCTATGAATGATGTTCTGCCTATGCGAACAATGTCTGCAGACGAGTTAATACCAGCACTGAATAAAGGCTGAATGTTTTCGAACCTGCTGTTTTGAGGAGCAACTCTATACAAACGTTGAAGGCTTTCCAGTTCAAATTGTGTTTCTGCTCTTAATGTGGCTTGTGTTTCTTCATCTTCATCTGTAATAAAGCTTAAAGCATCATTGTCTGCAATGTATTTTCCAACAGGTTGTGTTCCAAAGTCAAAATCAGTGGAATTGGTAAAAAATGTTTTACTGTTGTCTTTAATGTCTTCGTCTGCAGATGCTCTGCTTACAAACACTTTAGACGGCATGGCGTTTTCAATCTTTTGGACTAAAAACTGGGCATAGTTGCTTTGCTTTTCTTCAGTGGAATCTCCATCAAAACGATCGTCCCACACCATGTCTGTAGCACTGGCTAACGCATTTTCAAAGTAAGTTTGATCTTTATCAGCAATGCTGTCTAGGTCAATACTCAGGTCATCTCTCATGTAAACAGCAAAAGCACGGTCTCCGGTAAGCCCAACAAGGTCTGAAAGAGCTTCCATACCATCTATTTCACCAGAAGTTAACGTTCCGGGTTCGCTTCTAAGGTTTGCCCAAAACTCAGTAATGTCTCCTTCTGTATTGAGTAATGTGCTTAAAAAAGTGCTCTTTTTAACATTGTCGGCATCGTCAGTAAGTCCGGCATCGGTGAAGAAAGCCATCATTTCTGAGTTATCGGCTTCTCCTGCAATAATTTTGCTTACTGCATCTGATTTCAAATTAGCAATAAATGGATCTAAAAAGTCATTGAAAGCTTTTTCAATAATGCCATTTTCGCTTGCTTGCTGCAAAGCTTCTTTTAACGCTGATGGTTTTTCTAGCATCATTTCAACCAATGAACTGTACTTTCCGGAACGTGTAATTCCGTAGAGAATTGATTCATCTATGTTTGCATCCGCAGCCAACTTTTTGGTGTAGATGTACTGGAGCACATCTTCTACCGGAGCCTCCATTTGAGAGGCCAAATCAACTGCTTCATCAATATTCATATACGTATCGATGTTTTCAGTAGTGACCTTTTCGTCTACTTTGGCTTTAATGAAATTGTATTCAATTAAGCCGTCAAAATCACCATCACCAATAGCAAGGTTAATCGTATTGGTATTAGTAGCATCAACAATTAAGGGCGACTTGATCAAAGCATCTTCAATGGTGTCTCCTGAGTTGCTAAAAACATAAACAACAAGGTTGAGTTGCTCGGTAATGGCATCTACGTCAGTCTGTTCAAAAGTGATTTTGTATTCGCCACTTGTAGCGGTAGTGTTTTCACTCCCAATTTGTGTGAGGGTTTCATAATTTTTATGGTAAGCCTTAACTACTAATCCTTGTAGCGGTCTACCATCAATATCAGCAATAATACCTTTAACGGTATATTTATCAGATGTGTCCATGGTTAATGATTTTTAAATTATTGGTTGAATGTTGAATTGATGTATGTGAAAGTTGGTTTTTGTATGTCGATGGATAAGACTTCAGAATTAGTCGGAGGTCTTTGTCTACTTTTAAACAGGTATTTTACACTGGATAAATTGCCAGAGGTGAAACTGGTTGAAAAACCGCTACCTTCAGCATCTGTAGCATACGCTAGATCAATAAAGCTCGCCATGTTTTGTTCTTTAATAGGATTATTTTGTTAGTGATTCTGCTTTGGCATTATCTGATTACAAAATTCACCTATTGCATGGCGGTACTCAATAGCTATTAATGGCTAATTTATTGTCTTGTGAGTTTTTTTAGAGGTGAGGTTTGGTGTTTTGTGTGTTTGTTTTTAGTGTGTTGTGGTGTTTGTTGGAGTTGTATTGAGAAGAAAGGGGAGGTTAATAAATTAGATGTTACACGGGCAGGGGTAATTTTGAAAAACTGTTAGTTATATACCAAATCCAACCTTCTTTTTTGGGAATGAATGCATAAGGTTCAGCAAGAGCCGATCGCTCGCGATCAAAAAGATAAGCTACGCAGGCACAGTTATAGGCATCTAATACATCAGGATGTAGATTACCTAATTTGTCAATATGACTTTTCAGTGTTTTTCGGTTTAGAGTAGGGTAGGCTTCAATTATTTTGAGGTATTTACCATCTGTCCAAACTCCGGTTTCTTCAATTTGAGGGGCAAATTTTGAAATGACGTGAATGCCTTTGGTCGATTGAGCTCCAATCATGTCATTAATGGCTGATAGTGGACGTACTTTCTTGCCTTGTTCTGTTTTTAGGGCATTATCAAAAATGAATTGCTCCGTTTGTCGGAACAAATAAGGATTTTTGGAGTAGTTATCTATTGTACTAGTAGTATGTGTATAACTAGTAATTAAATGAATAAAAGCCTCTGGGTAACCTAATGGGGTGTCAATGGCTAAAATGAATTCATCCTCTTCCGAAATAGTAGGTTCAACTTCACAATATTTCAATAGTTTGGAAATAAAATCAAGTGTATCTTCTGGTTCATTCAACGCTTCTTTTAAAGAATTTCGAAATGGCTTTCCGATCAGTTTTCCTATTTCATCTAGTACTACCAAGGCATCACAGCTCTTGCTGTTTTTTTTGCAACTCCATGCACCAACATCCCAACCGATGTAGTGTTTTCGTCCCATTTTAATATACCCTTCCGTTGTTTAACGGATTTTTCAGATCGATCCAGAAAACGTGTGTAGGTTCCAAATCATCGGCCTTGCCGTTGCTGTTTTCGTCCAGTTGAGCAAAGATGTACATATGATCATTTGCGGGGTCGTATTCCGATTTTACGACTGCATAATTTTCAGGAATCAACAGCGTTTTTTGTTGCCCCTCAATGTTGAAATAAAAGAGTCGTCTAAGGTCGTGTACATTAATAAAACCATCTCCATTGGTATCTTCATTGTAAGCTGTTACCATATAATAATTACGAACAACGGGCACGTTGTTTAAGGTGTCATTTGTATTGGCCGGATAATAAAGCGTCTTAATCAAAACAGGTGTTTCGAATAGGTTATGACTCTTTTGACTAGCTGTGTCAAAATGTGAAACGTTAACCAAATTATAGCCATACACAGCTTCTAACCCTGGCATAAAATTGTAATTCCATTGGTTGCCGTCACGTCTGGAATAGTCTGAATACGTTCCGTGAAAATGGTTGGAGCCAATGAAGGTGGATTTCCTATCCTTTTGGTAATTGATCATGTATAATGTAGCCAGGCGATATTGTGGGAATTTGGTGAGTAAAATACTGCTGGGCTTTGTCTGAAATTTCAAAGAATCTTCTTTAAGTCCATCGATGGGATTGTCTTTGTTGGAGGTGCGAGAAGAAGGCGTAACTGAAAATCCTTTTTGCGCTAAATCATCATCAGAGCAACTTGTGAAAATAAAGATCAATGAACCGAGTAAGAAGAAAAGAGCGTTTTTCATAAGATGATTGGTTTTGATTTCGAAGATATCAAATCTCATTTATTGATATCGTATTACATTTGACCATGACCAAAAACGAATGGCGCAAACACGTGTTAGAAAAACGCGATGCTTGTCCGCAAGAATTGCGAGAACAATACGCTGCTGATGTGTTGCAACAGGTAGAGCAACATCCTGCTTTTCAGGCGGCAATAACGGTGTTTTGTTTTGTGAGTTTCAGAAGTGAAATCAACACCTTGCCAATTCTTGAGTTGGCTTTGAAGCAGCAAAAAGCAGTAGCCGTTCCGTTGGTGAATCGCACTGAAAAGGTGATGGAAGCCATTAAAATAACCAGCCTAAACCAGTTGCAACCCGGTTACATGGGGATTCTGGAACCTTCTCCTGAGTTGGAAAAACTCGATCCGAAAACGATAGACCTTTGTTTTGTTCCCGGGGCAGCATTTGACAAAGCCGGACACCGTATTGGCTATGGCGGTGGTTTTTACGATAAATTCATTCCGCAGTTGCGTCAAGGTTGTAAAACCATTGGGTTGGGTTATGCTTTTCAGGTGATTGAAGCCATTCCTTTTGAAGAACATGATCATCCGTTGGACGAGGTGATTACAAATCTTATTTGACGCTACTATCTATCGTTTTTTCCCATTTGAAATCTTATTTTGCGAACCGTAATTAACAATCTACAAAAAGTGATGAAAAAGACTGTACTTGCCGCTGTACTTTGTGCCGCATTATGGAGCTGTTCTAACGAAAACGGAAGCTCTTCTGAATCTACCGAAACGGCTGTTGTAACCGAATTTTTGCAAGATGTTTCTTCGTTAGAAGGACAAACCAAACCCATTCAAACTTTTGTTACTGAAGCAGAAGAAGCTGCTGATAAAACCATGTTTGTTAACAAAGCAAACATTAAAGAAGTATTGGATGCCGCTAAAGAATATGCTCATTTGGTAATTGTAACAGGTAACCACACCATTGTGAGCATAGACCAAGAAGGGTTAGAAAATTGCAGACAATCAGGTTCTTGGGGTGCGTGTATGCCTTATGCAGAAGGGTACATCAAAAAGGGCGATTTGGTTTTCCAAGCCGATTACATCAACAACATTATTGGTATTCCTGACGGACAAGAGCGTACGGCTTACTTTTTCAATTAATGGGTGAGTTGGTTCTTGGAAATATGCCAGGTTAACCTGTTTTCGTAACGTTTTTCTTCGGCAGTTTTCCATTCCCAATCGTCATAAGGACTCATTCCTAAAAAGTAAATGTCTTTTCCTTTTGTTAAGCGGGCATTGCACAAAAACTGAACGGTGTGGAGGAGTTCTGCTTTGTGTTGGATGAAAAATGCCTTTTCATTGAAGAAGCGGAGCAATGCGTCTTGCGTAATGTTTTGTCCGTTCATCTGCAGAAGAGTCGTGTCGGGATGATAAATCCACGTGATGGTGCCAAGGTCTCCTGAAAGTATGGAGACTCCTTGTAATAAACTCTTACTGATGTCAGCAAAAGAAAGGCGCTCTTCGGGTGTTTCCCAAGCCATTAACAATTGGCTAAGCGGGTCGTAACGTTCGTTGATTTCAAGTGCAGGCAGGTGTTCAAGCTCACGAACAACCGGCATGTAAGGTCTGGAGTAGGCATTGTCAATAACATACCTTTTGCGGAATATCTTTCTCTTTAGATAAGCGAAGGTGTTTTTCAATGGGAAATAATGCTTGGTAACTGTGCGTTTTCCGTTTTTCCATTGAATGGTCTTTTGGGGCGAAAAATTTCGTGTGTAGCGTTTCACCATCCGATAGACCGGTTTTCCGGTAGGAGTGTGGTTGAGATGAACGGAATCTAATTTTACCTGATCATGCGTATACCAACGTGTTTCTAGCAACAAGTTTCCGTATTTAGGATGATAGGTATCTACTTTTAAAGCAAGGCTATCATCGGCTTGCGGTAGTGTTGTTACCGTTACTTTTCTTTTCGAATTGGAATTAGCCGGATGTTCCGAAACAACAACTTCTTTTTTGAGTAAGCTGTCGTTTCGGACAAGAGTGGTGGTTTTTCCGAGGGGCGTTGTCACCGTTGTGGAATAAGCTCCATCCGGCAAGAGTTGTCTTCTGTAAACAGAATCAAATCCAAGTGTAACGTATTTTAAATAAGCATTGGGGGAGACATTTTCTTCGTAATAATAATTTTTGCTTCTTACCCTTTTCACTATGCGGTAACCACCAGTTTTGCAATCGGCTTCATAAAAGTTGTTTTCATATTCTTGTCGAAACTTAATCGTGTCACCATATTGAATGGTGTGGTAAGTTCTAATCGCTAAACCATTGATTGTGTCTACTTCTCCGTAGGTAAATAAATCCTTCATCCACTCGTAGCTTTTTGTCCAGTTATTATTGGAATATTCGTAAGCTATTCGTTTGCCATTGCGAGAATCATAAGATTCATCGTAGTTGTATTTTCGGTCGTAATCAAAATCTCTGCAGTAGTAATTTCCATTTTTATCTGTACGACTTTCGTGTAAAATGTACCCATTTGCAGATCGAATCCTGTAAGAAGAGTTGTGTCCTTTTAGTACTGATTTTGAGACTTCAGTTCCATCGGGATAAATTTCTTTTTGATAGTGTTGGTAAGGTTCGTAAACAATGGTGAGTGAGTCGGTTTTCAACGTAAATTGAAGGGTGTCTATAGCAAGAGAAGTGGTGTCTAAAAACTGAAGCGCTTCTTCAGGAGTGAAATTGGCTAAAGAATCTGGAGTGTTTTTGATGTAGAATATTCCGTAATGATCACTGTGATGGTTGATGTCATTTTGGTGCAAAGGCTGCGTAAATCCCTGTAAAGAGAGCACAAGTAAAACGGACAACAAAAGTATCTTTGAACTCAAATTCATGTTCATTTTTGCGTTTGGCAAAGGTGACAGTGTGAAGATGAATTTCGTATAAAAATTCCATAAAATGTTACAGGCAAAAGCATATCCTTACGTATTAAAATTCAAAAGACCAGGTGGAACTTCAAGAGGTGTTTTAACCGAAAAAGAGAGTTGGATGTTGGAGGTGTGGGATACGGAAAACCCTGAAGTTGTTGGAGTAGGAGAGTGTGGCATTTTGCGCGGATTAAGTGCTGATGATCGAGGTGGATATGAAGAAAAAGTGAAAGAAGTAGCACAGCGTATTCATGAACCACTGGCTGATTTGTATGAAGCGTTGCGCGAATGGCCAAGCATTCAGTTTGGTCTTGAAATGAGTTTGCGCGATTTGGAATTGGGAGGAAAACATGTGTTTTATCCGGGAGCGTTTACCGAAGGTAAAATGGGAATTCCGATCAATGGGTTGATTTGGATGGGAACGCAAGATTTTATGTTGGAGCAGATTGAGGCAAAATTAGCACAAGGATTTTCGTGTTTGAAAATGAAAATTGGCGCAATCGATTTTGAAAAAGAGTTGGAATGCTTAGAGTTTATCCGTCAACAGAAAAGTAAACAAGAAATTGAATTGCGTGTGGATGCTAACGGAGCATTTACGCCTGAGAATGCATTGGAAAAGTTAACCGCTTTGGCACAATTTGATTTACACAGTATTGAGCAGCCCATTAAAGCCGGACAGCCGGAAGCAATGCGCGAATTGTGTGCGAAAACGCCTTTACCCATTGCATTGGATGAAGAATTGATTGGAGTGTTTCAAGCTGAGGAGAAAGGAAAGTTACTGGATGAGATTCAGCCGCAATATGTGATTTTTAAACCTTCTTTTATTGGCGGCTTCAAAGGCACACAAGAATGGATTGATGCAGCAAATGCACGTAACATGGGTTGGTGGATTACATCTGCATTGGAATCAAATGTAGGGTTAAACGCCATAGCGCAATATACCGCAACATTAGGTGTAGAAATGCCACAAGGATTAGGCACCGGAGGCTTGTTTACCAATAACATCGATCGTCCATTGGAAATTCAAAACGGACAGTTGTTTTATAAAGCATAATTGGTAATGTGGAAATGAAATGATGTCAGCTTGAGTGAAATACTACGGGCATTTTACACATTCAGTTTATTCCGTTTTTTGTAACCACAAAAGGCACACAAAAGGTTGGTGGCATAGCCATCCAGAGTGATCGAGAAGGATGCGCCTTTGCGTGAGGTGTATTGTTACAGTTGAAAGATGTTTTTGCGTGGAAGGCTTACAACAAACTCCCAACGCCAAGCAGCAATACAAACAACAAGGTTGAAATAGCCAATTGTTTCAATAACGGATCGAGGAGACGGGGCTCTTTGTTTTTGAAAACAGTGATGAGGTTCTTTGCAAAAAGCGGTACGGTGAGTAAGAAAATCCAAGCCCAAGCACCAATGTCTTCTAAAAGGATGAAAAGTGCTGTGCAAATGACTGCGCCAATGATTAAAAAGGCGTGATACATTTTAGCGGCTTCGCCACCAATTTTTACTACTAGCGTATTTTTACCAGAATTCTTATCGCTAATTCTATCGCGCATGTTGTTGAGGTTCAAAACTCCGGCACTGAGAAATCCAACAGCAGATGCTGCCAGAAAAATTTCCCATTCCATCACGTGCGTGTGTAGGTAAAATGTTCCAACCACTCCGGTTAAACCAAAGAACAAGAACACAAACAAATCGCCTAAGCCGTGATAGCCATAGGCACCTTTCCCCATGGTGTATTTTATTGCAGCAGCAATGGATAACATCCCCAATAGTAAGAAAACCAATGAGGTAAACATGTCATCTGAAAATGAAACCAAGATGAGTCCAATGCCCGAAGCCAGAGAAAGGATTACAAAAACAACAATCATGCGTTTCATGGCTTGAGTTGTAATTTCTCCAGATTGAATAGCGCGCTGAGGACCAATGCGTTCTTCGTTATCCGTTCCTTTTACACCATCGCCATAATCGTTAGCGAGGTTGCTTAAAATTTGTAGAAAAAGTGTAGTTGTAACAGCTAAGATAGCCACCGGCCATTTGAAAATACCGTATTGAGCAGCAAGGAAACTTCCCAATAAAACACTGCTTAATGCAAGCGGTAATGTTCTTAATCGAAAGGCGGTGATCCAGGCTTTTACGGTTGGGGCAGCCATAGCTTTAAAACTTGAATTTTAATTGATAACAATTTTATGCGCTTCAGGTTCACTATTTTCTTGCATCACCTGAATAACGTAAAATCCTTTTTCCCATTCGGCCACATCAATGGAGGTAGTGCTTCCATCTAGTTTACCTGTTTCCATCAATTGTCCCTGAATGTTGTAAACTGCGTAGGTTCCATTAAGGTTAACGCCTACAATGTTTACCACATCATGAGCTGGATTGGGGTATACATTCACATTTTCTGCGTGAACAATTTCTTCAGCGCCAACAGGGTAAGGATCATATCCATTACCAAAATCAGGACGAATCATCAAAGAACCTTCGTAAAGTGTGCTCATCCAACCGGTTCCTACATTGTAGAAGATTTTATCCTGATGATTGGTGTTCGCATCAAAACCGATGTAAACGTTGTCTGAATAAGTTTGTCTGAAACCAATGTAGAATTTATCGGTAATGGCAATGGGTTTATCAAACTCGTAACGCACAAAAATGTCTCTATCCTGAGAATAACTAGGCAATTCTGAACCACCGAGGTAAAGAATGTCATTGGTCGAAATATCTGACCAAACCATAAAACGAATGGGCAAAGAAGTTACATTTTCATAAATGCGTGGAAAGAAAATGTAAACCCCTCTTAGTGAGTCATCTGTTACTAGCGGGTCAAATTCATAAGCCAGTTCGGCATTGGCACCTTGTAAGCTGTAAGCCAACTCAGCAGAACCATCGTCATAAGCATAAGCTTGTTTAAACTGCTGGTACCAAAAAGCGGTATCATTATCGCGGTTAAAATCAGGAGTGGTGTTCAGCACATATTTTACGTTAAAGGCATGTGTAGAATCGTTGTTGGTAGTAGGAAATACAAAGTTCTCAAGGTCAAAATCTTGGTTTTGCAATGTTGTAGGCGCAAAATTTGGTACAACGCTTAATCCGGATGTGTAAATGTTTGTACCGTCTTCATCTACTTGAAGAGAGAAGTTAACCAGTTTGGAATTAGAACTGTTGTTGTTAATCTGAGCGGTTGATTGTGACTTCATTAATGTATTTGGGCTGGCCTTAAAATGTGCCCAGGGAACTTGCGTATACGTTTGTAGAAGAGAAGTCGCTTGATCTACAAAAGCTACATCGTCAATAATTGTATCGGCATAAGAACGTCCATCGTCTAAACGCACATAATCAATGTGCCAATGGTCTAAATTTCCGGTAATGGTAGCCTTGTTTCGAAAACGAAAACGAAAACCATCCTGAAAATAATTGGTGTCGTTAATTGAAACCATTACCTGCTGAAAGGGTTTGGTATCTCCACCTGTAGCAGACCACATTTGTGTCCAATCTTGAAGTGTGGGAGAGTAAAACTCAAGAACTAAAGAATCTTCTTCATCCGGCTTTTCGCCACGTCCTCTCGGTTGATAATAAAAGCTAAGGTAAAGCGAGTCTGAGTTATTGTATGTACCGGTTCCCGTAGGTTTGGTTTTGAGGTAAATTGGTTTGGAACTAAGTGTATCTGCACTTCCATATTCATTTGAATTGGAAAGCGTTTGGTGATATGGAGCTCCGTATAGACTAAGTCCGTCAAAAGTAGCTACGCCAATGGTTGGAGGATCAATTCCAAATGTGTTGTTGATGTAGGTATAGCTGTCTGTCCACAGCGAGTAGTTGTCATCCGGAATGCGGTATAATGTATCGGCTTTGTTGTAAAAAACCGTATCTGCCGGAATTCCGTTTGGAACAAAACTGCCATTGTTGATATAACCATTCGGTCTTAACCACACAGTGTCTGTATCTGTAGGAAGATAAAAGTTATCAGGGTCTTCATAGTGAATAACCACGAGCATAGGATTTGCGATAGAATCCCATTTTTGGAGGTTTACATTGTAGGTGAGGTCAAAACTTTGGGTGTCAATACCTTCAAGGTAATCCATGTACACGCCATTGACTAAAAAGTTGTAATCAAT
Source organism: Crocinitomicaceae bacterium (assembly GCA_002705995.1). GTDB lineage: Bacteria > Bacteroidota > Bacteroidia > Flavobacteriales_G > Salibacteraceae. Next base: position 9,318 of record PAJI01000030.1, on the reverse strand, counting down.
TACGGTGTCAACCCCGGGCTGTGTTAAGTCGTAGTTGTAAATCTTTTGTTTGTCGGTACTAAAGTCATCAATAAAAGGAAGGTGCATTGTGTCGAATGCAAAAATGTAATCCAGTCCGTTTTGAGTTGTAATTAAGTCGCGACTTCCGGTTTGCGGTTGCAACGGTTGACTAGCTTCGCGGTACATTAATGCGCGGTTATAGCGCAGCGGAACCAAAGTATCGCCAACCTGAGCTACAAGCACAGCCGGTAATGCAATGGCAATAAAGATCAATAAGCGTTTAACTAATATCATGGTTGGTCTGTATCTGAAGTAGACAACGTAGTTGTGTCTGTCACAGGTAACTGATATTCAGGAATTTTATTGCTGTCTAGCGTAAGAATGATGTCGATTGAGCTTCCAAGGTTAATTTCGCCACCTTCTACATAGTTCGGAATTTGCTGGTATACAAATGCTTTTGCAGAATCTTCGGCAGAAGTAATGGTTGAGTCAAATTGGAAAATTCCAAGGTTCAAACCGCTTTGCATTAATTTTTCTTCTGCCTGCGTGTAAGACAATTCGTAAAGCAACGGGATTGGAATCATTTCATAACTCAAACCGGCTCCTACAACAATATCAACCGTACCACCTTTTTTAATGCGTGTTCCGGCTTTAACCGAGTGTTCTTTTTGCAAAATATCTACCACACAATTGGTACAGTCGCTTGGGCGTGGAATTAGTTTTCCAACCTTTATGCCATATGTTTCCAAGCGATTGATGGCGCTTCTTAACGTCATATCGCGCAATTCTGGCATGCGAACCATTGGCGGCTCAACAGAATTAATGGTGAGGTAAATTTTTCGCCCGGGTTTTACAAACGATCCCGCCTTGGGCAACTGATCTACTACAACACCGCGCGGTAATTCGGCATCATCTATAGAGTCAATAATTTGAAATGTGACATTCTTGTCGGCAATAAAGTTTTCAATTTCAGAGAAATGAAACCCGTTAATGTCCGGAACTTCAACTGATTCGTTGTGGCGCGTGTAGCTGTCCAAAAAGTTCATGAACAAGTATAACCCAACGGCTATTACAACGGCCGCAATAATGAGGTTAAGGACAAATGTTTTCGAAAATAGAAAGCGAAAAAAATTCTTCATGGCTGCAATAAGGAAGCAAAGATAATTGACCAATTGTAAGCCACAAGTTAATAAATGCAAAGGTGGTTAGAAGACGGCTAAAACGATNGACTAGTTTGAAAAAACTCCTCTTACCACAACTGCTTCACCGTAATGAAAATTACCTTCATCCAGATAAACCTTTTCTTTTTCAAGGTAATCGATGTTGAGCGAGGCAAAATCGTTTTTTAAGTCAGATTTGGTGTAGAGCATGTCTTCGTTTTTAGGNCCTCCGGATTTTCTACCNAACTGGTTNTTATGAAAGGCTTCAAGAATAATTCTTCCGTTAGGATTTAAAGAAGCGGCCAGTTTGTGGTGTACGTTTTTGCGTAACTCAGAAGGCATGTGNGCATAGATCAANCCTATGGCATCGTAGTTATCATCGCACTGAAAAGTGGCAAAATCCATAATGTGGTAATGTATATCAACCCCNTTTTTTTGAGCCAATGCCAATGCTTTTTGTTGCCCTTGTTTTGAGTAATCAAAAGCGTGTACTTCCCACCCNAAAGAGGCAGCATAAACGGCATTTCTACCTTCNCCCTCTGCNGGGAGCAATAACTTGCCAGGTGTTAAGGTGTTAATTTGTTCTGCAAAAAAAGTATTGGGTTCTGTGCCGTATGCAAATTGCNCATCAGCATATCTGTCGTTCCAGAAATCTTTCATTAATTTTTATTCAAAATGTGTGATACACAAAAATGAAGAGCATGTTATCNCTTTTCCGTGATGAAAGTTACAAAGGAGGAAGGTAAGGCGATAGCTCGTTTTGCATCCATTCTATGGCAGGAGGCAATTCGTGNAAAAATTGAATTTTTTGGTTGGCTTCTACAAACATCTTTTCGATNTCGTAGTTGCGGTAGCTAAACTCTGTTTTACCAACAATGGCAATGGCTTTTAAATTTTTTATGGTGCTAATGGTTTTGTAGTTAAANGGGTTAATAGAGCTTTGGTGAATGCGGTAAGAAATAGTTCCAAACGGCCTATCTTCAAAATGCTTGCTGGCAATGGCTATCATTTGATCCAGTTCATTGGCNTCAACATTTACCCCCATATGAGGTGTGGTTACCAAAAAGTTGGAGTANACCTTAATTTGAGCAAAGTCTAANTGNTAAGCGTGAAGCTCTACNTTTTTCATGTTGAAGAATCCGGGTAAATTGGTTCTTACTAAAATAGTCTTTTTTTTAGGAAGTTTTACTTGTATTTCTTAAAGACCATCTGAGTAGCACAAAGTTAGCAATAGCNACAANTCCCCAAATCACCGCTTCGTGGTATATTTGAAACANCANTTTTCCGGTAAAAAACAAGATGCTGTANGTCATTACAACAGCGCTAANCCAGCTAACCATTAAGCGCGAAATAGTGTGGTTGTCTACATTTTGTCCGGTTAACCGGGCTATAGGTAACCAAGCNCCCTGCGGTTTAACCCNTAAAAAGAAGGCTTTTAATGTTTCTTCTTGTGTAGGTGANGTCATAAAGGTAACGGCCANCCAACTGATAGTGGTGAAAACTACCGTAAACAAGAACGTTCCTTTTTGGGCAACAAAAGCAGNTCCAAAGTAAGGCGCAAGCACAAAATGACCAATTGTATAGCCTATGAACGGAGCTATGGTAGCAGTAATTTCGCTCCACGCATTGATGCGCCACCAATACCAACGCAAGATGAGGACAAGNCCCAGTCCAGCACCACATTCCATAATAAATTCCCAAACCCCTGAAATGCTNTTGACCAATGTGGTGACGTATAACCCAATGAGCATGACAACCAAGGTGGCTATACGGCTAATTTTTACCAGTTGTTTTTGATCTTTTTTCTCNGTTAACGGGATGTAAAAGTCGTTGACCAAATAACTGGCGCCCCAGTTTAATTGNGTGCTAATGGTGCTGAGGTAGGCNGCCAGAAATGCAACAATTAATAAACCGCGTAGCCCNTTGGGTAAAAAATCGAGCATGGTGTAGACATAGCCCAAGCGGTAATTGTAAATGTAATCTACCGATTTTTTCACTTCAGCATTTGAGGTGTATTCTGGTAAGTGTGCACCAATATCTTCTAATTCAATACCATCTGCTTTTAGCTGATACACTTGTTCNGCTANGGGTTGNTCTAAGGTAAATTCCGGNGAATAAAGACTTACGGCAGCTAATCCTACTAAAATCCACGGCCACGGACGAATGCAGTAATGGGCAATTTGAAAAAANAATGTGGCATAAATGGCATCTTTTTCGGTTTTACAGCTCATCATGCGTTGTGCAATGTAACCACCGCCACCGGGTTCTGCTCCCGGATACCAACTGGCCCACCATTGTACCACTACAAAACTTAAAAAAGCNCCTATCGAAAGCGAAAGTGTGCTAAACAATCCGGGTTGATCTGAAGTTGGAGCGTTTACACTAGGGAAAAAATCGAAATAAGAAGCGGGGAGTTTACTTTTAAGCTCAGCAATACCGCCCACTTCGTCTGAGGTAATGACCAAAATGGCAAGAATAATGGTTCCGGCAATGGCAATAAAAAACTGAACGGTATCTGTAATGGCAACTCCTTTTAAGCCAGAGAGTGAAGAGTAGAGGAGGGCAACAAGCATTGCTCCGGCCGTGTACCAAAGCACTTCGCCTTCTGGAATGCCAAAGAATGTGATGAGCAATGTGTTGAAAGCCAAGTTCACCCAGCCTATGATCATTACATTCATGAAAACGCCCAAGTAAATCGATTTGAACAAGCGCAAGAAACGGGCTTCTTTTCCGCTGTAGCGAATTTGAATGAGCTCTAACTCGGTTAAAACATTGGCTCTGCGCCACAATTTTGAAAAGAAAAATGTGGTGAGCATGCCGCCAATCAAAAAGCTCCACCACAACCAGTTTTTAGAAATACCGTTTTGCGCTACCATTTCAGACACGGCCAGCGGTGTGTCGGCAGCAAACGTGGTGGCCACCATTGAAATGCCGGCAATGTACCAAGGCAAATTTCGCCCACCCAGAAAAAAGTCGCTCAAACTGCCTTCGGCATCTTTGCGGTAATACAAACCAATGCCCAGTGAGAGCAACAAAAATCCGATGATGATAGAAAGGTCCAATAACGATAATTCCATAACCACCGAAAATAATCAACCCAACGTTGATTTAAACGGTTTTAGAAAATCGTTATGAACAATATGGGCAGAATAAATGCAGAGCCTTTGTGTTGGCCTTTTGTTACTTCAAGGCGCTTAATGAAATTCAAATCCTACTTGGGAGATGATATTGTCTTTGAAACCGATAAGAATGGCTGTAGTAGCCTCTCTGTCTTTGGTTATACAGATATCGGGCAAAGGACAAACTATTGCAACAACTTCAAGAGTAGTAATTGTTTCTCTAGTGGTTTGAGCATCAACCTTTACTTCATCAAATAATACTGCTCCCTCATAGGGCTGTTGTGGGAAATTTTCATCACCGTCCCAATTGAGGTTAACTCCCAAAAACAACAATTGATCATTTACCGTATGCACAGCAATGCCCAAATCGTTGTAGTGGTAATTCACTTTTCCGGTAGGGTATTCTTTGTAAACCTCCGGCTCGCCCAATATTTCTTTGATTTCGCTAAGCGTTGTAGCATTGCTTAATTCCACTTTATTAAGCAATACCTTGTTTTCGGCAGTGTACGAAATGGTAGTAGTTGCTTGCGCATACAGCATGCACGATGCAAGGCACAGGACTACCAATGCAGCTATTTTTTTCATGTAGATTGGTTTTGAGTTGAGACTTTAATGAGGGGCAGAATTACTCTTCTTTTAGCGCTTTTAAATCTTGCAACTTCTGTTGCATTTCTTCACTCAGGTATTTGTGCGCGTTTTCTGGCGTAACCGCAATGCTAATGTTTACAGTAACATTGCCGCTTTTCTGTTGGCTCACATACTTTTCTACTTTGTCTTCTACCATTGCTTGCGTCAGTTCATCGTCTTCGTCAAATAATCTAGACATGGGAACGTCAAGGATTTCGGCAATCTGCATCAACTCTTCAGTTGAAATTTTAGATTTTCCGGCTTCTTTTCTAGAATAAGAAGTACGGTCTTTTCCTAAACGCTCAGCCATTTGATCAATGGTGATGTCAACTTCTTCTCTTCTAAGCTTAATGCGTTTGAGTACTTGGCTATAGTTGTTCATAAAAATGCATTGTAATTTAAGTATGTAGCAAAAATAGCACGCTGGTTTGAAAATGTTAGTGCTTAATTTGCATTTTATTTGCGATAAATAATATATTTGTAGGGAACAACGTGCAATAATAGAATATTTAATGTATGGCCACTGATAAACAGAAGTTAAATTTTAAATCGACTAAAAAATCTTTCAAACCTTCTGTTGATCTGTTTAATGTCTATCAATACGTAAGCGATAACCTGTTTGAAAAAGATTATGCAAAAATTGCACATGAAACAGGGGTGCAAAAATCGCAAGTAGATAAGGTTTTGCGGAAAGAAATTACTCACCAACGGGTAATGGACTTGGCTTTTGACCTGGCCATACAAAATGTTATAGCGCAGCGATTCCTAGAAAAAGTTGAGTAGGTAAATAACCTGCTGACATAGTAGAACAAGCAAACTGATAACCGCTATGGAATTAATTGAACTGTCTAAAGAAGACAACAACCGCATTGTAGAAAATGTAAAAACTGTTGCAGAAGTACTCTTAAAAATTGATCGGGAAATTGAAGAACTTCCCTCGTTAAAAGGTTCGGTAGAAATAGACGATGACAACCGCGAGGTGTTGTTTGAATTTACTATCGTGAATAGAAAATAAAACAATTTTCATGGTTTCCGCTTCGGTGGGTTATTTTCAGAGGTGGCAGGTTTTGCCTGCCGGGGCGGAACTTTATGATTTTTTTATGCAGTGGTAGTAGGTAGATGTATGGTGAAGTGTACATCTAGGGTGATGAGGCTGTCCAATCGGGCAGCCTCTTCTATTGGGTATAAGGTGTAAAAGGCCTAAAATTACACAATTGGTTGGTTTTGTTGCAGTAAACTAAAAAGAGTTGGAGTAAATAGCTTGGTTTAAAAGTCCTTTTACAGAGGTGTTTAGCGTTGTTGGCTGTTGTTTTACTTCCAAACTTTAAGAAAGCGGAAGCAGCCTAGGTTACGAACTTCTACCTACTTTTGGGCGAATGGAAACCGTTTTCGTAGATGTTATCATTCCGCTGGCAGTGCCCAATTTATTTACCTACCGCGTGCAGCGCGAATGGGCAGATCAGGTGCAGGTTGGCGCCCGCGTTGTGGTGCAATTTGGAAGAAATAAACTCTACAGTGCCATTGTGCGTAAACGGCACCATCAGCCACCGGCACATTACGAAGCCAAGTACATTCACAACATTTTAGACGATCATCCGATTGTTACCGAAGAGCAATTCAAGCTCTGGGAATGGATTGCCAGTTATTACATGTGCACCATTGGTGAAGTGATGGCGGCAGCATTGCCCAACGGGTTAAAACTCTCCAGCGAAACACGTATTGTGCTCAACGAAAACCACGATGTGCAATACGAAATGCTTACCGATAGAGAATATTTGATTGCAGAAGCATTGGAGGTGAACAATGTGTTGACGCTGAAAGAGATCAGTGAAATTCTGGATTTGAAAGAAGTTCATCCCATTGTGAAAGGCTTGTTGGCCAAGGGCGTTATTTTTCTGGAAGAAGAATTGAAGACGCGTTACAAACCCAAGTTGGTGAGTTTTGTGGCGTTAAAAGAAGCGTATCAATCTGAAGCGGCATTGAACGATTTGTTCAACGAATTGGGTAATGCCAAAAAGCAATTGGCCATTCTGATGAAATACGTTGAGCTGAGTCAGTTTTTTTCCGGACAGCCGCAACCGGTAAAGAAAGTTGTTTTGCAAAAAGCAGCCGGAGCATCGGCTTCGTCTATGAACGGCTTGGTAGAGAAAGGCATTTTTGAGTTGATTGAGTTGGAAGAGGGGCGTTTGCCAGAAGGAGATGAAGTTAACGAAAACGCCACCTTGAGTGAGGAACAAACACGTGCTCACAACGAAATTAATGCCGCATTTGAACAGCACGATGTAGTGTTGTTGCACGGTGTAACCGGAAGTGGAAAAACCGAAATTTACATTCAGCTGATGCACGAAGCGTTGGCGCGTGGAGAGCGAGTGTTGTACCTCTTGCCCGAAATTGCATTGACCACACAAATCATTACCCGATTGCAAAAGTTTTTTGGCGATCGAGTAGGGGTGTACCATTCAAAATTTAACGAAAACGAACGCGTTGAGGTGTGGAATAACCTCATAGAAAACAAGCGTTTCGAAATTATATTGGGTGCTCGTTCTGCGTTGTTTTTGCCCCACAATAACCTGGGGTTAATCATTGTAGACGAAGAGCACGAAACAACATTTAAGCAGTTTGAACCTTCTCCGCGTTACCATGCGCGCGATGCTGCCATTGTGTTGGCGGGCATTCATCAAGCAAAAGTGTTATTGGGTTCAGCCACGCCATCGGTAGAGAGTTATTACAATGCCAACCAGGGGAAATATGGTTTTGTGGCGCTGACCAAACGCTATGGCGGCATTCATTTGCCCGAAGTGTTTGTGGCCGATTTGAAAGAGGATTCGCGCAAAAAGAAAATGCGCAATCACTTTAGCGAACTGCTTTTCTTAGCGATGGATGAAGCACTGGAGAACAAAGAGCAAATTATACTTTTTCAAAACCGCAGGGGATTTTCACCTTTCATTCAGTGTGAAACCTGTGGCTGGGTGCCGTATTGCACGCGGTGCGATGTAGCCATGAATTACCACAAATATTTGCATCGCCTGAAGTGCCATTATTGCGGTTATGAGCGAAATATGCCCAAAACCTGCGATGCGTGTGGAGCCAATACGGTAAAGTTAAAAGGCTTTGGAACGGAGAAGATTGAGGAAGATGTAGAGTTGCTTTTTCCGAAAGCAAAGGTGGCGCGCATGGATTTGGACACTACACGTTCTAAAAATGCGTATCAAAACATCATTAACGATTTTCAAGACCGGAACATTGACATTTTGGTGGGCACGCAAATGGTGACTAAAGGACTGGATTTTGACAATGTTTCGTTGGTGGGAATTCTCAATGCCGACCAGATGTTGAACTTTCAGGATTTCCGCGCTTTTGAACGCAGTTTTCAGCTGATGGCACAAGTGTCGGGGAGGGCAGGAAGGCGCAAAACCCGTGGGAAAGTAATCATTCAATCGTTTCAACCTTACCATCCGATAATCCGTCAGGTGATTGACAACAATTACGAAGGTATGTATCACGGACAGGTGTTGGAACGCAGAAATTTTAAGTATCCGCCTTTTTACCGTTTGATTGAATTTTCGGTGCGTCACCGCGATAAAGAAGTGGTAAATGAAGCTGCTACTTATTTGGGTAACGAGTTGCGCAATGTGTTTAAAGAACGTGTGTTAGGTCCCGAGTTTCCGGCCATTGCCCGCATTCGAAATAAATACCACAAAAACCTGATGTTGAAGTTTGAACGCACGGCTTCTATTGCCAAGGTGAAATCTATCATTCAACAAATTATGCTCGACTTTGAGCAACATCCCACTTTTAAGAAAGTCCACACAGTAATTGATGTAGACCCCGTTTAACAAACGTTACTTTTTCTTTTTTCGAAAAGGAGAATTGGAAGGGTGCATGTTTTTGGAAACAATGGCCGCCATTGAAATGAAAGAGCCAATGCCTCCCAGCGCCAAGAAAATGGTAAAGAGTTTAGAAACGTGTGTGGTGGGCGTAAGGTCGCCATACCCAATGGTAGAAATGGTCATGATGCAGAAATAAAGCGCATCGATGAACGACCATTTTTCCATCCACATGTAAAACACAACGCCCGTAGCATTGAGTCCTAAAACGGTAACTGTTAACGCTCTGAATTCAGGATTTTCTTTCCACAGCTTGTAGAGCAGGTAAAACAATTGAAGCATAGTGCCGCAAATGTAAGGGATTGGATTTTTAGGATAACGGTCTCGGCAATGAGTAGTTGCGTGGTTTAGCACTTAACTTTGCAAGCACACACCAAACTGAAAATCCGCGAGGATTTTCAGAAGTAGGCGAGAACAAACAATTACTTATAGCCATCCTAAGCTTGCAAAATATTACATTCAGATAATAAAAGAAAGAACAAAGAGTGGAGTAAGTTTTACTTAGCCGTAGTGCATAAAGCACGT
>PAJI01000029.1:239854-306092 GCA_002705995.1 Crocinitomicaceae bacterium | reverse complement strand
CGGATCGTGATCAGGCAGTTGATATAGTTTCCTATAGAACCCTGTTTCCAACACATTCCCTTTATCATCAATTAATTCATACTGGATCAGATCGGATTGATTTTTTAGAAGGTGGTAATTATAAATTAAACTATCATTACCATAGTCTTCAGGCAATCCACAATAATGTATTTGGAGATAGTCATTAACTATTTTTCCAAACCCATGATCAACAATAGTTTCTGGATACATTGAATAACTTGTGTCATTAATAATCCACTGAGCTTGGCAGTTACTTGCAGTGATTAGTAATATGCTTGATATAAAATATTTTATCATTATGCTCCTCATTTTATTACTTAAGTCTAAGCAGTCAGAATAAATACAGACAACCTCATCCTTGGTCAAATATGCTTTTACACGACCCCATCTACTCTTTAATGTAAAAAGATCTTGGTTGAATCAACTCTCCTCGATTATAGTACTCTATCTTTATTAGCTTACCGTCACTATCAAAGGAATGCCATACCAGATCTTTATGCCAACACAAAGGCATATCTACATAAATAGCTACCGGATCGTGATCAGGCAGTTGATATAGTTTCCTATAGAACCCTGTTTCCAACACATTCCCTTTATCATCAATTAATTCATACTGGATCAGATCTGTTTGATTTTTTAAAAGGTGGAACCTACCAATTATACTATCATTTGGATTATCTGTAGGTAAACAACAGTTATATACCGCCATACCTTTCATGAATTTCCCAAATGAATGTTTATTTATCAATTCCGGATAACTTAGATAGTTCGTATCCATTTCTATCCACTGAGCTTGGCAATTACTTGTAGTGATTAGTATTAGTAATATGCTTGATATAAAATATTTTATCATTATGCTTCTCATTTTTATTACTTAAGTCTAAGCAATAAGAATCATATAAACTGATGTTTTTCTATCTCTTGCTTCGACTTCTTTTTCTTTATTTAGCCGAACTTCAGTCTTATTATTATTAGGGTGTTCGGACTCCAGTATTCGCAGTAAACTATTAGCCCTGTCTTTGGCAAGGCAAGAATTTCCACATCCGTTAGCTTAGAAAACGGTCTTGAATTCATTGGTATAGCTACTGTTAGATTACGTTTCTCAGGATCTATGCTTATCCTAGCCCCTCCAAAAGGAGAGGTATAACTTATTTATGATAGTGACAATATCTTTACCACGCATTAAGACTAGGGTAAACCGGCTCTACACCATTGTATCCATAGACTTCATTAAAAACTTGTTCCAAAAATTGAGAAAGGCTTTCTAGTTTCTAACATTATAACGCCTCTAATACTATCCTTATTATTGTCTAAAACTTAAACACACAATTCCTATTACGTTTAATTGCATTAAATGCTTTTTGTTCTTCCATACTTGGTTGCTGTTATTCTTAATTATTATTGCCTGTTTCACTTTTTAGACCGTATCATTACCCAGCCACCAATAAAGAATAAAAACCTAAGAATAATGTTGAGGCTCTATGCCTAACATATCTGATTGAATAAGGTCATCGCTTAAAACCAAAAAAGCCCCTTTTTCAAGGAGCTCTTCTGTATCTCACACAATTTGAAATGCCTTACAAGCATGGAGTTCTTCCTCCATCTACCGGAATGTTAATTCCGTTGATGTAACTCGCTGCCGGAGATGCCAAAAATGCAACTGCTGCTGCTACCTCTTCTGGTTTCCCAACTCTACCCATCGGTACTTCTCCTGCCATGCCTTCTAAAATATCTTCAGCCGTTTTCCCTTGTTTTCCGGCTCTTACCTCAGCAATAGAAGTCAATCTGTTGGTATGTGTTGCTCCTGGCAAAACATTGTTAACCGTAATGCCATACTGCCCTAATTCAGAAGCCAATGTTTTTGACCAATTTCCAACAGCTCCACGAATGGTATTAGAAACACCCAAACCATAAAGAGGTGTTTTCACTGATGTAGAAATAATATTGACAAAACGGCCATATCCGGCTTCTTTCATTCCCGGCACAACCGCCTGTGCAATCAGCTGATTACAGATCAAATGGTTGTTAAAGGCCTGTAAATATTCAGAAACATCAGCATGAATAGCCAAACCTCCGGGAGGGCCTCCTGTATTGTTCACTACAATGTGAATAGGGTTTTCTTTTACAAAGTCTTCTACTACTTGCTTAACCGCATCTGCATTAGAAAAATCAGCCACCAAATAACTGTGGTTTTGCCCTTCAACTGTTGGCAAATCGTTTAAAGCCGCTTTTAGCTTTTCTTCATTTCTGGCCAATAAAATAACATCAGCACCTAAAGCCGCCAACTCAATGGCTGCCGCTTTTCCTATTCCTTGCGAGCTACCGCCTACCAGTGCTCGTTTTCCTGATAAATCGAGATCCATATTGTTCTATTCTTGAGTTCTGTTTTCAGCGAAAATAAACAATCTCTTCCCACTAAATTCTACTAACTTTACCCCGAAAAGTACTAAGAAGCTATGTCAGTAAAACGCCCTTTTAATTTATTCAAATGGATTGAGGAAAATCGGAACCTGTTAAAACCTCCCGTAGGTAATAAAAACCTTTATCCGGAAGGAACCGATTACATTGTAATGATTGTTGGCGGACCAAACGCCAGAAAAGATTATCATTACAACGAAACTGAAGAATTATTTTTTCAATTGGAAGGCGACATTGTTGTCAAAATTCAAGAAGACGGTAAGGCCGTAGAGGTTCCTATTAAAGAAGGTGAAATGTTTTTGTTGCCACCGAATGTGCCTCACTCGCCAATTAGATCTGAAGGTTCTGTAGGATTGGTTATTGAACGTGTTCGCCCGGATTACACCGATGGTTTACTTTGGTTTTGTGACAATTGCAATCACAAGCTACATGAAACGTATTTCAAGTTAGATAACATTGAAACCGATTTCTTACCACGATTTAAAGCGTATTACAATTCTGAAGAACTCAGAACCTGTAGCAAATGTGGCACTGTAATGGAAACAGATCCGCGTTTTACAGATTAACCCTTCGCTAAAAGTATATTTGTTCAACTTTTTTTGTCCAGCGACTCGATTCGAGATTGTCGATCGGTTGTAACGGACAGGATATTTTGTCTCCTTTTAACGGTTGGTTTTATGATTGATAAAACCTGTATTTGTATGATCCTGTCCTAACGATAACAAACTCCGCGAGTGCTGATTTAACACATCAAGCACATGGAAAACAAACGTTTAAAAATCGATATGCACACGCATATCATCCCCAAACACCTCCCGAAATTTGCCGAAAAATTTGGCTATGGTGATTTTATAGAATTGGCTCACCGCCCCGATGGCAATGCAGATATGATGCAAGGGGGAAGGTTTTTCAGAACCATAAAGCCCAACTGCTGGGATGCCGAAACACGCATTTCTGATTACCTGAAGTTTGATACCCAGGTACAAGTTGTTTGTACCATTCCGGTTATGTTTTCTTATTGGGCTAAAGGAAAAGACTGTTTAGAACTTTCGCAGTTTCTAAACGATGACTTGGTTGCCCTTCAGGAAAAATACCCTAAGCAATACTTAACATTAGGCACTGTTCCTATGCAGGATACTGATTTAGCCATTCAAGAACTTGAGCGAATCAAAAAATTGGGTATGAAAGGCATTCAAATTGGTTCTAACATCAACGACCTTAACTTAAGTGAGGAGCAATTCTTCCCCATTTTTGAAGCTTGCGAAAAATTAGATTTAGCCATAATGATTCACCCCTGGAACATGATGGGCATGGAATCGATGCGCAAATATTGGTTGCCTTGGTTGGTGGGTATGCCTGCCGAAACTTCAAGAGCTGCTTGTTCACTTATTTTCGGAGGTGTATTGGAACGTCTGCCTAATCTTCGTGTTTGTTTTTCTCATGCTGGAGGCTCTTTCCTTCCTACCATTGGGCGAATAGAACACGGTTACAATTGTCGCCCAGACTTGGTCGCCATTGATAATGACAGAAACCCTAGAGAATACATTGGCAAATTTTGGGTAGACTGCATTACCCACGATGAAAAAGCTTTTCAATACATATTAGACCTTCAAGGGAGCAAGCGGGTTTGTTTGGGTTCAGATTACCCTTTTCCGCTGGGAGACCTGGAAATTGGAACATTTATTGAAGAAATGGATTTAAGCGAAGAAGTGATCGATGATATCTTCTGTAATTCAACTTTAGAGTGGTTAAATACACAAAAAGAAGATTTATTGTTCAGTTAGCTAAAATTTATTCCGAATTAAAAGGGGTTTCTTTAGATTTAGTTCAATTTTGAGTCTGAATTAAATAATCCCTCTTTGCAGAAAAAATCCTACATACTGCTGTTATTTTTCCTTAGCGCATTTTATGCTTTTGGGCAAGACTCTGCTCAGGCAGAAAAAAAGCGCCCTAAAATTGGTTTGGTTCTTTCTGGAGGAGGGGCTAAGGGTCTAGCCCACATTGGCTTTCTAAAAGTAATGGAAGAAGCAGGACTCAAACCCGATTACATTACTGGAACCAGTGCGGGTAGTTTTGTGGGTGCGCTCTATAGCATGGGGTACACTCCAGATCAAATGAAAAAAATAGCTACTTCGGTTGATTGGACAACCATTATGGGGAATAAAGTTCCATTAAACCGGGTAGCCATTGAGGAGAAAGACTACTATAGCAGGTATATTTTCGACATTGATATTGAAGGCACAAACTTTAGCCTCCCCGGAGGTCTTATTACAGGGCATCAACTACAACAATTTATTGCTGAACTTACATTCCCTTATCATTCCGTTACAGATTTCACCCAGCTTCCCATTCCTTTTAAATGTGTTGCCACTGACATTGAAACAGGAGAGATTATTGTAATGGATAGTGGAAATATTGCTGAAGCAATCCGCGCAAGTATGTCAATTCCAACAGTGTTTGCTCCAGTAGAAGTAGACGGCAGGTTACTGGTTGATGGTGGTTTAGTGCGCAACTTTCCGGTGCAAGAAGTCATCGACATGGGTGCAGATGTGGTTATTGGAGTTTATACCGGATACCAACTCAAAGACAAAGAAAACCTCAAGAGCTTATTTAGCATCTTAACCCAATCGGCATTCCTTATGGGAATGAATGATGCTTACATCCAAATCCCGAAATGCGACATTTACATTGAGCCGGAATTGGGCGATCTTACAAGTAGCGACTTTGTTAGAGCCGATAGCATTATTGCCCGCGGAGAACGAACAGCCAGAAAATACCTCGAACAACTCAAATTGATGTCTGACACAGCAGGAAGTTCAATTGAAATGCACCAAATGCATCTCTATGACAATAAACTTGATACGTTTCAACTAAAAGCTGTTGATGTAAATGGCACAGAACGCATTCCCGAAGAATACATCAAAGGAAAACTTCATTTGGAAGAAGGAAAAAAAGTAACACATCAATACATTATCAATCGAATTGAAGTGCTTTATGGAACACAGTATTTCGAAAAAGTAAGCTACAACATTGAAGAAACAGATACCGGAACTGTTTTACTGATCGATGTTATTGAAGTGCCTCCTGCTAAATTGCGTTTTGCCCTTCACTACGATACGGATACTCGTTCAGCACTTACCATTAACTTCACATCAAGAAATGCTATAGTTCCCAGCTCCAGAATTATTGCCGAGGTAGAAATAGCCGATTTACCCAAAGGAGAATTGAGCTATTTTCAGTACACCGGTAAAGAACAAGAATTGGCTATCGTGTTAAATGCAAAAGCAACTTTTGAAAACGAAATTATTGCTTCCAATATCTCTAGCCAAGAAGCTACATACAGCCTAGGAACAGTTAGTGTTTCCGGAGGTTTTCAAACAACATCAAGTGTCAACTGGACGCTAGGTGCTTTCATTAGTAAAGAATGGAACACCCTAAAACCTAAAGTAAACAATGATACTATACTAAGCTCAGTATCTGATCAAAACTACTTTGCTTCATTTTTCTTTAAGCTCAACACCATGAACACTCAGTTTTTCCCCTCCAAAGGGATAAAGCTCAGCTTAGAAGGAAGATATCATTTTAACATTGAACAAGCTGTTAGAACACATGCTGAATCTAAAGCTATGGAAGCTGAGCTTAATGATTCACTTAAATACGATGAAGATTACCTTGGAGTTCGGGCAGATTTGGATTTAGCCATTCCTCTTCGTAAAAACCTCTCCTTAGTAGGAGGTTCATTTATTGGGTTCTATCCTACTACAAACCCACTACTTACCGATGCTTACTTTATTGGTGGTATTTCGCCCAAGAACTTTAACAGCCTTTCTTTTTGGGGTACCGAGGTAAACACATTTTACTCTTCCAATGCATTTATTGTAAATGGCGGTTTACAATGGACGCTCTACAGAAAATTAATTATTGAAGGACGTTTTAATTACATTAATGTTTCTGAGCCGTTTTCTTATATTGACGAACAGTTAACCGGTACAATTTCAGGAGACTATAGCAGTATATACTCCAGCTCTCAACTAGAAACAAGTGGTCGTAGTTTTAAATCAACCTATGGTGGAGGAATACGTGTCTCTTACCTCACTTTCTTTGGGCCAATCAGTGTAGCTTTATCTCGTTGGGAATTTTCTAAAACCTATGAACCCTACCTTAGCATAGGTTTTAGGCTATAAGCAGTAGGTTTATCCTAATCCGATTTCAAATTTGAAGCTTTATTTTTTCAATAAAGTGTACTTTTGCAGCTTACTATTAGGTTCGTAATATGAGTGATGCAATCAAGCACGAATGTGGTATAGCATTCATCCGTCTCCGCAAACCCCTATCCTATTACCGCAAAAAATACGGAACAAGTTTCTACGGGCTCAACAAGCTCTACCTTTTGATGGAAAAACAACACAACCGCGGCCAAGATGGCGTGGGAGTGGCCAACATTAAAGTGAACACTACTCCGGGTACAAGGTATATCTCCAGACATCGCTCTATCTCTACGAATCCCATTCAAGATGCATTTGAACACATCAACGGACGTTTTAAGCGTTTGGAAGAAAACGATCCGGCAAAACTACAAGACACCGATTGGTTAAAAGAAAATGAAGCCTTTACTGGTGAGTTGTTTTTAGGCCACCTCCGTTACGGAACATATGGGAAAAACAACATTGAAGCTTGTCATCCCTTTTTGCGTCAAAGCAATTGGAAAACCAGAAACCTAGTTGTTGCCGGTAACTTTAACCTTACCAATGTTGATGAACTGTTCAACTTTATGGTGAGTATTGGACAACACCCAAAAGAAAAGGCTGATACCGTTACCGTAATGGAAAAAATCGGTCATTTTCTAGACGAAGAAAATCAACGCCTTTTTGATAAATACCATACGTTAGGTTATAACAATGAGGAAATTACTGACCTTATTGCAAAAAACCTAGATGTACAAAGCATATTGCAACGTGCTTCAACTGATTGGGACGGAGGGTATGTAATGTGTGGCCTATTTGGACATGGAGACTCTTTTGTCTTCCGCGATCCTAATGGTATTCGCCCTTGCTATTATTACTACGATGATGAAATTGTAATCGCGGCATCTGAACGCCCGGCCATTCAAACAGCGTTCAATATTCCTTACAGAGATTTGAAGGAACTTACGCCAGGACATGCGTTAATCACTAAAAACGATGGAACAGTAGAAGAAGCAGAAATCATTCCTGCTAAAGAAAAACTAGCCTGTTCTTTTGAGCGCATTTATTTCTCTAGAGGAAGTGACCGTGAGATTTATCAAGAGCGTCAGCAGTTAGGTAGAAACGTTACGCCAAAAATTCTTGAAGAAATCGATTACGATTTTGAAAATACAGTGTTCTCTTTCATTCCTAACACAGCAGAAGTTTCATACTATGGTATGATTAAAGAAGCTGAAGAAGCGCTGAACAAAAAGAAGATTGAGCAAATTAAAGCACTTGGTGATGCTGCCACTAAAGAAAAAATCGAAGAGATTTTACGCTTTACTCCTCGCGCAGAAAAAATCGCCATTAAAGATGCAAAACTGAGAACATTCATTACTGAAGATTCCGCACGCGATGATTTAGTGGCTCACGTTTATGATGTTACCTATGGAATTATCAATAATCTGGTAGATACCTTGGTAATTATTGATGACTCTATTGTTAGAGGAACAACCCTTAAGCAAAGTATTCTTCGCATTTTAGATCGTTTGCATCCTAAGAAAATTGTTGTTGTGAGCTCTGCTCCTCAAATCCGTTTCCCGGATTGCTATGGAATAGACATGGCCAGAATGGGTGATTTTATCGCTTTCAGAGCAGCAATTGAATTGTTAAAAGAACGTGGTCAAGAAAAACTAATCCGCGATGTTTACAACAAATGCATCAACCAATTAGAAATTCCTGCCAACCAAATAAAGAACTACGTTAAAGAAATATACGCTCCTTTTACCGATGAGGAAATTTCAGACAAAATTGCTGAACTCCTTACGCCTAAAGGTATGGTAGCTGAGGTAAAAATCATTTACCAATCTATTGAAGGACTGAAACAAGCTTGTCCGAAAAATCTTGGCGATTGGTACTTCTCCGGAGATTATCCAACACCCGGTGGAAACAAGGTAGTAAACAAGGCATTTATCAACTATGTTGATGGTAACAATGACCGTGCTTACTAAGCACTCTCGTCTTCATTGACATTTTCTCTAAAAGTTTTGCCCCAATAGTGTTAACACAACGCTGCTGGGGCAAATTTTCTTTTGCACATCTAGCTTTTCTCTTTTGGTTTTAGAAACTTCGGATAAGTAAATACAATAAGTCCCAATATTTTATTTGGAGTTGTTTCTACTGATTATCATTTACACTCAAGGCAAAGTTCTGTGTAAATGAAGGCTTTTGCCCAACGCATTCCTTAGTTAATTTACATTTCAAAAACCCCAACAGATGAAAGCGAAATTTACTTTGGCCTTAGTGGCTCTTTTTTTAACAACCTCTTCTTTTGCAACTACTTTATTGAAAGACACAAAAGCCAAAAGAGGACTCTATTTCCAAGTGCGCATTGATAATGCAGTAGAACCAGACTTAAAACAAGTAGCATTCGAAACCATCGAATCCAGAGACAATGCCACTTTTATCGGAATTTTTAAAAGTTACACTGAAGCCCAGAAAGTGAAGAATGTATTGACTTATACTGAACACATAGAAACAGCTTCAATTATCCCTTTCTTTAACGATGAGGAAATCACCATTGAAGATGCTCTGGTACTTTCAAATAATCAGATTTTTTACGACCACGAACTTTCTATCGGAAACAGAATTGTGTCTCAAGAAGAAATTAGCAAGCTATTATTTGCTTACAATGGCGAAGTTCAACTGGAATACAAAGTTTTAATCGGACTTTTTGTTGATCCTATTCAAATTCCAAACCTATCTGGAGACATTGCTATTCTTCAAAGAAGAACAGAAGAAGGCTTTGTTACTTACGAAATAGGAAATTTCAAATCAAAAGAGCGTGCAGCCGAATACATCTCTAAACTCCGCAAAGCCGGAATTAATGGAGGGGTTTATGCTCCTTATCTCGGAGGAAAAAGAGTATCAGCATTGTTGGCACAACAATTTGAAAAATTGAGTAACGATTACACTGCTATGGAAACCGTTAGGTAAATTTCAACCTATCCCGTAGTTAATTGCAAGCCGTTGTGAAGGAGAGAGCGCAACGGCTTTTTTTATGTTTTGAAGTTCGTGGGTAAGTATTCCTATTTTTACCGCTTCAAAACACACAACATGCAAAAAATTCTCAACTACATAAATGGAGAGCTTATCACTCCAAAAAACAACCAATGGTTAGATAATTATCAACCAGCTACCGGAGAGGTTTATTCGTTAATTCCTGATTCTGATGCCGATGATATTGCCTTGGCAACTGAAGCTGCAAAAGCTGCTTTTCCGTCTTGGAGTACCATGCCTGTTGGTGAGCGCTCAAAAATTATGTTGCGCATTGCTGAGCTCATTGAAGAAAAATTGCCGGAACTAGCCAAAGCAGAATCAATAGACAATGGAAAACCACTGAGTTTGGCCACTACTGTTGATATTCCTCGAGCTAGAGATAATTTTCACTTTTTCGCTACCGGAATTATTCACTTTGCCAGCGAAGCTCACCCCATGGAAGACAAAGTGGTCAATTACACATTGCGTCAGCCCATAGGAGTTGTAGGATGTATTTCTCCCTGGAACCTTCCATTGTATTTATTCACTTGGAAAATTGCTCCAGCTCTAGCTGCTGGTAATTGTGTAGTTGCAAAGCCAAGTGAAGTTACTCCCATGACAGCTTTTTTGTTGAGTAAAATTTGTCAGGAAGCGGGTTTACCAAAAGGCGTGTTAAACATTGTTCACGGGTTAGGTCAAAAGGTAGGCGATGCCATTACGGTACATAAAGACATTAAAGCCATTAGCTTTACAGGAGGCACAAAAACCGGAGCAACAATTGCTTCTAAAGCAGCTCCTATGTTTAAAAAGCTGAGCCTTGAACTTGGTGGAAAAAACCCTAACATCATTTTTGCTGATTGTGATTTTGAAGATGCTTTGACGACTTCTGTGCGAAGCAGCTTTGCCAACCAAGGGCAGATTTGTCTTTGCGGATCACGAATCTTCATTGAGCGTAGCATTTACACCCAATTCTGTGATGCCTTTGTTGAAAAAATCAAACAACTCAAGGTTTCATTCCCTACCGACCCTGATGCAAATTTAGGAGCCGTGGTTTCCAAACCACACCTGGAAAAAGTATTGAGCTATATCCAATTGGCCAAAGAAGAAGGTGGCACTGTATTATGCGGAGGAAATCAAGTACATCTGGATGGAGAATATACCAATGGATATTATCTTGAGCCTACTGTTATTGAAGGATTGGAATACACTTGCAGAACCAATCAGGAAGAAATTTTTGGCCCGGTAGTTACTTTAACACCTTTCGATACAGAAGAAGAAGTACTCCAAATGGCCAACAGTGTTGAATATGGTTTAGCAGCTACCGTCTGGACAGAAAACTTAAAGCGTGCTCACCGCATGGGACAAAAAATTGAAGCAGGTATTGTCTGGATCAATTGCTGGTTGTTGCGCGATCTACGTACTCCATTCGGAGGAATGAAAAACTCTGGTGTTGGACGCGAAGGTGGTTTTGAAGCCCTCAAGTTTTTCACCGAACCAAAGAATGTTTGTATCAAACTTTAGTGGACTTATCGTGTTTTTTTGAAATCTATTCTTGATTCATTCTAGGTAAAAGACAGCGAATTATCGCTGCCTTTTGATCTAAAGATATTATTAGACAAACCTGATTCTATTGATAAAAAAACTGTTAGAATACAAAAGAACTAACAGATAAGATTAAATCGATAACTAAGCCAGAGACTATCATCCATGAGTATAAATCAATTCCAGTGCCCTGTAAGCGCTTAATTAATTCTTCGTCTTTTGTACTTAAGTATGTAACTGCCTGTATTCCAAAAGACACTACCATTGTACCTAAAAGCATCCTTGGTAGTGACTCGATTGGTTTATCAGTAAATAATTGACTTAATATTTCTATAAATAAATAAACTCCTAACACCCTCTGTGGTATTAGTGTTATTATTCTTATTATTTTCTTACCCATTATAACAACTCTTCTTTAATTAATACTCTAATACTCTGAATATATCAGAGTATTAGAGTATTGTTGTTAATATTTATGCATTATCCTTTAAAATAGACCAACCTGTACTGAAAGCAGCACTTGCTAATGCTCCCCATGGACCAACAGCTCCAAGAGACAAATAAACTGCAGATAATGCTCCAACGGCATCCTCAGCAACATATTCTGACCAGTGAGTAGGAGCAGCAGCCGACTCTCCAATATCCCAGACTTCCTCATTTTCAAAGGTTATTGTCAAATTACTCCAACTACTATCCGGATCTGAAAAATTATCATGCCAATACACAGCACTATATTTTGCTACAGACAGCATTGAATATGCCATTTGCATTACATATTCACCATTACCTTCAAAAACACTTGAAACTTGGTTTTCCTTGGCAATTATTGAATTTACGAAATCTTGTAATTGTTCTTCGCTTTCAATTTCAGCACTTACAATAAAGTCATTAAGATCTGTAAAATAGAGTTTTTGTTCTTCAGTTAATGTATAGACATCTAAAACATCGGTTAATGACTGCTCATAATAATTTACTGATAAAACCATTGGCGTAAGTGTGTCACTGACCATACCGGGTTCAACAATACCTGGAGCAGTTATAGACAATGAAGTATCAGTTATAAACTTAAACATCCATGTGCAAAAGGTTAATGGGTTTTCAAAAGATACAGAATCACTGCTCAACTCAGAGATAAAAGCATCTAATACCTCATTGTGATATTTTCCAACATAATCGAATGGATTATTTGAATTTTCTGGATTTACAGACATAAAAATCAGTTTTTTAAATTAAGAAATGTGTAATTTAACTAGCTAGTTCAAATCAAATTTATAAAAAGACACAGAGCGAAATCGTTAATTTTTGTTAACTGAAATTTTAAAAAAATAAGTCTCTATGAATTTTATCATTCAAAAAGCCTAATCCTTAAAAATTTATGATTCATACACCCTTAACCTTCTCTTTACAAAAAGAATAGCAACCAAAAAGCCTTAAACCTCTCATTTTTATACCATCAGGCAATTTTCACTCTACTTTAAAATCACTGTTTTTCGATTACTTTTGCACAAATGAAGAGCAGCATGTTGAAAGAGAAAAAGACGTTGGTTATTGGTGCATTAGGACAAGTAGGACGTGAACTTGTAGAGGCACTTCAAAACAAATACGGAGCAGATCAGGTAGTAGCTTCAGACATCCGTGAGCCGGAAACGTTTAACGGAATCTTTGAAGTTTGTGATGTAATGGACAAAGACCGTGTGTTTGCTATTGTTAAAAAACACAACGTTGGCACTGTTTTTAACTTGGCCGCATTATTATCAGCTACAGCTGAGAAAAACATGGCTCTTGCCTGGAAACTCAACATGGAAGGTCATTTCAACGTGCTCAACCTAGCTAAAGAAAAACACATCGATCGTATTTATTGGCCAAGTTCAATTGCTGTTTTTGGGCCAAACACTCCTAAGCAGCAAACACCTCAAGATTGTGTCATGGATCCGAATACAGTGTACGGCATTTCAAAATTGGCAGGAGAACGCTGGAATGTATATTACCACCAGAAGTTTGGTGTAGATGTGCGCTCATTGCGCTACCCCGGATTAATTGGTTATAAATCGCTTCCTGGTGGAGGAACTACCGATTATGCCGTTGATATTTTTCACCAAGCTTTGCAAACCGGAAAGTATGAATCGTTCTTAGGACCAGACACCACTCTACCAATGATGTTCACCGAAGATGCTATTCGCGCTACCATTGAAATAACAGAAGCTCCAGAAGAGCAAATCAAAATCCGCAGTAGCTATAACTTGGCTGCCATGAGTTTCAGTCCTTCTGAATTGGCAGCAGCCATCAAAAAGCATATCCCGAATTTTGAAATTTCATACAACCCAGATTTTCGCCAACAAATTGCCAATTCATGGCCACAAAGCATTGATGATCAACTTGCACGCAATGATTGGGGATGGAACCATCAATTTGACGTAGACGAATTGGTAGATGTTATGCTTTCTAACCTTCGCGAGTCTGTTTTACCGTGCTAAAACGCGAAGAATTAAAAGCCATACGCACAGAGTTCTGGACTGTTTTTGGTCGAATGATGAATCCGCATCATTCATCAACCGGATTTAAGGTTCGCTGGACAAATTACCGCACAGGTGTTCCTGATTTGTATTTCCGCTGTCACATGGAGAAAAACCACGCTGCTATCTCCATTGATCTGCAACACAACGATCCCGGCATGAGAGCTCTGTTCTGGGAACAGTTTGAAGAATACAAAACCTATTTCCACAGTATTATGGAAACTGAATACGTTTGGGAAGAGCGCACCTACTTACCAGATGGTAAAGAAATTAGTCGCATTTCGCTGACATTGTCCAATGTTTCGCTGTTCAATAAAGCCACTTGGCCAGATGCATTTGAGTTTCTGAAAGCAAACTTGCTGCGTTTGGACGAATTCTGGGGTGATGTGCACCTTACTTTTAAAGAGTTTGCAAAATAGCTTTCTTGATCGCTACTTGTTAAAATTTCACATTAAGCACTCGATAAGTCCTTTAAGAATCGGCTGACTTTCATCGCATTCTTTTAAATTCGCAGTCATTTTGCGCAAGAGAGCATGCCATGAAGAAATACAACGAATACAAAACACTCGATCTCACTCAAGTTGCCAACACTATTCGCGACTTTTGGAAAGCAGAGAATATTTTTGAAAAATCGGTTGAAACCCGCGAGGGAGAAGCTCCTTATGTGTTTTTTGAAGGTCCTCCTTCAGCAAACGGAAAGCCGGGTATTCACCACGTAATGGCCCGTTCGATCAAAGACATTTTTTGCCGTTACCAAACCCAAAAAGGCAAGCAAGTAAAACGGAAAGCCGGTTGGGATACACACGGTCTTCCTGTTGAATTGGGTGTTGAAAAAGAATTGGGCATTACCAAAGAAGACATTGGCAAGAAAATCTCCATTGCAGAATACAACCAAGCCTGTCGCGAAGCTGTAATGCGTTACACCAATATCTGGAACGACCTTACCGATAAAATGGGGTATTGGGTAGATATGAACGATCCGTATGTGACGTATCATACCAAATACATCGAGTCAGTTTGGTGGTTGTTAAAGCAATTGCACGAGCAAGATTTATTGTACAAAGGCTACACCATTCAACCTTATTCTCCTAAAGCCGGAACAGGTTTAAGTTCTCACGAATTGAACATGCCCGGAACTTATCGCGATGTAAAAGACAACACGATTGTTGCGCAATTCAAAGCAATAAAAGACGATAAATTCAATGCTGTTTTTGGAGATACGCCAGACACAATTTACTTCTTGGCTTGGACGACCACGCCTTGGACGTTGCCTTCAAATACCGCATTAACGGTTGGACCAAAAATTGAATATGCATTGGTTCAGTCTTATAACCAATATACTCACGAACCCATTAAAGTTGTTTTGGCCAAACCATTGGTTAAAAAACAATTTGATAAAAAATATACTGAAGTTGAATCTGCTGAAGAGCTAGCTGAATATCAACAAGGCGATAAGAAAATTCCTTATTGCATTGAACGCACATTTACAGGTAATGATTTGGTGGGCTTACGTTATGAGCAATTGTTGCCTTACTGTCAACCAATGGAGCGTCCTGAAGATGCATTTCGCGTAATTCCAGGTGACTTTGTAACTACTGAAGACGGTACCGGAATTGTACATACAGCTCCAACTTTTGGTGCAGACGATGCCCGTGTTGCTAATGCTGCAGGAGTTCCCCCTATGTTGATTGAAGATGAAAATGGCAATCCTGTTCCATTGGTTGATCTTCAAGGGAAATTTGTTACTCAACTTAACGATCCGATTTTTGGCCTTGGTGGTGAATACGTTAAAGCGGAATACCTTACCGATGCCGAAATGGAAGAAGGGCTCGAAGCACAACGCGAGCAGCTAAGCGACATCATTTCTGACCTTAAAGCGTATTTGAGTGTTGATGAGCGTATTGGCCTTAAACTGAAGCTAGAAGGTTTAGCTTTTAAAATTGAAAAATACGAGCACAGTTATCCACATTGCTGGAGAACCGATAAGCCGATTTTATATTACCCGTTAGATTCATGGTTCATTCGCTCAACAGCGAAAAAAGACCGCATGATTGCTTTAAACAAAACCATTAACTGGAAGCCTAAGGCTACCGGTGAAGGACGTTTTGGCAACTGGCTAGAAAACCTGAACGACTGGAATCTTTCGCGTTCACGCTATTGGGGAATTCCATTGCCTATTTGGACAACAGAAGACGGTGAGGAAATCACTTGCATTGGTTCTATGGAAGAACTGAAAGTTGCTTGTGAAAAAGCGGTTGAAGCCGGAGTAATGGAGCAAAATCCATTGGCCAACTTTGAAGTAGGCAATATGGATCGTGAAAATTACGATGCTGTTGATTTGCACCGCCCATATGTAGATGACATTGTATTGGTTTCTGAAAGTGGTAAACCCATGCATCGTGAGTTAGACTTGATTGACGTTTGGTTTGACTCAGGATCTATGCCTTATGCACAATGGCACTACCCTTTTGAAAACAAAGAGCTAATTGAGAACAACCAATTTTACCCTGCAGATTTTATTGCTGAAGGTGTAGACCAAACCCGTGGATGGTTCTTTACCCTACACGCCATTGGTACTATGGTATTTGATTCTGTAGCTTATAAAAATGTAGTTTCAAACGGATTGGTATTGGATAAAAACGGCCAGAAAATGTCGAAAAGACTGGGTAATGCCGTTGAACCATTTGCTGCGTTAGAAGAATACGGAGCTGATGCCATTCGTTGGTACATGATTACCAATGCACAACCTTGGGACAACCTTAAATTTGACCTAGAAGGTGTTACAGAAGTTCAACGTAAATTCTTCCGAGCACTGCACAATACCTATGCATTTTTTGCACTGTATGCCAATGTGGATGGCTTTACCTATGCTGAAAATGAAATTAAAAATAAACCGGAAATTGACCGTTGGATTTTATCGAAATTAAATTCACTGATCAAAGAAGTGGATGAGGCATATGCCAGTTATGAGCCTACAAAAGCCGGTCGATTAATTCAAGAGTTTGTTGTAGACAACCTTTCTAACTGGCACGTTCGCTTAAGCCGTAAACGTTTCTGGAGAGGAGACTACGAAGAAGATAAAATTGCAGCTTACCAAACACTTTATACCTGCTTGGTAACTGTGGCAAAGCTGTCTGCGCCAATTGCACCATTCTATGCAGATCAACTTTATCGCGATTTAACGCTCGCAACTGGCAAAGAAAGCACAGCATCTGTTCACTTGGCTTTGTTCCCTGAAGCCAATGAGGCTTTGATTGATACAGACCTTGAACAACGTATGGCAGTTGCACAACAAGTTTCGTCTATGATTCTGTCTTTACGTAAGAAAGAAAATATTCGCGTAAGACAACCGTTACAGAAAATCATGGTTCCGGTATTGAACGATACATTTGAGCGTCAGCTAAGTCAGGTTGCGGAGTTAATTAAGACGGAGACGAACATCAAGGAAATTGAATTCCTGCACGATACGGAAGGTGTATTGGTTAAACGCATCAAGCCTAATTTCAAAACATTAGGGCCTAAATATGGCAAGTTGATGAAAGGCATTGTTGGTGTAGTGAATCAATTTGGCCAAGCTGAAATTACCGAAATGGAAAGTGCTGGCGAAAAAGCCATTGAAGTAAATGGAGAACCTGTTACTATTTCATTAGAAGATGTTGAAATTTCTACTGATGATATCCCGGGATGGCTAGTGATGACTGAGGGAGGAATTACAGTAGCGCTAGACATTCAACTTAACGAAGATTTAAAGGCTGAAGGACTAGCCAGAGAGTTGGTAAATCGTATCCAGAATTTACGTAAAGACAGTGGCTTAGAAGTCACTGACCGCATTGAAATTACTGTTGAAAAGCACGATGATATCGAAGGAGCTGTAAATAAGAATTTCGATTATATTTGCTCCGAAACCCTCGCAGATAAGTTGAGTTTTGCAGAGCAGGAAGTCACTGGAGATTATACACCCGTGGAGTTAGATGAGGGAATTGCAACTAAAATTCACATTCAAAAACTTTAACCTAAATAGTCACAATGGCAGAGAAAGAAAAAACACGTTATTCGGATGAGGAATTGGCAGANTTCAGAGCTATTATTGAGAAAAAACTCGAAGAAGCCAAACACGATCTTGAACTGCTAAAGGAAAGTATTTCGAATTCTAACAACGGAACAGACGATACCTCTCCAACTTTTAAAATGGTTGAAGANGGATCTGATACGCTTTCGCGTGAAGAAGTTTCTCAGTTAGCCGGTCGCCAAGAAAAATTCATCAATCACCTAAAAGCTGCATTGGTGCGTATTGAAAACAAAACCTATGGTGTTTGTCGTGCAACCGGAAAGTTAATCTCTAAAGAAAGACTAAGAGTCGTTCCTCATGCTACATTGAGCATTGAGGCTAAACGCATGCAATAAAATTCTCTGAATAAAACATTTACCAGATTGCTGCTCTCATACACTGAGCAGCAATCTTGTTTTTTTATATTGTGAAAAGAGCTGCCCTCATTACATTCATTGTTCTCCTCATCGATCAGGTTTCTAAGTTTGCTGTAAAGCTAAACATGCGTTACGGTGAAGAGATCCTCATTTTCGATTGGTTTCGCATCAACTTTGTAGAAAACCCNGGAATGGCTTTTGGACTTGAATTCGGAGGAGCATGGGGTAAGCTTGCTTTGACACTTTTCCGCATTATTGCTGTTTTTGGAATTGCCTACTACATTTTTAAACTCGACCAGAAAAAAGCACANAAAGGACTCATTTTTGCGATGGCGCTCATCTTTGCCGGAGCAATTGGTAACATCATTGACAGTATTTTTTACGGAGTCATTTTCTCTGGCAGTACCTCAAGTCATATTGCTACCGTTTTTCCTGATGGTGGTGGCTATGGAAGCTGGTTACACGGCAGGGTAGTTGACATGCTCTATTTCCCCTTGGCCAGTGGCTACTACCCAGATTGGTTTCCTTTTGTTGGCGGAGATTATTTTGAATTCTTTCGCCCGGTATTCAATATTGCAGACAGTAGCATTTCAATAGGTGTTGCTCTAATTATCCTTTTCCAGAAACGCTTTTTTAAAGAAGCNNCTTCTCAACCTCAACAAAGTACNGCAGAGTAAAANCCGCTACACANTTTNCATTCTCTTTTTGCACCTTCATAGCAATCAAATCTACTTAAAACACTTTTTACAAAAAGTAGTAANAAATCCATCTTTCATAAAAAAGAAACACTAAACCAATATTTTTAATAGCCTAACACATTTGAAGTTACATTTTATACATTTCACAATTATTTCAACTATTTNTTTAAATTCGACCCTAGATACCTAAAAAACAACTAAACCTGTTCCAGTTGCTCTTCTTCTTTGATAAGACCTCTTTAACAGCTTGTGAGAAAACATCCTCTTTATCACTTAATTTTTTATACTATGAGAAAAATTTACCTTAACTCCAAAAGGGGGGTTATTAGGTCTGTTGCTATTGGCGCAGCTTCCCTCCTTTCCAGCTTAACGCTGCACGCTCAGTATTGTACTAGCGCTCCTTATTACACTGATGATTCTGAAATTGACCAAGTTGTTCTCAACGGATTGGCCAGTTCTATTAACAACAACACTACGAGTTCATGTGCCGGGTATTCTGATTTTACGGCACAATCAGTAGACCTTTCTCCCGGATCTAATTACACAGTTAGTGTAACATTAGGTACTTGTGGAGGTAACTACGATAAATACGGGAAAGTATATATCGATTTTAATCAGGATGGTGATTTCACTGACACCGGTGAAGAGTTAGGTTCAATGGGACCTATTTATTCTCCCGCTCAATCTTCAATTTCATTTCAAGTACCAATANCTGCAACAGCTGGAGCTACTCGAATGAGAGTTGTTTGTTCAGAAGAATCCANTGCTAGTTATGTATATTCTTGTGGTAGTTACTATTACGGAGAAACAGAAGATTATACCGTTAACATTTTAGTTCCNGTAACAGATGATGCAGCTTTATCTGCAATTGTAAGTCCAACAACTTCTTGTAGCATAGAAAATGAAGCTGTCGAAGTTGAAATCTCTAATGTTGGAACAAATGCNATNAATGATTTGTATGTAAGCTATCAAGTTAACTCNGGTACCATTCATACGGATACATTAACCAATTTAGCTTTAGCTTCAACAAGTACTTATAGTCATACTTTCTCTGATAGCACTGATTTTTCAATGCCNGGTAGTTATACCATTNAGGCTTGGGTATCTTATTCATTAGANCAAGTNTCNGCTAATGATTCNATGACTTCNACGATTACTCGNATTGAAGCANTTGANCANTTNCCNTATTTAGAAGATTTTGAAAATGGNNCNCAAGNNTATACTACTGGCGGNACNANCTCTTCTTGGGAATTTGGNCAACCTAATAACACATANATCTCAGCTGCNGCAAGTGGAGATAGNGCNTGGGTTACCAACTTAACNGGNAANTANAATTNNAGTGAAGANTCATATGTNGAGTCTCCGTGTTTNAACTTAAGTTCTTACACANTAGATCCATCGATACGCTTCTCTCTTATTGCAAACTCAGAAGAGTGGTATGATGGAATGCGCTTAGAATACTCTACAGATGCAGGTCAAACTTGGACAATGCTTGGAAATGCAACATCAGGAACGTCTAACTGGTACAACGATACCTACTACCTCTGGTGGAGTGATGACATCGGATCTGGTACAAANTGGGTAGATGCTGAACACGTACTTACAGGACTTGCNGGNGAAAGCGATGTTAAATTAAGATGGACTTTTGAANCTGATAGCTGGGTAANTTACGAAGGTGTAGGNTTTGACGATGTAACAATCTCTACCTATCCTGAGTTTAGCTTTGGTGCAGATGATACACTTTGTATTGATACCTTATTTGACTTTAACCTTGGAAGCAGCAATTCTTATGCTTGGGAATTAAATGGTCAATATGCATCAAACGACAGTGCTTACTTCTTTTCTGATTCGCTTCAAACAACTGCAACTTTAAGCTTGGAAGTAACAAACTCTGTAGGCTTTTCATATTATGATGAAGTAACTTATTACTATGTTCCACCTGTAAATTTAGGAGGTGATGTTGCTATCTGTGAAGGATCTAGCGTAACACTTGATGCAACTATTTACGACATCAANGGTNCTATGTTTACTGTAGATTACCTATGGAACGATAACTCAAACAGTGCTGTTAAAACTGCTTCAGTAGAAGATTATTATTCTGTNANATTNACAGATAATGCATCTGGTTGTGTTAGTAGTGATACTGCTTATGTTACTGTAAATGCATTACCAATTGTTGACTTGGGTAAAGACACTGCAATTTGTGAAGATGAGACNCTTATCCTAAACCCAGGCCTTTGGGAAAGTTACTCTTGGAACAGTGGCGTTACAAACAGTGGTCAGGTAACAGCTGATTCTAGTGGCATCTATATGNTTGTTGTAACTGATGTTAATGGTTGCGAAGGTTCTGATGACATTATTGTACAGGTAAATCCNAATCCTGTAATTGAAATTGGAAACGATACTGCTGTTGGTGCAGGATATGTATTCAATTTAGATGCTGGAAATGGCTACAGCAGCTACCTGTGGAGCAATAACACGGCTGGAGACACAACATCTATTGTTGCAACTTCTCCTCAGGTAATTTTTGTAAGAGTNGTTGATAATAACGGATGTGAAGGTTATGATGAATTCAGAGTAGACATCTTGTACAGCACTCCTGAATACATTAACACAGAAGCATTAAACCTTTACCCGAATCCTGTTAGCTCAGTAGCAAATCTTCAGTTTGAATTGAATCAATCATCTGACGTTGAATTGTTGTTAACAGATGTTCAGGGAAGAGTTATTGAACGTAGCGTAAAGACAATGGCTGCCGGAACATACAATGAGCAAATTGACATGAGCAATGTCAGCTCTGGTATTTATATTTTAACACTTATGGTAGAGCATGAAAAAGCAGCTCAATTAAGAGTTATCAAACAATAATTTCTGGCTTAACACGCTTTTAAACAGAACAAAAGGGAGCTATATGCTCCCTTTTTTATTTATTATTCATTACTAGCTTTCTACTATACTCTTTCGTACATTTGGGAATCGATACCTTAAGAAAACATTTCCTGAACTTTAAATTTAATCTTTTTAACTATGGGAAAAGTTTTACGCAATTTAGGTATTGCTGCAATCTCACTATTAACAAGCAGCATATCAACTTACGCTCAAGATTACACCATCGATCAGGGTGGTATTATCTCTGCCTGTTCAGGCACATTTTATGACAGTGGCGGATCCAGCGGATCATACGCTAACAATGAAAGTCATTCTGTAATTTTAGGAACCGGTCTTTACGGCATGCAAGTTCAACTTGATTTCACCTCGTTTCAACTTGAAGGTTGCTGTGATTATTTGACTATTTATGATGGTGTTGATGCATCAGGTACCCAGCTTTATTATGGTAATGGAACCAACTCTCCAGGAACAGTACAGTCAACTACTGGTAGCCTTTATGTTACATTCACCTCAGATGGTTCGGTAACTTATTCTGGCTGGTCAGCTGATATTTCTTGTATAGGAACACCTGTTGCCAATGAGGTTTCTACGCAAAGTGTAACATTACAAAGCTGTGGAGATGCCAGAACTCCAATTACAGCTACTTTTTTCAACGGAGGAACAGCCAATATTGCATTCCCAGTTGTAAGCTACAGCATAAACGGAGGACAAATCGTTTCGGAAACTATTCTGGATACACTGTTTTCTGCAACAGGCTACACCTATACCTTCCAACAAACTGCAGATTTATCAGCAAGTGGAACTTACACTGTGGAAGCTTTTACGTCTGTACTTTCAGATCCTGATGTTTCTAACGATACTGCATCAGCTACATTAACGTTCCAAGCTCCGGCAGTAAATGTTACTGACACAACGCTTTGTGACGCAGGGAGCCTTTCTTTAAGCGCAAGCGGTAACNTAGAATACCTGTGGTATGCNGGTAACGACAATACAATGGCTATTGACTCTAATGCTACATTTAACCCCGTTGTTGTTTCCGATACTTTTTTCTCTGTTTANGAATCTGACAGTGTATTCTACATTCAAAGTTTAACTTCAACCGGACAAGTAGTTGACCACAACTCATTAACTGGTGATGATAGAGGTGGTATTGCGGTAACCGACCAATACGTATACTTCAATGGCGATAACAATACTGCAAGGTATGATGCTGCTACATTAGCCAATGGCGTTTCACTTCCTCGAAGAGACGGTATCTTTTCTGATTTATCAACAGGAGACCTTTATACATTATCCAACTCTTCTAACGGTCTTCCGGTGGGAACATATGTAACCAGCTTTACTGTGGATGAAATTGTAGTAATGGATACAGATTTAAACCTCCAAAATTCAATTGCGCTTTCTCAGCCAATTGCAATGGGGGGAGATTACGGAAACACAAGTCANGCAGGTATTTATTCAGGCTATGGCTATGTAATTGTGTACACTGGGACTCAAGGTAACAACTGGTATAAGATCGATNTGCCAACGGGTAACGTATCTNTCATTAACACCTTCTCATTTACGCTAAAACAAGCCAATGAAAACTGGTCACATTGGGGTATTGCTACCTATGAAAATGGTGCAGATCAAATTGTATTCCGTGAGTATGGAACATCTAACATTTCAAAAATCAATTTATCTACACAAGCTACAGCTGTTGTTGAGACTTTTTCCAACTTAAGCGACATGGCTTCTATTACTTACTCACCATGGTTAGACCGTATGTATTTTCACCACGAGAGCTCTAGTCAATTTGGTTCTGGAAGTGAAATGGGAGGATATATTGGCGGATCTTCAATAGGTGGNTTAGGACCTGCCGGTGGTTGTCCTGCTAAAGTTTATGTAGACCTTTCAATGTCTGAAGCAGACTTAGGTGCTGACACTGCTTTTTGTGACGGAAATTCAATTGTAGTAACTCCAGGTAGTTTTGATCAATATACATGGTCAAACGGAGCAAATACGGCCAGCATTACTATTTCTACCAGTGGTGATTATGCTGTAGTNGCTACTGATGAGTTTGGTTGTGATCGTTTAGATACAATTACTGTTGAAGTAGTGTCAAACCCAGTTGTAGATTTAGGTGCTGACACCATTNTTTGTGAAGGTACTCCTTTAACACTTGATGCCGGAGACTTTGACTCTTATGAGTGGGATAACGGTAGCAATGANCAAACACGAATTGTAATGNCNAGTGGCTCTTATACTGTAACTGTTACTGAAAGNATNTGNTCNGGCGAAGATCAGTTGTATGTAACAGTTCTTGCAAATCCAGTNGTTGAAATCGGAAACGATACAGCTGTTGGCGCTGGTTATGTGTTTAACATGAATGCTGGTAACGGCTATGCTTCATACTTATGGAGTAACAACGATTCTATTTCATCAACATCTATTGCAGCTACATCTCCACAAGTCATATTTGTAAGAGTAGTTGACGATTACGGTTGTATTGGATACGATGAATTCAGAGTTGATATTTTATACAGTACTCCTGAATANATCAACACAGAAGCATTGAACCTATACCCTAACCCTGTTAAAACTTCTACAAACCTTCAGTTTGAATTAAAGCAATCTTCTGAAGTTGAGTTTTTATTGACNGATATTCAAGGAAGAGTTATTGAGCGCAATGTAGAATCAATGGCTGCNGGAACTTATACCGAGCAGATTGATATGAGCAATGTAAGCTCAGGCACTTACATTTTAACACTTATGGTTAATCAAGAAAANGCNGCTCAATTAAGAGTTGTGAAACAATAATCATATAAAGTACATTTAACAAAAAAGGGAGCTANATGCTCCCTTTTTTTATGCTTCTAAATTGATTATTAAACNTTTTACTTATGCGAGATTATTGGCNATCANATATTCTAGCACCTGAACGGCATTGGTAGCTGCTCCTTTTCTTAAATTATCAGCCACTACCCAAAGGTTAATTGTATTTGGTTGTGTTTCATCCCAGCGAATTCTGCCTACAAACACATCGTCTTTACCATGTGCATAAAGAGGCATAGGATAAGTATTTACATCCGGATTATCTTGTAAAACAACACCCGGTGTATCGTTTAACACTTTTCTTAACTCTGCTAAATCAGGTTGTTTTTCAAACTCAATGTTTACAGCTTCAGAATGTCCACCAACAACAGGAACACGAACTGCTGTTGCTGTTACTTTAATGCTATCATCACTCAGAATTTTCTTTGTTTCATTCGTGAGTTTCATCTCTTCTTTGGTGTATCCATTTTCTTGAAAAACGTCACAATGCGGAAGACAATTTTTATCAATCGGATATGGATAAGCCATTTCTCCCTCCACACCATTGCGTTCATTNTCCATTTGCTGTACCGCCTTAACTCCTGTTCCGGTAATCGATTGATAAGTAGATACAACAACTCTTTTGATCGTATACAAATCATGTAATGGCTTAAGTACCATTACCAANTGAATGGTTGAACAATTAGGATTTGCAATAATCTTATCAGATGCAGTAAGTTCATTCCCATTAATCTCNGGAACAATCAATTTATGATCCGGGCTCATTCTCCATGCCGATGAATTATCAATAACTGTGGTNCCTACCTCNGCATATTTAGGTGCCCACTCTAATGAAGTTGATCCACCTGCTGAAAAAATTGCAATATCGGGNTTCATCTCTACNGCCTTTTCATTAGTGGTAACCTTATACTGTTTACCATTGAATTCCACTATTTTACCCTCTGACTTTGCAGAAGCAACAGGGATTAATTCACTAACTTCAATTCCTCTCTCGGCCAATACTTTGAGCATGACCTCTCCTACCATTCCGGTAGCACCGACTACTGCTATTTTCATAATAATCTTGATATTAAGATAAACAGCGCCAAATGTAATATATTTGAAGGCGAACATGTAAAAATACTGTGATATGAGCTGCTATAGAATCATGCTAATAGCATTTATCCTACTTTTACCCGTCTTCAGCTCAGCCCAGTTCACAGACGATTTTAGTGATGGTGATTTTAGCAATAACCCAACTTGGAGTGGGGATACCAATGTNTTTGACATTAACACCTCTCAAGAGTTATGGCTAAATGCTCCTGCTGTTACAAGTGAAAGCTATGCTTCACTTCCTAGTCAGGCGATAGAAAATGCCCAATGGGATTTTTACCTNCACATGGACTTTAACCCATCAAGTTCTAACAATNCACGNATATATNTGGTATCCGATAGTCCGGTTCTTACAGGAGCTCTTAATGGTTATTATATTAGAGTTGGAGGAGACAATGATGAAATCAGCCTCTACAGACAAACGGGAACATCAACGCAGGTTGTGGTTGACGGGATTGATGACCGAGTGAATCAAAACGATGTTTATGTAAGANTTAGAGTCACCCGAGATATTGTAGGAAACTGGCAAGTATTTAGTGACACTACCGGAGGGACAACCTATGTTTCTGAAGGAACGGGGTTTGACAATACTCACCTTTCAACACAGCANTTTGGTGTTCTATGCGACTANACTTCAACGCGCTCTGATAAGTTCTTTTTTGATGATTTTTCAGTAACAGGNCAACCTTACACCGATACAGATCCTCCGGTTATTGATTCTGTAATTGTTGTCTCTTCAACTGAGCTAGATGTGTACTTNAATGAATTACTCGACCCAACTTCTGCACAAAGTGCCTCTAATTATAGCGTTAACAATGCTGTTGGAACAGCTGCTACAGCCACATTAGATGTTAATGACAGTAGCCTTGTTCACTTGATTTTTGNCACTANTTTTCCAAATGCGCTATACAGTATTTTAACTTCTTCTACCGTTGAAGATACTGCCGGAAATGTTATGACAACTGTAAATGATACCTTCTTCTATTTTCTGCCGGTTGCCGCTCAAAATGGAGATGTGATTTTTACAGAAATTTATGCAGACTATTCCCCTTCAAACGGATTACCAGCATCAGAATATGTTGAAATCTACAACGCTTCATCTTCTGTTTTTGANCTTGAAGATTGGGTGTATACCGATGCTTCTGCTACAACAAGCGACTTAGACAGTTACTATTTATTCCCCGGAGAATATTTGATTATTTGTTCTCTTAACGATACNAACCTCTTTAATGCTTATCCAAATGTGATGGGAATTACACCTTTCCCTACATTAAACAATGCCAGTGATGACCTTAAGCTCTATGATGATAATGGCACCCTTATCGATCAGGTAGCCTATACAGATTCATGGTATAACGATCCTTCAAAAGCCAATGGTGGGTGGTCNTTAGAGCTGATAAACCCTACTTCTGCTTGTACTTTTGGATCTGCCAACTGGACNGCTTCAAATGCTACAATAGGTGGAACTCCGGGCACACAAAACTCTGTTTANAGCACAANTCCAGATGTTACTGCTCCAGAACTATTAAGTGCTACCGTAACCGGTGCCTCTAGTATTTTATTANCGTTTAATGAAAGCATGGACAGTACCAGCCTGATGACTGCTACTTATTCTCTNTCANCAGCATTAACGGTGGCTAGCATCAACCCAATAGCTCCCAACTTTATTGAAGTAGAGCTTACTTTTACAACGCCAATTGANTCTACTGTTGGTTATACAATTACAGTTACTGGTGCTACAGACTGTCCGGGCAATGTTATAGGGGCTGTAAACGATGCATTTTTTGCAATAGGTGCAACTCCACAGGCCAACGATGTGATTATTACNGAAATTATGGCTGACTACAGTCCTGCTGTAGCACTTCCGAACTATGAGTTCATTGAAATTTACAATACCTCAANTTCTCTTTTTAACCTCAACAACTGGGAATTTGGAGATTTATCGTCTTCNGGCACTTTTGGAAATTATTTACTTTATCCCGGAGAATATTTAATTGTTTGTCAAGAAGATGACACCNCCTTTTTTCAGCCTTATGGCAATGTTATAGGCATTGCTCCATTCCCAACATTAAACAATGATCAGGATGAGATTTACCTNAGTGCCCCTTCAGGAGCAATTGTCAATCAGGTGGCTTACACAGATGAATGGTACAACGATGCTACAAAAGCAAATGGCGGCTGGACATTGGAATTAATTAACCCTACCGCTTCTTGCTTGGGTAGNTCTGCCAACTGGACAGCTTCTAANGATCCTTCAGGAGGAACACCCGGCACACAAAATTCGGTGTACANTACTGNTGCTGAAACAACGGCTCCCGAATTAACGGATGTAGANGTTATTAGNCAAACTTCTATTTTACTTACGTTTAGTGAAAGCATGGATAGCACAAGNGTAGTAAACGCTACCTATAACCTTAATCCAACATTAACTATTGCCGGAATAGAAGTACTTGCTCCTTTCTTTAACACTGCTGAAATTACTTTTAACACGCCTATTGATTCTGCAATTGGTTATACAATAGAAGTAATTGGAGCCGAAGATTGCTCAGGCAATACCATCGGAACAAGCAACACCAGCTTATTTGCTATTGGTGCTACTCCATTGGCAGGTGATGTNATTTTTACCGAGATATTTACCGATTACTCTCCTCANGTTGGTTTACCACAAACAGAATATGTTGAAATCTATAACAACTCTAACAAGTTGTTTAACCTTAACAATTGGGTGTATACCGATGAATCTACTTCTGAAGCAGANTTTGATAATTATTTACTGTTCCCGGGAGAGTATATTATTCTGTGCCATAGAGATGATACCANACTTTTTACACCCTATGGCAATGTNATTGGACTNTTCCCTTTTCCAACATTGAACAATGACTATGACGACCTCCAGCTTTATTCAAGCAACGGTTCTTTGGTTGATCGTGTACAGTATTCTGAGGAATGGTATAATGATGCTACAAAAGAAGATGGCGGATGGTCTTTGGAGTTAATTAACCCCCAAGCAATTTGCTTGAACAGCCCTCTAAACTGGACGGCTTCAAATGACCCTGTTGGAGGAACTCCGGGAGTTCAAAACTCTGTTTATGACCTTACTCCTGATACGGATGCTCCTGAATTAATGGATGTATCGATTGAAAGTTCAACTGAAATTGTGCTACACTTTAATGAAAGTATGGATAGTGCCAGTGTGGTGAATGCTACCTACTTATTTACACCAACATTAACGGCAGCCACTATTGAGGCTTTTGCTCCTTATTACAACGAAGTAGCAATTACATTTACAGCAGCTATTGATTCGTTAACCACATACCAAGTTGAGGTTACAAATGCCGAAGATTGCCCGGGAAACACNATTGGTAGTCTTAATCAAGCTACGTTTGTAATTGGCAAAACACCTGAAATTGGAGANTTAATCCTCAACGAACTATTTCCTGATCCGGATACTNCAGTTACAATACTCCCTAATGCAGAGTTTGTTGAACTTTTTAACAACAGNAACTANCCTATTAGGCTTACAAACTGTATTCTTTCCGATGAAACAAGTAACATTAGCCTACCAGAATCTGTTCTTCCTTCGGGAGGTTATATCATTATTTGTGACGAAGATTATGAGCTGGATTACAGTGTATTNGGCAATGTACTTCCTTTAAGCACATTACCTAGTTTGAGTAATGTTGGTGAATACATTACATTAAAAGATGCCAATGGTTCTCTACTGGATGGTATTGCCTATACAAAAGACACCTANCAGGATGATGACAAAGCTGATGGTGGCTGGACACTTGAGCGCATTAATCCTGATGANCCATGCGGAGGTACTATAAACTGGAAAGCCAGCTACAATGCAGATGGTGGTACTCCGGGAAACCAAAACTCTACTTACGATCCAACNTTTGGAACAGCACAAGCCGANCTTGAAGGCGTTGTAATTGATTCTATCTTTCAGATTGAAATCTTTTTTACNAAAACAATGGATAGTGCCAGTTTAGCGAACGGAACTTATACTTTTTCTCCTTCTTTACAGGTATTATCAATTCATCCACAAGCGCCACAATTCAGCTCTGTAATAGTTCTTTTTCAAGAAGATTTACAAACCAACACNTTATATACGGTAACTGTAGACAGCGTTTATGACTGTAGTGGATTTCCTATTGGCTATAATTCTGGCGATTTTACACTTCCCAATGCAGGAGACCTTATCATTAACGAAGTTTTATTTGACCCCATAGGAGAAGGAACCGACTTTGTGGAATTGTACAATAATTCAGGTTCTGCCATTAATTTAAACGGGTGGGCATTAGCTTATGAAAATTCATCCGGGGGAACCAGCTATTCAACCATCATTAACTCAACAGAAATTATCTANCCCGGAGAATTTGTACTTCTAAACGAAGACATTGATAACCTGCTTTACGTTTATCCAGAAACGGAAGAGGGTACTAGTATAGAAATGGATTTGCCTTCATACTCTAACACATCAGGAGAGGTAAAACTTGTCAGTCGCATTAAAAACACGATCGATGAGTTTCACTATGCAGAAGACATGCATTTTGCTTTATTAAAATCTACCGAAGGAGTTTCGCTAGAGCGGATAAACTATAACAGACCTACAAGCGATTATACCAACTGGCATTCTGCNGCNGAAACAGNNGGATTTGCAACTCCGGGATACGAGAATTCGCAATACAGCACCAACACGGAAAACANTTCTGAAATCTCCATACCCGACAACACCTTTTCTCCTGATAATGATGGATTTGAGGATGTTTTGAACATTTATTATGAATTTGATGAGCCGGGCTATGTAGCCAATGTGCGCATTTTTGATGCTGAGGGAAGAGAAATCAGAGAATTGGTCAACAATGAACTGCTTGGAACAAGTGGTTTCTTCTCTTGGGATGGCATCACTGATGATTATGAAAAAGCCCGTGTTGGTATTTATGCCATCTTCTTGGAAGTATTTAATACTGACGGAGATAAAAAAGTTTACAAATACACCTGCGTTTTAGCAACTCGCTTCTAAATTGAGCAGGAATTAATGTTGAATTAACATTCACAGCTATCTTGCACTTTAATTTTGCACGAAAATTATAATCGCTCTTT
The DNA here is from genome assembly GCA_002705995.1 of Crocinitomicaceae bacterium. Lineage (GTDB taxonomy): Bacteria > Bacteroidota > Bacteroidia > Flavobacteriales_G > Salibacteraceae. Next base: position 275,369 of record PAJI01000029.1, on the reverse strand, counting down.
TTACTATGAAAAAAATTTACACAGTCATTTTATCGCTGCTAGGCTTATCTACAGTGAGTCAGGCACAGTGGGTAATTTCTACGACTGGTGCCACAACAGACACCATTACTTTTGATGCTTCTTTTACAGGCGTTAACAATGGTGCTTTCACAGGTTCTGGTTTAGATTCATCGCCAGCTTCTGGTCTATTGAATTCTAATGCATGGATTGTAACAGGAATGTCTGACGGAAGCACTTCTTTCGGTGGAACATTTACAAGTGGCGACTTTGCCAGAGGAGCTTCAACTGGTGGTGCATCAAGCGGTGGTTTATATAGCTTTGAAGTTGCTTCAGGAGACGTTGCTTTTGGTGTTCAGCCAGGTGGTAGTGATTTTACGCCTGGAACAATGACTCTAGCTGTAGTAAATGGTACGGGTAGTACTGTAGACAGCGTTGCTTTGTATTACGACTTATTCATCAACAATGATGCTGATAGAGGAAATACATTCAATCCATCTTATGCTGTTAATATTCTCAATAATTCAACTGCTTTAAGTACTTTAAACGATACATCAATTGAAGCTACTCAAGGTTCAGTTGCTTGGATTGCTTATCCAAAAAGCATTGTATTCCCACAAACATTAAATGCGAATGATACCTTGTACATTACTTGGTCTTCTGATGACCTACTTGGTGGTGGATCACGCGATGAGTTTGCATTAGATAATATTGCTGTTTCTTTCTTAACAACAGCTCCTGCTGCTCCTGCAACACCTACTTATGATATTGCAGACATCAACAATGTTGATGCAAACGGTGAGCCAGACTCTAATGGTGTTGTTTGTTGGACAAAAGGTGTTGTTTTAGGTGTTAATTTACGTCCTTCTGGATTGCAATTCACAATTTGGGACAACGAAGGTATTGGAGCTTTCAACTATTCAGGAAATTTCGGGTATACTGTTAATGAAGGAGACTCTGTACTTGTATTGGGTACTGTAGACCACTTTAATGGTTTAGCTCAAATGGCTCTTGATTCAGTAGTGCTTGTTAACTCTGGAAATACAATTCCTACTCCAACTGTAGTTAATGCATTAGACGAGTCTACAGAATCTGAATTGATCAAAATTGAAAACGTACTTTACGTTAGCTCAAGTGTAATTGTCAGTGGTACAGACACCTTTGCATTGTACATTGACGGAGATACTGATGTAAACGATAGCTTATCATTATCAAGCGGAGATTCTTTGTGTTATGTAATTGGTATTGGATCGCAATACGATAATTCTTCTCCATATACTAGCGGATACCAAATTATCCCACGTTACTATACTGATATTGATACTTCTTGTGGAACTACAGTAACTCCTCCTACGGTTGTTATTCCAACATATGATATCGAAGTATTACGCACAGTTAATTCTGGTTACGAACCAGATTCTCTTGGTGTTTATTGTGCAGTAGAAGGTATTGTTTATGGTGTTAACATTCAATCAGGTGGCTTAAGCTTCACCGTAATTGACGAAACGGATGGTATCAATGTATTCAACTATAACTCTGACTTAGGTTATACAGTTACTGAAGGTGATGAAATTAGAGTTGTTGGTGAAATCGATTTTTACAATGGTTTAACTGAATTAGTTGCTGATAGTATTACTATCCTTTCTACAGATAACTGTATTCCTTTCCCAACAATTGTTGACGAATTAGATGAATCTACAGAGTCTAACTTTATTGAATTGCGTAACGTATCAATCGTTTCTGGACAATCTTGGCCTGCTGCCGGAAGCAATGCAAACATTGACGTTGTTACGTCTAACGGAGATACTGTAACTATGCGTATTGATAAGGATACTTACATACCAGATAGTATTTTAAGTGCTCCTACCGGAACATTTAACTTAATTGGTATTGGTGGTCAATATGATAGCAGTAACCCACATGATGCAGGTTATCAAATCTTCCCTATGTTCACTTACGATTTCGATACTGTTGCTCATCCTGCTCCAGCTGGTTTGGTTATCAATGAATTGATGGCTGATAACGATGCTGTAATCATGGACGAGAACAGTGAATATGATGACTGGTTTGAACTTTACAATGGTGGTTCTTCTGACATCGATATCGCTGGTTTATTCGTAACTGACGATGCTTCTGATATGATCCAATACAGAATTCCACGTTGTAACAACGAAACAACAATAACTGCCGGTGGTTGGAAGTTATTATGGGCTGATAGTGATGAAGATCAAGGTCCATTACACACTAACTTCGGTTTGAGCGCAAATGGTGAGTTCTTAGGTGTTTATACACAAGATGGAACTGTTGTTGACTCTATCTCTTTTGATGCTGCTATTACAGATGTGTCATACGGTAGAGCGCAAGATGGAGATACTTCATGGGTTTATTTCTCAACTTCAACTCCTGATGCTAGCAACAACAATGGCGTTGTGTTGAGCGTAATTAACAACGGAAAAGTTGGAGAAAATGCACTTCAAGTTTATCCTAATCCTGCTACAGACATCGTATACTTCAACAAAACTGTTGATGTTCAGGTATACAATGTTACGGGTCAGTTAGTAACTGAAAACAAAGCTGTAAATACACTGGATGTTTCTGATTACGAAACAGGTATTTACATCATCCGTACTGCTGAAGGTGATCTTGTTAAGATGATTAAGCAATAAGCGATTATCAAGCAATAAAAACTAAGGGAGGCATATGCCTCCCTTTTTTTATGCTGTTATTTTACTCTTACTTTTAAGAAAGCGAACATTGAGCCAACTTAATGTAGTTGGGCTTATCGGAAGTGAACTTATGGCGGTATGATTTAAGTACTTTGCCGTTGTGCAAAATAAATACCCCTGGCATTTGTTTTCCGTCTCCTTTGTTCTTGCCTTTCAAATGGCCTTTGAATACTCTTGAAATAAACTTTCGAATCCATACTCTAACACCAAAGGCTTGTCTGAAAACTGCTTTCTTGAGTCCAAATAAAGTGTACAATTCTAGGTTAGGATCACTTATGCGGTGAAGCCCTTCTACGTCATAAACCTCCATTACCTGGCGGGCATAATCTTCTTCTTTTTGGTGAATCAGTATAATGTCAGTATCCTCTGCCTCTATTGCTCTTCGTTTTTTGTGTATATCGGCCAGTGTTTCTCTACAGAAAGTACAACCAAATTGACGAAGAAAAATAAGCATCACTTTACCGTGCATAGCTAATTCTCCAATGGTAATTCCTTTATTGGTCTTAATTTTCTCTATTTTCTTGATGTCAATTGCTCTGTTCATCATAAAATCTTCTTCTAACTGAGAAACTCAGTTGCTCACTTCACTCATCTAGTGGGTTTTATTAAACCTTTTAAAGTGCTTTTCAGTTCTGCACTAAACTGAGGTTTTTACATTTTTTTAACAAATAAGACCGCATAAAGTTTACAATTGATTTAAAACAAAAATGCCGGATACATCTCTGTACCCGGCATTCATATACCTATCTATAAAATAAGTCCCTATTCTACTTCTCTTACTGTTTTAAGCAGAGAAACAAAATTGGTTCAACAGTTTATTTTTTAACGATTTTCTGCATAGACACGTTGCCATCAATTGTTGTCTTCACAAAGTAAATTCCTGAACTAAGTTCAGTTAAATCAACTGAAGAAGAAACGTTCTTAGCTTGTAGCACCTTTTTACCTAACTGATCGTAGATTTCTAATGATTCCATTGTTCCTCCGTTCCAGTTTAACGTTTGATCTACCGGATTAGGAAATAAAACAACTGTTTTTGCTGCTATTTCTTCCGCAATGCCCACACTTGTTTTTGAACTTGAAGTATGAGAACCCAAATATCCAAAAGTATCGCTTGAGTAGTTTGTCCACTCAGAAGTTGTGTATGTAGAATTAGGAGTAGAAATGTTTGCATTTCTAACCTTAGTTACATTTTGTGCATAATTCGTGCTGCTGTTAAATGTTCCTAACATATCCATCAAAGTGTCGTTTCTGAAAAGACCTACCGCATCGTTTCCGTTAAACGTTACAATTCCCGAAGTTGTGGTAACATCTGCTACAGATGTGATGGAAGAACTTGCAGAACTGTTGGCAATTACAAATACTTCGCCATCAGCTAATGTTCCAGATAATGCATACTCATCTGCCCAGGTTCCAGAACCATTTGTTTCTTTTTTAAGCGAATAACCAGACATGTTAATTGATGCTCCCGTAACATTGGCAATTTCAAGTGCTTTATTGTTGCTTGATCCTTCAATGTATTCTGATATAATTAGAGCACCTCCGCTTGAAGTTCCGCTGCCTCCGCTGTATACACCTTCACGTACACCGATATAATCAAATGTATCTTCAGAATAGTTTGTCCATTCTGTAGTTGTATACGTTGAATTAGGACCTGAGATTGAGCTGATTCTAACCTTGGTTACATTCTGAGCAAAATTTGAACTACCTCCGTCAAATGTTCCAATAATATCAATTAGCGTATCATTTTTAAACAGTCCTATAGGATCGTTTCCGTTATAGGTTACAATTCCTGAAGTTGTTGTAACATCTGCTACAGCAGTAATTGATGCATCGGCAGAACTATGTGCAATCACAAAAACTTCACCATCAGCTAAAGTTCCTGACAATGCATACTCATCTGCCCAGCTTCCGGCTCCGTTAGTTTGCTTTTTAAGCGAATAGCTAGAAAGACTTACTGAACTTCCTGTCTCATTCGCAATTTCAAGTGCTTTGTTGTACGATGATCCTTCGATGTATTCTGAGAAAAACAAATCATCATTAGTACCACCAGTTCCTGAACCTGAACAATAAGATGAGAAGATTTCACATACATATTCAGGGTGATCGATGAATGGATTTCTGTTTCCTTGGTAGCTATAAATAACATCATTTCTTGTAGTTTCTGCACTGCTAACAGGATCGTTTTCGTGCCATTCTACCAATGTTGACGCCATTCCATGGTAAGGAGAGTTATCTGTATTCGTCAATAAGTAATCTACCAATTCCAAATCTGGTTCGCTACCATCGCCTTCGTATCTTACTACCATGTAGAAGATCATTCTGGCAACATCGCCTTTTACTTCATCTCTTGGTTCCCATACCCACTCAGATGAACTTGTTTTAGAGTCAGTACAACCAGAATATGTTCCTGACGCATCACAATATTGTGTTGTAGCATTGTCAAAGTTACGGTTGTTTCTTGCCGAATTGGTTGAAACGTCTTCTGCTCTCAAATGGTGACAATCTGTACCAGCACCTTGTGAGGTTCCAAAATCTCCTCTTGATTTTGCCCATACGTGCTCACGGCTCCAGCCGTCACCACTGTTGTATTCTGCAGCTGCATCCATTGAAAACCCGGAATAAAGACCAATTACTTTTGTAGCATCATTAGGGTCTCTATCTGCTTCTTTCAAGATGTCCCAGGTATCTGTTAAAGAACTTGTGTAAGGATAAGTTGTATGTCCGTCAATAATATCATGCAAAGCTGCCTTTAGGGACGAACCCGTTAAACCACTTGCAGAGTCGTAATAACCAGATGGAATTTGTGCGAACACATTTCCACTAATCAGTAATAAAGCAGGGAGAAATAAGAACAGGAAATTTCGATAATTTTTCATAAGATTAAGGGTTGAAGTTTGATCAATAATTGGTCTCAAATGACGCCTATTGTCATCTACTTAAACTCACCCTAAGCTTACGGATGCATTAACATTTCAACACCTTGCAAAACAATAAGTTAACAAGACAAACAACGCTCTTCAGCTATATCCAACAGTAAATAAAAAAGCCTTGATGAGTATTCACCAAGGCTTATATCTATCGAAAAAATTATACGTCTTTTGCTAGTAGATCACAGCTGGGTTTTTGTACCCCGGAAGGTTAAAATACCAGTTGTTGTAAATCGTACCTTCACTTTGTGCCCAGTCAAAGAAATGGTAATAACCATTCGTTACTTCTTCTTTTTCTACTACGTATTCAAAACTCTGTAGCAGGTTAATTCCCCAAGGTAGGTTATTAGCCGATTTGTAATAACGCCCGTTAGATGGGTTACTATCATCATTTACGGTATTAAAGTAACTATTGTCTACCAATGATGTAGGTGTGTAATCTGGCAAGTGTACCTCTTTTCCTCTGATACCATCAACAAAGATGAATGGGTTAAAATTGGCAATGCTTATATCAGCTGGCGTATAGGTATTAGGCGCAAATGACAACTTAAGCGTAATTACTGCCGGAGTTACATATCCTGCTGAAGGATCAGTATTCACCCCAATTCCTGAACCAGGATAAGACATCAATTCAAAAGCGTCTTCATAAGCAATAATTGTTGGTTTGCTTTGACCTGCTTCCAAACCATTTCCGTTTAGTGTCACAACATTTCCGTTTACGCTAAAACCTGTTACAGTAATATCATTTGCAGCAACACTATTGTCCGGTAATTGAAATCCAAATCCATTGTGATATCCAGCTCCAAAAGCCCTTACTTCAAACGTAGCAAATACTTCTACTGCATAGTTGTTGCTATTTGTAACAGTTTGAAATCTATAATCTACAATCAGATCATTAAAATCATAATCTCCTGATGCCGGCCATAAGTCTTCAAAAGCCAATGACCCCATACCACAACATGGAAAATAGCTGTTGAATGCTCGATCCGGATCATTCGGATAGTCTTCCAAATCGTCTGCTATGCCATCGCCATCACTATCCATTGATTGGTAGCAAACTTTTGCAATGGCTCCGGAACCTTCAAGAATAACCTTCATGGTTTTAACTCCTGAAATGTTGAAGGTTCTCTCTGTAAACGAGTTATTCCCCAAGCCAGAGTATGTTTGTGAAGTAATTAAAAAGTTATACTCATCATAAAACTTCACTTCCCAATCATCTCCATTATCAATATCAAGAAGAGATAAGTTGGCAACTTTTACAATTTCATCAAAAGTGAAAGTAAACGTTCCCCCTCCAGAATAATCATTGGGATTTGATGCGTTATTATTTTGAGATAAGATCAAGACCTTACCTAGTGCTACACTATTTTCTCCGGCTGTACCGGCTGCTCCACCAGTTCCAACACCAGGACCACCAAAGTCTGCATTGGGTGTTCCCAAATCAGAGTCTCCGCCTGTTGGGCTATTGGCATCAAAAATCATTGCTGCATGGCTTGATGAATTCGAACTTACCGAAACACTTCCAAGGTCTAGTGTTCCCATTGTACCTGCAGAAAAATTGTCAAAGTCAACACAAATTTGCTGTGCAGATACATTGTATGAAATTAAGCTAAGTGCAAGTCCTACTAATAGACCTCCAAGCACTTTATTATCTTTAAAAGAAGCTTTCATTTGTTTCATTTTAGGAATAGTACGCAGTGTAATTATTGTTGGAAAGTGTACTCAACATTGCCAGCAGCAGTAGATACTCCAATGCGTTTATTGTTGAAATTCAAGACCATGTTATCTGTAGCCTTTGATACAACCAAATTAGTTTGGTATCTCGATCCGGCTTTAATAAAGCCTTTCTCATATACTCCGCCATTTTCTGATTCTATAGATACTACCGCATCATTTTCAGCTACTAATACAAACTCAATGTTCTTGGTCGTTTTCCAGTCAAAGTCTTCACTAACCTGTAAGTCTTCAATGGCTCGACCTTCATTGATAACAGAATTTCNATTCGATTCCTCAGTGTCTTTCTGACAAGAGGTTGCTAACAGAAGAATTCCGATAATATAAAAAGCCGTCTTTTTCATTTATTCTGTTTTAGAGTATGCCANTANAATCAAAGTAACCTCCAAAACAATAAANACCTCATAAACAACANGTTAACCACAANAACTCAACCTCAAACTTTCCCGTAATGGGAATTTTTTTTCATTTATACATCNTATGTATTAAAAAATGCNNACGGTTTAACTATTTGACGTATAAGTAATAACACGAATAAAAGAAATAACAAAGCCTGTGTTCAAGGCAATGTATACTTGAAGGAAATAAAAATTGATNAGAACCTTTTTTTCAGTTTATCTTGAGAATAAGATGAATGTTGCACTGAAAATGGTCATTAGAACTAATGCGATTACTATAAGCTTCTTCATGTTGACATAATTCATGAAATACTTACGTTGAAAANATTTCTTTGGATTTCATTTAAGCATTTCNACTGCACAATAAAGCAGATTAATTGCTCTACCAAGCATTAAGAGCAAAGATATACTTTTTAAGTCATCAGTCAATTACTAACACTATTACACCATATTGCCGTTANTTCTGCCAAAATCACATTAAAAATGTTAAACATTANCAATCAATTTCGAAGAAAGAGCTAATCTGTGCATTTTTGCACAAAATTTTTCTATGAGTTCTATCGCAGAAATTCAATCTAGNCTTCAACCACTCCGCAAAATTTTATTGGAACACCCTCTTTATAATNCTTTGTCTGACCTTGAGGATATTCAGATCTTTCAGCAAAACCATGTATTTGCTGTNTGGGATTTTATGTCTTTGCTCAAAGGACTTCAAAAAGAAATAAACGCTGTTGCCACTCCGTGGATTCCAAAATACCCTGCAGACCTTCGAAGGTTGATCAATGAAATTGTTTTGGAAGAAGAAACCGATGTGAACCTTAAAGGTGAATATGCCAGCCATTATGAGCTTTACCTAGAAGCCATGCAAGAGGCTGGTGCAGACACATCAATGATTCAGCATTTTGTAGATAAGGTTGCTGCTAACACCTCACAACTAAACTACCATGTAAACCAACTTCCCATACCTCTCTCAAATTTTTTAAAATTCACCTTTGGCACAATCTACACCGAAGAATTACATCGCATTGCCAGCGCTTTTACTTTTGGAAGGGAAGAGCTAATTCCTGATATGTTTAAGGAACTGGTAAAAGATGTTGANCAGCGTCATCCGGGTAAATTGACCAATTATGTGTATTACCTCGACAGACACATTGAATTGGATGATGGTGTGCATGGGCCTTTGGCGTTTAAGATGATTGAAATGCTCTGTAAGGACGATGATAAAAAGTGGAATGAAGTAGCTGAAACTGCCCGTGTGGCGCTTAAACAACGCATTGCCCTTTGGGACTATATTTACAAAGAGGTTAACAAGAAAACCAAAATGGTTTCTCTCCCATAATAAGGAGATTCTTGCNGCTTCTTTCTATGCCCTTCATCTGTTTTCCTATTTTCGAATTCCAAATCAATCTATCACTCCCAATGAAAAAAATATGGATTGGAGTAATCCTCCTTTTTATTCATGCTCTCTCTCTTAATGCTCAAAACCGATGGGATGCCGCACGCATTCAACTTGAGTTAGAGAAATTACAAACGGTAGGAAATGTACTTTATCTGGCTGCGCACCCAGATGATGAAAACACCAAACTTATTGCCTGGCTGGCCAATGAGAAGAAAGTGCGCACAGCNTACCTTTCACTCACCAGAGGTGACGGAGGCCAAAATCTAATTGGCGATGAGAAAGGCCCTCANATGGGATTNGTAAGAACACAAGAGTTATTAGAAGCNAGAAAACTTGATGGTGGTGAGCAGTTTTTCACACGNGCTCTTGANTTTGGCTATTCAAAAAACAGTGATGAAACTTTTGAAAAATGGGAGCACGATAGCATTTTAAAAGATGTTGTAATGACCATCAGAAAGTTCAAACCCGATGTGATCATTACCCGTTTTCCACCAAACAATTATGCAGGACACGGACACCATTCGGCTTCTGCTATTCTAGCCGAAGAAGCTTTTGACATTGTAAATGATCCTACAAAATTTCCTGAATCTGCTAAGCAATACGGAGTTTGGCAACCCACAAGATTGTTCTTCAACAATTCATCTTGGTGGGAGAAAGATTTGGAAAACAGAAAAGACGAATTTGTTACCGTTGATGTTGGAAGTTATAATCCATTACTGGGACTTTCTTATTCTGAATTGGCCGGAATGAGTAGATCTCAACACCGCTCTCAGGGTTTTGGCGCTCCACTTACAAAAGGAGAGCAAATTGAATATTTAACACCTGTAAAAGGTGAATTAACCACTGCTTCTCTTTTTGAGAACATTGACATTACCTGGAACCGAATTGAAGGAGGAAGTGCAATTGATCAGCAAATTGAACAACTGTTGAACAATTACAATCCCTATGCTCCTGAAAAGAGTGTTGATGGATTGCTTCAACTTTACTTTTCTATTGAAGCATTACCCAAAAACAATTGGAAAGGCTACAAGCTGAACCAAGTGAAAGAATTGATTGCTGCTTGTGGTGGATTATGGATGGAGTTTTTAGCTGATGCGCCCACTGTAACTCCAAAAAGTAAATTAAACTGTAGAACAGAAATCATCACTCAATCTGACTATCCTTTTTCACTAAAAGAAATCATTGTTCAAGACCAATCAAAAGCTTTAAACACTTCGTTGGGCAACACTGTAAAAGTCGATAGTTTTTCAATCACAGCTCCAAAAGAATACACACAACCTTATTGGTTAAAACGTCCTGCCCAACACNATATGTATCAGGTAAATCAAACTCAGCTTTTGGGCATGCCTGAGAANCNTTCTTTTATTGAAGCTACATTTGTATTAACTACCNCAAAAGGTGACATTACATTTAACCGTCCATTGCGTTACAAATGGNTAGACAGAGCTGATGGAGAACTTTACAGAAACGTAAATGTNGTTCCAAGCTACAGCGTTTCTCCAGATCAAAAAGCATTGGTTTTTACCGATGGNAAACCGAAAGCGATAGCCGTAAAGATTCTAGCGAAAGATCATGCTATTAACCATTTGACCATTGTTCCTGTTTTGCCTCCGGGCTGGAAAAGTTCTCCTCAAGTATGGAAAGCAGAAAATGGGGTACTGAAAGCCGGTGAATTGGCTTTTGCTTCGTTTCAAATCACACCTCCTAAAGAACAAGAGAAAGTAGCATTATCATTTAAGTGTAATTCTGATGAAGGTTCTACTCCAGCATTTGATTACATTGAAATCTCATACCCTCACATCGAGACACAAGTTGTNATGCCTATTACAGAGGTAATGCTTGTAAATGCTCCAGCTAAAATCAAAGGAAAAGAAATCGGTTACATTATGGGGGCTGGAGATGAAGTTCCTGCAGCCATTGAGCAACTGGGATACCATGTAACACCATTGAACCTTGATCTTTTAACCAGAGAACAANTGANTAAATACGATGTAGTTGTAGTTGGAATTCGTGCTTTTAATACCCAAAAACAGTTGGTAAACCTTAACAGCTTGCTTTTTGAGTACGTTGAAAACGGAGGACATATGGTGGTGCAATATCAAACCAATAGAGGATTATTGACCAACAAAATTGCTCCTTACGACATNGAACTTTCAAGAGACAGAGTTACNGTTGAAGAAGCTCCGGTAAAATTNCTGAATCCAGAACACCCAGTTNTAAACANTCCTAACCAATTAACAAAAACTGATTTTGAGGGCTGGACACAAGAACGCGGNTTGTATTTTGCTTCTTCNTGGGACAATGCATTAACNCCTCTTTTCTCTTGGCANGANCCNAAAGAGAAGCCATTAGAAGGTAGTTTTCTGGTGGGTGATTACGGAAAAGGCACCTATATTTTCACAGGTATTAGTTTGTTTAGACACCTCCCTTCAGGNGTGCCCGGATCATACCGATTATTGGCCAATATTTTAAGTTATGGACAAGAGTAAACAAGAACTTCAAGAAAAACCTCCGGTATTCGGATCGTGGCGGAAACTTTATGGGTTTGTGTTAATTTTTCTTGTGGTTCAGATCCTTGTTTACCTCTACATCTCAAACTTGTGGTAACGTAANCTTATGACATTAATCGACTGGATAGTTCTGGCTACTACGCTTATTGCCATTGTTGCTTACGGCACTTGGAAAACGCGAAAACAGCGTAACATTGAAAGTTACCTTAAGGGCGACAACCAAATGCAATGGTGGACAATTGGNCTGTCTATTATGGCTACACAGGCTTCTGCTATTACTTTTTTATCTACTCCGGGGCAGGCTTATGAAAGTGGTATGGGATTCATTCAATTTTATTTTGGGCTTCCATTGGCTACAGTTATTATTTCAGCATTTATTATTCCCATCTATTACAAGCTCAATGTATTTACAGCCTATGAATATTTGGAAAGCCGCTTTAACCTCAACATAAGGTTATTTACGGCATTTCTATTTTTGATTTCAAGAGGTCTAGCAGCAGGNATNACCATTTATGCACCNGCNATNGTACTTTCTACTTTATTAGGATGGAACCTAACATTAACCAATGTTATCGTAGGTGTTTTGGTCATCATTTACACCGTTTCGGGTGGAACNCGAGCAGTNAGTATTACTCAGAAATGGCAAATGGCTGTCATCTTTGCNGGAATGTTCATTGCTTTTTTCTTGATTTTAAGCTTCTTACCCGACAATGTTGGTATTCTAGATGCTGTAAGCATTGCCGGTGAAATGGGCAAAATGGAAATCGTTGATACTTCTTTTGACCTGAACAACCGCTATACATTATGGACCGGTTTATTAGGCGGNTTTTTTCTTTCTGCGTCCTATTTCGGAACAGATCAATCGCAAGTGCAGCGCTACTTAGGAGGAAAAAGCATCACAGAAAGTCGTTTAGGNTTACTGTTTAATGGTTTACTCAAAGTNCCGATGCAATTTTTCATTTTGTTTGTAGGGATTATGGTTTTTGTCTTTTATCAATTCAATGAACCTCCTGCATTTTTCAATCAATCAGGAATTGAACGGNTTTATCAAACTTCCTATAAAGACGAAATTCAACAANTAGAAGCCGATTATCATANCATTTATGTAGAGAAAGAAGCCCTTTTGAAAGAATATGCATCTACCACTGACCTACAAGAAAAACAACGCTTCATTCAATTGGCCAATGAGAANTACAATGCTTCTCAAGAAGTNCGCGAAGCTATTAAAACCGTTATTTCAAAAGCAGACGATCAGGTTGAAACGAAAGACACAGATTATGTTTTTCTCACATTTATACTCACCTACCTTCCGGAAGGTATTGTTGGNTTNTTGCTAGCTGTAATATGTAGTGCAGCTATGTCTTCTACAGCAGGAGAACTTAACGCATTGTGCAGTACAACTATGGTTGATTTTTATGCCCGATTAAGACAATCCAATANAGATACAANANATACNACAGCTCACACCAACAAAGATGTATTAACCTCAAAGGTGATCACTACCATTTGGGGTATTNTGGCCATTGGCATTGCGCTAAGTGCCAGNCTTTTTGAAAACCTTATTCAGCTGGTTAATCTTTTAGGATCGCTATTTTATGGGAGTATNTTAGGCATTTTCATTCTGGCNTTTTTCNTAAAATGGATTAGGAGCACTGCTGCTCTTATTGGAGGAATTGTTGGTCAAANCTCTGTTTTGGCATTACACACCCTTACGCTATTTGAAGTTTTGGACATCAGCTACCTTTGGTACAACCTTATTGGTTGTGCTGTTGTAGTCTTTGTTGCTATTATTGCACAAGCAACAATAAAAAACACACCCTCAAATACGTTAAACTATGTCGGAGAAAATTAATGCAGACAAAGCCCCTAAACCTGTTGGATTATATCCTCACGCCCGCAAAGTAGGTAACTTACTTTTNCTNTCNGGAGTNGGNCCAAGAACAGCTGGTTCTGATGCNAATGACTCTGGTGTTCCAGGCTTGAAATTAGATCACAACGGAAATTTTGAAGCATTTGATTTTGCTGCNCANTGCAGATCNGTATTNGATAATGTTCGTGCTGTTTTAGAAGCTTCNGGNTCTANNTGGGAAAACCTTGTTGATGTAACNGTTTTNTTGGTAAACATGAAACGTGATTTTAAAACGTACAACGAAATCTACGCAGAGTATTTCAAAGACAATCAACCGTGTAGAACTACTGTAGAGATTAATTCACTTCCTACTCCTATTGCCATTGAATTGAAGTGTATCGCTACAATTGATGAGTAATCAATCATTACTTCGCCATTTCTAATTCCCATTCGGTAGACTTTATTTTAGCTACTATACGGGTATTTAAAGCCTCGTAGTAAGGGCTNTTTTTGGGAAATAAGAAACTATAGTAATCTGTTCGTAATGCCACATCAGTAACAACTAATTCCGTTTCGTATTCGTGGTTATTGATGTGGTATTCCAGAATGGGCTTATCATACACAAAGAAATTAATCTCTCCGTCAGCCAATGCTTTCAAGCCTTCATCTACATCTGCGTACTCCTTGGGGTTGCTATGATAATTGGCTAAGCTTAATGCCGGGCTACTGCCTTTTACAGATCCAACCTTATACCCTTTCAGGTCTGAATAATTACTAATTTCCTCATCNAGGTTTCGAACAGTTANGGCAGATGCAATTCCTGCAGTTAAACCTGAAAAGAGTATTAATGCCGCAAACATCCAGATAAAACCAACGACTCTACCTCCTGTAGTTACCGGAGCTTTATCTCCATATCCTACGGTAGTCATAGTAACGGCACTCCACCAAAATCCTTGTCCAATACCTTTTAACCCTTTACCTCCAAATTGTTCTTTATTGCGCTTACGTTCAAATACCCAAACTAGCACACCAAAAAGAAGTATCACAGTCAGTAAAATAGCTATTGCCGATAAAAATCTCCAGCTAAATAAATTTTTAAACAAATCTAAAAAGGCTGATTCTTTGCGCTTTGCTACAACTGTAGAAGAAATATAAAAAGGCTGAGAAAAATCCAACTCACCCATCCTTTTTTCAGTTACTGTAATCGGATTGATGCTCAAATCAATCTCATTATTCTTTGTAGCTGTAATTAATTCTTCAACTGTTTGGTAAGGAACTAGCTCGTATTTAATTCCTGATTCTAGAGCTATGCTATTCCATAGTTTTAGGCTCAACCCTTCCGTATTGTACACATCATTTAAAACAAATGGAGGTGCTGGCTTAACGCCAACTCTTAAAGTTGTATCAATAGAGGTATTACCAGAAAAACCGGTTGTACAAAATAAGCTGAAAATCAAAGAAATAAAGAGGGGAATTTTAAATCGTCTCATGCCACAAAAACTACTAATTTATTGTGACATGAGCGATTTTGGGTATCTCCAGAAATGAAGATGAAATATCAGTTTTTTGAGATCGAAAAATTGGCTAGAGACAACTCCCAGCTTTTCACATCTCCTTTATCGTTATACTCTCGTGTAATATCGAGTCCGGATTCTTTTTTGGAACCAATGCGATTCAACGCCATTAAAGCAAGGTCATTCAGTTTTACCTTTTTAGAAGCTGGCCTGGAAGGTTCTTCTTGTTGTAGTTGCTTGGCAATAAGCTGACCAACAGTATAGAATTCTTCTGTATTCATAGATGAATTTGCAGATAATGAAACTTTTTCATCAACAACAGGTACTGCGACAGCAGTTTCTACAAGTTGCTTTTCTTTCAATTCAAAGCTTGCTTCTCTTGCTGGAATAACCAAAGCTTTTTCTTTTTGAGTTTGAACAGCTCTTTTTGGTAAAACATTGTCAGCTACCAATATGTTCACCGATTCATCCTTTAAATCTTCAGTATTTATTGCCTGTTCTGTTTGCTCCACTCCTGAAGGTACAGACATTAATCCAGCAACAGATGCATTTTCTGACTTTATAAAATCTGAATTATAAAAACCAACAGATATTAAAAGAGCTATGGTTGCAGCTGCAGCCGCCTGATACAATACTCTTTTCTGGTAAAATGGAATAACTTTAGTAGTTTCTTGAAACAGCAACGATTTATCAGCAAAAACATACGTTTCTTTAGGAAGGTATACTTTACCATAAAGTTCAAAATCGCGCTTTAAAAACGGGTTTAACGTTAAAAAAGAATGGATTTCTTCTTTTTCGCTCTCTAACAATAACTGCTCATGATAAGCAATAAACAAATCCTCGTAATTGGCTTGAGAAACATTCCCAACTGACCGAACCTCTTTCTTGAGTAGATTTTTGTGCTTGTAGATTGAGGTACTTTCTTTTGCATTTGGTATTAAATGCGTTCCCTCCATAAGTGTTAAATCTTCTTTTAACTCAGGGTTTGATTTTAGAAAGGCAAACAATACCGCTTCCTCTGCTGATGACAAGTTGCCATCGAGGTAATCAATCATCCATATTTCATAATTGTTGTGGTTGATCATAATACTGTATTGATGCTTCCGATGTATGCTTTTAATTTCTTGCGTGCACGAAAAATGTACACTTTCACTTGTGACTCCGACAAGCCAGTTATTTCACCAATCTCATCGTAGTTATACCCTTCATAATCTCTCAACAAGACAACCTGTTTCTGTATGTCCGGTAATCGTTCCAAGGCTTGATTCAACACTTCTTGTAATCCTGTATAGTGCTTATCGGTGCTCAACTGAATTGCAGCAGTATTCTCATCCCAATCGCCTTGTTTCTTATCTCTTCTCAATGCATCTATCATAATTCTGTAACCGGTAGTAAACAGCCACGACTTTGCCTTTTCAAACTCTACGGCTTCTCGGTTAAGCCATAATTTTTCAAAGGCATCCTGAACAAAATCATTCGCCCTTTCTTCGTCTTTGATATTCTTCACCAAAAAACGAAAAAGGTTATCCGAATGTTCTTCTACACATGTGTTATACTGTTCGACTGTCATATGAGAGAGCACTGTCGATTTATTGGTGTAACGTCTATCAATTTCAAAAGTTACAATGAATCTAAAAAAGAAAGCCCGATCAAACTTATTTGTTGACCGGGCTCTGTATTATAATAGTCCTTGTTGCAATTTAATCGAGCTGTAGAACAGCCATGAATGCGCTTTGTGGAACTTCTACGTTTCCAACCTGACGCATACGTTTCTTTCCTTTTTTCTGTTTTTCAAGTAATTTACGTTTACGCGAAATATCACCTCCGTAACATTTGGCAGTAACATCTTTACGTAAAGCTCTCACCGTTTCACGAGCAATAATTTTATTCCCTATTGCTGCCTGAATAGCAATTTCAAATTGCTGACGTGGGATCAATTCACGCAATTTTGCACAAATTTTCTTCCCTAATGTAAAGGCATTATCGCGATGAATCAATGCACTTAATGCATCTACTTGGTCACCGTTTAATAAGATGTCTAGCTTAACCAATGCCGATTGTTTGTATCCAATTGGATGATAATCAAACGAAGCATACCCTTTGGATACTGTTTTCAAACGATCGTAAAAATCAAATACGATTTCAGCTAGAGGGATGTGAAAACTTAATTCAACACGATCACTAGTCAAGTACGTTTGATTTTGAAGTACCCCACGTTTTTCAATACAAAGTGTCATTACAGTTCCAACAAAGTCTGCTTTAGTAATGATTTGTGCTGATATATAGGGTTCTTCAACATAATCTAACAATGTTGGATCTGGAAACTCAGAAGGGTTCGTTACTTTAAGATCTTCACCTTTTTTCGTTCTAGCATTGTATGATACGTTTGGTACGGTTGTAATTACCGTCATGTCGAATTCGCGTTCTAAACGTTCTTGGACAATTTCCATGTGAAGCATTCCCAAGAATCCACAACGGAAACCAAATCCAAGTGCAGCTGATGATTCTGGCTCAAATGTCAATGAGGCATCATTCAACTGAAGTTTTTCTAGCGATTCGCGTAATTCTTCGTATTCATCGGTCTCTACAGGATAAATACCTGCAAACACCATCGGTTTAACATCTTCAAAACCTTTTATAGCATCAGGAGTTTGACGATCAACGTGTGTAATCGTATCTCCAACTTTTACTTCTTTCGCAACTTTAATCCCAGAAATGATGTACCCTACATCGCCCGTTTTTACCGATTTACGCTTTTCTTGATTCAAACGTAAAACGCCAATTTCATCTGCATCATATTGGCGACCGGTATTCATAAACTTCACTTTATCGCCTTGTTTAATCTCACCGCTAAATACACGGTAGTAGGCAATAATTCCACGAAATGGATTGAACACAGAGTCAAAAATCATGGCTCTAAGTGGTGCTTTCGGATCTCCTTTTGGTGATGGAATTCGATTTACAATCGCATCTAAAACCGTATCAACTCCTTCTCCGGTTTTACCACTGGCTTTTAGAATGTCTTCGTAATCGCATCCAATTAAATCAACAATTTGGTCACTTACTTCTTCTGGCATTGCACTGGGTAAATCCATTTTGTTCAATACCGGAATAATTTCCAAATCGTGATCTAAAGCCAAGTATAGGTTAGAAATGGTTTGCGCCTGAATACCTTGAGTAGCATCTACAATTAACAATGCTCCTTCACATGCAGCAATTGAACGTGAAACCTCATACGAGAAGTCAACGTGTCCTGGAGTATCAATAAGGTTCAGCACATACTCACTCCCATCTGTGTGCTTATAGTTCATCTGGATAGCATGAGATTTAATGGTAATACCACGCTCTCTTTCCAGATCCATATCATCAAGTGTTTGCTCTTTCAGTTCACGGTCAGAAATGGCGCCAGTAGCCTGTAACAAACGGTCTGCCAATGTACTTTTCCCGTGATCAATGTGCGCAATGATGCAAAAATTTCGAATATTCTCCATACACATGAATAAGTATGCGAAAATACGTGTTTTCCACGTGATGTAAAGCACTCCTACTTTAAAGGGTTGCTTTTTTCAGTTTTATATTAAAATTAATTGGTATTTCAGGAATTCTGAGCACTGTAAAGCTCCATGTAACGAGCTACATATTTACCAAAAACATCAAACTCTAAGTTGACTTTGGTTCCGACTTCAAAATGCTTGAAAACAGTATGCTCAAAAGTATAAGGGATAATTGCTACTGAAAATTTTCCTTTTTCAGAATCAACAACAGTTAGGCTTGTTCCATTGACAGAAATAGAGCCTTTTTCAACAGTGATATTTCCCAATGAAGGATCGTATTCAAACGTAAATTTCCAACTCCCATCTTCTTCTTTGACTGCAGTGCAAATTGCAACCTGATCTACATGTCCCTGAACAATATGTCCGTCTAAACGACCATTCATTTGCATACAGCGTTCTAGGTTAACTTCTGTGCCTTCTGTCAAATCATTCAAGTTTGTTTTTTGAAGCGTTTCGTCAATTGCAGTTACAACATACTCATCGTTCTTTAACTCAACAACTGTAAGACAAACACCATTGTGTGCAACACTTTGGTCTATGCTTAGTTCTTGTGTAAAATCTGCTTTAACCGTGATGTGAAGATTCGTACCTTCTCGCTCCAGATGAGTGACTTTTCCAAGTTGCTCAATTATTCCTGTAAACATACTAGTTCCCTGATGATCTTTTTTCTTGTGTTAGCACAGTGACATATCCTTTAATAACCCTTGGGACAATCCCTGCTAAACGAATTTCATTTACCGTACAAACGTAAAAATAAACTCCGTCAGGAACTTCACTTCCTGAGTCCATATCCATTCCATCCCAGTTCACATCCGGATCGTTGGTTTGGAACACACGTTTACCCCAACGGTTAAATATTTCAATCTCAACACTCTCAACAAACTTGTAGGGAAATGGCACAAAATAATCGTTAAAGCCATCTCCTCCGGGAGTAAATACGTTAGGTAATTCATAGATTGGACAATTGTCTGTACAAGCTGTATTGCTCGCCATACTTTCATTGTCAAAAGAATCAATAGCTGTTACATAGTAACATCCTGCCAAGGAAGTTAAATCCTGAAATAACTTTTCGGTGTTTTCAGCTCCGGAAACTCTTTCAACAAACTCAAAATCTCCGTCTAATGTTGGTTTGTAGTAAATATTATATGCAACTACATCATCAACCGTATCGCAAACTAAATTAGGGTTTGTCCATTCCAAGTAATTTTCATCTAAATCACAATCACTGCTTAATGATAAAGTTGGCGGGCAGGGTTCCTGAGTATCTTCAGGTACTCCGCACAATTCCTGCGAATGGTTCAATATTGGGCTAATAAATCCTGTTGTTGTATAATCTCCAACTGTTGTAATCTTATAGCAATACGTATTCCCATTCACCAACCCCGAATCTGTGTAACGCTCTTCTGTTGTTGTATCTAGAACTGTAAAGATTCCTGATCCCGGACTTGTTTCTCGTTGAATGACATATTGATCATTTGTCCACGGAACATCAAAACTCCATGACAAACGCATTCTATTGTCTAATGGTATTGCACTTAAATAAGGAGAAGAAGCTTCTTGTGTGCTGCCTATAACATTTTCTGCTACTCCGCTTATTAATTCAATACGATAACGGTATTGAATATCTGCGGTATTGATGTTACTATCTACCAACACCGTGTCCAAGGCAAACACATCATTATTGGATGCAGATTCTCCTATTAACGTAAACTGGTTTAGTTGCGCAGCTCTGTAATAACGGTATTTATATGGCGGATCCCATTGTGTTGTGTCTAAATCTACAGGTTTGGCCCATGTTACAGAATCACTCCCTGTTGCTATATCTGTAGTATTCACACTTACTCTTGTAATTACAGGGACATCTTTATTCAATTCTGCACAAAATTCTTCTGAAGCATAACTTTCGGCACCATTATCAAAATAAGCACATATCATGTAGCTGTATTTTTGTCCATGCACCAATCCGCTTCCGTTGTTATCATCTGTATAAAACGTGGTATTTATATCTTGAACATCGGCTATTTGTTGATACCCAGTATACGAAGGCACTCCTGTTTCACAAATGCTTGGCACAAAACCAATAGAATCTATTCTTCGATATATTTTGTAGCCAGCAGCATTTGTGCACACGCTCATATCCCAAGACAGTTCTATATTGTACCCATTCGGAATAGCAGCGGGGTTAGTCGGTGCCGAAGCTATGACTGTTATTCTTAGTGTTTTGTAATCTGAAAGCTGTACGGTAGGATTGTCATCCTCTGCCTTGAATACAACTTGATAAGGTGTTAAACGCACATGATCACAATCCGGAGTCCACTCAAAAGCCTGCTTAACACTGTCATAAGCACTTACTGGTTGAATAAATATAGCCGGACTAATATTTAGGTTCAATGGTTCTCCTATTGCTGTTAACTCTACTACATCGTTTAAGTTTGGATCAACAGCACGAATTGTATCAATATATGTACTACCAACCTCAATACAGATATCTTCTAAAGCTTCAATTTCAGGCGGTTCATTCTCACACGTTCCTATCGTAATTTGCATATCTCTAACAACCTCTCCTACCTTAACATAAGAGCCATCACTCAACCTTCTCCATTCAATAACAAGAAAAGCCACATTGTATTCTCCCACACGTTGAGGGCTATCCCAAATCAACGTTCCGGTTACAGGATCAAGCGTTAAATTATTATTTGCTCCCGGTTCTATGTCACTTGGATCTGAATAACCTGATAGCGCAGAACCGTTGTACCCTCTGGGCTCTATTAACTCATAGGAAAGACTATCCCCATCAGGATCATATGCTGCGGGGTTATGGTCATAAACCCTACCCAAACACCCATTATCAATTGGAGGATTTTGTAGTACTGGAGAGTTGTTATAATCAAACGCTCCAAAAGAAGGAATAACCAACTCTGTTTCTAAGTAGAAATAAACATTAACAGAGTTCGTGATATTTACAATCCCCGCATTACGGTTAGGATCTTCCATTGAAAGAGTATAGGTTCCCGGCCCTGGAAAAGTATGCGTTGTGGTGTATTCATTATGTTTAATGTCTAATCCACTCAATACTTGTTCGTAAGTTCTGGCAACAGTAGCCGAAGTTCCATCACCAAACTCTAAAGTAAGTTCATCTCTATCTGCCTGAATAGAAGATGCTTTGGTATACGTTGTAATGGTAATTCGATAGTTTAATCCTGAGACATGTTCAAATGTAATTTCACCTGCACGATTATGGGTCGCCAACACCCAAGTGGAAATGAAACTAAAAAATATGAGGAGTATTATTTTTTTCATCTAAAGCGCTTAACGCGAGTTATCTATTTTATTGCAAAATTCGCAATAATTCTAATTCATATTATAAATATAGACGCATAAACTGACTAATTAGTTGACCTGTTGGCTGCTTTAAAAGTAAATTAACAACTATAGCTTTGATAAAATTAAACCTCTGCCAATCCTGAAATATTACTTTTGTGTTTCTATGAAAAAGCCTAAAAAAATAAAGATAGCAATATCTGGTGGAGATATAAACGGAATTGGTTTGGAGGTTGCGCTGAAAACTTTTTCAGACAATAGAATCATGGACACTTGTGTTCCTATTGTATACAGCTCTGCCAAAGCTGCCACATATTACAAGAAGAAGTTAAAAATGAACGACCTTCATTTTAACTTTATTGACTCTGCTGAACAGGCTAAATCAAGAAAGATTAATCTCTTGAATGTTACAGATGAAGAGGTTCGGGTTACATTAGGAGAATCTACCAAAGAAGCAGGGAAACTTTCTTTTCTTTCTCTTGAAAAGGCAACTTCTGACCTAGCATCAAATGCTGTCGATGTTTTAGTAACCGCTCCTATTAATAAAGACAACATTCAATCAGAACAATTCCAGTTTAACGGACATACAGAATACCTTGCGAACTATGCCAACGAGGACAATCCCATTATGATAATGGTGTATGATAATTTAAGAGTTGGAATTGTTACCGGACATATTGCGTTAAAAGATGTTGCCTCTTCTTTAACTGTTGAAGGCATTGTTAAAAAACTTGAGATGTTCAACAAGTCGCTCCAACAAGATTTTGGAATTCGAAAACCACGCTTTGCTGTTCTCGGACTAAATCCGCACAATGGAGACAATGGGCTTATGGGGTCTGAAGAAAAAGACATAATAGAGCCAGCAATCAATAAAGCCAATGAAAGTGAGATTTTAACTTTCGGCCCCTATCCTGCAGATGGTTTCTTTGGCAGTGATCTCTGGAAAAAATTTGATGGTGTTTTAGCAATGTATCACGATCAGGGACTTGCTCCTTTTAAAGCTTTATCTTTTGATCAAGGAGTGAATTTTACTGCTGGCATTCCCGTTGTTAGAACCTCTCCAGATCACGGAACTGCCTATAGTATTGCCGGTAAAGGACTTGCCAATCCGGGGTCTTTTAGAAATGCAGTTTATCTTGCTATAGACACTTATCATAAGCGCCAAGAGTTTAAAGAAATGAGTAGCAACCCTCTACAACAACAAAGACGAAATAAAAAAGATTAAAAAAAGAATTTCAGGGTTTTTAAAGAATGCTTACATTTGCGCCCCTTATGAAAAAGGGTGAATCCTTTGGTAAAGAATTTCTTATCCCCTTCGGAGGAGAGAAATTAGGGAAGCATCCGCACGATTTTGAAATCGGTAAAGCGTTCTTTGATTCAGGGATTTCAGAAGTAGAAGTGCTCAACGCAGCGATTAATCTCTTGTTTATTTTAGAGAAACAATCAGCGATGTTGACTTTGCATTTTAACTTTGATGGAACAATTACTGTACCGTGTGATCGGTGTAATGCTCCGGTAGAAATTCCCATTCAATCAAGCGAAAAGCTTTACGTGAAATTCAGTCAGGGCGGATTTGATACCACAGATGAAGTAATCACGATTGCAGATTCTGAAAGTCATATAGATCTCGGACCTTATGTTTACGAGTTTATATGGTTGGCATTGCCCATGAAATTTGTTCACGATGAAGGGGAGTGTGATCAAGATGTTATTGATCAACTTGAACACTACAACCCAGATGATGAAGACGATAACATTGATCCCAGATGGGATGCTTTGAAAAATTTAAAATAAGAAACGCTGATAAACGATAAAAGATGGCACATCCTAAGCGTAAACAGTCAAAGACTAGAAGAGACAAGAGAAGAACTCACTACAAAGCTGAGGCTCCAACAGTAGCAATTTGCCCAACAACAGGGCAACCTCATCTTATGCACAGAGCTCATTGGCATGAGGGCAAACTTTACTATAAAGGTAAAGTAGTAATGGAGAAAGAAGTTCTTGTATAATCCAGTTTGTTGAACTTTATATCTTTGGCGTTCGATCTTTTTTCAGGTGATTAAAGATTGCTAAAGATGAATATACTTCAATGAAGCTCGGATTAGATACTCTAGGTGGTGATTTTGCTCCTGAATCCAATGTATTGGGTGCTATTCATGCAGTAAAAGAACTTCCTAAAGAGGTTAGAATTGTATTAATCGGAAACGAGCAAGAAAATAAAGCTATTCTTGAAAGAGAAGGGGTTTCCTCTTCTCTTTTTGATTTTATTCATACTGATGTAAATATTGGTATGAGCGAACATCCAACAAAGGCTTTTGCCAAAAAACAAGATAGCTCTATTGCTCTAGGTTTCCACCTTTTAAAAGAAGGGAAAATAAACTCCTTTAGTAGTACTGGTAATACTGGTGCTATGCTGGTTGGTTCTATGCTAACAGTTAAGGCCATACCCGGAGTTATTCGCCCATGTATCACTTCTGCAATTCCTCAAGAAGACGGAAGTGTGAGCATTATTCTAGATGTAGGAACTAATGCAGATTGTAAGCCTGATGTACTTTACCAGTTTGGAATTTTAGGATCTCATTTTGTAAAACACATTTACAACATTGAAAATCCCAAGGTTGCATTACTAAATATTGGTGAAGAAAAGGAAAAAGGAAATCTTCTTACACAGGCTACCCACGAACTCATGTCAGAAACCACCGATTTCAACTTTATTGGAAACATTGAAGGAAGAGATCTTTTTAATTCCTCAGCAGATGTTGTTGTTTGTGACGGATTTACAGGAAATGTTGTGCTTAAAGAAGCTGAAGCATTTTATGTTGTTGCAAAAAAGCGAGGAATAAAAGACGAATTTTTCGATCGTTTCAATTATGAAATATACGGTGGATCGCCAGTGCTTGGAATTAATTCCAATGTAATTATCGGCCATGGTATTTCATCTCCAGTTGCCATAAAGAATATGCTATTTCTTGCCAAGGATGTTGCCGAGGCAGAGCTCTCTAAAAAAATTCAAAAGGCCTTCTTGTAATGAGTCAACACTACAAAGCAGCAATTACAGGCGTAGCGGGGTATGTCCCTGACTATGTCCTTACCAATAAGGAACTTGAGACAATAGTAGATACCACTGACGAGTGGATCATCACAAGAACCGGAATTAAAGAAAGACACCTTCTTAAAGGAGAAGAAAAAGGAACCAGTACGATGGCTATTCCTGCTGTTAAAGATCTTTTGAAAAAGACCAATACGGCTCCTGAAGAAGTTGATTTAATTATTTGTGCAACTGTTACTCCCGATCATCAGTTTCCGGCAACAGCCAACATTATTTCTGATGAAGTTGGCTTGGTAAATGCTTTTGGGTTTGATATTGCTGCTGCTTGTTCTGGCTTTATCTATTCATTAGTTACTGCCAGTAAATACATTGAGAGCGGGCTTTATAAGAAAGTAATTGTTGTTGGTGCAGATAAAATGTCTTCAATTATAGACTACACCGATAGAAAAACCTGTGTAATTTTTGGAGACGGTGCCGGAGCAGTTATGCTAGAACCTAATGAAGAAGGTTTTGGAATTCAAGACTCTATCTTAAAAAGTGATGGATCTGGTAAAAAACACTTGCACCAAAAAGCAGGAGGATCGGTAAAACCAGCCTCACACGAAACTGTTGATGCACGCGAGCACTACGTTTATCAAGAAGGAGCTCAAGTGTTCAAAGCTGCTGTAACAAGCATGGCAAGTGTTTCAAGAGAAATTATGACACGCAATCAATTAACAGCCGATGATGTAGCTTACTTAGCACCACATCAGGCAAACTTGCGGATCATTGAAGCAACACGTAGAAAAATGGGATTACCTGAAGAAAAGGTAATGATCAATATAGACCGTTACGGAAATACCACTAACGGAACCATTCCACTCTGTTTATGGGAGTGGGAAGACAAATTAAAAAAAGGTGACAACATTGTGATCTCTGCGTTTGGCGGGGGATTCACATGGGGTGCCATTTATCTGAAATGGGCTTACAATAAGTAAGGCCATCCTGTCAAAAATTCTATCTTCGTTTTAATAATCATAAAGCAATTATTATGGATTTGAATGAAATTCAATCGCTGATCAAGTTTGTTTCTAAGTCAGGAGCAAGTGAAGTTGAATTGGAAACAAAAGACTTCAAGATCACGATCAAAACGGATAATCCGAAGAAAAAGCGCGGACAAGCAAGTGATGAGCAACCGCAAACGGTAATTCACACACAAATGCCAATGGCTGCAATGCCACAAATGGCTCCGCAAATGCAGCCTCAGCAGCCTGTTGCTGCTCCGGCTGCTCAACAACAAGCTCCGGCTGCTCCAGCAGCTGAACCAGCTGAACAAAAAGAAGACGAGTCTAAATACGTTACGATTAAGTCTCCTATGATTGGTACGTTCTACCGCTCTCCGGCACCAGACAAACCAACATTCAAGAATGTTGGCGATCAAGTAGCTGAAGGCGAAGTAGTGTGCATCATTGAAGCAATGAAACTCTTTAACGAAATCGAATCGGAAATTAGCGGTAAGATTGTTAAAGTACTTGCTGAAGATGCTACTCCGGTTGAGTACGATCAACCATTATTCCTTGTAGATCCATCTTAATTTTTAAGGTGCTCTACAATAGTGTAGAACAAAACCCAAGTCTATGTTCAAAAAAATCTTAATCGCGAACAGGGGTGAAATTGCTTTGCGCGTTATCCGTACTGCCCGTGAAATGGGTATTCAAACGGTTGCCGTGTACAGCACTGCCGATCAGGATAGCCTCCACGTTCGTTTTGCCGATGAGGCTGTATGTATTGGTCCTGCATCCAGTGCAGAATCATACCTCAATATTCCTAACATAATGGCTGCTGCAGAAATCACAAATGCAGATGCTATTCATCCGGGATATGGGTTCTTATCAGAAAATGCTAAGTTTTCTAAAATCTGTCAGGAACATGGCATCAAGTTTATTGGAGCTACTCCTGAGCAGATTGAAAAAATGGGAGATAAAGCTACTGCCAAAGCAACTATGATTGAGGCAGGAGTTCCTTGTGTTCCAGGTTCTCAAGGACTTATCGAAAGTCTTGAAGACGCGAAGAAAACAGCTAAGGAAATCAAGTATCCAATTATGCTTAAAGCTACTGCCGGTGGCGGTGGTAAAGGTATGCGTATGTGTACCAATGACGAAGAATTGGAGAAAGCATGGGAATCTGCCCGTAAAGAAGCAGGTGCTGCATTTGGTAATGACGGGATGTACATGGAGAAATTCATTGTAGAACCACGTCATATTGAAATTCAAATTGCGGGAGATCAACATGGAAATGCTTGTCACCTTTCAGAACGTGACTGTTCTATTCAAAGAAGACACCAAAAATTAGTTGAAGAAGTTCCTTCTCCATTTATGACCGATGATTTGCGTAAGAAAATGGGTGCTGCAGCTGTAAAAGCTACAAAAGCCATTAATTACGAAGGTGTTGGTACAATTGAATTCTTGGTAGACAAAGACCGTAATTTCTACTTTATGGAAATGAATACCCGTATTCAGGTAGAGCATACCATTACAGAAGAAGTTATTAATTACGATTTGATTAAAGAACAAATTAAAATTGCTGCTGGCGATAAGGTGTCCGGAGAAAACTATACTCCACGCTTACACGCTATTCAATGTCGTATTAACGCAGAAGATCCTTTCAATGATTTTCGTCCATCTCCTGGTATGATTACTAATTATCACGAGCCAGGCGGACACGGAATTCGTATAGACACACATGTTTATGCGGGTTATACTATTCCTCCGTATTACGATTCTATGATTGCAAAGCTTATCTCAGTTGCACAAACTCGTGAAGAAGCTATTGCCAAAATGGAGCGTGCTTTGGGAGAATATATCATTGAAGGAATTAAAACAACAGTTCCTTTCCACGAGAAATTAATGCGTAACGAAAGATTCAGAAAAGGAGATTTCACGACTAAGTTTCTTGAAGAGTGGGATTTTAAACATGAAGATTAATTCGCTGATATAGCATTTATTTAAAGGGATGAAGTCAATGGCTTCATCCCTTTTTGTTTTTAATTTGCGGCATGGAAAAATTGAAGCAGTTCTGGAATGAGAAGCCTTTGCTTTTCATTATGATATTAGGAGGTATTTTCCGTTTAATTGCTACCATTTTCTCAAAAGGCTGGGGAATGCATGATGATCATTTTCTAGTGATAGAAACTGCACAAAGCATATTGGACGGTACTGATACTTATGACTGGATTCCTGATGATGAAACCGATACCCCGGGAGGACACAGTTTCTTCTATGCAGGTTTACATTACCTTTTATTTTGGTCATTAGAGTCTGTTAACATCTTTGACCCTCAGGTAAAAATGCACATTGTGCGCTTTCTACATGCAGCCTATTCAATGGTTACCATTTATTTAGGCTATAAAATCACCTTAAAAATTTCATCTGAGAAAACTGCAAAATTGGTAGGTTTATTGATGGCCATATTTTGGTTATTCCCTGCTTTCTCGGTTCGGAATTTAGTTGAGATGGTCTGTATTCCTCCACTCATGTACAGTACATGGTTATTGCTAAAAAACCAAGAAACACCTAAAATAGGACCTGAACTTCTAGCTGGTTTTTCTGCCGGTATAGCCATGGGAATCCGTTATCAAACAGCTTTGTTTAT
The DNA here is from genome assembly GCA_002705995.1 of Crocinitomicaceae bacterium. Classification (GTDB taxonomy): domain Bacteria; phylum Bacteroidota; class Bacteroidia; order Flavobacteriales_G; family Salibacteraceae. The sequence goes on along the minus strand of PAJI01000029.1, from coordinate 246,761 downwards.
TGGTGGTTTTGGGCTTTACCTTTTATTCAGAAGACGTTTTGTAGGTGCTATACTCTTTGGAGTAATGGCTGCCTTGGCTTTTTCTATTACGCAAATTGGAGATCTATTCATCTGGAAAGCTCCGTTTGCAGAGTTTTACGAATATGTACGTTACAACATTGAACACAAAACCTCTTATTTTGATGAGCCTTGGTACAAGTACTTCCTCACAATTGGAGGCTTATTGATTCCACCTATTAGCTTGTTTTGGTTTTTTGGTTATGGGAGAATGTGGAAAAAACACTTACTCATTTTCCTTCCTGCATTCATTTTCTTTGCATTCCACAGTTATTTTCCAAACAAACAAGAACGCTTCATTTTACCTGTTTTGCCCTTCTTCATTATTCTAGGTCAAGTAGGCTGGGAAAACTTCGTTGCTACATCCAATTTTTGGCAAAATCGTCAAAAATTATTGAAAGGTTTCTGGACATGGTTTTGGATCATCAATACGATTTTTTTGGTGGGATTAACCCCTTGCTATTTAAAACGCAATCGTGTTGAATCAATGGTTTGGCTTTCTGAACAACCCGATTACAACAACATGATTATTGAGAGCTCATACAAAGACGATTATTTAATGCCTGCTTTGTATTACCTCGATTCATGGAAGCATTACTTCTATACAACCAAGAAAAGCCATCCGATTGCCCAAGTAAGAGAAACAGTTAACCAATTGGAAGACCCTGCGATGGTTCCCAACTATGTGGTGTTCTTTGAAGAAGTAGAGTTAGAGCAACGCGTAGAACGATTCAATGAAGAATACGGTGAAATTGAATTAGTGCAGGTAATTCAGCCTAGTTATGTTGATGCCTTGCTCCATTGGTTGAACCCCAATAATGACAACCAAACAACTTACATTTATAAAATCAAAACCCCATGAAAGTTGCCCTACTAGCTTATGGATTAGATTGCCCCGATTATAATATACAAGTGGGAAAAGAGCTTGGAAGTTTTCTTCACAAGTATAATGTTATTCCATGTGCTGGAGGTTTCCAAGGAACATTTGAGGCCATTTTCAAAAACAACCTGGAACAAGGAGGAGAAAACCTCTTGTTAATTGAAGCAAAAAGAGAAAAAGACGCTCCAAAAGCNCTTTTTTCGACCATAGAAACATTTCAAGATACTGATCAAAAACACAATGCCCTTGTAAATAATTGTGCNGGAGCATTCGTAATAGGTGGCGGACAGGGGAGTGCCCTTTTAATTGATAAAATGCTTCTTAAAAATCGTCCTGTGATCGCGTTTAAAGGAACACAAGGACAAGCTGATAATAATTCTGACCCTAGAATTTACAGAGATTTTGATACGGTTGAAGAAGGTGTGAAATTACTGATCAGACTTACTCAGAAGTTGTAAGGCTNCAGCTGCAATTGTAGCAGCATCAATTCCAGCATTACTTGCTTGTTCTTCAGGAGATGCATGATCAATTACCTCATCGGGTATTCCTGCTATTTTTAATGCCCTATTGGGAGCATGCTGACTTATCCATTCTGCNACTGCGCTTCCAAAACCTCCTATTCTTGTTCCATCTTCCNCAGTAATCATCGCTTGATATTGCTGTGCAAGCTCTTCCAACTTTTNCTCATTCAAAGGTTTTACAAATAGGAAATGAAAATGTGCTACATCAATGCCCTGTTCTTTTAATTGAAGAACCGCTTTTTGAGCTGCTATTCCAGCCGTTCCTGTACTCAATAGACATACAGGCTGGCATCCTTCATTCAGCGTTNTTACAGCACCTATTTCNACTTCTTCTAAAGGTGTTTGCCAAGCTAACATTGAACCTCTTCCTCGCGGGTAACGAATTACCATTGATTGCTCTGTTTTATCCAGTTGAGCCGTGTACATCACATTTCGAAGATCGGTTTCATCTAACGGAGCGGCAATCGTTATGTTCGGCACACAACGCATGTAAGCCAAATCATAAACACCTTGATGTGTTGCTCCATCAGCACCGACCAACCCNGCTCGGTCTAAACAAAAAATAACTTTTAAGTTTTGAATTGCCACATCGTGAATAACCTGATCATAAGCACGCTGCATAAATGTGCTATAAATGTTGCAAAACGGTAACAATCCCTGTGTGGCCAATCCTGCCGAGAAGGTAACAGCATGCTGTTCGGCTATTCCCACATCAAAAGCCCTTTTTGGAAAAGCATCCATCATCAAATTCATACTTGAACCAGACGGCATAGCAGGAGTAATTCCAACAATTTTATCGTTTTGCTCAGCTAGCTCTACCAGTGTATGTCCAAAAACATCTTGAAATTTAGGAGGCTTTGCTCCTTTTTCTTCTTTGACTAAAATTTTGCCGGTTGCCTTATCAAACAAGCCAGGAGCATGCCACTTGGTAGCGTTTCCCTTTTCAGCCGGTTCATACCCTTTGCCTTTTTTGGTGATCGCATGTAAAATTTTAGGGCCGGGTATTGTTTTTAAGCGCTCACAGACTTCAACCAATTCATTCAAATCATGGCCATCAACCGGACCAAAATATTTAAAATTTAATGCCTCAAACAAATTCGTTTCATCACGCTCTAAAACCTTGAGTGTTGCCTCAGAGACGGATCCTTCCAAGCTTTGTTTTTTGAGTTGTTTCCAAATCTGGTCTTTGAGCGACTTATAGTGTTTTGATGTACGCAAAAGGTATTCGTTCAATGCTCCAACACTGGGATCAATGCTCATAGAGTTATCGTTGATCACAATCAACATATCAGCCCCGGTAACTCCGGCATGATTTAACCCTTCAAATGATAATCCTGCACTCAAAGCAGCATCGCCAACTACAGCTATTACTTTTTGCTTTTTCCCTTTTAGTTTATTGGCCATAGCCATCCCTAAACCAGCGGAAATAGCTGTGGAAGAATGTCCTACTCCAAACGTATCGTATTCACTCTCAGAACGATTAGGAAAACCTGATAGTCCTCCCTTTTTTCTGTTTGAAGGGAACTGCTCTCTTCTTCCCGTTAGAATTTTGTGTCCATATGCTTGGTGACCAACATCCCACAACAACAAATCATTAGGTGTATTGAATACATAATGCAAAGCAACTGTGATTTCAACAACTCCTAAGCTTGCCCCAAGATGACCACCATGCTCAGCAACCACATCAATGATGTAATTTCTAAGTTCATCAGCCAACTTAGGCANTTCGTTTTGCTTTAGTTTTCTGAGATCTTTCGGAAAATCAATTTGTTGAAGTAATGTGTATTCGTCTTGTAGCATGACTGTTTTCAAAGGTACAACTAACTCAAACCAGCACAATGCTCATAATACCAAACAAGATGATGCCCTTGTAAATATTATTGATGCGTTCAAAATCATCTTCGGAATGCGCCTTAGCCAGNAAAAAAACGGAATAGGCAACAGCTATAACAGAAANAATAAAATAGATCACNACGTAATCAATAGCGTAATAGAAATAGAGTAAAATGGGAGGAACAGCAGTTAAGGCCATCAATAAGAACAAAATCTGTTTTGTAGTAGACTCTCCCAATAAAATAGGAACAGATGTGTAGCCCATTACTTCGTCTCCTTTTTGAGATACAAGGTCTTTCAGAATTTCTCGGATAAGTACAATAACTGCTATAAANGCAACATAAAAGAATATGGCGTAGTTGATATCNTCGTAATACAATATGGTAATTAGGAAGGGAACAACTTGAAGTACTGTTGCNGAAAAATTGCCCAGAAATGCCTGTTTTTTCAACTTGTGTGAATAGAACCACAAGCCTATACTAAAGAGAAAGTTGAACAACATAATGCGCTTAGAAACGTAAAAACTCAACACCATTCCGATGGTATTGAANATAAAATAGAGGTTTAAGCAACTTCGCTGTGTAATCAACCGGTTAAAAACAACTTGCCTCGGCCGATTGATCGTATCTTTCTCTAGGTCGTAAAAGCTATTGATGATGAATCCCGAAGCAATGATAAAGGCCGATGAAAAGATCATTAGGTGTAAATAAGGATCTTTCAATACCTGCAAAACAGGTTTATCAGGATTTAAGATATGAACTGAAGCTAAGTANTGAGCAAGTATTACTAAGAGGATGTTGTACCAACGCACCAATGAAAGCAACGCAAAGAACTTCACCAAATTGATGCGTTGTTTTCTATTGAGTAGTCTTTTCAAAATCGATAAATCACCTCTAAATCGTGGTCTTTCAGTAATTCTTTTGCCTTGTTAAGGTCTTTGGTAAACCCTAGAATAAAACCTCCGCCACCAGAGCCACAAAGCTTTAAGTAATAAGCATTGGTATCAATTCCTTGTTTCCAAAGGTTATGGAAAACAGAAGGAATCATTGGTTTAAANTTATCCAATACTAATTTAGAAAGCTCTTTTAAATTGGTAAAGAGCGGAGAAATATCACGGTCGATGAATGCCTGAATACAGGCATCGTTATACTTTTTGAATTCTGAACGCAACATGTTTCTGAAACCATCGTGTTTCATTTTTTCCATGANAATATTAATCATGGGTTGCGTTTCTCCNGGTTGACCACTGTTCAATAAAAAGATTGCTCCTTCTCCATTCGAATAGTCGGGTAAACCAATAGACTCAAGATCTTCTTTTGAACGAATTAACAATGGTAATTTTAAGTAACAAATCAATGGATCAATTCCGGAACTGGTTCCGTGAAAATATTTCTCCATTAACCCGAAGTATTTCTTTAGTTGTACGATTTGATCTTTAGAAACAGGGGTTGCTTCTGCATCAATCTTATCTAAAGCATATTTATCATACACAGCAGCAACAAGTGCTCCCGAGCTTCCTACTCCAAATCCTTGCGGAATGGTAGAATCAAAGCTGATTCCGGCTTCTACATCTTTACGAAATGCTTTAAGATCTAGCGGTACTTCTAGCTCACCGTTTTGATCCAATTGTTCAAGGTGCTCCAGGTAATTGCGTAAATGAAGATTGGATTCCTTCGCCTTCACAGGATTATCCATGTCCATTTTGAGTTCTCCCTGATAGGAAGTATAGGGTACTGAAAGTCCCATGGAATCTTTAATGATACCGTATTCTCCGAACAGTAAAATTTTCGAGTAGAAAAAAGCCTTTTTTATCATCCCTCTGGTGTTAACAATGCAGGGCCTTGTCCAATATGGTCACAAATATAGTTGTTGTCTTCACAATGTGCAACCAGTTCAGTCTTAACAAAATCCATAACAATTTGTTCCTCATCTTCAGGAAACAATAGGTGAACATTGGCTCCGGCATCTAACGTAAAGTAAAGATGTTGTCCTGTTTCATGCCTCCAATCCCAAATTTTCTCGATAATGGCCAGCGTATTTGGTTTCATCAGAATGAAATAAGGATTACTGGTCATCATTAACGCATGTAACATCAATGCTTCGCTTTCAACTAATTTCCCAAAATCTTCGAGCTCTCCATTTTTGAGTATGCTCAAAATCGATGACATGTTCTTTTGCGCCACTTCGTAGCGGTTTTTACCAAAAGGATGCCCTTTTAACAAGCCATGCCCTACTGTGCTAGAAACTTTTTTCTTTCCCTGATCAACCAACAGAATAACATCTTTAAATGTCTTAAATACCTGATGTGTATGCGTTACCGGAATGGCAAAAAGATCTGAACTTCCTTTATAATCTTGATGTTGCCCCCACATGGCCATAGAACCATAAACAGAGCGAGCAGCACTTCCCGATCCTATTCGGGCAGCAAAAGAGGCTTTTTTATGAAAAGCATCATCTGACCAAACTGAACGGTGTTCATTTTCTAGTGATGTTAAAGCCAAAGCAACAGCACTCATACCTGAGGCAGAAGAAGCAATTCCACTACTGTGTGGAAACGAATTTTCGGTTTTGATCTGAAAATGATAGTGATCAATAAACGGAAAATAAGGACGCATTTTTTCAAAAAACGTAATGGTTTTCTCTCCAAACTGAGGATTTTCTTTTCCTTCAAAAAAGAAGCGAATACTGGGTTTTTCTACCGGATTGGCTAATCGCTCGTAAAACACGCTTGTGGTTGTAGCACAGTTACTCAACGTAAAGCTAATGCTTGCATTGGCAGGAATTTGATTTCCTTTCTTTCCCCAATATTTTACCAAGGCTATATTAGACGGACTTTTCCAGGTAATGGTTCCTTCATCAGGGTGTTCACCCAATTCATCTTTTCTTGGAATAAAATCTTGTTCGGTCACAGTTTTATTGCTTCTAGTTGTTGTTTGATATACCCGTGGGGTTAAATTTTGTTCAAAGAAAAGTAAAGTGTAGCAGTACAACTACATTTTTAAGGTATCTTTAAAGACATGGAAGATCAATTTAAGATGATGCAAACACACAAGAAGGTACATCTTACCGAATACCTTCCGCATTTGCTACTAGAACATCCCGAATGTGAAATCCATGTGGGGTGTGACAGCCAAAATTTCAACAAGAAAACAACTTACGCAACTACCGTTGTTGTGCGTTATCCCGGAAAAGGTGCTCACGTACTCTATCGCAGGGAAAAACAACCTCAGGTTAAGGATTTATGGTCAAGATTATGGGGTGAAATAGAGCGTAGTTTAAGTGTGGCTCAATTTATTGAAGCAGATTGTGGTTTAAAGGTGCATCAAATTGATTTGGATTTTAACGAAGACCCTGAATATCCTTCAAACAAAGTATTGAAAGCAGCAGTGGGTTATGTACACTCCATGGGATTTAATTCCAAAGCCAAACCTCATTTACTNATGGCTACATGGGCGGCTAATTCGCTGTGCCATTAAGTCTTTTTACAACACCATTTCTCTAAACGGAAGAATGGTCGTTAAACCTTTAGCTNAAAANTAATCGAGTGCTTCTTTTCGTGTAGCCAAGATGAAATCTCCGCCCCANGCTCCAAGCGATTTTAATGCTCCNGGATAAT
>PAJI01000029.1:0-239849 GCA_002705995.1 Crocinitomicaceae bacterium | reverse complement strand
AAATCAACTTTTACAGGATCAACTTCCAGAATTTCAGCCATCAGGGTTTCGTGCTTTTCAATCCATTGTTCAAAGNCTGCTAACGTTTGTATTTCCAACACTTCCTCTGTCAACTGATTCAGGTTTTGCACCTTGTTTTCGCGATCAAATTGCTTTTCGCGATAGCGTACTATCTCACGTGAGCTGCGTTGCTTTTTCCCTAGATNCACAAAAAACAATTCATCTTGAAAAGAAGGCTTCCATTCTATNGNTTTCACCTTTGGCTGAGTTCCNGAAACCTGAAATAATATAGCTTTAGAAGCATTGGCACANNCAATGTCATAACCACTACCAGAGAATCCTTTTTCCAGCAATTCATACGGATTTACTTCTCCCCACAATGCCAAATTATTCAGCATGGTAGAACTGCTACCTAATCCCCAATCGTTGGGAAATTCCAGTACGGTTTCTACCATAACATNACCTCCTTTTTGAAGCCAATCGGGATTTAATTTTGCGGTTGTTTGTAACCATTTTTGAAGGNTTTCGGCAACGCTTTCGTCAGAAGTTTTTATCACTTCAAACTNGTGATTGAAGCTCNCAGTAAACCACTCTTCTTTGTTGTGGTTTAGACTTTTCCAATGCACACCTTTNAATNCTGCATTTTCATCTTCAAGAGTAACATTAAGCCACTGCCCTTTTTGAGTNGGAACAGCCAAAGCCCATGCNCCATCAAGCACCAAGTATTCTCCAGAAATTAAGAGTTTACCGTGGCTGTAAAATTGTTGCTNCATGAAGAGATTCGCTAACTACTATTTTAATTTCAATTCTTCTACGCTAGATACTCCGCGCATTTGACAAAATGCAGTAACGATTTGATTGTAATGCGGTACTTTATCTTTAAAATAGGTTACCATTTGTTTTTTCTCTTCTTCNGTTGCTTCGAGCTGATTTAACACATTTAGCAAATGCATTTTCATNTGNCCTTTTTGAATTCCGGTAGTAACCAGTGCACGNAANGCACCAAAGTTTTGTGCCAATCCGCTTGCAGCTACAATTCCCATCANTTCNTTAGCGCTAGGGTTNCCTAAAAGTTCNTGNGCAAATTTTACAATTGGGTGAAGTTTGGTCAANCCTCCAACGGTTCCTAATGCCAAAGGAAGGTCTATCCAAAANCGAAAAATTCCGTTTTCTACTTTACAATCAGAAAGTGAGCGGTATTGGCCACTTCTAGCAGCATAAGTATGACAAGCTGCTTCGATTGCTCTAAAATCATTTCCAGTTGCAATTACAACGGCATCAACACCATTCATTGCGCCTTTATTGTGTGTAGTTGCACGATAAGGTTCTATGCGGGCAACATGAACTGCACGTTCAAATTTCTGAACAAATTCTTCTGCCGAAACACCATCTGTTTCTAAAAACTCTACCGGACAACTTACCTCTGCCCTTACCAAACACTCCGGTGTGTAGTTCGAAAGAATACACATGATGATTTGAATGTTCTTCTCTTCTTCGGTAAATAGGTCGCTGTTCTGAATTTCTCTTTCAAGGGTTTTGGCAAATTGCTCCAAACAAGTATTGATGAAATTGGCGCCCATGGAATCTACCGTTTCAAACGTAGCTTTGATTTGGTAGTAATTCGGCTCTTCAAAGGTTTTGTTGATTAACATAATATCCTCAATTCCACCTCCACGCTTACGCATGTTAGNCGTAATATCGGCCGTATCTTCAAAGAATTGCGGTTTAATCGAATTGAAAAAATTCAACAGCTTATCATAATCGCCATAGTACACAAAGTGAACGTGCCCTATTTTATTGGTTGAAATTACCGTGGTTTTAAACCCTCCGCGATCGAACCAAAAAGAAGCTGCTTTGGATGCTGCTGCTACAACAGAGCTTTCTTCAATTGCCATTGGAATGGCATAAACCTTATCGTTGATTTTAAAATTNGGCGCTACACCAAACGGCAAATAAAAGTTGGTAATTGTATTTTCGATAAACTCATCATGCAGGCGTTGAGTTTCNGTATCATCNTGCCAATAGTACTTTAAAATTTCCTGNGCTTTTTCAGGGTTTTCAAAATACGTGTTGGTAATCCATTCAATTTTTCCCTCTTTGGTGAGTTTCGAAAACCCTTTTATTTTTTCTGCCATGCCTAATCGTTTTTGAGAAAATACAACCGATCGCTTAATCGGTTCATAAAAACGCTGTAAAGTTACCCGATTTAGAAAAAAATGGAGGTATTAATCTGCATCGAATAAAAAATCAATTATTTTGATCGCATGGAGAACATTACTGTCATTGCAGATTGCGGAGCCACCAAGTGCGACTGGGTAGCATTAGATGAAAACAACAACGAAGTACTCAGAACTTCAACCTTGGGCATGAGTCCACATTATGTTAATGCAGAACAAATTAGTCAGTTAGTTCATGAAAGTGGCGATCTTCAATCTATTGCCAAAGGAACTAAAGCTCTCTATTTTTATGGTGCAGGATGTTCTTCTCCCATTGATCAAAAGACAGTTGCTGACGGACTTTCTCNACTATTTTCAAATGCCGATTTAAATATCGATCATGATTTAATGGGAGCTGCACATGCTACTTTTCAAGGCGAACCTTGTTTTGCTTGTATTTTAGGAACCGGTGCTAATGCTACTTTTTTCAATGGCNATTCTACGCANAAAGCCATCCCATCTTTAGGGTTTATTTTGGGAGATGAAGGTAGTGGAGCATTTATTGGTAAACTACTTACCAAAGCCCACTTTTATGGCGATATGCCGGNACACCTTTCCAAAGCATTTGAAAGTGAATTTGACATTACACTTGATAAGCTAATGCAGCATTTATACAATAAACCTTACCCTAACCGATACATGGCNAGTTTATCGCGTTTTGCNGGAAANTANCGNNAAGANCCTTTTATNCAATCTGTATTGAATGAAGCNTTTACAGCTTTCTTTTCTGTACAAATCTTCTGTTANGATTATGCCGAAAAGCACCCCATTAACTTTGTAGGNTCNATTGCNAATGTTTTTGAAGAAGAACTNCGCATTGTNGCNAAGCAAATGGGNNTAACNNTTGGAAANATTGTGGGNAAACCNNTAGANGGNATGATCAATTATCANATTGAGCANCGCCAATAAAAAACCCCACAGCAAATGCTGCAGGGNTTCTNTTTTTTCANATTNNAANTTCNNATGAACTTNNNCTTNTTGTCNCCACNTTGTATTTNGCNTTNTTNAGNATNAAGTACATTACNGGAACAATTACCANTGTTAGGAATGTAGCNAATGTTAATCCGTAAACAATGGTCCAGGCCATTGGTCCCCAGAAAGCAACATTCTCACCACCAACATAAATGTTCGGATCGAGTTCTTTGAAGAANGTAAAGAAGTCAATGTTTAGTCCAATTGCCAATGGCAATAACCCAAGAACAGTTGTAATTGCTGTTAACAATACAGGTCTCAAACGGGTTTTACCACCTTCTTCAATGGCTTTAATTACATCTTCAAAAGGAANTTTTTCNCCTTCTTCNAANCCNANNTCTTCNNGTCTTCTNTCAATNANCAAGTTGGTNNAGTCAATCAATACAATNGCATTNTTTACNACAATACCTGCNAGNGANATAATACCAATCATAGACATNACNANNACAAANTCCATTTGGGTNATTACNAANCCTANCAATACNCCAATTAANCTAAACAGTACTGAGAACCCGATAATGAANGGNGTTGANANACTGTTAAACTGCATNACAATAATNAAGATGATTAAGAANAATGCAATNGCCAATGCTGATGAAAGGAANGCCATTTCTTCGGCTTGCTCTTCTTGNTGNCCNGTNAANGCTAAANCTACNGATTCAGGNANNTCATAATCTTCNAANCTNTCTTTNATGTTNGCCACNACTTCNTTNGCATTATAACCNTCNAANACNTTNGATGAAATNGTNATNACACGATCTAAATCNGCACGTTTNACNGCNGAGAANGTACTCGTTTTTTGAGCNGTNGCTACTGCAGAAATNGGAACCTGAACAACTCTACCCGTATTCATGTCTTTAAANGTAATGCGCTGATTNAACAACATTTCAGGNTTGTATCTNTANTCTTTAGANAANCNCACATAAATTGGGTAATCGTCTTCNCCTTCTTTGTAAGTAGAAACNTCTGANCCATAAATTGANGTTCTCAGAGCATTNCCAATACTNGCNGTACTCAACCCTAATTGACGNGCTTTNGCTCTATCAACTTTTANNGTTAACTCAGGCTTTCCTTCTTCNACATCNAGNTTTAANTCTTCAATACCNCCNATNCGNCCTTCTTGAATAAANCTTCTNATNTGATCGGCNTGAGNCATCAACTCAATNTANTTATCTCCTTTNANNTCAATATTAATNGGAGCTCCTTGNGGGGGNCCATTNTTNTTTTTGTCCACCATAATTTTAATTCCCGGNAAACCCGTTAAGGCATCACGAATTTGCGTTTGAACTTCNGAAGTATTGATACCAAAACGATCTTGATACTCTTCAAAAGAAACTGTAATACGTGCTTTGTGTGGNGTATTTCCCATTTGAACCCCTTCATTAGGGTCTGAGGTTCCTTCNCCCACCTGTGCAATAACAGACTCAACAATGTCCATTATTTGGATGGTGTCAGTTACTCCGGTTTTCTTATCGGTATGTACTACTGGTTTTCCATCTTCGTCTANGGCTGTTTTATTCAGCTCAACAAAAATGATGTCTTCAATTTCNTTGGTTATNTTATTGGTTGNTTCAATATCAGTTCCAATAGGATTCTGAATAAAGATATTGAGGTATTGNGGATCATTTTCTGGGAAGAAATTCACTTTAGGAGTGAACTTAACAATTAAAAACCCTGAAAAAACTAACAGTCCGAACGTACCTCCCAAAAACCAATAAGGTCTGCTTCCTGAAAGTGTTTGACGAATAAATCCATCGTAAGCATTCTCCATCCAAGGAATAATCTTTTCCTGAAAAAATACTGATGAAGGAAAGATCACAAAAGCATTTAACAAGATGAATGTACCTGTNATTCCAATAAAGTTGGCAGATACGGTTTGCCCGGCAACAAAGTACACTATTGAAAGTNCNATTAAGAATATAGAAGGCATTAACAAGCGTTTTCTGTGCGTGTTTTTCGCAATGAAAACAAATTTGCCAAGGAATGTCATGAGTACAATACTGATGACAATAGAAGCNANGTAATTCAAAGGNTCTGCTTCTGAACTTANATCTCCTGCTATATCTAAACCTAGTGCAAGNAGCAACAGAACACCTCTAATTATTAACCACTTGTTATTGAATTTGATATCCTCTTCTTGNAGCTTCATAAAAACAGCTGAGAATACCGGATTGATCACCAATGCAACAAACAATGAAGAGGTTAATACAATAATGAGTGTTATGGGAAGGTATTTCATGAACTCTCCCATNACNCCCGGCCATAATGCCAAAGGAACAAAAGCGGCCAATGTTGTTGCCGTTGAAGCAATAATTGGCCAAGCCACTTCACCAACCCCAGCTTTTGCTGCCTGAATTGGAGAATAACCCTCATCCATCAATCGGTAAATGTTTTCTACGGTTACAATACCATTATCTACCAGCATCCCCAAAGCCAATACAAGAGAGAAAAGAACAATAACGTTCAGTGTAACACCTAAGGCATTTAAGATGAAAAATGATAGGAACATAGATAATGGAATAGCAATCCCAACAAACAAGGCGTTTCTAAGTCCAAGAAAGAATAAAAGAACACCTACTACCAGTACAATTCCGAACAGGATAGAGTTTTCTAACTCGCTTAACTGTGTTCTGGTTTGATCTGATTGATCTGCTGTTACAGAGACTTCTAATGTTGAAGGGAATACCTCTTCTTTTGCTTTTTCTAAGATTAACGAAATCTGGTCAGATGCTTCAATAAGGTTTTCACCAGCACGTTTCTTCACNTCCAGCATTACCACTGGCTTTCTGTACTGACGTGCATAACTGGTCTTATCTTCTTCGCCAAATCCAACTGTTCCAATATCGCGCAGGTAAATCACATTTCCATTCTCGTGCTTTACGACTACGTTTTTAATTTCTTCCCAATTGCTATACTCTCCGACAACACGTACAGACCTTTCAAATTGATCGACTTTGATGTCACCCCCTGAAATTGTAAGGTTTTCTTGAGAAATGGCATTTGCCACATCGCTGAAAGCAACTTTAGTCGCTTCCATTTTATGGATATCAAGATCTACTTTTACCTCTTTATCCATTACCCCACGAATNTCTACTTCTGTAATTTGAGGTAAATCTTCAATTTCATCTTCCAGGTACTCACCGTATTTCTTCAGTTGATCTAAAGAAAAATCTCCCGAAAGGTTAATGTTCATAATCGGCATCATTTCCGACATGTTCATTTCAAAGACATTGGGATCTGATGGTAAGTCATCCGGGAAATCAGAATCTGACATGGCAACATCTACCTTGTCTTTCACTTTTCTAAGTGCTTCTTCTGGTGTTACACTAAAATCAAATTTGACTTGGATGGATGAATATCCCTGAATTGAAGTAGAGTTCACTTCATCAATTCCGGTGATGGTATTAATTTCTTTTTCNATTGGACGCGTAATCAGCTTCTCAATATCCAAAGGGGAATTACCNGGGTATGGTGTTCCTACATAAATTTCTGGTGTAACAACATCCGGAAAAGCCTCTTTAGGCATACCGATGTATGATACCATACCTCCGAGTAATATAATTGCTGTTAGCACAAAAACCGTAGTTCGGTTATCTACCGATATGCTCGACAGGCCAAACTCTTTGATGCGNTCTTTTATCGTTTTATTTTCTTCAGCCATAATAATTTAGTACTAATCCAGCCGGATTATTTTTGAATTACTTCTACTTTCTGACCGTCTTTAATGCTTCTTGAACCTTGGTCTACAATAATTTCACCTCCAACTAATCCGGTGTCTATCATTGTTTCTGTTTTTGCATTAGAAGAGCCTGCTTTGATAGAGACTTTTTTTACTTCTGCTTCTCCCTGTGGGGCAGAAACGGTGTATACAAAATTGTCTCCGTTTGGTGTTTGTTGAATAATGTTTGACGACAAAACAATTACTGAATCTGCTTTGAAGTCACGAATGTTCAACTTCGCCATTAAGTTTGGTTTGATCTTNTGATTGTCGTTGTCGATATCAATGCGTACAACAAATGTTCTGTTCTCCGGATTGATGTAATTACCGGTTAAGCTTACAGTTGTATCAATTGTTAAGTTCAAAGCNGGAAATTCTACTTCAACCTTAGTTCCTTCTTTTACAACTCCNAGGTAACGTTCAGAAACATCTGCTTTAATGTAAACTTCGTTAAGGTTAACAATACGCACCAATGGCGCACCGGGAGAGGCTACTTCACCAACATTGGGATAAATCTCATCGATTATACCATCAATTGGAGCAACAGCACTGGCTAACTTAAGTTGAGCTTCAAGTGTTTCCAGTTTTTTCTCTAATGCTTCTTTGTTGTTTTTGGCTTCTAGGTATTGCATTTGTGAACCGATGTTCTGATTCCACAAGCGTTCCTGACGCTCAAATACATCCTTCGCTAATGAAAGAGAGTTNCGCACTTCTTCCATGTTTTTACGGGTAACATCAGCNTCAACTTTTACCAAAAGCTGCCCTTTTTTAACCTGCTGCCCTTCTTTCACCGGAATGCTCATCACTTCTCCTCCGGCTTGAGCTGTTAACAATACGTTTTCAGGGGCTTCAACATTTCCATACACTTCAAAATGGTGCTCATAAGATCTTGGAGCAACCTCAACAGCAGTAACCTGCGTTAATTTTTTAGTGGTGTCTAACTTAGCAATCTCGGCTTCTACTTTTGCCAATTCATCCCTAAGCTCGTTACTTTCGGTTTTTAAGCTATCTCTCTTTTCAACAAGTTGTTCTAACGTTGTTTTTTCACCTCCGCAAGAGGCCATAAGAAAAGCTATAATTGCCAGTATAATGAATTTTCTCATTTTTAATAGTTGTTTAATGCGTTATCGAGATTCGTTTTAGATTCTACCAGGGTTAGGATGGCCATAAGGTAATTAGATTGNGATTCGAGCATTTGATTTTGTGCTTGTGTAAAATCGAGGCTGCTTGAAACCCCTTCTTGAAATTTGATGGATTCTTTATCAAAAATCTTTTTGGCAAGTTCATAATTGCCTTTTTTCACTTCATATGAGCTCAATGCTTGATTGTAATCTGCTTTGGCTTGCAAAACACCAAGTTGCAATGATTGTGAAGCTTGTTCTGTTTGAAGTTGTGCTTTTTCGTAATCAATTTGGGTTTGTTGTACTTTAAANCTNCTTTGAAAANNAGTAAAAATGGGCACTTCAAGATTTATTCCCCAAACATTGGTAGGGAACCAAAAGTCAGAAGTCACATCCAACTCATCAGACATGTAAGACTGCTGGTAATTGTAAAATGCACTTAACTTAGGTAAAAANCCCGCTTTTTCATTGCGCATGTTTAAGCGCTGAAGCTCTTCGTTGGTTAATGCTATTTTATAGTCAATGTGTGTGTTAATATCTAACGTTTGGGNCAAAAGCGTTTCTTGTTCTGCTGTAGTCAAAACTTCTTCTAACTCATTGGTCAATTCAATGGTTTTAGC
This sequence comes from Crocinitomicaceae bacterium, assembly GCA_002705995.1. Lineage (GTDB taxonomy): Bacteria > Bacteroidota > Bacteroidia > Flavobacteriales_G > Salibacteraceae. The sequence goes on along the minus strand of PAJI01000029.1, from coordinate 231,202 downwards.
CACTTCTATTCCCATTTGAAATTTCAATAGNTTTCGAGCTACTTCGGTTTGTCTTTCAGCGTTGTTCAACTGATTTGTAATTTCAGATGCCGTTAACCTCAACTGATCAACATTTTGCTCTTCAGTAAACCCTTCTTTGTAGAGTTGCTCTGTTTCNAACAACATTGAATCAATGTTTGATTTACTTCCTTTTAAAATTTCAATGTTGCGTTCTGAGACCAAAACAAGTGCATAAGAGTAGGCTACTTCTTTTTGTATTTCCTGCTCAGACTTTACCACTTGATTACTCGCCATNTCGCGGTAAACTTTAGCGGCTTTAAGTCCTACGAGGTAGGATCCATCAAAAAGTAACTGAGAAGCAGAGATGCCCCCGTTAATGTTAAACTCCGTTCCGAATTTGGCTTCCAAATATTCAGGAGAATCTCCCAAAAAGTTAGGAATCACCTGTGTTGGAATGTCTATATACTGCTGGAATTGACCCGAAGCAGAAACCTGTGGCAATCCAATTGCTGTGGTTTCTTTTACCTTTTTACGGGCGATCTCTTCATCCATTACAGCTTGTTGAGTAGAATAACTGTGTTTTGCAGCATAGGCCTTTGCCTCTTGAAGGGTGAACGACAACTGCTCGTCATTCTCCGTTTGTTGAGCAAAAGCACCTANGCACAAAATCACGAACAATGCCAGAATGTTAATTCTTAATTTCATTTGATCTGTTTAGGTATTTTTTTCGTTTTCCTGATTAAGTTGAATTAGTTTCTCCTGATACTCGATGCCTTTTTCACTCGCTATNCCACGGATATGATACCTGAATGCTTCCATGTAAANATCCATTGGAGTAAATTTATTTTCATCGAAGTTGTAGGGGTTAAGAATATCTGTAACTCTTAATACATATAGCTTTGCAATAATTTCTGAATTTAAATCAGACCTGTACAATCCTTCTTTCTTTCCGCGTTCTAGGTTTCCCAACACACAGTTGTAGATAAACCCTTTTTTGTGTTCTTCTATTTTTTCAAATGCTTCGGGATAATATTTCTCTAAATCATAAAATACTGATGGGTGAATCTTATTCAGGTTCTCAATTACATTTTGTGTAATTCCCATCAATTCGTCAATGGCGTTACTGGCAAATTCACATACTTTATTTACAGAGCAGGCTTCAGCTTCCATTTTATTCGCAATGGAACGCGTTACAATGTCATTTTTGTCCTTAAAATACTTGTATAGTGTTTTCTTCGACACCCCCAAATGGCGGGCAAGGTCATCCATAGTGACACTTTTAATACCGAACTTTTTATAGATCTCTGCTGATTTTTCAACCAGCTCTTGTCCTTTTTCATCCATAATTGGGCGCAAATATACACACTTTGAAAACTTTGGAAACTTTTTTTACACTTTTTGTTTCCTATGAGTTTTCGACACAAAAGAGAGAATGTTTTGTTACCTGAAGAAATACTTTATGATAAGGCTGCTTTACGAATGATAATCGGTAAAAGAATCGGATAAGATCCAACCAAAAGATTGGACAACAATCAATACATTTGCCCTTTCACAAAACTGGCTTTAATGAAAAACAAAAGAATTAAGGTNGCCGTATTGTTGGCTACCACTGAAGTAAACCGACAGGTTAATGTTAAAGGATGGGTGCGCACTAAGCGNGAGAGCAAAAACGTAGCATTTATTGCTATCAATGATGGCTCTACCATAAGTAATCTTCAAGTGGTTGCAGATACCAATGTATTCAATGAAGANCTCCTTAAGCGCATTAATACAGGTGCATGCCTTTCGGTTNACGGAGAACTTGTTGCCTCTCANGGAAAAGGTCAGTCTGTTGAACTTATTGCTCAGTCTATTGAAGTTTTAGGTGAAGCGCATCCTGATGAATACCCACTTCAACCGAAACGACACTCTTTGGAGTTCTTGCGTGAAATTGCTCATTTAAGAATGCGCACCAACACGTTTAGTGCTGTTTTTAGAGTTCGCCATGCTTTAGCTTTTGCTGTGCACAAATATTTTAACGATAAAGGTTTTACTTATTTACATACACCAATTATTACAGGTTCTGATGCCGAAGGTGCTGGAGAAATGTTTCGCGTATCTACGCTAGACCCCATCAACCCTCCAAAAACTGAGGATGGAAAAGTAAACTACGAAGAAGACTTTTTCGGNAAAGAAACAAACCTTACCGTATCTGGTCAGCTAGAGGCAGAGTTAGGNGCTATGGCTTTAAGTGAGGTATACACTTTTGGACCAACTTTCCGTGCAGAAAACTCAAACACATCTAGNCACCTTGCTGAGTTTTGGATGATTGAGCCTGAGGTTGCCTTCAATGATATTATTGATAACATGAACCTNGCTGAAGATTTTCTAAAATATGTTATTCGCTATGCCGTGGATAACTGTCAGGAAGATCTTGATTTTCTNAACAACCGCTTAGAGCAGGAAGAGAAAAACAAACCTCAGAACGAACGTAGTGANATGGGGTTATTGGAGAAATTGGAGTTTGTTGTTAAAAATGAATTTAAGCGNCTNTCTTATACAGAAGCAATNGAAATTCTAAAAGACTCTAAGCCGAATAAGAAGAAAAAATTCGCCTACCTTATTGAAGAATGGGGAGCTGATTTACAAAGTGAACACGAACGCTTTTTGGTAGAGAAACACTTNAAGACTCCGGTTATTCTTTATGATTATCCGGCTAAAATAAAGGCTTTCTACATGCGCTTGAACGATGACAACAAAACTGTAAAAGCCATGGATATTCTTTTCCCTGGTATTGGTGAAATTGTAGGAGGTTCTCAAAGAGAAGAGCGTTATGATGTGCTTGTTGAAAAAATGAAAGCCTTTAACATTCCTGAAGAAGAGATGTGGTGGTATTTGGAAACCAGAAAGTTTGGAACAGCACCACACAGTGGGTTTGGACTTGGTTTTGAACGCCTTGTTCAATTTGTAACGGGCATGACAAACATCAGAGATGTTATTCCGTTTCCAAGAGCACCAAAAAATGCAGAATTTTAATTCAATAAAAAAAGCGGCCAATGAGCCGCTTTTTTTATTTCCAACATTACTATGAATGTCTCAATTGCTTCTGAAAATTTATTACCAAATATCATACCAATCTAAAACAAAGTTTTCCTAACTTCGTTTTAGTCTAAAGTAATCCTGAAAATAAACCATGATAAAACAGCAGCTCTCCCAAAAGCTTCTTCAGAAATTATCTCCTCAGCAAATTCAGTTGATGAAACTGTTGCAGGTGCCTACAATTGCTTTGGAGCAGCGCATAAAAGAAGAGTTGGAAGGAAATCCTGCATTGGAAGAGGGGAATGAAATTGAGCAGGAATATGCCGATGAAGGAGACGAATATAGCGATGCTTATGATGAAATCAGTGAATCTGAAAAAGAATTTGATTTCTCTGATTATGTAAGCGATGACGATGATGTTCCTTCTTACAAAACATATGCGAACAACTACAGTGCAGATGATGAAGATAAAAGCATCCCTATTTCGGGAGGAGCTTCTTTTCATGATATTTTAGAAACACAATTAGGACTACGCGATCTTAACGACCACGAACATGAGGTGGCTCTTCACTTAATTGGTAACATTGATGAATCGGGGTATTTGCGCAGAGACCTTTCTGCCATTGTTGACGATTTGGCTTTTACTCAAAACATCAGAACATCTGAAGAAGAGCTTGAAGATTTACTCTACATTATTCAAGACTTTGAACCAGCTGGTGTTGGTGCTCGTGATTTACAAGAGTGTTTGCTAATTCAGTTGGAAAAGAAAGGGCATTATGATGAAGCTTTGGCCAATGCCCGCGAGATTATTCGTGACAATTTTGATGCGTTTACCAAAAAGCATTACGACAAGATTGTAAAGCGCATGGACATCTCTGAGGATGAGCTTAAAGATGCTATTGATGAGATCATCAGACTCAATCCAAAGCCAGGCAATTCTATGCAACAAAGCTCTGCCAATCTTGAGCACATCGTCCCCGACTTTTTAGTTTTCAATACTAATGATGAGTTGGAGGTGCAATTAAATGCGCGGAATGCTCCTGAATTAAAGGTTAGTCCTAAATACAATGAAATGTTTAAGGACTACAACCGCAATAAAAAAGGAGCTTCTAAATCGCAGAAAGACGCCTTGTTGTTCGTAAAGCAAAAGCTCGATTCTGCTAAATGGTTTATAGACGCCATCCGTCAGCGACAACAAACGTTGCTACTAACCATGAATGCAATTGTAGAATACCAAAAAGACTATTTTTTAACGGGAGATGAAACCAAGCTTCGCCCAATGATTCTGAAAGACATTGCAGATATGGTTGGATTGGATATTTCTACCATCTCGCGTGTAGCGAACAGTAAATATGTTCAAACTCCTTTTGGTACATTTTTATTGAAGTCTTTCTTTTCAGAATCTCTTAGTACAGAAAGTGGTGAAGAAGTTTCTACCCGAGAAGTGAAGAAGATTTTAGAAGATGTTGTTGAGAACGAAGACAAGCGTAAACCACTTACAGATGATAAGCTGGCTAAATTATTGAAAGACAAAGGGTATAACATTGCCCGTAGAACTGTTGCAAAATACCGAGAGCAACTTAACATTCCTGTGGCTCGCCTGAGAAAAGAAATCTGATGGAAAAAAAAATAGCACGCTTAATTTCTTACCTCTTTCATCCGCTACTAATGCCAACCTATGGCATCTTTTTAGTTTTTCAGCTAAATACATACCTCACGTTTCAGTATACTCCACATGCCAGACGTTTTTTCTACCTGTTGATCTTCACCTTCACTTTTCTGGCACCACTATTAATTGCCCTTTACTTGTTAAGGCAGAACTACATTTCTAGCCTTCACATCCCCAATAGAAAAGAACGTTGGTTGCCTTTTTTATTTACAACCATGTTTTACTTGTTTACTTATTACCTGCTCAATGAAATTAACGCAGCATCTATTTTTGATGCCATGATTTTTGGAGCAGCACTTTCTGTAATTGTTGCGCTAATTATTACTTTCTTCTGGAAGATTTCCATCCATATGGTGGGCATTGGTGGATTAGTGGGCATTATTTATGCTCTCACCCAATTTATGGCTCCGGATGCACACTTGTTTATTGCCGGACTTTTACTAATTGCCGGACTGGTTGGAATTTCGCGTGTTTCGCTCCACGCTCATTCGTTGAATCAAGTAATTGCCGGTTTTGTTACCGGAGCTATCTGTACTTATTTCCCTTTGTGGATAGACCTAACGTATTAGAATGGTGTTACGCCAATACCAATTGAAAGCTGATTCATCTGACTTCCTTTTCCATCTTTAATGAAAGGTTGCATAGAGTAAAATGCCGTCAAATTTACTTTACCATAACCTGCTCTAACAAGAAATCCGTAGCGGTAATCAGAAACATCAGAGAAGTTATAAGTCTTGTATTTGTTACCGTCATTATCCACTAACTTGTCATGAATGTTGATCATATAACCATACTTAACACCTACGGTTAATTTCCATTGGTAGCCGCTTGGTCTAATGTTACTTCTATACCTTAATTCTAAAGGAATCTCAAGGTGATTAACACTCAGCTTGTTGGTTTTGTACATGTCTTCTCTGGCTGTCCACTCAGTATAAAACTCCCCATCTTCTTCGTTCTTCACTTTTTTAAGGTAGCCGTTTCCGTAATAGTTCTGTGTACTAAAACCAACACCTATACCAATTGTAAAGCGGTTTTTCACAACATGGTAATCATACATTGCCTGAGCATTAAAACCTCTGTTATACCAACGAAAATCAACACCATCAGGATCATCTGTAAAAATGAATGTCTCATAATTCAGATCCATCAAAAATTGATCTTTACGTTCTAACTCCTCTTTGTTTGCAGTCGTTTTCTTTGTTTTGGTTTTTGCCGGAGGAATGCTGTCTGTTTTCAGCTGAGCCCAGCTTACGGTTGTAAAAAAGAGGCTTAATAAGACAAGTATGTGCTTCTGCATGAATTAAAATTTTGCGCAAAAATAGGGTTTTGACTCGTTCGTAAACGAATGCATAGACAACTTCGTATGTGCTTTGTGCGTAAAATCACTTGACAGCGACACATAAGTGGCTATCTTTATTTTTTAATCTAGTTTAAACGCATATGCATTTACACAAAATAACCTCTATCCTTTTCCTGTTTACATCGCTAGTTACAACTGCACAAAACACTTTTAAATTCAAACCTAATACCAGTATTCCGGCAATTGTCAATGGAGACACATTAGAATTAGCTTGGGCTGGTGGAATGAATGCTCCTCAGTTTAACGAGCTAGACGTAAATGATGATGGATTTAAAGACCTCATCGTTTTTGACCGGGTGAGTAATTCTTATCAGGTATTTCTCAATAATGGCATCGCTAATCAAACTTCTTATACCTACTCTTGGGAATATGAGAATGCTTTCCCTGAAGAAATCAAAAACTTTTCTATTCTAAGAGATTGGAACTGTGATGGAAGGGAAGACCTCTTTACATACTCTCCCGGAGGCTTGGCTGTTTACGACAATGTTAGCACCGGTGATTGGCCGGAATGGCAACTCCAAACAGATTATTTAAGAGCAAAAACAACCAGTGGCGGTGTATCCGGAGTTTATTCTTTAGATGTTGACTATAACGTAATTGATGATATTGACGGTGACGGAGATCTTGATTTTCTTGCTTTTGGTGTATTTGGAACTACTGTTACGCTTTGGGAAAATATTGCCGACAACTGCGACACTCTTAACTTATTGGAACACAGTGATTGTTGGGGGAATTTTTACGAAAATTCTCTAACCGCTCAAATTATTCTGAATCAAAGTTGTAAAGGCAGAGGCGGAGCTCAACGCCACTCGGGGTCAACAATGCTAACGCTAGACATGGACAACGATGGTGATAAAGAACTTATTCTGGGCGATGTTGAATCTCATCATCTTATTATGTTAACCAATGGAGGAACAGCTACCTCAGCAGATATGGTTAGCCAGGACACTATTTTCCCCAGCAATAACATCCCAGTTGATCTTGAAGAGTTTATAGCTCCTTTTTACGTAGACATCAACAATGATGGGGTAAAAGATTTTATTGCCGCACCTTTTGATGCCAACATCCACAAAGACCGCCAAAATGTATGGCTTTACCGCAATAATGGCCAAACCAACCAGCCCAGTCTAAACTTTGCACAAGAAGATTTTTTGGTCAATAAACAAATTGATATGGGCACAGGAGCTCACCCAAAGTTTATTGATGTTGATGGCGACAGCCTTTTAGACATTGTTTCTGGAAACTTGGGCTATTTTATCCCCGGAACCGAAGGAGATCGCCTTAGCCAGTTGGCTTATTACAGAAATGTAGGAACGGCTACAGAACCAGCATTTGAGCTCCAAACCGAAGACTATCTGGGCTTGTCTGCAGAAAATAGAACTAATCTTTGCCCTGCATTTGGAGACCTGAATGGTGACGGAGCTACTGATATGGTTGTTGGCAGTAAAAGCGGAACAATTGCTTTCTATGAAAATCAGGCCACAGCAGGAAACCCAATGAATCTAGTACTAACAGACACCAGTATTCTGGATACGGTATACAACAACATCGATTTATTTCCTTTTCTCTATGACTTAAACCACGATAGTGTATTAGACATGCTTGTAGGCAGAAGAGGTGGTTACATCTCGGTATGGATCAACAAAGGAACTACTACCGCTCCTGTTTTTGAGNCTACGCCNGATNTAGANACACTAGGGGGAATTCAACAGGGCTACATTGGTTTTNCAAATTATATGCATGCTGAGGTGGCTGAAATTGGTGGAGACACTCTTTTATTAATTGGTGACAATGCGGGGTATTTAAAATTATACGATGGTATTGAAGATTANACAGCNCCTTCTTTTACGCTTGTAGATTCTATCCGTATTAATGGAGGAATGGTTGCTACCAGTGTAGCCGATATTTTTGACAATGATACCAATGAAATTTTGGTGGGNCAGATGACTGGTGGNCTTACCATTTTTTACCAGGCAGATAGTGTGTTAACAGGAGTAGAAGNCCTTGCAAAGCACACTTCTGATCAAACCGAAGCATTTATTTTCCCCAACCCTAATCATGCTGAATTTTCTCTGGAAGGTAGNGNCGGAAATGTANTAACAGTGTATGATTTAATGGGGAAAGAAATTGAGCACTATTACCTCTATGATGGTATTAATACTTTTTCACACCAGCTGNCAGCAGGCATCTACATTGTGGTAGAAACAAACGATCAAAACTACGTGCGCTCGCAAAAAATGATTGTTCAATAAACATGCAACCAATTGCACATTATTTGCATCTATAGAGATGTAGTTTCTTATTTTAAATTATTCCATTTTTAGAAATGGTTTCTCACGCGAAAGCCCNGTTAAATTAACCGGGCTTTCGTTTTTTTTAAAGATCAAAACNTTCTCCTAATGTAGATTTAACCTGGGATTAAGTTTCAAAAAATGCGAGAAAGGCAAATTTGCAGTCATTCATTTGACTATGCATTATTCTTCAATACTTCAACTTAAGCATTTAACTTCTGCCAAGTTTTTCACCCTTATTACATTGGCGGTTTGTTTTGGCTTAATTCAACTGGCTTTTCATGAGCCAACAACTTATCGCAAGAAACTCGCAGACAGGTATGCTGATGAGCTTGCCGATGCTATTTATAGCTTAAATCAACAGGCAAAAGATTTTAAGGCCGGNAGGGTAAAGCCAGATGCAATGCGNACAAANGTTGCTTCTACCCGATTAGCCTATAAGAAAGTAGAGTTTCTTTTGGAATATTATTATCCGGGCTACGTTGAAGAACACATTAATGGAGCTCCGCTTTTGCACGTTGAAAAAAACGAAGCCGGAGCCTATATTTTACCTGCAGAAGGACTACAGGTACTTGACGAGATAGCTCATTCCGAAGACCTNAAACAGAATCGGGCAGAACTGTCTGATCTTACTCAAAAGCTCATCAACCAATATAAATTATTGCACGATGGTTTTAAAGAGAAACAAATCAAAGAAGTTGAACTGATCGAAGCATGCCGTTTGGAGTTGGTACGCATATTTACACTTGGGGTCACTGGNTTTGACACACCAGGATCGTTAAANGCACTTGAAGAAGCCCAAGTCTCTTTTCAAACAATGTATGAATTTCTAAAACCTGCGCTTAATCCTCAGCAAAGCCAAGAAATATTGCCCTACTTCAATAAAGCTTCTGACTTCTTAACGAAGAACAATGATTTCGACTCTTTTGACAGATTAGGCTTCTTACGTGACATTATTGATCCGCTTTACGCCAAACTATTGNTTNTNCAGCAACAAACAGAAGACAACAGGCTCTTTTCAAAACCATCGGGTTGGAATGCTCAAAGCGAACATATTTTTTCAGATAACTTTTTAAACCCTTATTTCTACACACAACTTCGAGAAGAAAAAGATTCCAAGCAATTACACGATCTGGGAAAAAAACTCTTTTTCGATGCCAGTATTAGTTCAGAAGGGAAACTTAGCTGCTCTAGCTGTCATAACCCAAACCTTGCATATACTGATGGCCGTGCAAAATCGCTGAGTTTTGTTGAAGGTAAGACGGTTGAACGCAACGCTCCAACATTGGTAAATGCCGTTTATGCCGATCGTTATTTTTACGATTTACGTGCATTTAGCCTTGAACAGCAAGCTGAGCATGTGATTTTCAATCATATGGAGTTCAACACGGCTTACTCAGAAATTTTAGAAAAACTNAATCAAAAAGAACANTACCAAAAACTCTTCAAAGCAACCTTTGGNCATAAAACCATTAACCGCGAAGAGTTTAGCAATGCGCTCGCCTCTTATGTTCTTTCATTGAGGTCTTACAACAGTCCTTTTGATAAATATNTCCGTGGCGACTCGGAAAGCATTGACCCAGAAATAAAAAAAGGCTTCAACATCTTTATGGGAAAAGCCAATTGCGGTACGTGCCATTTTGCACCAACATTTGCAGGGTTAGTTCCACCACTCTATTCTAAAAATGAAAGCGAGATACTAGGTGTACTGAAAGATCCTAATGCCAAAAAACCAACACTCGATGATGACATTGGTCGNTTGGGAAACAACATTCAAAGTGAAAGCGGCTGGATTTACGAGCGTTCTTTCAAAACAACAACGGTTAGAAATGTTGAATTGAGTGGGCCTTATTTTCACAATGGTGCTTACTCATCGCTTGAAGAAGTTGTTGAATTTTATAACAATGGTGGCGGAGCAGGAATAGGTTTGGAAGTAAAAAATCAAACTCTTGGTGCCGATTCACTTCACTTAACTGATGCCGAAAGCAAAGCTTTAATTGCTTTCATGAAATCACTTACAGATAACCCCTGGGGCAAGTATTAAAAGTGAACGGCAGATAAACCGTTTGCTCTAGTTATAACAACACATTAATTCATTTTAAAATGAAACTTTATTCTAAGCATAAATTGGTTTGGAGTAGCCTTTCTGTTGTATTGGTATACCTTATCCTCTTCATTGGCTTTAGCGCCTACATAACAGATGAAAACCCAGAGGTAAAATCATGGATGATACAGCATTCCAATGAGGTAGAGCTACAATTAAAAAAATATTTAGAGAAGGCTAAACAGTTTCAGGAAGGAAAATGTACACTGCAAGAACTGCAAAAAGAGCATCTTGAAACACGCTTAAAGTATAAAACCATTGAGTTTCTTTTAGAGCATTATTACCCCGAACATACCAAAGAATACATCAATGGTGCTCCATTGTTTCACAAAGACCCTTATCCCTATCAGGATAACCCCAATGATAATTATTACCCTGGAGGAGCTGAAGCATACATGAACAGCCTTCCCTTAGACTATATTGATGGAGGCCATTATCAAGCACCTCCGCGTATTACTGCTCCAAAAGGACTTCAAGTATTAGATGAATTGCTTTTTGCAGATGAAGCCGAAAACCAACAAGAAATTCTTGAACAGGTAGAACTGTTAAACTTAAAATTCAGCGCACTTCAAAAAGGAATTAAAATCCGCAAATACTACCTTGATTTTGAATTAATTGAAGCTGCCAGACTAGAATTAATTCGCATTTTTTCTATGGGAGTAACTGGGTTCGACACTCCCGGTTCTTTAGCGGGTATTGCTGAAGCTCAATCTTCTTTTGAGGGGGTAGATGAAGCCCTACAGCTCATTTTAAACACAGAGAATCCACATACTCAAAACATCCATACGCTTTTTACAAAGGGTGCCAAATACCTAAAAAAGCACAACGACTTTGAACAGTTTAACAGAATGGAATTCCTGAAAGAATACATTAATCCATTGTACAAAGAGTTGATGTTATACAGCACATCAGAAAAATTAGAAACAACTCAAGACTTGGTTATCTCTGAAACAGCATGGAATTTTTATTCAGAAAACCTGTTTGATGAAGATTTTCTTAACCCGTACTATTATAGCATGGTAAAACGCTCAGATGATTCTGAGGCGCTAAGAAATCTTGGGAAAAGACTCTTTTACGATCCCATTTTAAGCCATGGAGAAAAGTTAAGCTGTTCATCGTGCCATGTGCCGGCATTGGCTTTTACAGACGGGCTTCCGAAATCTGCTTCAAGTGTGCAAGGCCAATTTCTCGATCGCAATTCACCTTCTTTAGTCAATGCTGTTTTTGCCGATCGCTATTTTTATGACCTTCGTGCTTTTGACCTCCCCGATCAAGCCAGTCATGTTATTGAAAGCCATTTGGAATTCAATACCGACTTCAATGAGATCACAGACAAACTCAACAACAACGTTGAATATACTCAAGCCTTTAATAACATTTACAACGACAACAAGCCCATAACCAGAAGTAGATTTTCAAACGCTTTGGCTTCTTATGTTATGTCTTTGATTTCTTACGACAGTCCTTTTGACCAATATGTTCGTGGAGAAACAACTGCAATTGATGCTGATGTTATTAAAGGATTTAACCTGTTTATGGGGAAAGCCAACTGTGGTACTTGTCACTACGCTCCTCATTTTAGCGGATTGGTTCCCCCTTTATTTAAAGACAGCGAGAGTGAAGTTATTGGAGTACTGGCTGCACCGGAAACCATGCGCTTGGATAAAGATTTGGGACGCTATGAAAATGGAGTCCCCAATGAAAAAGAAGACATCTACATGCGTTCATTTAAAACCACCAGCATTAGAAATGCAGGCATTACAGCACCCTATTTCCACAACGGAGCTTACAAAACATTAGAAGAAGTACTGGAGTTTTACAACAATGGAGGTGCGCTTGGTATTGGCATGAACTACGAAGTGCCTAATCAGACACTTTCAGGAGACTCTTTACACCTCAACAATAAAGAAATTATGCAGCTTAAAGCTTTCATTGAATCACTCTCAGACACTACAATTATTTCAAAGTTTGGCGCTATTTAAGAAAAAACTGCTTTTACGCTTTTTAGCGCTTTTACACCAAAATAGGGTAACGTATAAAGCTGTTAACTATATGTTACACCACTGTTATTATCATTAAATTCTACACCATCTCAAAAACCACCTTTTCAAATCCCTATTGACAGGCACTTTTCAATAGTAAAAAATGCACTTTGTCCCCTGTTTGTCTCCCCTTAATCCCGCAGCCACATTAAGCTACAACATCCAACAATTAACCTTGTAATAATTGCGCTCTAAGATTCGATGAACTTCACAATGGCAAATTTGTGGCCGAATTCTTCAAAAACTCTAAAATCTTAAAACGCATGAAAAAACTTGCAAGGGGACTCTTGTATTTCGTGTTTTTGTGCTGTTCTCTTAATGGGATCAGCCAAACACTCCCCGGAGACTCTATTGTCTTCGGACCAATGCTCAGTCCGGTCTATGATGACACGGTCAGGGTATGGGTGCTGACAAAAGACAGTACCAATACGGGCGATTCGCTCGCTATTGAATTAACAGGTGCCGGCTCACCCAACACTCCTTTAACCGGAACTGTTTATAATTCTGACAGCCGTTTAGGCTATCACCTTCGCTCTTATAAGTACGGAGGGTTAACCACCGGTGAAACATACACAGCCGTTATTAAGAAAAATAACGTTGCTATGTATAGATCTGCTTCTGTAGTCAACGGAGCAGATCAGTTTGGAGATTTCTCTTTCTTAGCCGGTGGTTGTGGTCGTATTTATGATACCACTCGTTGTATTGATATTCCGGAAGCAACATCGGGCTCTCACATCAATGGTACTCCTGAAATCTATAACCAAATGGCCACTGAAAACAGTGACATGATGATTTGGTTAGGAGATGCTACTTATTTGTTAGGGCTTCAACATGCCAACGGACAATGTCCAAACGGTGTAGATGACTGGGCGAACAAAGACATGGCTTTTGACCGCTACATGTTCTACCGTCAGTTTCACGATTCGTTGATAAGAGCGATGCCTCAGCTATCGATTACAGATAACCACGATACCGGACCCAATGAATTTAATTACGACATGCCTACAATGGGCGAAATGCGTGAGATTTTCATGGATTGGTGGCCTAACCCTGAGTACCTTTCCACACAAGCAGGGCAAGGAATGTTCTCTTCGTATAAATACAAAGACGTTGAGTTTTTCTTAACTGACAACAGAAGTTACCGTACAGGAACTTTAGCACACTTTGGTGCTGAGCAACAAACTTGGTTAAAGCAAGCGTTGCTAAACTCAACAGCTACTTTCAAAGTAATCATCTCAGGAACTCCTGTATTCAACACCAACTGGGGTGGTCGTAACTATTCTTACTCTTCTCAAGGGGCAGACCTGAGACAATACATTCAAGACAATAACATTGATGGTGTTATTGCTTTTAGTGCAGACATTCACCAACAGCAATTTTACGGAAGCTACCAATACAAATATCCTCTGTATGATGTGCTTTCGGGTAACCTTAATTCAGATGTAGGTAACAGCCAAAGCTACAGTGTGAATTACACTTCAAATGCCATTATGGGAGGTGTAAAACAAACATATGTGAAAGTATCTTTAGAAGGAGATGCTTCTGACCGTAGAATGAAGATTGCCTATACAGATACAGCTGGTGTGCCTTACTTTACTTCTATCGTTCACTCAGAAATGCTAACCAGTATTGATGATAGCGTTAAACACGTTGATTTAGGCTTCTTAGCTTCAACTTATGATTCATCTTCATACCATCATGCACTTAGTGCAACCGGGTTATCATATGTAGAAGACAGAAATCAAGATTCTGCGGCAGCAGCTTATTTCAATTCAAGTACAAATGTTCAAGTTCCTTACCAACAGTCTTGGAACATGAACAATAGAGCATTTAGTATTTCATACTGGGCTAAACCAGCTCAATTTGGCAGCAAATCAGCAGTGTTCTCAACCGGATCTACAACCAATGGATTTACCATCGGATTTGATGAAGACGGATATCCTGAGTACACAGATCATGCAACAGGAAATACTTTTACAAGTTCTCGTAGCCTGTTGACCAACAAATGGTCTCATTTAACATGGATTTACGATAACGTAAAGCGCCATTTAGAGTTATACTTCAACGGAATGATGATCGAATCTTGGGAAGGTGTTATTTCTCCTGAAGAATCGACTTCAAACATATACATTGGTCAAGCTTCACAAGGGCAACATTATACAGGTGCTTTAGACGAGGTAAATGTATACGGTAAATTAATTTCTACTGAAACCATTCAGCTAGAAGCTGAAATAGAAACTGAAGGCTCTGTATTAAGCTTAAGCGGTTCTCAAAACATGGCCATCCCGGGTGCTACTGTAAACAGTTTGTTAACCGGTGATTTTACCATTGAGTTTTGGGGGAAATTAAGCTCAGACCCATGTACCAACTGTAAAATTTTATCAAGCAATGGTCGTGATGGTAACAACAACACTACCGGTTTGAGTTTCGAATTTAATTCAAGCAATCAATTGAGTGCCGTTAATGGTACAGGTTCATCGGGTTGGAGTTCTATAAGCAATGCCGGTAACTCATGGAACATTGGAGAATGGAATCATGTTGCCTACACTGCTGAGCAAAACGGAACCATGAAGTTGTACATCAACGGAGAGTTAGTAGGCAATGGCAGCTACAGCAGTTTTGTCAACAATTCTTGGGGTTTTGGCTTTGGATATAGCCCATATTATTCAGGTTCAGTAAATGCTGAATTGGATGAATTCCGCATTTGGACATCAGCGCTTTCTCAAGACACGATTCAATCCAGAATGCACCATACACTTTCTGGTAATGAGGCTAACCTTGGTATGTATTATGACTTTAGCGAATACACTGACTCTACCATTATGAGTTCAGGTAGTGCTACTTATGAAATGCTGCTAGACGGAGCTTCTCTTGCTAATGCAACATCTCCGGTAGCAACTATAGATTCTGCTTTTCTCAATGAAGTTGTAGGGAATTGGAGCATTGAACTAAACGACAATAATGGTCTGGAGTTGCTTAACAGCATCAACGATTACATTACCAACATGGTAATTGGTCGTAGTGTAGACAGCACATTTGCCGTTTACGATGCTGCAAACAACCAGTACTACAGCAAAACAGGTTGGCAAATTGCCCAAAACAACCTTCCTTTTGCCAATTTGCGCATCAACTTAGATTTAGCAATTCCTCAAAGTGATTCTATTCAAGCCATTGCCAGCAACTATTTCTTGTTGGAAGAAGATACTGCCGGAAACTTTAGCATTGTTAGCAACGGTAGTTACGATGGCCAAAACGTTAATTTCTATAATGCCTACATAGAAGGTGGTTATTACTACTTAGGCTTTGAAGTAGATTCTAGCGGTAACATTGGTCGCGGAGGAGTATTGGCACTGAACAACAACCACAATGTGGTATTACCAAATGCTGTAATCGACTCGGTGTTCTCTGAGCCTTTTACCATTGAAACATGGTTTAGGGTCAATGCTAACCCACAGGATAAGAAAATGATTTCTTGCCATGGAAAGATCAATAACCTTTCTAAAGGGTTCACGTTCGAAATGCCAAACAATACTTCCATGACTCCAAATGTAGTGTTTGGTACAAATACCAGTTCATGGAATGCTGCAAGTGCCAACGCTGCCATCAACATTGGCGAATGGAATCACATGGCAGTAACTGTTGTTCCTAACGACAGTTTCCGCATTTACATCAATGGTGAACTGACCAATACAAAAGACTTTGATACTTACATTCCTAGTGGAACTTGGGATCTTGCTTTTGGTAAGAGTCAAAACTATGGAAATGGCGTTTTAACCGACTTTGATGAGTTCCGTATTTATGGTCGCGTATTAACGCAACAAGAGATTAAAGACGGAATGCACCTTTCAATGGACGATGCTGATCCAACTTTGGTTTACAACCTTACTTTCGATCAGAATGATAACGGTTACTTGCAAAATACCTCTAGTGTATTGCCAGATAGTATTGCTTATACCAATGCCTCTATCGTAGGTGCAACCACCCCGGTAAGTGAAATTGATGCAACATACAGAAATACAGTAAGAGGTAGTTGGAGCGTTGATGCCAATTCAGACAATGGTTTGTATGTGAGCAATAACATTAACAGTTACACCTCAAACCTTGTAGCAGGGAGAGTATTTAACGATGCTACTGTAGCGTTACCCTCAACCAACGACACGTTCTATGTTGAAGGTGCCTGGTTAGTAAACACTATGGAAATGGATTCTGCTGATATCTCAATCAATTTACAAACTGCACTTACCAATGCAGATTCAATTGATTTGTATGCTACGGAATACTACTTATTATTCGGAGATCCTCAAAGTAATTACACCATCCTAGGGGCTGATACAGCTGTTAATGGTGTGGTTGAATTTGACGATGTTCCTGTTGAATTTGGTACCTATTACTTGGCTTTTGTTTCAGATGAGCAAAATGTAATTAATCAACAAGGTGGTGTACTTACGCTGTTAAACAACCACGAGGTTACAATTCCAAAAGACGATGTGAACCAAGTGATGACTTCTGCCAATGGGTTTACCCTCGAAGTTTGGGCAAAGCTAAATTCAACAGCAGGTGCTAACCGTAAACTAATCGGTTTCTCAAACTACGATGGGTCGAACTACGGATGGGAATTTGAGTTTTTGGGCAACCAAACACTACAAACCATTACCGGAAACAATGGTTGGAATACCAACAACTCGTCTCACGTTTGGAATGTAGGAGAATGGAATCATGCTGCAGTAACATTTATGCCGAATGGTTACTTCAAATTCTACATTAACGGTGAAATCCAAGACAGTTTAGCGGTTACCAATTTCATTGCCAATGTGAATGACCTTGCATTGGGTAAAAACATCTGGAACGATTCTCCGGTAGATGCTGACATGGATGAATTCCGTATCTGGAACCGCGTTAAAACAGCTGAAGAAATTAAAGCTGAAATGTATCGAGAATTGCCGGCAGGTTACGATACTACACTAAAAATCAACTATAGCTTTAACGAGTCTGTAGGAGGTTACGCTTACAACAAAGGAGACCTGAATTTAGGAGACAGTATTCTGCTGTACAATGCAGATGTTCTTCCTGCTACAGATCCTGTTCGTTTGGTAAATGCTCCATATGACAATACCGTTAGTGGTAACTGGAGTGTAATGAATGACAACTTTGGAGGTTTCTACCTTGAAAACACCATTTCAGGTTATTCAAGCAACGTTGTTGTGGGTAGAGATTTAAACAATACCATCAATCAATTTGTGGCACAAGATTCTTTCTACATTGCTGGTGGCTGGAGCTTAGACTTGCTGAACTACAACAATGAAATGAACAATGTTTTGGTAGACTTNAACAGTGTTCTTAACGATCCTGATTCNATTACAACCATAAGCAGCACATTCTTCCTTATCAAAGGAAACCCNGCTACTTCAAACTACAGTTTTGTTAAGCAAGGTGCNCCTATTGGTGACATCGTTNATTTCGACAGTGTGATGATTGATAGNGGGNTGTANACCATTGCATGGACTCCTGACACAGGACTTGTTCCAATCATTGCCAACTTCCCNGTGGTAAGTTCAAATGATGATGCCGAACAAGANATCAGCTCAGGTAGCATGTACTTAACCAGTACAGACCNTGANCTTACAACAGATGGTAGCAGTGATCAAATCATAGGTATGCGTTTCAATAACGTTACAATCCCACAAGGAGCTGTGATTAACNATGCTTACATCCANTTTAANGTTGACGAAGTAACCAATACNGGTGTTGCAGATGCAATTATCGCGGTTGAAGACATTGCTTATCCATTAGAGATTACCAGCTTTGACTTTGANCTTTACCACCGTTTGCCTTATTACGGAGATACTGTTATCTGGAANATCCCGGCATTTAATACGGTTGATGAANCTGGTCTTGACCAACGCACACCAGACCTTACCCAATTTGTNGAGCATGTTATTGCAAAATCAACATGGCAGTCGGGGAATCCTATTGTGTTTATGATGGCAGANCCTTACCAATTAGGNATTAGCGGTTACGCAGGAAACACTGGTGTTAGAACAGTAAGTTCATACGAAAGTGCTCCTTCAAAAGCGCCACAATTGGTCATTAACTATTCNTTNCCGGATATTTATTACAACGGAACTTTCCCAATTGCTTCTGGCGGTTCTTGGAAGTTTGATACAACATACACCAGCCTTGATTCTACAAACTGGACAGCTGTAAATTACAACGACAGTACATGGAATTTTGGTGATGCTATCTTAGGTTACGGCAACAACAATGAGTCTACTGAGCTTGATTTCGGTAATGATTCATTGAACAAGTANCCAACTTATTACTTGCGCCACATCTTTAATGTTGATGATGCTACATTGTACGATTCGTTGAAATTTAACGTATTGCGCGATGGTGGTGTGGTAGTTTACGTTAACGGAACNGAAGCTTTCCGTCAAAACATGCCAACAGGAACTGTAGGTTACGATACAATGGCCACGNCAGCTGTAACCGGAAATGATGAAACAACTTATTTCCAAACAACAACTCCTGCCTTGNTACAAAACGGAACCAATGTTATCGCTGTTGAATTGCACCAATCATCGGTAAACAATTCAGACCTAAGTTTCGATATGTATGTAGATTTCACAGAGCCTCCTCTAGGGCCTGCATCTTATCCAATGGCTGAAAATTCTGAATGGTTCTACTACGATGAAGGAGTTAGCTTAGACACTGTTTCTAACTGGAAAGACACTTCTTTCGTAGACACGTGGAATTCAGGCGAAGCTCCTCTTGGTTATGGAGATCCTGTAACAACAACACTTTCTTACGGTAACGATGCCAGCAATAAGTACATTACAACTTATTTCAGAAGAAGCATCACTATCGATACGGCTGCTGTTGGAGANACTGTTCTTCTTGGTTTAAGAAGAGATGATGGAGCTGTTGTTTACATTAACGGAACCGAAGTGGCGCGTTCTAACATGCCAACAGGAACCATTACATACAACTCTAACGCATCAAATGCTGTAAGTGGAAACGATGAAACGGATTTCTTCACTTACTTATTCCCAAAATCAGTGTTCCACCAAGGTGAAAACCAAATTGCAGTTGAATTGCACCAGGCAAATGCTACAAGTTCAGATTTAGTATTTGACATGTACTTAGAAGATGCTCCGGTCATCAATCCTCCTGCAATGGGTTGTTCTGGCGGAAATGGTGATCACATTGCTTGTTTTACATCAATTGNACCAACATCGCAGACAGCGAACTTGTTAATTCCAAATTCATCGCACCGTTTCCAATTGTTATACAAAGAAGGAGACCAATACACTGATGGATCGGGATCTGTGCCAGGTAATCATGACTTTACAGCTTACCTTCCAATTAACGGAAGCAGCACGTTAGGTCACCTTTCAGTGAANCATGAAAACACACCNGGTGGAGTTTCAATGTTAGACATTCACTATGATGACACCAACAGATTATGGGTGGTAGATACTTCAAAAGCTGTTGATTTTTACAACAACGANTTAGTTACAACTACCAGAAACTGTTCGGGAGGCATTACTCCTTGGGGAACTGTTGTTACAGCAGAAGAAACCATGAACAGTGGAGACCAAAACAATGATGGTTATCAAGACGTTGGTTGGTTGGTTGAAATTGATCCTTTCACAGCTAGCGTAGTTGACTATCAAAATGACGGTGTTCAAGATAAGTTATGGGCAATGGGTCGCATGAACCACGAAAACGTGGTAATTACTGCTGACAGCACAACAGCTTATTATGGCGAAGACGGTGGAACACATTGTGTATACAAATACGTAATGGATACACCGGGTAACCTAAGCTCAGGTACGGTTTACGTATTGAGCCTTGATCAACCATTATCGAACAACGATCCAACAGGAACTACAGCTTCATGGATTCAGGTACCNAACACAACACAAAGTGATCGTAACAGCTTAAACACTGTAGCATCATCTGTAGGNGGTACTTCATTNAANGGAATTGAAGATGTTGAAATTAGTCCTGTTGATGGTATGGTTTACTTTACAGCTAAAGGTTTAAACCGTGTTTATCGCTTCACCGATAACGGAAACTTTGCCGGTGATTTTGAAACCTTTGTTGGTGGTACATCATACACGCTTAACACAGAAGCCGGAGTAGTAACCGAAGCTTGGGGTGGTGGTAATGACAACCTTACTTTTGATGATCAGGGTAACCTTTGGGTACTTCAAGATGGTGGTAACAACTACATCTGGTTGGTACGCCCAGATCACTCACAGGCAGCTCCTAAAGTTGAATTGTTTGCCTCTATGCCTTCGGGTTCTGAGCCAACNGGTTTAACCTTTACGCCAGACTACAAGTTTGGATTCTTTAGTGTGCAGCACCCTAGTGGTTCTAACGGTTCTCAATTAGATGCAACATTTAACAACGTAACATTTAATGCTTCTGCAAGTGTTGTATTCTCAAGAACTCCTTGGTTAGGTGCTCAAACACCAGAAGCCGGTTTTATGGCAGATACTACTGTTGTGATTGTTGGAAACNCTGTTACTTATGTTGACACCAGTTTAAATAACCCTACATCGTTACAATGGACGTTCAATGGTGGTTCGCCAACAACNTCAACTGCAGCTACAGTTGCGGTTACTTACAATACTGTTGGTACATACACTACTAAGCTGGTTGCAGCTAACCCTGCGGGTAGCGACACAGCAGAATATGTTCAATACATTCAAGTAATTGAACCAGCTCCGGTTGCTGATTTCANTGCACAGGATACCTTGTTCATCCAAGGAGACTCAACAGTATTTACTGATTTGAGTACAAACAATCCTGACAGTGTGCTTTGGACATTTAACGGTGGTTCGCCAGCAACGTCNACTGATACAATGCCAACAGTAACGTATAACAACTATGGTTACTACGATGTAACATTAGTGGCTTACAATCAGGCAGGNTCTGATACCATTACAAAATCAATGTACATCCATGTAATAGAGCCGGCACCAGATGCTGACTTTGAAGCGGATACTACAATTGTTGTAGCTGGAGATTCTACTTTCTTTACCGACTTGAGTACACACCACCCAGATAGCTTGTTCTGGATATTTGGTGGTGGTAACCCAGTAACATCAACAGATACTATGCCTTATGTAACGTATAATGCAACCGGTTTCTACGATGTAACACTTATGGCTTACAACCAAGCTGGTTCAGATATTGAAACTAAGGTTCAATACATAGAAGTTATTGACCCTGCTCCTGTGGTTGACTTTGTAGCCAACGATACATTGATCATTGAAGGGAACTCAACAATCTTTACAGATTTGAGCACCAACAACCCGGATAGTGTACGTTGGACATTTGCAGGTGGTTCACCAGCAACTTCAACCAATGTTGCTCCATCAGTAACTTATACTAACAGCGGTTATTACGATGTAACGTTAACAGCTTACAATCAGGCAGGATCTGATACGTTGACCAAGTTGATGTACATCCACGTGATTGAGCCTGCACCTGTTGCAGACTTTGAAGCAGACACTACAGTTGTTGTAGCCGGTGACTCTACTTTCTTTACGGACTTAAGTTCAAATCATCCTGACAGCTTGTTCTGGGTATTTGCCGGAGGTAGCCCAGCTATCTCATCAGATACTATGCCTTATGTAACGTACAACACACCTGGGTTCTACAGTGTGTCGCTTAACGCATACAATCAAGCTGGCGTTGGATCAGAAACGAAAGTAGATTACATTCAGGTAATTGCGCCTGCTCCTCAGGTGAACTTTATTGCTAATGCTACCGTAGTTGTAGCGGGCGATTCAGTAACCTTCACCGATTTGAGTACAAACAATCCTGATAGTTTAGCGTGGGAATTTGCCGGTGGTACGCCAACCACATCAAATGATACAGCTCCTAAAATTGCGTATGACGTACCTGGGGTTTACAATGTAACATTAGCAGCATTTAATGCAGCAGGTGGCGATACCTTAACCAAGGTAACATACATTACCGTTCTTGATCCGGTTCCNGTAGCAGGTTTCATTGCTGATGAAACTTCAATCTTTACTGGTGATTCGGTAACGTTCACAGATTTGAGTACAAACAATCCAACGGCTTGGAGCTGGGTGTTTAGCGGAGGTTCTCCTGCAACATCTTCAGACTCTATGCCTGTTGTTCAATACAATACTCCAGGTTTGTATGATGTTACTTTAATCAGTAGCAACCAAGCTGGCTCAAGTTCTCCTGAAGTGTGGACTTCATACATTGAAGTTAACGAAAGAACAGGCATTGAAGAGAATTTGTCAAACGGTGTTGCAATTAGCTGGTATCCAAACCCAACAAGCGGAAGCATTGTGTTAACACTTAATGCAACCGGTGGAGAGANCATNACCGTAGAATTGTATGACATTACCGCACGTAAAATCGCAAGCTTGCTAAGCGANAATGCTGCCNGTGGTGAACAACAATGGACATTCAACTTAAACAACTATGTGAGCAATACGCAAACATTAATTATGGTTGTTGCTGTTGATGGTGAGACCTCAAAACACATTATTCAGTTTGTTGAATAATTCGTAAAATTTAAACGAAGCATAATAGAGCCGGTGCTATATAGCATCGGCTCTTTTTTTATAATTGGCGCATGAAAGTGTGGCTGTTTTTAGTGTGCCTTATTTCCTTTACCGGAGGGGTTTATGCCCAGTATATTCCAAAAGAAGGCGCTGTAATTTATACCAATGTGCAAGATGCTTTAATNAAAGATCCCGAAGCAACAGAAATGAACCTTCGCGACAAGCATATTTTCCATGTTGACCCGGATATTCAACAACTTACCAACCTGCGTTTTCTCAACTTAATGCGCAACAACTTTGAAACTGTTGACGAAGAGGTTTTTGCATTGAAAGAATTGCGCGACCTTAATTTACGCACCAATAAACTAAATAGCCTTCCTGCTCAAATTGGAACATTTAAACACCTTGAGCGCTTAAATCTGGCAAAAAATAACCTTGCCAAACTTCCTCCCGAAATAGGTCAACTCAAACACCTCAAGTACCTTCACCTATCNGTAAATGTGCTCATTACTTTTCCTGAAGAGATTGCAACTTGTAAAAGTCTTGAATCTCTTGATTTGCAAAACAATCAGTTCAGTTACCTTCCCTCATCCATCACCAAACTAAAAAAGTTAAAAGACATTAACTTAGGGTACAACCAGTTTCATGAAATTGGAACAAATGTTTGCAAGATCAAAAACCTTGAGGTACTCAACTTNGAAAANAACTNCATNAAAAAACTACCGGAAAACATTGGCCAACTTAAAAAGCTAAAAACACTTGTGCTTACCAACAACCANCTGATTGAGGTTCCGGAAAGCATTGTTGAGATGAAAAGTCTTGAGTTGTTGGTAGTATCAAACAACCAATTGACGAAGCTCCCTCAAAACATGGATCAGCTAAAACAGCTCAAAACACTTATCGCTATTAAAAATAATTTCAGCGATGAAGAAAAAGAGCGCATTCGCAAAATGCTNCCCAATTGCACGGTATACCTTTAATTTTAATNCNCTTCAACAAAACCNGTTTACATTGCGTTAACAATACTGCTTTATAGGTATTGCCTATCCATTCACAAAGCTGCATTTTCGTAAACTCAAATTTTTAATGGGTACCGATCAATTACATATTGCCCTTGTTGGAAATCCTAATGCCGGAAAAACTACGCTATTCAATGCNTTAACCGGAATGAACCAGAAAGTGGGGAACTTTCCNGGCGTTACGGTAGATAAAAAAACCGGTGGATTTACGCTTACAAACGGCAACTCGGCAAAAATNATTGACCTNCCGGGCATTTACAGTCTCTCTCCAAAATCTACAGACGAGAGAGTCACTTGCGATGTTTTAATGAACGATNGCAATGCTGTTCGCCCAGATCAAATAGTATTGGTATTAGATGCATCTAACCTCAAGCGAAATCTTTTTTTAGCTACGCAGGTTATTGATCTTGGTCTACCGGTTCTTGTAGCTCTAAACATGCAAGATGTTGCTNAAAAAAGCGGCATCACCATCAATACAGAAAAGCTGGAAGANCTGCTTGGCGTTCCTGTTGTTGCAATTAATGCACGNGATAAAAAAGGGATTAAGCAGTTTAAAGAAAGGCTNACTGAAAGTAAAATTGGTAACATTCAGTTTTTTCATCAGGCAAAAAGCATTAACCATGACTTTTTGAATCAACTGAATGAAATTATTGATCAGCCTACANCTCCTTTCAGTGCTTTTAAACAAGCCGTAAACAAAGAAAAATACCCTTGGCTAGAANGCAAAAACAAAGCATTAACAGCCTTGTTTGAAGCACATCAACTNGACCCTAAAAAAGAAGAAATTCTTGAAATATCGGAACGTTATCGCACCATAGGCCCTTTGCTTTCTCAGGTACAAGCCGTGGTGCACAAAAATGACGGACCNTTGGCTTTAACAGCAAAACTCGATAAGGTGCTCACCCATCCCATATGGGGCTACGTTATTTTTATGGCNGTGTTTTTTGTCATTTTTCAAGCTGTTTTTACACTGGCCAGTTACCCTATGGATTGGATAGATATGGCAATGGGATGGATTTCGGGACAAGCTGAAGCCTTATTACCTGANGGGATGGTCACAGATTTTGTAGTCAATGGAGTTATTGCCGGAATTGGTGGTATTGTCATCTTCATTCCGCAAATCATGATCCTNTTTGGACTCATTGAAATTCTTGAAGACACGGGTTACATGGCACGTGTAAGTTTTCTGAACGACAGAATCTTACGCTCCGTTGGGATGAATGGTAAAAGTGTAGTTCCTCTGGTCAGTGGCTTTGCTTGTGCAGTTCCGGCTATTATGGCCACTCGCAGCATTGAAAACTGGAAAGAGCGCCTTATTACCATTATGGTAACTCCTCTGATGAGTTGCTCTGCCCGTTTGCCGGTTTACATCTTTTTGGTTGGCTTTATTGTGCCAGATGACTACTTGTTTGGTTTTGTTAGTCTACAAGGGCTTTTTATGCTAGGGTTATACCTTTTAGGATTGGTATTAAGTGGTTTTGTAGCCTTGGTATTTAACCGCTTGTTGAAATCGTCTTTTCTGAGTTCGTTTATTCTTGAGCTGCCNACTTACCGCCTTCCTCGATGGAAAAACGTGGCCATGACAATGTGGAGTAAAGGGCTCACTTTTGTGACTGAGGCCGGAAAAATCATCA
This sequence comes from Crocinitomicaceae bacterium, assembly GCA_002705995.1. Lineage (GTDB taxonomy): Bacteria > Bacteroidota > Bacteroidia > Flavobacteriales_G > Salibacteraceae. The sequence continues at coordinate 205,512 of PAJI01000029.1, read as the reverse complement.
TGATTATTTCCATCGTATTGTGGGTATTATCAAGTTTTGGCCCNCCTAGTNAAATTGANGCTGTTGAACAAAAATTTGATGCTCTAATCGCNGAAAANCCGGCACAATCAGATAGTTTAACCTTACGCAAAAACAGTGAGTTGTTACACCACTCCTTTGCAGGTATAATGGGAAAAGCCATTGAACCAGCNATTGAGCCATTGGGATTTGATTGGCGCATGGGCATTGCTGTGATTACAAGTTTTGCTGCTCGTGAGGTATTCGTTAGTACAATGAGNATCATTTACAGTGTTGAAGGAGATGCTGATAATATTGCTGCTCTACAAGAACGCTTAAAAAACGAGGTAAATCCTACAACTGGAGAGCCTTTAATGTCGGTTCCTACGGCAGCTTCTCTACTCATCTTTTTTGTAATTGCCATGCAATGTATGAGTACACTTGCAATTACCAAACGCGAAACCAACAGCTGGAAATGGCCAATGGTGCAATTCCTTTACCTAACAGCGATGGCTTATCTCGCCAGTTTTGCAACATACCAACTCCTAACCTGATTCNGGTAAAGGTTTTCTAGAAATAACGTTGAATAAAAAAAAGAGAAATTAAGCTGCTTCTATTTCCGAAGCTGGCTCTAAAATGATGTGAGAAGCATCGCTCTTACGAAGGCTGAACTTATACCCCACTACTGAGATTGCAATTGGCCCGCCCATTGGTGCAACATGCTCAACTACAACTTCTTCTCCGGGAAGACANCCCATCTCTAGAAGCTTTTCAGTAAGCGCACTATCTTCTACTTCCTTAATGAAAGCACGATCTCCTTTTTTGAGATCTGAAAGACGATGTGTTAATGCCATGTTCATGATGATTCAAATATAGCTTATTTAAAATGGTTCTAAACATGACATTGGTCACAAATCTGAAAAAATACCTAAAAGTGGGTATCGAAAAGGATAAGTTTTGACACTCTTGTCAATAAAAAGGACTTTTTCCTAACTTTCTACTCTTAATCTATACCAATCAATGCTATGACAACTTTTCGCAATAAGCGGGTACTGATTACCGGAGGNGCTTCTGGTATTGGTAAAATTATGGGGAGAATGGCNCTTGAAAANGGTGCTGAACTCATCATTTGGGACATTAATCCCGATGGGCTTCAAACAACTGTGGAAGAATTCAGCGCTTTGGGAAAAGTATACAGTTATGTAGTGAATGTTGCCCTCCTTANTGAAATTGAACAAGTTGCTCAACGGGTAAAAANTGAAGTTGGAAATGTTGACATTCTGATCAACAACGCTGGAATTGTAGTAGGAAAGTATTTTCACGAACACNGTGCCGAAGACATCCAACGTACGATGGACATTAACAGNAATGCCTTGATGTACATTGCTCAACAATTTTTGCCCAATATGTTGGAAAACAATTCGGGACACATCTGCAANATCGCATCTTCAGCAGGATTAATTTCTAANCCTAAAATGGCTGTTTATGCTGCCAGCAAATGGGCAGTGATTGGGTGGTCAGATAGTTTACGGTTGGAAATGAAGAAACTCCGTAAAAATGTGGGAATAACTACAGTAACCCCCTACTANATTAACACCGGAATGTTTGATGGTGTTAAATCTATCGTCCCNATTTTGAAACCTGAAAAGGCAGCACAAAAAATCATTCGAGGCATAGAGCGTAACAAAACTTTTGTGAGCATGCCCTGGNGTGTTCACTTTGTACGCTTAGCTCAAGGATTATTACCGNTAAAACTTTTCGATTGGNTTGTTGGTGACCTCATGGGCATCTACACCACCATGGATCAATTCAAAGGGCGNTCAAAAAAATAAGCCGACTATTTCTAGCCGGCTTATGTTCTATCTATAATTCAATCTTAATAACGCTTATTTCTTTGCCATTTTCTGAGCAAACTCATACATCAAACGAACACCAACTCCGGTTCCACCAACTGTTTTATAGTCACTCGGCTTATCTAAAAATGCAGGTCCTGCAATGTCCAAGTGAATCCAGTTGTAATCGGTAAAATGGTGTAAGAACTTACCAGCTGTAGTGGCTCCGCCTTTTGGTCCACCAAGGTTACTAATGTCAGCAATATCTGACTTTAACAAATCGTCAAACTCTCTCCAGAAAGGCAATTGAGCCAAACGCTCATAAACCTCATCTCCGGCTTCACTTAAAAGTTTCACCTGATCTTCATCAGCATCGTGTACCATAGCAATTCCGAAAGGTCCAGTAATAGCATCGGCAGCTCCGGTTAAAGTTGCCATGTCAATCACCAACTCAGGATTGTATTTTTTTGCATACACCAATGCATCCGAAAGAATTAAACGACCTTCTGCATCAGTATTTTTCACCTCAACAGTTGTTCCATCTGAAATGGTAATTACATCATCGGCTACCAACGCATTTTTGCCAATACGGTTATCAGTTGCTGGTACTAATCCTATTACCCAAAGCGGCAATTTATTTTTCGAAATTGCATAAAGTGAACCTGTTACAGCAGCACCTCCACCCATATCGCATTTCATGGTAGACATGTACCCTCCGGGTTTTAGGTTGTTTCCACCCGTATCGTAAACAACGCCTTTTCCTACCAATACCAGTGGACGCTCATTGACAGCATTTTCTGGTTTCCACTCTAAAATGTTAAACGTTGGAGGATCTATACTTCCTTTGTTAACGCCTAACAATCCACCCATTTTTAAGGCTTCAATGGCAGACTTGTCGAGTACAGTCGTTTTATAACCGGCATCATCTCCGGCAGTTTTCATCGCCTTACTAAAGGCTTCTGCATTCAATGTGATTACGGGCTCATTCACTAAATCACGAGCAAGAAAAACGCCTTCTGCTAAACCGGTCAGTTCATTTACCGTAGCTTCATCAAGAGCATCTCCGGCAATAGAAACCGTACTGAAAGCTCCTTCTGTTTTTTTGGTTTTGAACTTCTCGTAACGGTAGTTCGCCAAAATTAACCCTTCAAGAAAAGCTGCATTTAAAGCCGGATCAACGTCACTCACAAAAGAGACTGCTTCAACTTTCTCAGCATTTAAAAGGCCAGTTACTTTTGCTCCTAACCGTCTTACATCCTCAACCAAAAGGTAGGTGTTTTCATCTTTCTTGTTCAGAAAAACAGTAATTACAACATTCCCTTTATGGGTTGTTGTTACAACACTATTACCTTCCTCGCTTGCCTTGCGCTCAAAATAAGCGGTATCAGTAACAAATGAATGTTGGTCAAACCCCGTTTTTTGGTCTGTCACATAAATGACCGAACCCTCACTTGGGTTAGCATTGTACTTAAAATTCAAATAACTCATATGTTCAATTAAAGGTCAAATTTTATTCCTTGTGCCAATGGCAAATCTGTTGAGTAGTTGAGCGTATTGGTTTGTCTGCGCATGTATCCTTTCCAGGCATCTGAGCCAGATTCTCTTCCACCTCCGGTTTGTTTTTCACCACCGAAAGCACCACCGATTTCAGCTCCTGAAGTTCCAATGTTTACATTGGCAATTCCACAATCTGAACCTGTTGCAGATAAGAAAGTATGGGCTTCTTGAATATTGTTGGTCATAATAGCTGATGACAACCCTTGTTTTACTCCATTTTGAAGAGCAAGTGCATTGTTCACATCGCCTGAATATTTCATGATGTAAAGAATAGGAGCAAACGTTTCTTCCTGTACAATTTCAAAATGATTTTCAGCTTCGATGATGCAAGGTTTAACGTAGCATCCGCTTTCACAACCTTCTCCTTCTAACACTCCTCCTTCAACAAGCACTTTTCCTCCTTCTTCTTGTGCTTTCTCTATGGCTTTGAGGTAATTGTTTACCGCATCTTTATCGATAACTGGGCCAACGTGGTTGTGCTCATCCAGAGGGTTTCCAATACGCAATTGCTGATACGCATCTGCCAGCGCTTTTTTTACTTCATCGTATTTTGATTCGTGGATGATTAATCTACGGGTTGAAGTACATCGTTGTCCGGCAGTTCCTACAGCTCCAAAAACTGCTCCAATTACCGTCATTTTCATGTCTGCTTCTGGCGTGATGATGATGGCATTGTTTCCACCCAATTCCAAAATCGATTTACCTAGACGAGCAGCAACAGCTTGTCCAACGATTTTTCCCATTCGGATAGAACCTGTTGCAGAAATCAATGGAATGCGTTCATCGTTCGTCATCCATTCNCCTACTTTATAATCTCCATTGATCAGGCAAGAAATTCCTTCGGGCATATTATTCTCTTTCAGTACCTCAGCAATTAGCTTTTGACAGGCAATGCCACAAAGAGGTGCTTTTTCAGAAGGTTTCCAAATACAAACATCGCCACAAACCCAAGCTAAAGCTGTATTCCAGCTCCAAACTGCAACCGGGAAATTAAATGCAGATATGATTCCACAAATTCCTAGCGGATGCCACTGCTCTTGCATGTGGTGAAGTGGTCGTTCAGATTTTATCGTCAATCCGTAAAGCTGGCGTGAAAGTCCAACGGCAAAATCACAGATATCTATCATTTCCTGAACTTCTCCCCAGCCTTCTTGCAACGATTTTCCCATTTCAAAAGAAACCAGGCGTCCAAGTGCATCTTTGTGCTCACGTAATTTATCGCCAAACTGACGAACAACCTCTCCACGTTGAGGAGCTGGTACAGTGCGCCAATAAGCAAAAGCTTCTTGTGCTTTTTCAATAACCTGTTCGTAATCTTCTTTTTGTGTTGCGGTTACTTTCGCAATTAAAGAGCCATCTACTGGTGTTACAGATGCTAATTCTTCTCCTTTTCCAAAGTTGTTAGATCCGGTTGAAGTTCCATGATTGATGGGAGCTATGCCCAGAGATTTGAGTGCTTTTTCAATTCCAAAATTGTTTGACATATAACTTGCTTTTTTGTGTGTCCCACAAATTTATCAAAACCTTTGGAGGAGAAGAATCAAGTAGCTTGTTTGGTCAACTTTTTATTCTGGTAATAATGTAGCCATCTGTTGCAGAATTTCTGCCTTGATAATGGGCTTGGGGACATACCCGTCAAATCCCTCATTCAGAAAACGTTGGCGATCTTCAGGCATAGCATATGCCGTAACAGCTATAACCGGAGTATCAGCTTTAGAAGGGATTTTTCGCAATCGTTTCATTACCTCAATTCCGTCTAACTCTTCATCTCCAAGATTGATATCCATTAAAATAATGTCGAAAGAATTGGTGTCGATTAAATCAAGGGCTTCGTTTCCGTTCTGTGCTAATTGAACGGCATAATGCTCTCCTACAAACTTTTGTATAATAAAGGCATTAATTTGTTCGTCTTCTACGATCAGCACATTTCTCATGGGAGTAGTTTATTGTACTAACTTACTATAAAAACGGCAAAATTGCTGCCCCTTTTTTAGTGAATCCAGAATTTTAACTGATGCGTTTTTTTGATGCTTGCTACAGCCCAAAGGTTTCTAACAACAACACTAATTGCTGTAGCTATTGTTGCTCCAATAAAACCATATTGAGGGATTAGCATAAAGTTAAGTACAATATTGAGCACCGCAGTAATACCTAAAATTACTGTGTACTTTTTCTCAGAATCTGCCATTAATAAAAAAGAACCATTAGGCCCAAAAAATGCCGCTATTAAATGTCCTAAGCCCAGAATAAAAGTTCCTTCCCACAAATGCGGATAATCATTTACTTCTAATAGATCAAACACTAATGACATTACTAACACCAAGCCTCCAAATATAACCAGAGAACCTGCTGTAGAGAACCTTAAACTGGTAGTGATCAGTTGCTGCAATTCTTTCTTTTCTTTTTTTAGGCGAAGCCCGGCAAACTTTGCCGGCAAGATGGTATTCAGAACCGTTAAAGGTAAAGTCACCAGTAATCCTAATCTGAAAATTATGTGATAAGCTCCCAGCTCAGCCTCATTGGTTAACCAGCGTAGCATTAACACATCTGTCCAATTGAGTAAAAGACTAACCGATGAGATCATAAAAAAAGGCCACGCCATCTTACGAATTTGTCGCTGCGAAAGCGAAAATACTCTGGGTCGAACAAGTACGTTGAATGAAGTGACCAACATGACTATAAACAACAAAATGGCTGCTGCAATGTAGCTCCATACCGGAATTAATTCGCCTTTAATGTCAAATAAAAGTGCAGCGGATAACAGCAGCAAGACAAACACCCCGTATGCATGATTTCCCATGCTATAGAGCAAGTTGTTATTACGCGTTCGTTGTGCTTCGTTGAGCAGGTAAAACGCTACATAAAATGGTATTCCAAAAGCAAAAATCTTGAATGCAATGCTATAATTAGGAGCTTCATAAAATGCTGCCAATTGGCCTGAAAAGAGAAAAAACAATCCTCCGGCAATTGCTGCCTGAAAAACGCCCATTAAAACAACCCTTAAAAGTAATCCGGTATACTCCTTTTGCTTTTCCCCTGCATGATAGATACTCGCCTGTTTTAACAGGAAAGTATCCATGCCAGTCATACTAAACAATGCTGTTAAGTTGATAACCGTAGTTAAAAAAGAAAATGCACCCTGTGCCTCCAGCCCATAATATTTGGTAATGATCCAGATATTAAAGTAGCCCGCTCCCATTCCTATGATTTTTGATAACATAGGAGCCAGCCCTTTAAAGCTTAAAGAAGATATTTCTGACAGAAACCTGGAGATCATTTTTTCAAAACGAATTTTGCCGCTTTTGTTGTGCGCTACAAACTAAGCATAATTCTACGCACCAGCTTTTGAATCAAAAGCGTTTTTTCAGCCTTCATTTAAACAGATCATTAGTTTTGTGAATGCTTATCACCTTTTACGAAAACATGTAATTAATCATAAAACCAATTTATCCAATGAAAAAGTTAATCATACCCTTTATGGCTTTGTTGATCGGTGGAATCTCAACCGCCAAAGCTCAGGAATTACCAGCTCCAAGTCCGCATGCTGAAGTAGAACAACGTGTTGGTCTAACCGATTTTGATCTTGAATATTCTCGTCCTAGCCAACGTGGCAGAGAAATTTGGGGAGACCTTGTTCCTTATGGAAAAGTATGGCGTGCGGGAGCAAACCAGGCAACAAAAATTGAATTCAATACAGAAGTAAACTTCTTGGGTATTGATGGCCCAATAACTCTTCAACCAGGAGAATATGCGTTGTTCATTACTCCGAATGAAACCAATGCTACAGTTCACTTTAATACAGCAATAGATTCGTGGGGATCTAATGACTACAAAGCTGAAAACGATGTTGCTGTAGTAGATGTTGAAGTAATGGATGCCGAGCAAGCTTTTGAAACTATGGTTTTCTATTTTGACAATGTTCAAAGTGGAAATGCCGAGNTGATTCTTTCGTGGTCAACCAAAAAAATCATTATCCCTTTTCAGGTTGAATTCATTGAGCAATCGCTAAAAAACATTGATGCTGCTATTAAAGAAGATCCAAACAGCGGAAGAGTTTACAATGCTGCTGCAGGTTTTTACATCGACAACCAGTTAGACCCTGCTAAAGCGTTGGAATATGCTCAAAAGAGTGTTGAGTTGGACAAAAAATTCTACACTGTTCAGAAATTATCTGCAGCNTATGCCATGAATGGAGATTACAAAAGTGCCATAGCAACAGCTAAAGAATCAATGAAGTTGGCGAAAGAAGCAAACTATGATCCTTANATCAAAATCAACAAAGACAACATTGAAAAATGGTCTAAAATGTAATCCCAGCAACCTAATCAAGACTGGTTATCAATGTCTTGAAAATTAATTTACGGTTTTAAAAATCCAGTTAAGGGTGTTCATACGTAGTTTTTAATGAACCTGCTCAAGAAAGCAATCCGTTAAAAACAGAAATATCAATTTCAAAAACCAAATCGTATGAAAACCTTAAAAACAAAAAGCCCTTTAAGTATTACTGCATTGGTAACCGGTGCAATGATTAGTGCTGTTGGATCAGCAAACGCAAGTGATCTTTTTACTGTTAATGACCTTGGGTCTGGAGCTGAACTGCGTAGTAATTTAATTGCTAAAAACAGCGCAATTCCTACTCATCAATTTCTTCAGAACGCTGACCTTGAATTGAAATGTGGCGAAGGAAAGTGCGGTGAGGCAAAGTGTGGAGAGAAAACTGAGAAGGAAGAAAAAGCTTCAAAGTCTTCAGAGCAAAAGTGCGGAGAAGCAAAGTGTGGTGAAAAATCCAAGGAAAAAAAGGTCGAGAAAGAAACAGAAACAAAAGCTTCTGAGGCCAAATGTGGTGAAGGAAAGTGTGGCGAAGGATCTTGCGGAAGTAAATAATTGCTCTTTGAAAGCCGTCTCTTGTCCGAAAGGATGAGAAACGGCTTTTATTTTTTTACACCAAACACATTCAATCATTATGCATGGCATCGGTTTAGGATTCAGAAGAAACATAGCAGACGAAACCATTCAACTCAGCGGAATAACTCCCGACTTTTTAGAAATTGCACCTGAAAACTGGATGGGAATGGGAGGATATTGGAAGAAAAAACTTCATGAGGCAGCTGATAAATATCCCATTACGGCACATGGCCTTTCGCTTTCAATAGGAAGTCCGGATCCTCTCAACATTGAGTTCATTCAACGTGTAAAGGCATTTTTAAATTCCTTCGACATTGCTTTATATTCAGAGCATTTGAGTTACTCTCAATCAGGCAACGCACACCTTTATGACTTGTTACCCATTCCTTTTCGTGAAGACGCTGTAAAGCATATTGTAGAACGAATCAAGGTTGTACAGGATATTCTGGAAAGACCGCTTATTTTAGAAAATGTGTCTTACTATACTCCGGTTGCTGCTGAAATGAGTGAAGCTGAATTTATTCGCTCAATTGTAGAGGAGTCTAAATGTCAACTGTTGTTGGATGTCAACAACGTCTATGTGAATGCATTTAACCACAGTTATGATGCAAAAGCATTTATCAATGCACTTCCTCTTGAAAAAGTAGCTTATATCCACATGGCAGGACATGAAAAGGTAAGCGATGATTTAATTATTGATACACATGGTCAGCCAATTATTGATCCTGTTTATGAATTGTTTGAATGGACTGTAGGTCAACTTCACCCCGTTCCGGTTTTATTGGAACGCGACTTTAACCTTCCTAAAATGATTGAACTTCAAAAAGAGCTTAGTCAATTGAGAGAAATTACTGCTAAAAACTGGAGGTCAAATGTTGCTTAATTCAGAAACAAAAGCCATTCAAGAGCAACTGGGAAACTATTGCCGAACAGGTGAAGAACACCCCATTAAAGGAACCATTCCAAAACGTCTTCGCCAATACAGAAGATTAGTCTACAATGTTTTTGACGGTGTATTGGAACAAGCTTTCCCTATTACCAAAACATTGCTATCAACAGAACAATGGAATACGCTTGTAACCCATTTTGTGCGTGAACACCAACCACAGGAGCACGAAGTGTGGAAAATGCCCAGAGAACTCTACGATTATATTCAGTCAGTTGATTATAGCACACGTTTAAAAATGCCTTTTTTGGAAGAGTTGGTTTACTTCGAGTGGCTAGAGATTGAAGTTCACGGAATGCCAGATGTTGTTCTTCCAAAAGTTGCATCAAAAACCATTTCATTAGAAAGTCAGTTGGCCTTTAATCCTCACCATGTTTTGCATCAACTGAGTTATCCTGTACACAAAAGTGAGGCTACAACATACCTTGATCAGCTAGGCGAATACTTTATATTGATTTACAGAGGATTAACAGATTACAATGTTCATTTCCTAGAACTTTCTCCTTTTACAGCATTATTGTTTCATCTGCTGATAACAAGACCCATTACCATTTGGCAGGCACTGTGTATTATTTGTGATGAACATGATATTGAACGTAATGATGCCCTAGGTCAACAAGCACTTTCGTTTATTGATTTACTCCGCGAAAAAGAAATCGTATTAGGGGTTATTTCTGAATAATCGCTGTCCAGATACTCAATTTCCCATCGCGATATTCTGTCCAAACCGGACGAACCATACCTTGGTATGCATCAATGTTATTGTAATCTCCGAAAAACACCGAGGATACAGGCTTAAAGGGCTGTGCTGATATTTTTTCATTGACCCATGTTTCTCCGCCATCAGTTGACGTTGCCAGATAAACATCTGTTTGAGCATCTACATAAGCTCTGCGGTCATAGAAAACAGCATATAAATTTCCGGTTGTTTGGTCAACGGTCATCCAAGTGAGAAATTGGTGCGTTTCCGTTTCATCATCATTTACCCGAATAGGTTGACTCCAAGATTTACCCCCATCTGTAGATTTTGCAACCCATACATCTGTATTATTGGTTCCTTTTCGTTGATCTGTCCAGTTTACATAAACAGTCCCTTTGTTTAACCCTTCACTTAAATCGCAGATTGTGACCGGCATTCCATTTGTACGATTTATCCCGGGAATATTCTGATTCCATCCTCCGGGCTGAACAGAAATAACAATGTCTTTTTCCTGCCAGGTTTCCCCACCGTCTAAAGAGTAATCAAAGTAAATCTTCTCGTCATAAGACCATGCAACATATAATTCTCCGTTAGGTCCTACAGCAGGAACTGCTCCTTCAACAGTTTTGTCATCATCCAAACAATCTCCTGAAAATTCATTAATGCGCACAGGCGTTGACCACGAGCGCCCTTTGTTTGTTGATTTAGAAAACAAGATGTTCGACTTATCTTCAGGTTTCTTAGAATCGTATTTATCAAACTGTGTCCAGGTTACATAAATAGTTCCCGTGTTCGGATCAATTACTGCCCACTCTTTATCTTGGTCTTTTGCTCCATTCAAACCAGCATATGAGCCTTTACTCCACTTCGTTCCTTTTTTGTTTGACTGTTGACAAACAATTCGATCTAAAATTTCATCACTTGCCCAATTTTTACCGGTAGGATCTGAAAGGTGAAAGAAATAAAATCTGCCGTTGGGAGCTGCTACTACACAAGGGTCTCCCCAAACACCATATTGACTTTCGAGTTGTTGTTTTTCCCAACTTCTGCCCCCGTTTTGTGAAGCATATACCTTTTTGATATTTGCTCCTGCAACTACAATTGATGTGTCTTTTCTGGAGATTGCGATAGATGGCTCTTCTGGCCCTCTAAACTCATCTCCTTCATCAATTTTAACTAATGGGTATGGTGACTGGGCAGTTAGTCTTAACGAACAAGACACTACTGCTAGAAAAAACAATATGTATTTCATCTTTTCATTTCGGTTAAAATCAATTCTCGAAGCTCACTCAGCATCATAGCTGTAGCTCCCCAAACGGTGTGCCCATGAACATCAAAATAGGGCGCCTTTACTTTCACGGGTGAAGAACTAAATTTGATTTTTTTATAACGTATTGCATTGTCATCTGTGATCAGCGAAAGTGGCGTTTCAATTATTGTTTGCACCTCTCTGGGGTCCGGAACAAAAGAAGGTCTAACAGTTGTTACTCCAACAATAGGTTTTACTAAAAAGCCACTAGGAGGTATGTAGACATCGCTCAATTTACCAATAACATCAATGGCAGAAGTATCTGTTCCTACCTCTTCATTGGCTTCACGCAGGGCAGTAGAAGCAAAACTATCATCATAGTCTTCACACTTACCCCCGGGAAAACTGACCTGTCCACTGTGCGTACCATTATAGGTATTCCGCTCCATCAATACAGTGTTCGCTTTCCCATCATCATCCGGAAAAAGCAAAACTAAAACCGCACTTAAACGCGGAGAGGGGTTTGCCTTTAGCGCATCAAGTCTTGAAGGTCTGTTTGGAGATAGTTTTTGGTGTGCAATTTCATCGGGCAACACCCCATCTTCCAAAGCCTGTTTTACTTTGTTTACTATAGAATCAAACCCATTTATCATACGCTTTTTAGCAACATTTGAGTCATGGAAAGCAAGTCTTCTCTAAACGGTTTTTGTTTCGTTAACGTATCATGAAAAGAGGTATATACAATTTCGTTATTGATAATCCCTGCCATAACATTGCGCTTACCGCTCAACAGCCCTTCTACCGCTGCCATTCCCATTCGGCTAGAGTTTATGCGGTCTACACAGGTTGGCCTTCCACCTCTTTGAATATGACCAAGAACAGTAACGCGAGAGTCGAAATGAGGAAAGCGTTCCATTACCTTTTTCTGAATATCAAACGCATTACCAGACTCCTCTCCTTCTGCTACAATAACAATATATCCTGATTTTCTAAGCTCATTCCCGCCTCCCAGCACCTGCATCATCGATTCATAATCGTCATGACGCTCAGGAATTAAAACAGCTTCGGCATCAGAAGCAACATAACTGTTCAATGCGATGTAACCCGAGTCTCTTCCCATTACCTCAACAAAAAACAAACGGTGATGTGATGCCGCTGTATCTCTAATGCGATCAATGGCTTCTATTACGGTATTGCATGCTGTATCAAATCCAATGGTCATATCCGTACCATACAAATCGTTATCAATGGTTCCAGGAGTACCAATAGACGGAATTCCGAATTCTTCTTCAAAGATTTTTGCACCTGTAAATGTTCCGTTCCCTCCAATAGCAACTAATGCATCTATTCCTTCGGCTTTAAGGTTTTCATATGCTTTTAAACGACCTTCTTTTGTTTTAAAATCCGGACACCTTGAACTGAATAAAATTGTTCCTCCTTGATGAACAATCCCANTCACATTTTCAGGTTTTAAAGCAGTAAACGTTCGGTCTATCATTCCTTGATAGCCACTCAAAACACCAGTAACCTCTATTCCATGATGGCAAGCGGTTCGCACTACTGAACGGATACATGCATTCATGCCCGGTGCATCCCCTCCNGATGTAAAAACACCAATTTTCTTAATCGCAGTCATTGATCAAATATCGTAAGTGATTGTAAAAGATACGCATCATATTATGAAGGATTAAAAATAATATAACTTCTGTTGTAAATTGGTTGATTGATTACTCAATAATAGCTTTACTTTAGATGCTATTGTCATAAATTTANTTTTTATGAAAACACACCAAGTTACACTTCAACAAGAAAATATTGACTTTACTTCCNTTCCTTTTCANCCAAACCTGATTTTAGTCTTTGGCTATAGAGAACAACTCCTTTCTTCTGACATTGTTCAGCGTTTACGTACTGATTTTCCTGAAGCAATTATTACAGGTTGTAGCACTGCCGGGCAGATTACTACAAATGCCGTTATAGATGAAACCAGTATTACTTTCATTGGGTTTGAAAAAACTAAAGTTGCTTATTTTGAAGAGCANCTNGCAGCCCATGACTTTAACTCTACAAAGGCAGGAAATGCATTGGTAAANCAATTTGACCTAGAAGGTTTGAATCACGTANTGGTTTTCACAGAAGGCCTTCATGTTAATGGAACTGACTTTGTTGAAGGAGTTGAGGAAATACTGGATAAAAAATGTTCTGTAACNGGTGGTATGGCAGCAGANCGTGATCAGTTCGCTGAAACGGTTGTAGTTACCAACAAAGGAGAAGTTAAGAAAGATATTATTACAGCTGTTGCTTTGTATGGTGATGCTTTAGAAGTNAGTTATAGCTCTAGAGGAGGGTGGGATAGTTTCGGAATTGACCGGAAAGTCACAAAATCCAATGAAAACGTATTGTATGAAATAGATAATAAACCGGCTCTTGATTTATACAAATCGTTTTTAGGAGAACAGGCTGCCAATCTTCCNGCATCAGGTCTNCTTTTCCCNCTNAGNATGCGTATNCGAAGNGATANAGCACCGGTTGTGCGAACAATATTGGGAATCAATGAAGATGAAAAGAGCCTCACCTTTGCGGGTGATATTCCAGAAGGAGCNTTTATNAAACTCATGAAAGCCAATCGTGACCGTTTAATTAATGGNGCAGAAAAAGCNGCTGAAATTGCATTAAAAGAAAAAAAAGAAGACACACAGTTTGGATTGTTGGTTAGCTGTGTAGGGCGAAAATTAGTTCTTAAGCAACTTATTGAAGAAGAAATAGAAGTTGTTGCAGACCTTGTNCCAAATGCAGTACTAACNGGCTTTTATTCCTATGGAGAACTGGCTCCCTTTGAAAAAAATGCTGANTGTTCTTTACATAACCAAACAATGACCATCACACTATTTTCAGAAAAGTAAACCCCAAAACTGTTTTATGAACTTAACTGAAAGCATCAGTCATCGGCTACTTAAAAGACAAGTTAAAAAACACCTCCCTAATGCTGAATTCACTCCTGAATTAGAACGATTTATTCAGGCCATTGATAGTGCTTACTCTTCTTTTGAAGAAGATTTACGCCATTCGGAACATATCTTGGATCAAAGTTCTAATGAATTGCTTAAAGCCAATGAAGAGCTTCAGCGATTTGCCGAGGAGAAATCTAAACAAGCCAAAGATTCATTAGATCGTCTTTCTGAAGTTATTGAATCTATTTCTGAAGTTGTTTTTCGTGCAAATGAAGAAGGTATATTTACAATGGTGAACCAAGCCTGGGAAGACATTACAGGCTTTGATGAAGAATTCGCTATTGGAAAATCCATTTTCAATTTTTTTGCTTCCACAAAAGANCAAGAACTCTTNAANCACTTTTTAGATAATGAAACCGAAGCACAATTTGAGCAAACTGTTCTTTTTAAAATNAGTGATNANTCTTCAAAATGGTTNCACATTTCCCTCCGCAAAAGAAAACATTTTTATGCCGGAACCATTTCTGATGTNNATGAACAAGTAAGGGCTTCAGAAGAAAATAAACGACTGGCACTTATTGCTCAAAAAACCAAGAACATTATTGTTACCGCTGATGCCGAAGGAAAGATAACATGGGTAAACAATGCTTTCACCCGCTTAACAGAATACACATTAGATGAAGTCATTGGAAAAAGACCCGGAGATTTATTACAGGGNGAAAAAACAGAAAAAACAACCTCACAAAAAATCGGAGCTTATCTAAAAGAAAAAAAGACATTCTACGGAGAAATCTATAACTACTCAAAATCAGGAAATGGTTACTGGTTGGAAATCTACCTCGACCCAATATTTGATGATAACAACNAACACATAGGTTTTATTGCTGTTGAAAATGAGATTACTGACCGTATCAGTCAACGTGAAAAACTCAAAGCCTCCGAAGCAAAATTAAGTGCCGTAATTAATAGCATNCCGGCTCTTATTACATTTAAANATACCAATGGTGTTTATGAATGGGGGAATGATACATTTTCTAACTTTTTAGGAAAAAACGCTCCTGAAATAAAAGGACTCACAGATTTTGAACTTTTCTCACGTTCAGAAGCAATNGCATACTCTTCCAGAGAAAAAGATGTTTTGTCTAGTGGAACCCCCTTCAAAGATGAAGATGAAATCATACAACTAGACGGTAAGAAAGTAATTCTTGAAACAACCAAAAACCCGGTTTGGGATGTTGACGACAAGCTCATTGGAATAGTAACCGTTAGCAGAGACATTACCCAAATGCGAATGGCTGAACAAAAAATTCGCGAAAGTCAAGAGAGGTTGTGGTTAGCAACAAATGCTGCAAACCTTGGTATCTTAGACTGGAAACTAGATAAAAAAGAAATGATTTGGGACGACTCTATGTATCGTTTATTTGAAGTTGCTCCCACACAGTTCCACAATAATTTTGATTCTTTTAAGCCATTAATTCATCCTGAAGAAAGAGAGCAAATAGAGAAAGAAATCAGATTATGCCTTATCCAGAATAAAGATTTTGAAACNACTTACCGCATCATTACTCCTACCGGAAAAACAAAACACATTAAATCTACTTGGAAAATGTTTGTAGACTCTAGCGGTAAAGGATACCGTATGATTGGAGTAAACTACGATGTAACAGAAGAAATAAAAGCCAATGCTCGCATTAAGCAACTTGTAGAATGGTTGCATGAAGCCAGTGAAGAATTTCATGTTGTAGATGAAAACGGTTATTTGGTTTTTGCCAATTACGAATCTTCAAAAAGGCTTCAAATCCCTATGGATGAGNTAATTGGAATTCACATTAGTAAAATTGAAAAGCTGTTTGAAGATGACCCTACAAGCTGGGACNATTTTATGGTTGAGGCCAGAGAAAAAAAGGCTTTAAATGCCCAAGGGCATCACATTCGTTCAGACGGAACTTATTTTCCCGTAGATGTGTCTGTTAAATACCACGAAAGCCAAGGAAAAGGATACATTCTTGCTTTCATCCGAGATATTACAGAGCGCCTTCAGTTTGAAAACGAGTTATTAAAATCAAGAGAAGATCTGGAAAATGCCCANGAAATTGCAAAACTTGGTGGGTGGGAATATGATGTTACAACCCAAAAGCTAACNTGGACAAAAGAAACCTANCACATCCATGAAAAAGACCTCTCTTATACTCCAGTTGTTGAAGAGGCNATTAACTTCTACACTGACGATACCAAGNAAGGCATCTATGATAAATTCAAAGAATTGATTGAAGGTGGTGGCGAATATGATACAGAAGCCCAAATCATTAGTGCAAACGGCTATATTAAAGATGTTCGTGTAAAAGCAATTGCCTATGAAGAAGGAGGGGAAGTGACNATTGTTAAAGGCATTTTCCAAGACATTACTAGCGAAAAAGAAGCCGAACGAAAATTGAGAGCTTATGCCAACGAACTCGAAAACATTAATAAAGANCTAGATCAATTTGCTTATGTTGTCTCTCATGACCTTAAGGCTCCGCTAAGAGCTATCAATAACCTTTCAGAGTGGATTGAAGAAGATTTGGAGGGAAAACTGGAAGGTGAAACAAAAGAACAATTCGATTTACTGCGTGGACGAGTACATAGAATGGAGTTACTCATTAACGGTATTCTTCAATACTCAAGAGCTGGCAGAAAGAAAAACAGCATTGTAGAATTTGATGTTAAACCCTTTATTAGTGGCTTGTGTGATAGTCTTAAGGTNTCTAACAATATTGAGTTTGAGATGACTTCTTCTCCTTTAANGCTNATTACAGAAAAAGTGGCCTTAGAACAAGTATTGTCTAATTTTATCTCAAACGCCATTAAATACAATGACAAGGAAGAAATAAAGGTTCAGGTATGCTGGAAAAAGAAAGGGAAAAACGTTGAATTTTCAGTAAGNGANAACGGACCAGGTATAGAAGACGAGTATTTTGATAAGATATTTGTCATGTTTCAAACATTACAAGCCAGAGATGAGGTAGANTCAACTGGAGTTGGATTAGCCATTGCTAAAAAAATTGTTGAAGANAAAGGAGGAAAAATTAAAGTGTCATCAGAAATGGGAAAAGGTTCAACATTTCAGTTCTTATGGCCCATTGATGAATCTGAAAAAATTAAGGGTTAATTTTTCAATATTTGCAATATGTCAGAGAAACAGTCCCCTTCTCTTAACACACTTAAAAAAAGTACTCTAAAGGCTATTTTCTGGGCTTGGATTATTGTCTTTCTTATTACTTTCTCTGGACACATCTATTTCCAAAACCTTTTACAAAGGCCTACACAATATAACACAAGTATTTCGCTCATTGAAGATCAGCTTTTAACCACAACACAGCTTAGNCTTGAGNTACTTATGCAGAAATACCAAGTAAGAGGCAGTGTTGCAGAAAATTGGTACACACCTCTAAAAATAAGGCTCAGAAACAATCAAAATGCTTTACAAGCTAGTTTGGGAAACGAAGAATCTTCGTTATTAGATAGCCTCAGATACAGTTATATTGAACTGCGTTCATTAATGGATTTTCTTGATTATGGAAATACGGGAAGNTCTTTTAATTTTTCGAAAAGGGTTAANCAATCNATGGACGATATTATTACAGAAGGAAGAAGGTATTCCGAACTCCTNCGTAAATTAGAAAGTCGACTAATAAGTGCCCGAGATGAGGACACCTATTATACCCAAATGGCCTTTCTCTTTGGCTTTATCTTTATTGCAATTGCGTTTGTTGCCCAAGGTATACTGATGTACCGATCTCTCATTAAAGAGCCAAGATTTTATCATGATACGATTAAAACACTNAAAAATGAGATTGAGGAACTTCAACGAGANGTTAACGCNAATAAAAAAAGTAAGCAATTAGCTGTTGCCCAACTTCTAGAGTTGGAAACCGATATGCGTGTGGCAAAAAACAATCAATACGAGGTTACAAGAAAACTCACTAATACTTCTCAGGAACTGAACTACTTTGCCANAGTTGTTTCTTCTCAAATGAAAAGCTCTTTAAAAGCAATAANAAACCTTACCGAATGGACCATTGAAGACGAAACCTCTACTTTATCTGTAGAAACNAATAAAAACCTTTCTCTCATCAATGCCCGTGTGNTTAGAATGGTAGAATTCATTGAAAAAATTGAATTATATGTTCAGGCAGACCATTTCACAGAAGAAACACAACGTGTTAATATTCAATTATTAACCAGTCAAATCATCACCAATTTTAAACAAGAAAAACTTATCGAGATAGAGGGAACCCTTCCCGTATTGAATACTTATAAAAATGCATTTTACAATTTGCTCTTTAACCTCATTAAAAGTATTGTCGATAAATCAACTGGTAAAGCGCATATTGTCATATCTTGCGAAGAGCGAATTGATTTTTTCGAATTTCAATTAACCACTAACTTACCNGCCAAATTCTTGTCCCTGAACGATAATAGCTTCAACCTTTTTACATCTGATAAAAATCAATGGATGGAAATGGATGTAGGTCTTGCAATCTCTCGTAAGATTGTAGAAGCTCAAAATGGTAAAATATGGTTNTCAGAACCTCTAAATAATGGAGTTTCTATTATTTTTACTTGGCCTATTGAACCCAATTATTAGCCCTTAAAACTAACTTTTGAACCAAAAATTATGACTGAGAATCTTGTCACTATATTACTAGTAGAAGACGATGAGGTTGATGTAATGAATGTAAAACGAGCATTCAAAAAGAATAACATTTTAAATCCTCTCCTCATTGCCAGAAATGGTATTGAAGCATTGGATGTACTTCGAGATGAGGAACTGGATCAGCCTAAGCCAAAGATCATTCTACTCGATTTGAACATGCCAAAAATGGGAGGAATTGAGTTCCTGAAAGAAATCAGAAAAGACCCTGTTTTACACGGTATTTCTGTTTTTGTTATGACAACTTCTAATGAAGACAATGATAAAGTAGAAGCCTATAATCTCAATGTTGCAGGGTATATCTTAAAACCGCTATCTATGGAACAATTTGTTGAGGCTGTATCTACGCTGAAAAATTATTGGTCGCTATGTCAATANCCCGATTAACTTAAGCCATTGGAAAAAAATCCATTAAACATATTACTCGTAGATGATGATGACATTGATACCATGGCATTCAANAGAGTGCTCAAAAAAACTGGTATCGATTACCATTCTCCGTTAAAAGTCTTCAAATATGCAGACCAAGCTATTGATGCCATAAAAAAAGAAGACTTCGATTGCGTTTTTGTCGATTATCAGTTGCCCGGTACTGATGGACTTCAACTACTGAAAAAAATCAAAAAAGTTAAACCACTCATACCTGTTACAGTACTCACCTCACAAGGAGATGAAAAATTAGCTGTTGAAATGATGAAAGCCGGAGCTTTTGATTATTTCTCTAAGTCTGATATTGACGTTGAACTTTTATCTAAAGTTTTACACTCTATTGTTCATTTCAATGAGTTAACCAAGTCTCAGAGAGCAACGCAAAAAGAGCTTGCTGAAACTCAAGACTTTCTTCAAAAAATAACACTTTCCAGCCCTAACATTATCTATGTCAACGATATAGAGTTAGGGACAAACATTTTCCGCAATGAACAGATTCTTAGTATTCTAGGGTATACCAAGCAGGATGCTGATAAAATGGGGCTGGAAATATTTGACCGTATTTTACCTGAAGGACAATACGAAAGAATTCGGGATCATTATATGAAAATCCGTCATGAACTGAAAGACGGTGATACGCTAGAGCTTGAATTCTGTTTGAAACATAAAGACAGCTCTCTGGTATGGCTCTTTGCAAGAGATACCCCTTTTAAGCGAAATGACGAAGGAAAAGTTAAACAAGTCTTAGGTACTGCTATAGATATAACACAGCGTAGAAAGGCTGAAAACGAGCTGTTAGAAGCCAAAAAACAAGCTGAAAATGCTGCTATAGCTAAAAGTGAATTTCTGTCCAATATGAGTCATGAAATTCGCACACCAATGAATGCTATCATTGGGTTAACCGAAATTTTACTAAAAGGAAGTTATAAAGGNAAAGAGCTCGAAAACTTAAGGGCTATTAAATACTCGGCAGATAACTTATTGGTTATCATTAATGACATTCTTGACTTTTCTAAAATTGAAGCCGGAAAACTCACTTTTGAAAACATCAGCTTTGAGATCCGNGAGAAATTAGGTCTTATTGAACGTACAATGTTTTTCAAAGCAAAAGAAAAAGACCTCGACTTNAANATTAAGGTAAATGATAATGTTCCAAAATACCTTTCCGGAGACCCTTTTAGGCTCAATCAAATCCTTGTTAACCTTATTGGCAATGCNATAAAGTTTACCAAAAAAGGAAAAGTAGAGGTTACTGTAACAAACATTAAAAGCGAAGACAATCATGCNCTTATAAGGTTTGATGTTACTGATACAGGCATTGGTATTCCAGAATCGAANATAAAGTCCATTTTTGAAAGTTTCTCTCAAGCCTATACCAGTGTTACTCGCAACTATGGGGGAACAGGGCTTGGGTTAGCCATTAGCGAAAGACTGGTTTCTATGCAAAAAGGATCATTAACCGTTAAAAGTACTGTTAATAAGGGTTCTGTTTTCACATGTGAGATTCCTTTTAACATAGCCATTGGAGCCGTTACAACTCAAGATGAAGAATTAGCAAGTGTTACTGACTATGCCTCACTTGAAGGTCGTAAAATTCTTATTGCNGAAGACAATGCTGTTAACCAACTTTTAATAAAACAAATATTAAAACGTTGGAAAGTAGATTACAAGGTTGTTTCTAACGGAAAAGAAGCGCTNGATGAATTAAGCAATACCTACTATGATGTTATCCTTTTGGATTTACAAATGCCAATAATGGATGGGATAACCGCAGCCAAGAAAATTCGTGAGCTAGATGGGTTACAATCAAAAATTCCTGTTATTGCGCTTACTGCAGATGCCTTTGTAGAAACAAGACAAAATGTTGTAGACAGTGGATTTTCTGATTTCATTACCAAGCCCTACAAAGAGCAAGATNTATACAACACTATTCGAAAACATATTTCATAATAAAACTCNATCAATAAAAAAGGCTTCATAATGTTATGAAGCCTTTTTTATTTCTGTCTATTCCAAATTCTATCTCAATANGTTGACATAGAAGATATATTCATTTCGGTCTGATTCATCTGTGTAGTCATTGGCTACTATTCTCACAACATAACTGCCTTCAGGCGCTATATTCGTACTTCCATTGTATGTTCCATCCCATGGAGTACTTAGTGTTTCCGTTTCATACACTAACTTACCCCATCTGTCAAAGATTAACATAGAATAAGCATCTGGCTCAATTCCTATGCCTACAGGGCCAAACACATCATTTAATCCATCACCGTTAGGAGTAAATGAATTGGGAAAGTACATGTTAAATTCAGCTCCAATTCGGATACTGATAGTTGTATCAGCCTCACAAGATTTATCAGTTGTTACTAGTAAATCTACCGCATAAGTTCCCGTATCAGCAGGAAATTGAAACGTTGGATTTTCGTCTTGTGATGTTCCTAANCCNGCAAAATCCCAATCCCAACTTACAACATTACCTCTCGATTGATCTGTAAACGTCAAACGAGTCTCAAAAATAGTTGTAGGTTGTGGAGACGGTAAAAAGTTCGCTTTTGGTTTAGGATGCACTGTTAAGTAATTGCGCTTAATCANCTCATCTACACAACCTGCTGGTGTNGTTACTTTCAANCGAACATCATACACACCATGTTTCAAATCAGTTACATCAACTGTATAACCTGATGTTGTAATTGATCCTATTGTCCAAGATGCAAACTGCGTAGGACTAGTCGTATTTGTCAACTCTACATCAAATGGCTCACAACCAGCTGTATCAGATGCTATGAAACTTACATTTGGCAACGGGTTAACTGTTACTGTTACTGTATCAGTAACTGAAGGAGANCCACAATTATCATTCAACGTAATAACATAATCTGTTGTAGTTGTTGGCGTAGCTACAGTTTGTGGAGTAAATGTATTTGACAAACTTGCTCCCGGAGCCCAAGCATAACGGAAACCATTTCCGTCTCCTCCACTTGCCACANCAGATAGGTCTACACTTTCTCCAGGNCAAATATCCTGATCAAGACCTGCATCTACGTTTAAAGAATCATAAAGCTCAAGCTCAATCAACTCTACATTAGATACACATCCATTAACATCTTCTGCATACACAGCATAGGTTGTATTCTGAGTCGGACATACACTTTGCACCAAATTACTATCCAAGCCATTGTTCCAATGATAATAATAAGGNCCTCCNTTCCCTCCAGTTGCAGGGGCTGAAATATTGATACAGTTACTAACACAAATCTTCTCGTAGTTAGATGTTGCAGCAACTTCTACTAGAGAAGGCTCTTCGATTAAGATTTGTGATGTAGTGCTACANCCGTTCTCATCTACTACNACAATATCGTATGTTCCAATATCCAACCCACTAAATATTCTTGATTGTTGAAAAGAACTTCCGCCATTTATACTGTAATAGTATGGTGCNGTTCCTCCCGAAACATAGATAGTAACTTCTCCATCATCACTGCCATTACAAGTATTGTCCTCAGCAATAAGTGAGTCAATTACTAATTCATCAGGCTGGGTAACAACAAAATTCGTATCAAATTCACAACCATTGGCATCGATTACTGTGAAAAGATAATTGTTGCCCGCACATAGGTTGCTTGATGTTGTAGAGTTTCCTCCATAACCATTCCANNTGTAGTTATAAGGTGCTGTTGCGCCACTCACCTGAGCCGATGCTTGTCCTCCACATGCCTGATAACAAGTATCATTCATTATGTTTAGGTTGATAATNGCTCCGGCTGGCTCAGACAGCGAAACATATGTAGCAGGAATAGTACAGCCTTTGGAATCTTGTAAAACAATGTAGTAGTCTCCTGCTAACAAGCTATCAAAAACCGGACTGTATTGATACGTAGCACCACTATCTATTGAGTAACTCAATGGCGCTGTTCCTCCGTGTCCAAACAACTCTATTTCACCATCAAGACCTTGATAACATGTTAAATTTGTTAACTGGCTTGAGTCCAATACAATTTCAGCATTAGGTTCTAAAACCACAATTTCCGGTAAAGAAATACAGTTATATGCATCTTTAACAACTACGGTGTATTGCCCATCCAATAACCCTGTAAAATGATTGGTCGGAAAAAAGGTGACACTATCTATTGCATAAGTTAACGGTAGAGTACCTCCTGTTGCAATAACTTCAATTTCTCCATCCTGAGCTTGATAACAGCTTAAATCCGTCTCAATAATAGTATCAATAACAGGTCCATTAAGATTTACTACAGTATCAATATTTACTGGGGATAAACAGCCCAAACTATCTTTAACCATCAAATCATATACTCCAACATCGATCTGATTAAACACTGAATCAATATAAAATGAAGCTCCTCCATCAATACTATATTCAAAAGGACCATTACCTCCAACATTTTGTACTACGATTTGTCCATCTGCTGCACCACAACTCGGAAGAGTATTATTTTCTAGCGGTTCACTCATATTGTTCACAATTATCGTAACACTATCAGTTAAAACACATCCACAGCCATTATCAAATGAAAAATAATACGTTCTTGTTTGAGTGGTTGTTATGTTAGGATTTAAAGCTGTAGGATCATCCACACCTGTAGTAGGAGACCAGCTATATATGGGTGATGAACCACTACAGGTATCTCCTATAATTGGTTGCATTTGAATCGTATCTCCTTCACACATAATTGTATCATTTCCGGCATCTATCTCTGGAACCGATATTGTAATCGTATCATATTCATGACATAGCCCAGTAAGGTTACTTCCTACCACATAAGAAGTAGTACTATCTGGCGATGCATAAACAGTATTGTTTGTACAAGTATCACATGTGAAATTTGTTCCTACATTTATTGTATCTCCCCCTAATAATGAAGACCAGTACCATTCAGATCCTCCACTTACAACTAATTCAGCAGACTGATTATTGCATAAAATAGTATCGTTAGTACTAATCTCTATGGGGACTTCTGAAGTGTAAATGGTAATTGTGTCGTAGCAAGTGTCTGTGTTATTTGAATACTGCATTGTGTAAATAGAAGTCTGATATTGAGGGCCAACAAATGTATTTGTATCTCCTGAATCAGATTGAACCACTGTTATGCCAGCAACTCCAGATCCTCCTCCTCCCATTGCTGGATTATTGGTTCCCAAATTTTGATTATAAGTTCCACCACAATTGGTAGTAATTACAACATTATCTAAACCCCAATGATCAAAAGCCACATTTGAAGTAGTATCCTGATACCATCTTATTTGTGTATTAGGAGTCATTGCTGCTGGAGGAATTGAGAAGCAATAATTATCCCAATTAATGAAAGGGCTTGGAGCGTATCCTCCACAACCTGCCGCACCACAGCCACAACAAACAGTGTCAGGATTAAAATAAAAGATAGTAGTCCAATTCGTTCCTGAATTAGTAGAAAATTGCAAGTAGATACCTTCATCCCAAAGATCTGGTCCTTCACAAGGAGCTGCCCCACCCTGTTGTTCCATTCTCATATCAAAACATACAGTTCCTCCACAAGACAAGTCATAATCATTTGTTGTTACACTCCTTGGATTGGGTACTCCATTACCCATCCATAAATAGGGATCAACAGCTCCATTCGGACCTGGCCCACAAGGATTACTAAAATAAAGGCCGGGAGTAGATTGCCAACTAGAGTCTAATTGTCCTGAATTAAAATCATCTCCTAATAAAACCGATCCCCCTGACCCATAAGCCGTAATATTTACAGAATCTCCACAAGCCAAAGTATCTGCCTGAGGGACTAGTTCTACAACACATTGTGATTTACTCAATAATTGAGTAAATACAAGTACAATTATTAAAAATAGGGATTTTCTCATGCTTGTATTTTTTATTCCTCAATAATAATTTGAGAAAGTTCAAAATTGGTAATTTGTGTGGGGTTAGGTAAGTCTAAATGCTTTAGGTTAACAACCAAACCATGATAAATATTTCTTTTACCACAGGTTGATGTTATAGTTTCATTTGGAGCCAATACTATGCTATAAGTATATTCCTCTTCAGCACCACATGTTTTACATATATCGTTAAAATACATTTTCATAAACCAACTTACATTAAGCTCTTGGTTTGTTTTATTTTTCATTTCCAATAAGACAACTTTACGATGTATCCCATTAGTATAGTCATGACATGCAGCCACTTTATAATTAATTTTTAACTGATCATTTTCCAAATAATTCAACCATACATCTGGCTGACTTAAATCTACCTGCTCTTGAGCGGTAGTTAACTTTATAAATGCCAATAGGAAAATCCCTACGATAAATACATTTTTCATGTGAGGTAATGTTTTGTTATAAGACTGACGATCAAGTTTAAGAAAGGTTGCGTATGTACGTCAAATATATTGAGAAAATACATAAAAAAAGCCGGACATAAATGTCCGGCTATTCTGGTTTATAGTTCTTTTCTATTTTAATTTCCTCTTAACAGAGTAACGTTTCCTTTTTCAGTTATCCCGTCTCCGCTAAGTGTTTTTCCTTCTAATACCCAGAAGTAAACTCCATCAGCTGCTTCACTTCCGTTTATTTTTCCGTCCCAGCCACAGCCTTCTTCTCCTCCTGAACATGAGTAGTTTTGTGTATATACTTCTCTTCCCCAACGGTTGTAGATTGTTAATTTATAATCAACCAACCCTGTTTTTACAACTTGGAAATAATCATTTCGTCCATCACCGTTAGGAGTAAATATGTTTGGAATTATAGTAGTCCCCACAACATCTACATAAGTTGAAGCAGTGTCTCTACACCCATATTCATTTTCTACGATAAGATAAACTAAGTACTGGTCTGAACAACCATAAGTATAAGCCTGAACCGGATAAATCGTTTCCGGATCAAATGATCCGTCTTGCAATGTCTCAAAACCAATTGTTGGAGGACACGGGCAACCAGAATTAGCTGCTGTTCCAGAGTTACAATTTGCTGCGAAATCCCATATATAGCCTTCATTTGTTTGAGGATCTACCACACTAAACTCAACTCCCATTGGTGCATACCCAACAACAACATAACCNGTTGNCACATTTGAGNTATATACTCCNTTAGTATCAACGTAAGCCATTGTGAAATCTGCATCTGGTGAAGGACGTACAGGTAAATCCCATCTTACAGGATCNCTCTCACAGCCATAATTCGACTCAGTAACCCAAAGCGTAACCTGACCTGCAATTGCAGGNTCTTCGGCATAGCCATAATNAAANGGCACACCTACACCCACAGAATCTGTTGGGCGAATAGTTGANGCNGCNTCATACCAGATTACACTGTCAGTATTGTTTGCAATAACTGATAAAATCAATTCATCACCTGCACAGAAACTCAANTCTTCTAAGATTGGAGATTCAGGTGTTTCTGCTATTCTGAATGTATCCATAAAGCTATTGAAACAACCATTAGACCCAGTTAACTCATAAGTCAACTCCCATGTTCCTGCACCANCCTGAGATGGTGTAAATGAGTTCGGATTAAATGATCCTGTTGTAGGAGAAATTGGGTTAACTGACCATGTTCCAATACCNGGAGTNGCAGCTACCACATATTTATTTGCATCTATGTTATCACAGTAAACTTCAGAGCTAAATGTAGCATCTGGTAAAGGCAATACTGTAACATCATAAGTGTCTGTTCCCGAACAAGTACCATTNGGNTCAGATACCGTAATAGTAATTGTATAGGTTCCNGCACCAACCAAAGAAGCATTAAATACTCCNTTTAGTGAATCAGAAATTCCAGGACCGCTCCATTCTACTTGATATGGGCCATTACCATAATTGTTTCCTGTGTTAACAATAAAAGATAATGTATCTGCCGTGTCATTCGCACATATCGTTCCTGAAATTGGAATAATCTCAGGCACATAAGGTAGAATATTCTTAATCTGAATTGTATCTGAATTGAAACAAGGCTGAGTCAATGTATATACAATATTAAATGTACCTAAGCCTAGAGATGAATTATCATAAATTCCTTGAACCGGATCTGTAATCCCTGGACCAGACCATNTACCACCCGCTGTTGCAGCAGTAAGNTGGTAAGGACCACCAACAACACAGAATTCATCAGGAGAAGTAATCGTTGCATCTGGCAAAGGAATTACCTCTACTCCTATTGTAGAATCATTCGCACAGTTTCCTGTAATTGTATAAGTAATCGGATGTGTTCCCACACCTGCCACAGCAGGATCAAAGATTCCAAGAGCAGGATCAATAATTCCAGTTCCTGAGAACGTTCCTCCTGCGATAATTACTTCTGCNGTGTCTGTTCCACCATTTAAACACAATGGATCNTCAAATTCAAACCCAGCATTAAATTCTGTTACNACTCTAATGTCTGTTGATATAGTATCTATACAACCACCAAATGTATCTGCTACATAAACAGTGTAAGTGTTGTAACCAACATTAATTGGNAAAACAGTAGTATCTATATCTCCACCTCCGTTTGTTGGAGACCAAGCATATGTAAATGCAGCAGGATCTGCCCCTGTACAGTAGTTAAACTGAACATTTGGTCTATTTAACGAAGACGTTGGAGATCCTGGAGAAGAACATACCGTTGAAATATCTGATCTGTAATACAATACACTGTTAAATGTTGTTGGCGTATANCGTGTTTGACTATTACCATTACTTAAATAACTAGAGTTGTTAAAACATACTTCAACAATAATGTTTGAAACCCCATCCCATTCGTAAGGTGTAGCAAATTGGTGCAAGTTCCACCCTGCTGTAACTGTATGAGTATATCCAGGAAGAACTGTATACAAACCTGACTGCCATGAAGTCAATGAGTTCAAACTGGTACACCCCATTTTAATTTCAAAGTTCTGGAAGTTTTGTGTTGACCCTACTGTAGCAACATCAAATGCTAAAGAGCTTATCTGACCACCCGTTATACCTTGTGCATTTAATTCTGCTGCAGTAAATAACATTTGGTGTTTTGCTCCCCAATACCAGTTACCATAAGGTGCAGGATAAGAAGTCCCTGTATTTGTAGCGGTACCAGTACCAATTGTAGCGGTTTCTGTTACGCCTATACATTGACTATTCGCCAAGCCACAAGATGCGGGAATTAAGTCTCCTAAATTGGTGTATAACTCTACTGAATCTCCGAAACAAATTACTGTATCATTAATGTCAACCGGCCCCATAGTAATGTTTGGAGGGAAGGGTGGTGAAAGCGAAACATTTACCGTATCCATTTTAGTACATCCTAATGCTGAAGTTACAGTTACAACATACTGTGTATTCTCATCAGGATTAGCTACCGGATTCTGAATTGTATCATTTGTTAACGAGCTCGATGGCGTCCATTGCCAAGTGTAAGAATAAGGTTGATCAGGGTTAGCAAACAAAGGAATATCTGCTATTGAACAAATTAATGTATCAGGAGTAGATGTTAGGTTAAAGTCTGGGGCAACATAAATTGTAATTGTATCAATNTAATCACACCCACCAGACAAGTTTGATGTTACTTGGTATGTAGTGGTCACTGAAGGTGATGCCACCGGATTAGCACAAGGGTTACAAGAGAAATTACTCGGACTTATAGGATCTCCGGAGATAACACTCCATGTAAAGGTATCTCCTCCAATGGCGTGTATCTGTGCCGACTGAGAACCTAAACAGATGGTTTGATCTTCTCCGGCATATGTTGCCGGTATAACTGTAATATCAAAGTTTTGTGAAGCAATCCCTGCAACAGGACAAGCATCATCTTGAGCAGCAACGTTAAAAATCAAAAAGTTACCAGGAACCTGAACTGCAGTCCATGTTACACTCATTGATGCCGGGTTACCCGGGACATATGTTACGATTGCTCCAGGCAATACAGATGCAATGTTGCTGCTTAATGAAACCGTATCTAATGTGTCAGGATCATCAAATTCTATATCAAAGCTGATTGTATTTCCTACACACACTTCAATTGAATTAGAATCTAATAGTGTTCCACCGCCACTAAAGTTTTGGTAACCACCCGCCACAAGAGAAGGTTGATCATTTGAACATGCNTGAACAATAAATTGGATATCTCTACAAGTACTTCCAACTAAATCTCCTGTAGAAGGGTCGTACTCTTCAACACAAACAACTACTACATAACTACCGTTGGTTGTTGGAGCTGTAAAGTTCAACTGACCTGTTTGAGGNTCTATAGTGATACCAACAATTGGAGCTGTAGTTGTATATGGTGCNCTGTATGGTAGAGGCACCCCTGTATTAGAATAACCACTAGANATAAAGAAGTAAAGNCTGTCTCCGTCTGGTTCAGTTACACCATAACTGTAATCGATNTTCTGACCGGCACATACATAAGGAATTGGCTGCGCTGTAAATACTGGAGAACTGTTTGTAGGATCTGTTTGACTATTAAGTGTTGCTTCTACGTGAAAATACAACCCTGTAGAACCCGGAACATTTACTGACGGGTTTCTTGCACTAATTCTATAGTATAATGTCCATGTATCACATGGTGGAGAAATAACAACCGTATCCATATAGATNTACTGTTGCATCCCTGGTAATGTACCTCCACTACATTCAGAGTTGGTCAACTGTGAAGGACACAACTGACTAACTTCCGTACCTCCCGGGTTTTGAAGTGTTAAGACCTGTGTAAAACTATTCCCACAAGTACTTGAAAAGTTCATCGTAACTGAGGTAGGGGCACTAATACCACTACAATCTCTAAAGAAGTTTGCGATTACTACAAATGAATCGTTCCCTAACGAAATGTAGGAAATATCACCACCCGCAACGTGTGATGCTTTAGCGGTGTTAGTTAAAGATGCCGCTATTAAAAATAACGGGACAAAAAGTGCGTATAGGTATTTTCTCATAGCCAATGATATAATTTTGTACAATTCCGAAGACGTTAATGGTTGTTCTAAAGTTGTCTGGGTTAAATAAAATTTATGATAAACCGGGCTAAATTAACAATTTGAACGAAAGTGTTAATAAATTCTTATGGTAAAATTTGCTGATTTCATTATTGTTGGTCAAGGAATTGCCGGTAGCCTTTTCTCCTACCATTTAGCAAAAGCTAACAAGCACATTCATTTAATTGATTCCCCAAATCCTCTTTCTGCNTCTAANGTAGCCGCTGGACTATGGAATCCTACGGTTTTTAAACGCTTGGGCAAATCGTGGAAAGCAGATNTCTTTATTCCGGAACTAGAACTACTCTATCCTGAATTAGAGCTAAAAACACAAGCNCGTTTCTTTTATCCAAAAGCCTACAAAAAGGTTTTCTCTTCAATAGACGAGGTTAACAATTGGGAAAGTAAAAACGGAGACGAACGNTTNTCTTCTTTTTTTGGAACTGTTTCTGCTCAAGAACCGGATAGCATTAATGCCGAAAACGGANCAGGAAATGTATTGCATGCNGGNTACTTAGATACGATTCCTTTTATAGAAGGTATGCACAACTGGTTCAAAGACCAAGAGAATGTTAACTGTGTTGAACACCATTTGAAAGAAGAAGAAGTTTCATTTGAGCAGAATTTGGTTACCATTCAATGCGGAGATCAAATAGTACAGGCTCCAAAAATTATTTTTGCCAACGGATTAGAGGCTCGCAATTTTTCTTTTTTCAACTGGGTTCCTTTTACCCCTGTTAAAGGAGANGTGCTTACTATTAAGTGTACACAATTAGATGTAGACGAGATTGTAAACAAAGGCTTTTTTATTGTGCCAATAGATAANGANCTNTATCGTGTAGGAGCAACTTATGAGCATCACGANATTTTTACCGGCCCTTCTGAAAAAGGAAAGAAAACCCTTACCGATAAACTAAATGCATTACTAAAAGTTCCCTATGAAATTGTTGATCACAAAGCAGGGGTTCGTCCAGCAGTAAAAGAACGAAAACCACTCATAGGACAACANCCTGAAAAGGAACAGTTGTTTTTGTTTAACGGAATGGGGTCTAAAGCTGTAATGATGGCTCCGTTGCTTTCATTGCAGTTTGCCAATCACTTGCTNTACAATGAAGAAATTTGGCCAGAGGTTAACCTCAGCAGGTTTTACGATTATTATTCTGCTCAATAACTCTGGCTATACTATACTTGTAACTCATTCAAAATGACTGAAACCAATTTATTATGCGTAAAATAGAACACATTGGCATTGCCGTAAAAGACCTTGAAAAATCAAATGAAGTTTTTAAAAAACTGTTTGGTAAAGAACATTACAAAGTAGAAACGGTAGAAAGCGAAGCTGTATCTACTTCTTTTTTTCAATTGGGCGAAANCAAAATTGAATTACTAGAGGCTACTGCAGAGCAAAGNGCCATTGCCAAATACCTAGACAAAAACCGCGAGGGCATTCATCACATTGCGTTTGATGTGGAAGACATNTATNCTGAAATTGANCGCCTTAAAAACGAAGGGTTTCAGTTTATTTCAGAAACGCCTAAAAAAGGTGCAGACAACAAACTGGTGGTTTTCATCCACCCTAAAACAGCAAACGGATTATTGGTTGAGCTCTGCCAAGACGCGGGGTAAAACCTCAGCAATATCTTCACCGGGAAGCAAATGGTAGGTATGCAAGCCTGCCTTTTGCGCTCCTTTTATGTGCTGTTCCGTATCGTCTATAAATAACGTTGTAGCAGGATTGAGTTGATTTTGTTCTAGCACCCATTCAAAAATTTCTACGTTAGGTTTACGCATTCCTACTTCGTGCGAATAATACACCTCTTTAAACAGTGCTTTTAAATTTACTTCCGGATGTTCTTCGGCCAATGTTTGAATAAAATATTGCTCGTGAATAGCATTGGTATTACTCAACATGTAAATCGGGTATGCTTCACCTATTTCTTTTAAAAATGCTAAACGGTGTTTGGGGTAGTTCAGTAAAAGTGCATTCCACGCATCTATAATTTGCTGTTCGGTAACACTTTCAGGAAGTGATTCTTTCAATGCTGCCACAAATGCTTCGGGTTCAATTTTGCCCGTTTCTAGCAAGTCAAACAAATGGTTTTGTTGGTGTTGCGAATACAATTGATCAAAGTTTTCTACGCCTAATTGCTGAAATGCTTCAATGGTTTTGTGGTAATTGATGTTAAGAATTACTCCGCCAAAGTCAAAAATAATGGTGTTAATCATGCCGAATACTTCATTGGTTTAGTCTTCCAAATTTAGGTGTGTACTTTAAAAAAAGAGTTACGGTCACGTAAAGAATGCATAAATCTTTTTGCAATAGCCGATGAGCAAAACTAAATTTGTATTATTGCAACCCTCAATTTTTAGTCACTTTATGTGATTATACAATTGATTGGGCCTATAGCTCAGTTGGTTAGAGCACCTGACTCATAATCAGGTGGTCGCTGGTTCGAGCCCAGCTGGGCCCACCAAGCAGTTACAACCCTTGTAGCTGCTTTTTTTATGCCTCCCTTTTTACTCCTCGCCCCATTAACAACACCTTAACACCCTTTCTTCAACACACATTACAACACTGTTTTTCAACACTTTAATCCTTTATTCACTCCCTTAACAGGAAGCAAAAAACCTTCTTTTTGCCATTTCGGGTATTTTCTTGAAACAAAACACTTGCTTGCAGAGTTAGTAGTATTACTATTAACTTTGTGAGCAACATTCACACACATGAGTTAAGATGATCCAAGAAATACCGGGAAATGTGCGCATTCAAGTGCCGGAACAGTTGTTTTTGAAAGACCCTGATTCATCAGAATTGGGCAAACGCATTGTAAAAAATGCCATAGACATGATTTACGAATTGGGGTTTGAAAATTTTACGTTCAAAAAACTGGGACAGCAAATCGGCTCTTCGGAGAGTACGGTTTACCGCTATTTTGAAAATAAGCACAAGCTGTTGGTTTACCTTATTAACTGGTATTGGGGCTGGATAGAATACCGCATGTCTTTCGCTATTGCTAATCTTCCGGATGCCAGCGACCAATTGAAAGCCGCTCTAAAAGTGGTGACCGAGGAGGTAGTAGAAGACAGTTCTTTTTCGCACGTCAATGAAGTGTTGCTTTATAAGATTGTCTTCTCCGAATCGAGCAAGGCTTACCTTACTAAAGATGTTGACAACGAAAACAAGCAAGGTTATTTCAAATCGTACAAACGTTTGTGCGAACGCATTAGCAGCATTGTTCTGACCATCAACCCACAATATCCGCACGCCAAAACACTGGTGAGCACTATTATAGAAGGTTCTCACCTGCAAAAGTTTTTTAGCATTCACTTGCCATCGCTTACCAACTGCGACAAAAACAGTTGTGACGACACCGATTTTTTTACTGATATGGCATTTAGCTTAATACAAAAATGAACGACAAAGTATCTCCTCTTCAACGGCTCATCAGGCTCCTCAAAAACGAAAAAGTTTTGGTAGGCAACGTCTACTTTTATGCTTTTTTCAACGGATTGCTCAACCTGAGTATTCCGCTGGGCATTCAGGCTATCATTAACCTTATCCAAAGCGGCACCACATCTACATCGTGGATTGTGTTGGTGGTTTTGGTGCTGGTAGGCATTGCGCTTGCCGGTGTGTTTCAGATCTACCAATTGTCTGCAACGGAAACCATACAGCAAAAGATTTTTTCTAACGCGTCTATTGAGTTTGCTTTTCGTTTACCAAGGTTGAGTTTAAAAGCGTTGAAAGACAAATATCCGCCCGAATTGGTCAATCGCTTTTTTGACATTATGACCATCCAGAAGGGAATTTCTAAAATCTTGTTCGACTTTTCTATTGCCTTCATGCAAATCTTATTTGGGCTGTTGCTATTGGCATTTTACCATCCTTTCTTTATCGCTTTGGGCTTTGTAATCATCACAATTCTTGTCCTCTTTTTTGTTTTCACCGGAAAAGAAAGTTTAAGAACCAGTTTGGAAGAAAGTAAGTACAAATACAAACTGGTGAGCTGGTTAGAAGAAATTGCCCGCAACCTTTCTACCTTCAAAATGGCCGGAAATTCGAAACTACCATTAAGCCGCACAGATGAATTAAGCTCTGATTATTTAGATGCCCGTAAAAGTCACTTTGCTGAATTGGTGAAACAGTTTGTAGTGATGGTAGGCTTTAAAGTGTTAATCAGCGGAAGCTTACTCATTTTAGGTGGGATTTTGGTTTTCCAAGAGGAAATGAACATTGGTCAGTTTGTCGCAGCAGAGATCATTATCTTACTCATTATCAACTCTATTGAGAAATTGATTTTAAGTATGGAAACCATTTACGATGTACTTACCGGGTTGGAAAAAGTTGGAAGCATTACCGATCTTGAACTGGAATCGCAAAACGGAATGGAAACCATTGAAAATGATCATCCTGCTATTAAAGTTCAAGCCGATAACGTAACACTGGTTTCGCCACAACACAACGAAAAACGCATTTTAAATGCGCTCAATTTTACAATCAATGCCGGAGAAAAAGTAGGTATTACAGGATCGATGGGTACCGGAAAATCTTCGTTGTTGCATTTGCTGGCCGGATTGTATGACGATTTTGAAGGAAAGCTGTTGTTCAACGATATTCCGTTCAAGCACCTTAACCTAGAAAGTCTGCGAAGCGTAAGCAGTAACAACCTGCGCGAACAAGAAATTTTTGAGAGCAGCTTGCTCGAAAACATTAGCCTTGGTCGTGATGAAATTACCAAAGAAGAAGTGCAAGAAGTCATTCGTTTATGTGGCCTTGAAACATTTGTGCAAGACCTCCCGAAAGGACTGCAAACACCACTGCCTTCATCTGGATTAGGATTAGCCAATAGCATTGTTACCCGCATTTTGATGGCGCGTTGTTTAGTAGGCAATTATCAACTTTTACTGATTGAAGACAAGTGGAACGATGTTCAGCCTTCTGTGGTAAATCAATGGGGAGAACATTTGTGCAACGCGAACTCAGCTACCACACTGATTTCTACCTCCAACCCTGCTATTTTAGAAAAGATGGATCGCATTATTGTGCTATCAGACGGGGCGATTCAAAAGATCGGAACGTTTAACGAAATTAAAGACGTATTGCCATGTTAAACATATCAACAAAACGCATCAACCATTTGATCAAGCGCGAAGAGTTTGCATCGCTTAGTCGTTTTAATAAAGAGAACATTCGCAAACGTCAGAAAGTGCTGTTAAGTACACTTATCATCATTCTTTTACTGGCCTTGTTTCTACCGTGGACACAAAACATTCGCGCCAAAGGGTATGTCACTTCTCTACAACCCGAAAAGCGTCCACAAGCCATTCCATCACTTATTTCAGGACGAATTGAAAAGTGGTATGTACAAGAAGGAGATAAGGTAGACAAAGGCGACACCATTCTGCACATTTCGGAAATTAAAGACGCTTATTTTGATCCCAAATTGCTGGAGCGCACGCAAGAGCAAATTATGGCTAAAGAGTCTTCCGTAAGGGCTTACATGGAAAAAGTAAAGGCTTTGGATACGCAAATTGATGCCCTGCAGACCAACATGAGACTAAAATTGCAACAAGCTGAAAACAAGCTGGAACAATCGAAATTAAAGGTGGTTTCAGACAGCATTGATTTGGAAGCAGCCAACACCAATTTAAGAATCACAACTTCTCAGTTTGAACGCTACGAAAATCTTTATGATCAAGGGTTAAAATCAAAAACAGATCTGGAAAACCGTAAGCTGAAATTGCAAGAAGCGAAAGCCAAAACCATTTCGCAAGAGAGCAAATTGTTAAGTAGCCGAAACGATGTCATCAACGCACGTATTGAACTCAACTCTATCCGCTCTGAATACCGCGACAAGATTTCAAAATCTGAAAGTGAAAAATTTGCCACATTATCATCAATGTACGATGCAGAAGCCAATGTTACCAAGTTGCAAAATCAATACAGCAACTACAGCGTGCGAACAGGCATGTATTACATCACAGCTCCGCAAGACGGATACATTACTAAAGCCGTAAGAACAGGGATTGGCGAAACTGTAAAAGAAGGCGAAAAACTCATCACCATCATGCCCGCAGAATATTCATTGGCTGTGGAAATGTATGTGAAACCGCTAGATCTTCCGCTACTGGAAAAAGGACAAGACATTCGTCTGCAGTTTGACGGTTGGCCGGCCATTGTATTCTCGGGTTGGCCGGGTGTTACTACCGGAACATTTGGTGGTGAAGTAGTTGCCATTGATAATTTCACCAGTTCTAATGGGCTTTACCGTGTACTGGTTGCTCCGGATACAACGGAACCGGCATGGCCAAAAGGTTTACGTGTTGGTGCCGGTGCCAACAGTTTTGCTTTGTTAAAAGATGTGCCGGTTTATTATGAATTGTGGCGACAAATCAATGGTTTCCCACCCGATTATTACAAGCCTAGTGAGAATCAATCAAACTCAAAAAGCGATGATGCAGCTAAGAAATAAACTTATATGGCTATTGCTACTGTTGAGTGCAAACTTGCTACAAGCGCAAGAAAACGATTCTACCATTTTAACGCCCGAAGCTTATTTAGAGATGGTAAAAGCTTACCATCCTATGGCACAGCAAGCGCGTTTGATTTTAAACAATGCCGAAGCTGAACAACTAAAAGCTGCCGGTTATTTTGACCCGAAATTGTTCAACAACACCAAGCAAAAGTATTTTGAGGAGACAACGTATTATACGCTCCAAAACTCTGGAGTACACATTCCCGCTTGGTTTGGTCTTTCGGCAAAAGCCGGATATGAGCAAAATGATGGGTATTACCTTAGTGGCCAAAACACTACTCCAGCTGCTGGTTTGTGGTATGCCGATATCTCACTCACATTAGGAAAAGGCCTGTTTATTGACGACAGAAGAGCCGCCTTGAAACAAGCCAAACTTATGTTGGCCTCAGCAGATTATGAGGTAGAATTGGCCATGAACAACTTGTACATGGATGCTATGGAAGCTTATTGGGAATGGTACCGCACTTATCGGGTGAATCAAGTATATACAGATGCTGTAGAGCTGGCTCAAGTACGTTTTGAAGCCGTGCGCACCAATGCATTGTTAGAAGAAGAGCCTTTTATCGATACGTTAGAAGCCTACATTCAATACCAAAGCAGAATCTTAAGCTTGCAAAAATCGCAGGTAGATTACATTCATGCTGCAAAAAAATTAGAAACTTATTTGTGGTTAGATGGCGTTGTCCCCTTGGAATTAGACAGCACCACAACACCAACACCTATTGCCAACAACGAAATGGTTCAATTGCCTGCCGATTGGTTAGAAAGTCACCCAACTTTACAGTATTACGATTTGAAAATTGAGCAATTGGGCATTACACAACGTTTGAATAAAGAACAGTTGAAACCACAAATTGACATCAGTTATAAATTCCTGAACAAACCCATTCAAGGTGAACCTTTTATGGACGACTATTCGATCAACAATTACCAATGGAGTTTGAATGCAAGCTTTCCGATATTTCTGAGAAAGGAACGTGGCACGATTCGGAAAACAGAGGTGAAAATATTCGATACCAAATACGAACAGCAGAACAAGCAACGTGATTTAGAAAATAAAATTCAGGCATTGCAAGCAGAGTATAATTTAACGGCTAAGCAGTTGGTCGAAATGCGTAAAATGGTGAACAATTACAACAGCTTACTAGAAGCTGAAATTATGAAGTTCAACAACGGAGAAAGCTCACTTTTCCTCATTAATCAAAGGGAAATTAAGTTTCTGGAAAGCAATGAAAAACTGTTGGATTTAGAAGCCAAATTGCAGAAGGTAGCAGCTAAATTATTGACAACTGCCGGAGAAGGTTTTTTGTAATGCTTTAAGCTTTTTTATTCTTGCTCAGCATTTTACGGGTGAAAATCATTTCACCCGCATTAAATGCCGTTTCATTTTCAATTTATCCGCCCTCACACACTTTGTGTTTTTCATTTTGCGTTTCGCCCTACTACTTTGTTGACTATATTAATCAACAGTCCAACACATGTTTTCAGCTGTCAGGAAACCTGAAATTGGTACTTCGCCCAATTTTTTTGAACGGTTTTTGCCTTTTTTTCTGGCATTAATCTTACCCTGGGTAAATATATACCGCAGCACGCCTGAAAATGTTGATCTTTTTACGCCCATCTTATTTTTACGCTGGGGTATCATTGCCATTCACCTTTTCATTTATTGGCACCTTAACTCCTACATTATTCAACGCTTTACACATTCTAAAAGAGTGTTGGTTTTATTGCTGGTAAACATTGGATTAATTGTTATTTTCCTCATAGGTGAGTCGCTTTTGATTCCAGATAAACTTAACCACCCTTTTCGACTGGCACCTTGGGAAATTGTGCTGAAATTAACCATTGCTTCTGCATTGTTTATTGCATTCATTATTACCCTCAAAACCACTAAAGATTACGATTTACTCATTCAGGAAAACCTTGAGTTACAAAAGGAAAACTACAAAGCACAGTTAGAGGCTTTGCGCAAACAGATTAATCCACATTTCTTGTTCAACTCGTTGAGTACATTACGCATGATGATCCACTCCGGAGATGACAAAGCAGAAGCTTTTGTAATGCACCTTTCAGATGTTTATCGGCAAACGCTTCAAAAGCGCGACACCAACATTATTCCTCTTAACGAAGAGTTAGAAATTCTCAACGCTTATATTCAGCTCATCAAGCTGCGCTTTGAAAACTCTGTACACATCGATTTAAAGTTGGATAAAACAACACAACCCATCTCGGTTTCTATTCCTGTATTTGCGCTACAACTATTGGTAGAAAATGCGTTGAAACACAACATCTCATCAGAGAAAAAACCGCTTCAAATTGTTGTTAATCAACCTAATGAAAACACAATTAGGGTAAGTAATGGCTACCAGCCAAAGTTGTCTTCAGGCCCTTCCTTTGGGCTGGGACTTGCTAACCTTAGTAAACAATATGAATTGATGAACATTGAAGACGGTGTTCATATTCATCGCGATAGTTCACAATTTGCTGTAACCTTAAAATTAATTTTCCCGTGAATGTACTTATTGTTGAAGATGAGCGTAAAACAGCTCAATTGCTTCAGTCTTTTATTGAAAATTACGATGGCTTTTTAGTTGTGAACCTTTGCGATAGCATTGAATCTGCTGTAGAATACCTTGAAAAACACCAAGATCAAATTGATCTTATTTTCCTGGATATTCAGTTAGCGGATGGTGAGAGCTTTGTAATTTTTGAACAAATAGACATTCAAACCCCGGTAGTTTTTTGCACGGCTTATGACGAGTATTTGATGCAGGCTTTTAACAACAATGGTGTAGCATATATTTTAAAACCGTTCAAAGAAGAAGATGTACATACCGCGTTGCAAAAGGTATTAAAGTTAAAACACGCATTGGTCAAAACCGCAAATGGTGCAGATGGTTATGTTCATGAACCTGTTGAACTGAGCTACAACACCTCTTTTGTTGTACGCTTTCGCGATAAGTTGTTTCCTGTGAATGTAGACGAAATTGCTTTTGTAATGATCAATAATGAAATTGTTTACCTCTTCAACTTTAAAGGCGAAAAGTATACTGTTTTTAAGCGTTTAGATGAGATCGAAGCAGCTATTGACCCTCACCAGTTTTACCGCATTAATCGTCAAATGATTGTAAACCGAAAAGCCATTTCGGAAATTGCCCATTACGTGAACCGCAAATTACTTGTTTCGCTAAAAATAAACACTCCAGAAAAAGCCATTGTGAGCCGCTTGAAGGTTACTCCTTTCATTAACTGGCTAGAAAAACCGGGATTGCGTTAGTCCTCTTTACTACTTATTCCAAACTTCAATAAGCGCTCTTCCCAATCAATCATTTGGTGGTAAAGAGCATAGAGTACCAGTCCTGCGGTGTTCTTTGCTCCTGTTTTCTGCAACAGGTTTGTTCGGTGACCATCAACTGTTCGAACGCTAATAAACAATTTATCAGCTATTTCGGGATTGGTATATTGCTCGCAAATGAGTTGCAATATTTCTACTTCTCTTCGCGTAAGTTCTGTAGACTGTTCCATTTGTGGAACTTTGGGTTTCTTTCCTGAGCTTAACTCATGATGAATGCTCATCATTTGTCCTTCATCAAAATACAGCCCTTTTTCGTGTACTTTTTCTATGGCCTTTATCAACTGATCTGGTGCACTGTTTTTCGGTAAAAAAGCGTTTACGCCCAACTTCAACATATACCCCAAAAAAGTATCCCGGTAGTGGCTTGAAAGGATCATAATTTTTGCTTCGGGAAACAACTCTTTTACTTGCTGGGTGGTTTCAATACCATCCATGCCTTTCATCCGAAGATCCAAAATCATTACATCAGGAAATTGTTCAGCAACTTTTAGCTGTTCTAAAAAAGATTGACCGTCAGATGCCGTAAAAAGAATGTTTAATTGTTCTTCTTGTTCCAAGATGCTTTTTAGCCCATTCAGAAAAAGGGCTTCGTCATCTGCCATTGCCAGTTTTATCGTTTCCATCTTTACAGTGGTATTGTTATAATCAGTGCCGTTCCCTTTCCCGGAGCTGTTTTTATTTTGTATTTCCCTTTTAGCATTTGCACTCTTGACTCTACATTGATTAACCCCAACCCACTTTTGGCGTATTCAGGATTATAACCAATGCCATCATCGCGCATTAGAAACACAAGTTCTTTTGTTCTAAAGCTCAATAGAATTTCAAGTGTGGTAGCCTTTGCATGTTTAATTACGTTTTGCAACTGTTCTTGAAAAAGTCGAAACAATTGTAACTCTTGTTCTTTTGTAAGTTGATTGGTTGTTCCTGTAATTTCTAAATGCACATGCATTTGCTGGCGAAGCGGGTGAACATAATCTCTTAAGGTTTCGATTATTCCCAAATCGGCTAGCAATGGCGGATATAAATCGTGTGAAATGTTACGAGAAATAGCAATGGCTTCATCTAATAAATGGTTGGTTTGCTCTGCCCATTCGGGCATTGTTTTTTGTGTAGCATAAACGTTGAGCTTAATTACGTTTAGCCGGGATGCCAATTCATCGTGCAAGTCAGCCGCTATGCGTTTTCGTTCTCTTTCTTGAATGCTGATGCTGTTGTAGAGCAACTTTTGTTGGTGCATAATTTCTGCCTGACGCATTTTCTCTTTCTCTTCTTTCACTCTTTTTATGGCGAGCCTAAAGATGAAAATGACCATAATGGCCAAGGCTGTCATCGCCAAGACGGCTATGGTTATCCAAAGTGTGAAAATTTCGCCTGACGATTGTCCTTCTGCCATAGTGCTATAATGCTCAACAAGTGAAAAATAAATGAGAGTAGAACGTTAATCACCCAGAGGTAAACCGATTCGCTAACATTTTCATTCACCATTTTATTAAAAATGATGTAGATAATAAATGTACCCGAAAAGTAGAACAGTATGGCAGAATTGATGAATGCCAAAGCATTAAAATGTTTTATGTATCGCCCGGGTTCTTTTAAACTTCGCATGAAAAAGATTAATGCCAATACGATAATTACGGCATGAACCGGGAGTTTCCCATACAAATCAAAATCTTTTGGACTGGTACCCAGTTTCCAAAAATTATAGCCCGTAACCAAGACCAATAAAAACAATAAAAGCAATCTGAGCTTTGGTTGTTTCCTCTTATCCTCAAAAATGCGCAAATAGACAACGGAGAGTAATATCAACTCGCCAACAGCAAACAAGTAGAAAAGGTAGAGGTTATTTCCTTTCCAGTAATAGACATACATTTTTGAGAGCACTTCTATTACCCCTACCAAGCACAAGTACCAATAGAATGGCTTAAGAGCAGGATGAAACCTCCTTACTCTATAGGCCAAACTAAAAACACCCAGCCACACCAAAGCCAAATCGGCCAGTGCTATTGTCTCAATTAACCGTGCTGCGCTCACAGATTAAAGTAACTCTCTAGCAAGTAATAATCACTGCTTGGCTCCATTCCAAAAGGTGGTTTTGGTGTAGTAATATCATCTGCTATTAAACTTACATAGTTATCTGTAGTGCCGTTGAAAAACAACAATCCTAAATTCTCTGCCGGGTTAACCTGCTCTGTATGAAGTCCAATACGAACCCTCAACCCTTCTTCCTCTGTGTAATTAGAAGTTACATCAGTCCAGGGAACATCAGAAACCAGAGTTAGTCCACCAATGCTATTCTCAATAACATAATCCACCCATTCTTCACTCTGGTTAGACCACCTGTTGAGCATTGCAACAGCTTCGTCTGAAGAAATCTCACTTTTTAACGCCAAGTCTTGATCTCTAACGTAAGGCGCCTTGTAGATATAGCGTTCTTCCGAAAAGTCTGATTTATCATGTGAAGCCGGGATGAACAATAAAGAAGGCTCTAAAATCAATTGACCGGGGTTATCTGTATTTTCTGAAATATTGACTCCAAAATAAGCGTGAGCAGGTTCTCCGTCAAACTTTGAGGCTTCAAAACCGGCATTGATCAAATAAGAATGTGGCGTGGTCAAAATAGACTTCGCTATAACTTCTGATTCGCGAAGGTCTATCCAATTGTTGATCTCTTTAAGCGCTTCAACATAACTAATAGAACTTCCTTGAATTGCAACTGTACTCATTTTACTGTTTTTTTAGGGTAGAATTTGGGACCAAGGTAGCAACATCCTCCATGAAGTAAAACAGGTGAAATCACCCGTTTTTATCAAAGCTTTTTAAATTTGACCCACAACATAACCTTTAATATGATTCAGCTCCCTCTTAATTGTTCAGTTCAATATGATGACCAATTTCTGAGTCAGAAAGAAAGCACAGCACTATACCAAAAGCTAAAATTATGCATTGCTACAGCTCCGCAAAAAATTGACCTACCCAACGGGGAACATATCTTATTGGAAGCTCCAAAAACACAATTTGCACTTCCTGAATTTATTGCCACCGAGAAAATGCACAAAGCGCAGGGAGAAATCCAAGTGATGTTTCCTGAATTAGAGCGCATCAAGCAAAAGCTAGAAACTCTTACACAAAGACGTTTAGATGTATGTGTCGCCATTTATTATTCGAGCGGTGCTGTGGGGGTTGATTACCATTCAGACCTTTCTGCTTTTGGCGATACTTCTTGCATTCCATCAATTAGCTTAGGTGCAACACGCACTTTTTCTTTACGAGAGAACATCAATCACGCCAATAGCTATGACCTTGAGCTCGTGCATGGTTCTTTGGTAATTATGGGAGAAAACTGTCAAGAGCATTATGAACATGCCATTTTAGCTGATCCTTCTATTCAAGAAGATCGCATCAACCTTACGTTTAGAACATTTGGAGGCCTTAATTAACCTTTTAACGGTTCTTAATTTATAATCCTATTGACGGGTAATGTGAAGTTACCATTCGGCATTCTTTGCTACCAACGACCAAAAGGTATCTCCAATTGCTTCTCTTTTTAGAGCTTCGACATAGCTAATGAAACTTCTCTTGATTGCAATATCCTTAATGAAGTAAAGCTTGATGGTTTCTCCTACTTTTTATGCTGAACAAAAATAGTTTAGATACAATCGTTGATATAAAAAAACCCCGGATCATGCATGACCCCGGGTTTACAATTTAATTTTATTAAAATGATGCTCTGATCATTTCATTAATTCAAAGATACGTTACCACCACTACTGCTATTGCCATCTAAAAGACAGTTAATTGTAACTTTTCCAAAAGAAGTATAATTATCATAATCAATATCGTAATCACCTGCTTTTAGTGTAATACTTTCATATCCAAACTCTGCAGCAAAATCTTCTGATAAATCAATGTCATCAGGTACAACTACTTTTCCATCTCCGTATTCTTCTCTTGTTAGAAGCATTGTATACTCATACGTTCCTGTCGATGATTCACCTAATGTAACCAATGCAGAAGCCAATTCTTCTGTTTCTTCTGCCCCATGAATATCATCAATCTCATTTGGTGTTGGATTATTTGTTGAAGAAGACCAAGTAGTAACTTCAAAGATATCTCCATAACCATTCGTAAAACAAACACCACCACCTGTTGAACAAGTTCTACTGTAACGAACATCCATTACATAATACCAAGGAAAACCATAATACATAGCCTGCATTGTGGCATCTTTTCCTGTTGCTGATTCTTGAGTTGATTCTTTACTACAAGCAGAAGCTAGTACTATCAATAAAGAAGCCAATAAAAAACGTGAAAATTTCATGTAATTTGAATTTAAATAAAATAGGGGCCTACTCTGTTACGGCTTTTCGGCATACGCACATATGGAACTCGAACTTCCTTTAAAAATCACAGCTTTTCAACCGCTAACTTGATTCTGGCAACACATAGTTTGATTCTGGAAAAAGAAAAGTTGATTTTGTGTATTCTACCATTATAACTCCAAGCTATATGCTCTTTTTGTATACGCTAGATGACTACCAAAAAACATTTATACCACGGGGTTAAATTTGCTTTCCCTCAGATATAGTCACTTCACCGCTATATATGTTCGCTTCACCAGAACACGGCTTGCCAAAGGGTTGTAATCTTTTCAATTTCATGCACTTGTAATGCGATAACTGTGAGAATTTTAAACCTAACAATTATGATGAAGCAATGGATAAGTTCCTTTTTATCATCTCAAGATAA
Organism: Crocinitomicaceae bacterium; assembly: GCA_002705995.1. Taxonomy (GTDB): domain Bacteria; phylum Bacteroidota; class Bacteroidia; order Flavobacteriales_G; family Salibacteraceae. The sequence continues at coordinate 160,695 of PAJI01000029.1, read as the reverse complement.
CTCCGGTAAATTGCAGGCGAAAACGAGTACTGATCGAATTTTAGGCAGGTACATTAATGAATCTGCAGATTTTCATATTGCCATTTTAAAAGCAAGTGACACTTACTGTGGCGAGCTGGTTTGGGTAAACCCCAATTGCTCTTTAACCACAGATCAAAATAATCCCAACCGATATTTAAGGTATCGTCAGCTTCAGGGCATTCCCATTTTATCAGGGTTAACCTTTAATGGTTCTTGTTGGGGAGAAGGAAAAATTTATAATCCTCTTGACGGAAAATACGGAGAATGTGAAGTTACCTTAACGGCCGATGGTGACTTACATGTCACCATTCGGTATTCCTTGCTATCAACAACCAAAGTGTGGAGGCGAATATGACGCAAATTAAACTGCGCTTTTGGTTGTTGATTTTTATTTTACCGATTACCGCAAGCGCTCAGGATACTTTGCAAACTATTGAACTTCCTTCTGTTAACGATGCCATCCGTTTTGCGAAAAAGAAAAACCCTGATCTTGAGATTTACAGGATACAGCAAGAAATTGCCCGTAGGGAATTCAGAAAATCTAAGAATTACATCTTGCCCCATGTTTCGGCTGGTTTCTCGGCTCAAAACAACATGAATTTACCGGTTACCCCATTGCCAGGTGAAATCTTCGGACAACCGGGTGAAACCATAGATGCACAATTTGGGCAAGATTTTGCCTACAATACAGGCATTACAACCTCTAAAAATGTGCTAGACTGGCAAGTGAAAACGGCTTCAAAAATGGCCAATATTAATCGCATTATGGCTGTAGTTCAAACCGAGCTTTATCAACAACAGCTTACCGAACAAGTTGCTGTTTATTACTACAGCACATTGGTTACCCGCGAAGCACTGGCCGTTGCTGAAGAAGATGCTAACCTTGCCGATAGCCTTGTTCAATTGAGTCAAGAAAAGTTAGAGCAAGGGCTCATTGATCAGTTTGCTGTGAACAAGGCACTAATTAATGCCAATACCATTCAGCAACAAATTGCTGCCAATCAGCTGTTTTTAGAACAATGTGAAAATGGGTTGAAACAATTGTTTGGACTTAATCCTTCTGATCAGATCTATTTTTCAGAGCCGTTTACCAATCCTATTATTGCCCCTGATTTACAGCCTGAATTAACTCCTGATATTTCACTAAAACTAGCAGAACATGAAGCGCAAAATGCCAAGTTTCAATTGCGCTACGAACAATTCTCGTTTTTGCCCAGGTTTTCTGTTTCTCATTACTACGGTCTACAGCAATATCGCGATAGTAGAGGCTTTTCTTTAGAAAGCGGTTCCTGGAGCGATTACAGCTACGTTTTATTCAACTTGTCGATTCCTGTTTTCCAAGGATTTTCTAGAAACAACAGTGTAAAGGCGGCAAAATTACAGCGCGAGATTGCCGATAAAAAAGTAGCGCAAAAAACACGCAATGCCGCACTTAACGATCAGCTTTTGGTCTCCTCTTACCAAAAAAGTGCAACTACCGCACATGCTGCATTGCAAAACTTTCAACTTGCTGAAGAAAACAAAAACATTGCCTTTCAACGCTACCAAGAAGGACTGATCAGTTTAGAAGACTACCTATTGATTTTTGACGATTACCTCAATGTAGAAAGCGTTTACCTCAACGCCTTAGCAGACTTCTATAACTATTACGCAACCATCATATCAAGAAGTTAAGTTATGAATCATCGATATCCATATTTCTTCAGCTTAGGGATTTTCCTAGCTGTTTTTTTGGTAGGATGCAGACGTCCTGAATCTACTACCCCTACACGCAAAACTATTGTTGATGCGGTGTTTGCAAGTGGAAAAATTATTACCGAAGACGAATACATGGTCACTGCCAATACGGAAGGCTACCTTGCACAACGTTTGGTTAACGAAGGAGACTCAGTTCAAACAGGAAATCCTCTGTTTTTACTCTCCAGCGATGTACAATCTGCTCAGTTGGCAACAGCACAAGCCAACTATAAAGATGCTCTGCAAAAATTAAGGCCGGAATCGCCACAATTGGTACAGCTGGAAATGCAAATTGAACAAGCACAAACACAACTTGAAATAGATGAAAAGAATTATACACGCTATAAAAAGCTGGTGCAAGCAAATGCCATTTCGCAAGTTGACTATGAAAATGCAAAGCTGAAATACACCTCATCTCAGAAGCAACTCAACATCTTAAAAGCTTCTTTAGAAGACTTAAAAAGCACTTTACAACTCAACCTTGAAAATGCTGAAAATCAACTTAAAATACAGCAAGAAAACCACCGTGATTATAGTATTACTTCAAGCATTAAAGGGCAGGTATTGAACATCTATAAAAAACAGGGCGACTATGTTAAAAGAGGAGAGACCATTGCTGAAATCGGAGGTGGAAAACACATCATTAAACTCTATGTAGCCGAAGAAGACATTAACCGCATTCACCTGCAACAACGCACTTTGGTAACGCTTAATACCAACGTAGATCAACCATTAGAAGCTCAAATCAGTAAAATCTATCCGGCTTTTGATGTTCAGGAACAATCGTTCATTGTTGAAGCCACCTTCATTATACCTCCAGATATACTCTATCCGGGCACACAACTACAGGCCAACATTGTTATTGATGAGCGAAAAGACGCACTGGTCATTCCTGTTCAATATTTATTAGAAGGCGACAGTGTTATGAAGGCAAACAGAACCAAAATAGCATTGGAAACCGGAATCAAGTCAAGCGGATGGGTTGAGGTTTTAAGCGGATTAACACCAGAGGACAAAATTATTTACCGTCCATGAGTAAACAGCTGTTAAGCATAACCAATGTAAAAATTGCATTTGCTCATATTTCGTCAAGAATAAAGCAAACCATAGTTGCCGTACTCAGTGTCACCTTTGGCATTTCGATGTACATTTTTATGAATGGTTTTATGAGTGGAGTCAACCAAACGCAATCTGATCTGGCGTTTAGCACACTGGCAAACATTCGCATTTACCATGATTTGCCTGAAGACCGCACAAATATTTTACAACGCACCGAAGGCGAAGAAGTAATTACCCACATTAGAAATGCGAAAGTAATTCAGTACACCGAGGGCATTAAAAATGCTGAGAAATACATTCATATACTCAACCAAACACCACAAGTTGAAGTCGTTGCTCCGGAAGTCAACATCAATGTTTTTTTTCGCAACGGATCGTTAAAGATCAATGGTATTTTAAATGGTATTGACCCTGAACAAGAAGATGCTGTTTTTCATACCGCAGACTACCTTTATTCTGGTAGCTGGAACGAAATTAAGCACCGTTCAGACGGTATTGTACTAGGAAAAGGGCTCGCCAGAAAGCTTAGCCTCAACCTCAACGATAAAGTCATTGTTTCTACTGCAGAAGGGGTTACCAAACACTTTACCATTATTGGCATTACCGAAACCACATTAGCCAGCGTAGACAATACACAAGCCTATGTGCGCATTAGTACTGCGCGGCAAATGTTATCGGAAAACATGAGCTATGTTACCGATTTACAGGCCAACATTTCAGACTACAATCAAGCAGCAGTTCTGGCGCAACAACTCAACCGGTCTATTCCGTACAAAGTAGAATCTTGGCAAGAAGCCAACGGTCAATTAATGGCTGCCAATACGCTGCGCAATATCATTGCTGTGGCGGTTTCGCTTACCATTTTACTGGTAGCAGGATTCGGTATTTACAACATTATGAACATGACAGTAAATGAAAAAATCAGAGAGATTGCCATCTTAAAAGCCATGGGGTTTGACGGAAAAGACATTGTGCAAATTTTCCTGACCCAATCTGTCATTATTGGAATTATTGGTGGATTAATTGGCCTCCTGCTGGGCTATGGTATTTCTGTTTTGGTAGATCATGTTCCTTTCAAAATTGCCACACTTGAAAACTTGCCTATGACCTATTATTCAATGGATTATGTGCTGGCTTTTTTCTTTGGCCTTATTACCACATTTATTGCGGGTTATTTGCCTTCTAAAAAAGCTTCTAAAGTAGATCCGGTTGATATCATTAGAGGCTAATGGAAAAGGAAGAGAAAAAATATCCGTTCAGAGATTTCTACATCTTTCGTGTAGTTAAAGACTTCATACGTGGTGCATTTACGTTCAGGCGCAAAGAGCCATTAATTGCCATTTATGGCTCTGCAAGAAGCGATACAAAACATTACAGTTACCTGGCAGCGTACAACATTGCTTATCATTTTGCTCAATATGACTACAGTGTTATAAGCGGAGGTGGCCCCGGAGTTATGGAAGCTGCATCAAGAGGAGCCATAGACGGTGGTAAAAGAGCTTATGGCGTAAATATTCAGCTTCCACACGAGCAATTTCCCAATAAATACTTGACGGAATATTACACCAGTAATTTTTTCTCTGTCCGGAAAACATTCCTAATTGAATATGCCGTGGCTTATATTATTCTTCCGGGAGGTTTTGGCACAATGGATGAATTTTTTGAAATCCTCACACTCATGCAAACCGGAAAAATAAAGCGCATGCCCATTGTATTGCTTAATCCCAGGGGATATTACGATGATTTGGTAAGCATGATGCATAAAATGCGCGAAGAAGCTTTTGTTTCAGAAGATGATTGCTCGCTGATTTACATTACCTCATCTGAAAATGATGTAATCGACTATGTGTTGAATTTTTATCACTCCAACAAAAACACTTCTACAACATGAGTGAACTGGCATTATCGGCAAAGAATATTTCTAAATATTTTTATGTTCCTCAAACCTTTCAGGTATTGAAAGAGATTTCTTTTGATGTAAAAAAAGGAGAGTTTCTTTCGCTTATCGGAAAATCCGGTTCCGGAAAATCAACATTGCTCTACATCCTTTCTACACTCGATACTGATTATGAAGGGGAGCTTATTATCAACAACAATAACCTGCGGGGAAAATCGCAAAACCAATTGGCCAAGTTTCGCAATGCACACATCGGTTTTGTATTCCAGTTTCACTACTTGCTTCCTGAGTTTACCGCTTTAGACAATGTAATGCTCCCGGCTTTAAAACTAGGCATAAAATCAAAAGAAGAAATTGAAGCTAAGGCTTATGAAAGTTTGGAGCTATTGGGTTTAAAAGACCAAGCAATGAAACACACCAACCGTCTTTCTGGTGGCCAACAACAACGCGTGGCCATTTCAAGGGCGCTCATCAACGACCCAACCATTATTATGGGAGATGAACCAACGGGAAACCTCGATTCTAAAAACACTTCCATTGTATTTGATATTTTTCATCAATTGGCCAAAGAACGCGGGCAAACTGTAATTGCTGTTACCCACGATGATGATTTTGCCAACAACTCAGACCGGGTGTTAGAGTTGCACGATGGCCGTTTACTTTCAGACAAGTATCGAGAACAGAAATAACCCAATAGTCATTTCATCAACGAACCGAAAGGATGTTCTCTAAAGACAACGTAGAATCTTATCTTCGTTGACATGGCAAAACATCTCTTTATTGTAAGCACATCTACCGTTCACGGCAAGAAATATTTAGAATACTTAGCACCAAAATTACCGGAGTTTTATGCGGGTTGTACAAAAATATTGTTCATCCCTTATGCACGTCCGGGAGGTATTTCACACGATGATTATACCCAACGCGCAGCAGAGTTCTTTAGCACGTTAAACATTGAAGTGCGTGGCATTCATACCTTTGAAACACCAGAAGATGGCATTAATTGGGCAGATGGTTTCTTTACCGGAGGCGGAAACACCTTTGTGTTGATTAAAGCGCTGCATGAAGGCAACATTATTGAGCCACTAAGAGCCGCTGTAGAAAGCGGAAAACCATACATGGGAAGCAGTGCTGGTTCTAACATCACTGGCATTTCAGTAAGTACAACCAATGATATGCCCATTGTTTATCCGCCCAGTTTTGAAGCCTTGCAATTTGTACCGTTTAACATCAACCCGCATTACTTAGATCCAGATCCCGGAAGCAAACACATGGGCGAAACACGCGAAACGCGCATTAAAGAATTTCATGTCTACAACAATCAACCCGTAGTAGGGTTAAGGGAAGGATCGGCCTTAGAAGTTCATGGAAATACGATTTCACTTTGGGGAGAATTATCCGCCCGAATATTTGAAAAAGACAAAACGCCTTACGAACTTTCACCCGAAGACGATTTTTCATTTTTACTGAACGCATAAAACTAAAGATATGGCAAAGAAAATTGGTGTTTTATTATCAGGAAGCGGTGTGTATGATGGCACTGAAATTCAAGAAGGAGTCTTTACCCTACTGGCAATTGACCAAAATGGTGGAGAAGTAGTTTGCTTTGCTCCGGATGTTGACCAGCACCATGTGGTTAACCACATTACCGGAGAAGAAATGGACGAAACCAGAAACGTTTTAACCGAATCGGCAAGAATTGCACGTGGTAACATTCAGGCAGCTTCGACCATTACGGCTACAGATATTGACGCACTGGTCATTCCCGGAGGGTTTGGAACAGCTAAAAACCATACTAAATGGGCTTTTGAAGGGCCAGATGGCGCCATTAATGAAGATGTGAAGCGCATCATTGTTGAACTTTACGATGCAAAGAAACCTATTGTGGGTTTGTGCATGGGACCAACTACTATTGCTAAAGCATTGGAAGGAACTGATGCTCATGCAGCATTAACTGTTGGAACTACAGCAGAAGCTTCTCCTTATGAAATTGATGCCATTTCTCAAGGCATGGAAAAAACCGGTGCAACGGCTGTAATGAAAACAGTTCGGGAAATCGAAGTAGACGAAAAAAACAACATCATTACGGCTCCTTGCTACATGATGGAAGCCTCCATTACTGAAGTGCACAACAACATTCAACAGGCCATTCAACAATTGTTTGAAGTACTTAAATAATCAGGAACTCAACAACTTCATATATTCATCTAAAAGGCATGCTTTTGAAGCGTGCCTTTTTTATTGAACATAGTTACCCTACGTAATTCTCACATTCTTCTACCCATAAACAACTGCTTATCAGTCAATAAATTCTTTTCTTTGTCCCAACAATACCTTTAAACACCATGAGAAAAACTATTCTAACACTTGCGATCTCGCTCTTTACCACACTTGTATATTCTCAACAAAACGTAACCTATGAGTGGGCTAACACCGTAGGTTCTGACACTACTGATAAAGGCTGGAACGTTGTTACTGATCAATTTGGCTATGTATACACAATTGGTCAATTTCAAGGAACTGTTGTTTTTGATTCATCATCTGTTAATAGCACATTAACCTCAGCCAATCCAGGAATTTTTATTCAGAAATTAGACTCAAGTGACTCGCTAATTTGGGTGAAACAAATTTCTGGCGATGACCCTCTAGATGATAAATGCGCCATGACTATAGACAGTAATGCCAATCTATACATTTATGGGCTCTTTACTGATACTGTAGATTTTGACCCGGGAACGGGAACAGCCCCATTGTATGGCTCATCTGTATCCCATCCAGAAGGTTTTATACTTAAGCTCGATTCTGCTGGACTATTTCAATGGGTAAAGCATCTTGATTTAACTACAGCTGGCTGGAATGGCATTGCTGACAGAGTAGGTACTGGTGCTATTAAATTAGATGGCGCCAATAACATTATCATTACAGCTGGTTTTAAAGGAACAGTTGATTTTGATCCGGGAACGGGAATACAAACACTGTCTACTCAATCTAATGATGGCGGAAATGATGCTTTTACACTAAAACTAGACAACAATGGAAATTTTCTATGGGTAAAGCAAAGTAAAGGTTTAAATGCTTCTCATGGGAAGGGAATTACATCTGATCAAAACGGTAACATCTACACTACTGGAAACTTTAATGGCAGTGTAAATTTTGATCCAAACGTTTCAAATTTCACACTCACCAGTAACAACAACTGGTTAAACCAGAATAATGATATCTATATTCAAAAGCTTACGGCTTCTGGTGATTTTGTTTGGGCTAAAATCATTACTGGAAATGATGAGCTTCCAGTATCTGACATTGAAGAATACAATGGTCATATTTACATTATTGGTACTACATCAGACTCAACAGATTTTGATCCTAGTCTTTCTACTCATATCATATTCAGATCTGGTAGCTCTAACATGGCTTTTATTGATAAACTAGATACTAATGGTGCTTTTGTTAACGCAACCGTTTTTGAAAACAATATTGGTTCGCCCAATATGACTGCAAATGATCTTTGTATTGCTAATGGAGAACTATACTTAGTGGGGAGTTTTAACGATTTATTTGACTTTAATCCGGGACTAGAAATTGATAGCCTTTATCCATTATCTACTAACGGATACATTATTAAATTAGACAACAATGGAAACAGTTTGTGGGCAAAACAAATAGGAATAACAGATGCATCTCCAACTACTACTGCAGGATTTACTACTGTGAATGGTGTAGATGTTGACCAATATGGAAACATTTACACCACAGGAAGCTTTTCAAATGATGCCGACTTCGATCCTGCTTCAAATGCAGACTTAAGAACTTCTGAAGGAGATTTCGACCTCTTTACCCATAAACTTGGTATTTGTAGCCCTTCTTTCTCAGTTGATACCATCACGACTTGTGATTCTTATACTTGGATTGATGGAAATACCTATACCTCAAGCAACAATACAGCCATTGACACGTCCATATCTCCCTCGGGATGTTATGCTATTGCCACATTAGATTTATCCCTAAACCATTCTTCTACCTTTACTCAAACAGAAACAGCTTGTGATGCCTACACATGGATTGATGGGAACACCTACACTTCTAACAACAATACAGCTACTTATACTATAAACAATGTCGCGGGGTGTGACTCGGTTATTAGCCTTGATTTAACTGTTTATTCTACAGCGCCTTCTGTTGATGTACATACGGCTTGTAACTCTTTTACTTGGGTCAATGGTGTTACATACTCCAGTAGTAACAACACAGCTACAGACACTACGTTCTATCCCGGAGGATGTTATGCCGTTACTACCTTAGATTTAACCATCAATAGCGCTACATCTTATACTGAAGTAGTATCTGCTTGTGATTCTTATACTTGGATGGATGGGAACACCTATACTACCAGCAACAACACGGCTACTTATATCACAACAAATGCATCAGGATGTGATTCTATTGTAAAACTAAATCTAACCATTGGTTCTACTAGTTCTACAACAGACACTCAATTTGCTTGTGATACTTTCTCTTGGATAGATGGAAATACCTACACAATAGATAACCAGACAGCAACAGATACCTTTATGAGTGTTAACGGATGTGACTCAGTAGTTACTCTTGATTTAACCATGGGGTACACTTCATACTATTTAGACGTTATTGATGCCTGCAATGCATACACTTGGATGGATGGAAATACATACACCGCCAATAACTCATCTGCTACTTACACCATTACAAATACCAGCGGTTGCGATAGCGTTATATCACTTCTGTTAACGGTTAATACAATCAATACAGGAACTACCGTTAGTGGTTCTACCATCTCAAGCAATGCAGGAAATGCCAATTTTCAATGGTTAGATTGTGAGAACAACTATGCTCCTATTCCGGGCGCTAACGGTGCAACATATACAGCTCCTTCAAACGGTAGTTATGCCGTACAAATCATACAAGACAATTGTACAGATACTTCTGAATGTGTAACCATTAACAATATCGGAATTGTAGAAAATAATTTGCCTGATCAGTTTACGGTTTATCCCAACCCAACTTCGGGAAATGTGACCATTGCTTTTGACAAAGCTCAACAACACATCGCGCTTCGTTTACTAGGAGTAAACGGACAGTTGATTGAAACCAAAACTATGAGTACGGCTACTCAACTAAATGTTGAAATTACAGGTGCTAGCGGGGTCTATTTTATTGAAATTATAGATGACAACAATCAAAAAGCAACTATCCGGGTAATTAAAAAATAGCTCGTTTACAATGCTTTAAACAATATTAGCCGGTTACCGTTAGCTTATGGTAACCGGTTTTTTTATTGGATAATACCTAGTTTATGGTATTGCCACACTTCATTGCGATCAATATTTTCGCAGCTTAATTTAAATTAAGTCTAAATAAAACACCATGAAAAAATACATCTCCCTAGCAGTGGCAGCAACGATAGCTTTTACTGCTTGTAACAAAGATGATGACAGTGATAATAGCGGACAGTCAAACAGTCTAAAAAATCACAAAGAACAAACAATAGATGCATATGCAGGACTAGTTTATGCAACTTATCAAGAAGCTTATAACAAAGCTGTTGAAATGGAAAGTGCCATTGATGCTTTTGTTAGCAACCCAACAAGTTCTACCCAACAAAGTGCAAAAGATGCATGGTTAGCAGCACGCGAACCATACGGGTTAACTGAAGCTTTTCGTTTTGGAGATGGCCCTATTGATGACGAAGACGGACCAGAAGGTTTATTGAATGCTTGGCCGTTGGACGAGGGATACATTGATTATACTGAAATGGATTTAACATCAGGAATTATCAATGATCCAACGAATTATCCGACAATTTCAGAAGACCTTTTAGAATCGCTTAACGAAGAAGGTGGAGAAGAAAATGTTTCAGTAGGTTTTCATGCCATTGAGTTTTTATTGTGGGGGCAAGACCTTAACCCGGGGGGGGATTATAGCAATGCAGGTCAGCGCAGTTATAACGATTATGTAAGCGGAAGCGGTGCAACAAATGTAGACCGTAGAAAAGCTTATTTAGCTGCTTGTGCCAGTTTAGTTGTTGAGCACTTGAATGATATGGTAAATGAATGGGCACCAAATGCCAACAACTACCGCGCTGATTTTGTAGCCGATGATGTAGATGTTTCATTGGCCAAAATAATGAAAGGAATCAGTATTTTAAGTAAAGGCGAATTAGCTGGTGAGCGTATCTACGTTGCTGTTGACAATCAAGATCAGGAAGATGAGCATTCTTGCTTTTCAGATAACACACACCGCGATATTATTACTAATGCACAAGGAATTAGAAACGTATTTTTCTGTCAAAATACTGACTTAAGCTACTCTGGTTATTCATTGTTTAACATGATTGCTGGTGAAGATGCAGATCTTGCACAAGAAATTAGTGACTTGGTTGAAGGATCAGTAGACATGGCAGAAAATATGCACATTCCTTTTGATGAAGCATTAACACAAGCAGCAAGTCGTGATGAGTTATTAGAACTTGTTGCAAATTTGCAACAACAAGGTGATAAATTAGTGGAAGCAGGAGCCGAAGTAGGAATCACTATTTCAGCAGATCTTCCAGATTAATGCAATAGGTTTGTGAAAAAACGTGCTGTTCTTCTTGCGCTGTTAGCTTTTGTAATTGCTACTGTGGCAGGTTGCCAGAAAGATGATGACAACAATTCATCATCAGGTGAAAAAGAGTTTGAATTATTAGCCGGAACATTTTCGGTTTACGATGAATCTCCGAATGCTTTTGGGCATGCCGGAGATCATTTGTCTTCACAAAACGAACTTGACTTCTTTGTGGGGAACTCATTTTTCAACCAAAACTGGGTAATGTTTGGAGCCTCAACTACCGCAAGAGATGGATTGGGACCAACATTTAACGCACGTTCTTGCTCCGGATGTCATTTTAAAGACGGTAGAGGTCGTCTTCCTGACTATTTTGGAGAAACCACAAGTGGGTTTTTAGTAAGACTAAGTGTTCCGGGCGAAGGAGACGATGGTTCTCCTTTGCCCGAACCTATATACGGGGATCAGTTTCAAAATCAATCTATTCAAGATTCTGTTCCTTATGAGGGAAGTGTACGCATCTCTTTTGAAACCGTTACCGGACAATACCCTGACGGAACAGCTTATTCGCTAAGAAAACCGGTTTGTTCTTTTGAAGGTTTAGCCTTTGGCCCAATGGATCCCAATACGTTAACGTCCATTCGTGTTGCCAATCAAATGATTGGTATGGGATTATTAGATGCTATTCCCGAAGCAGATCTTTTAGCATATGTTGATGAAACAGATGCTGATGGCGATGGTGTTTCCGGCCGTCCAAACTATGTGTGGAATATTGCTGAAAACACACAAACACTAGGACGTTTTGGATGGAAAGCAAACATGCCAGACGTTTTGCAACAAGTAGCAGGTGCTTTTCATGGAGACATAGGCATTACCAGTTATTTATTTCCGTCTAATAACTGCCCAGATCCGCAAAACTCATGTCAAGGTGCAGCGCTAGACTCATTAGGCCCTGAAATTGATGACGATGACCTTCAAAAAGTTGTGCTTTACAGCTCTACATTAGCTGTTCCCGTACGTAGAAACTATAAAGACGATGATGTTGTTGCCGGTAGAAAATTATTCAAAAAAGCTGGTTGTATCAGCTGTCATGTTGAAACATTCACAACCGGAACCCATCCAACAATACCAGAACTAAGCAACATAGAAATTCATCCATATACCGACTTGTTATTGCACGATATGGGAGAAGGACTCTCAGATAATCGTCCGGATTATTTGGCAACCGGTTTAGAATGGAGAACTCCTCCTCTTTGGGGTGTTGGACTTATTGAAGTTGTTAACGGGCACTCTACTTTCTTGCATGATGGACGAGCACGCAATCTGGAAGAAGCCATTTTATGGCATGGTGGTGAAGCGCAAAATGCAAAAGACTACTTTATGCAACTTAATGCCACCAAACGCAGTCAAATCATAGCTTTTTTGAATTCGCTTTAACTTTGCAGCATGAAATTCAGATACCCTCTTTTAATCGCACTTTTTGCCTTATTTATTACAGCGTGTAACAAAGGTGATGACGATTCTGGTTCATCTTCGTCTTCATCTAATTCTCGTAAAGAAGTAATGACCGATATGGTCAATTTGTGGGTAATGCCTCAGATAGATACTTTCATGAACGCGGCCATTGCCTTCGAAACAGAAGTCAACGATTTTACTCAAAACCCTACAGAGGCGAAATTGGAAAGTTTAAAAGCTTCATGGTTAGATTTAGCAAAAAAATGGGTGCCTTTGGAATGCACAAATGTTGGTCAAATCAAATACACTTACCTCTACCCTAAAATCTATACGTACCCTGCAAATACTACAAAAATTGACGAGCTTGCAGCAAGTGCGGTTAACATTAACACCGTAAGCAATGCTCCTTCTGCAGCTATTGGTTTGGCTGCTTTAGAATACTTACTTTTTGAGCAAGGAACTACAGCTCAATTAGCAAAACTTCAAACCCTCAACTACCTTGATTTACTTGAAAGCACAACAGCTTATCTAACACTAATCGGTGATGATATTGCTGATTTATGGGAATTAAACTACGGTCCTGTTTTTGCCGATAATGTAGGTTCCGGAACTGATGAACCAGTTGCTTTAATGTTCAACGGATTTATCACGGCACTGGAAAGCTTGAAAAATTACGAGGTAGGTGAACCCATTGGTGCCTCAGGGAACAGCACAGATTCTACATTATTGCGAGCTTATTACTCCAACAAGAGTAAGGTCATTACATCCGCCCAACTAGAAGGGCTAATAGGGTTGTACTATGCCGGAGACAAGGGTTACGATTTGTTAATCCGCGAAATGAAACTCGATTACTCTGAAACATTGGCAGATGAGGTAAAAGCAGTTTTTGATACTTGTATAACAGATTTATCTGCAACGCCATCTGACTGGAACAATGCTGTAATGAGTCCAGACCCTTCTCTGGAAACTTTACACACAGATTTAACAACATTGGTTCGTCTGAATAAATCAGATGTTTCTTCTCATTTGTCGTTAACAATTACGTTAAGTGACTCTGACGGAGATTAATCCATACTTTATATTTTTTCATTCTACATTCAATTTTAAAGCGGTCTGATCGACCGCTTTTTTTATTTCAGTACCTTTGCAGCCATGTTCGAAAAAGAGCAATTAACAATCGCGGTAGACTTTGACGGCACCATTGTACAGGATGCCTATCCGGAAATTGGAAAACCTATGCTTTTTGCCTTTGAGACATTAAAAATGTTGCAGGAGAAAAGGCATCGACTCATTCTATGGACTTATAGAAGCGGAAAACGTTTAGATGAAGCTGTTGAATTTTGCCGTTCAAATGGCATTGAATTCTACGCTGTAAACAAAAGTTACCCCGAAGAGGAATACGACAGCAGCATCAGTAGAAAAATTAATGCTGACCTCTTTATTGATGACCGTAATGTTGGAGGTTTTCCGGGCTGGGGAGAAGTTTACCAAATGATTAGCCCTAATGCAGATATGGCAAACCTTGAAAAAAAAGCCGGACAACGCAAAAGTGGGCTCTTTTCAATTTTTAAGAAATGATCAAACTCAAAAGCAGAGAAGAAATAGAAATTATGCGTGAAGCAGCTCAAGTTGTTTCGCGCACATTAGGGGTTGTTGCAGAGCACATTACTCCGGGAGTAACTCCACTGCAGTTAGATAAAATTGCAGAAGAATACATCCGTGACCAAGGGGCAGAGCCTGGTTTTTTGGGGTTATATGATTTTCCAAATACACTTTGTACTTCTGTAAATGAACAAGTTGTTCACGGTATTCCAAACGACAAACCATTAGAAGAAGGAGATATTATCTCTGTTGACTGTGGGGCTGTTTTGAATGGTTACTATGGAGACCACGCTTACACATTTGCCATTGGCGAAATCAAACCAGAAGTTCGTAAATTATTAGACATAACACTAGAATCGCTTTACTTGGGGATTGAGCAGTGTAAAGTGGGTAACCGCATTGGAGATATTGGTTATGCCATTCAGCACTTTACCGAAAGCCATGGCTATGGCGTTGTAAGAGAGCTAGTAGGCCATGGTCTAGGGAAAAAAATGCACGAAGACCCACAGGTTCCGAACTACGGAAAACGCGGACGCGGCAAAAAGCTACAAGAGGGAATTGTTTTGGCCATTGAACCCATGATTAATTTGGGAACACACCGCATTATGCAGCTCAACGATGGCTGGACAATTGTTACTGCAGACCGTAAACCTTCTGCACATTTTGAGCACGATGTGGCTATTGTTGACGGTAAACCAGATATCCTTTCTACATTTGATTATGTAGATAAAGCATTAGCAAAAAATCCTGCAATCAATGGCTAATATTCGTGTAACCAAAGAGTTTGATTGGGAAATGGCTCATGCGCTTGACCATCACGATGGCAAGTGTCACAACATTCACGGCCACACCTATAGCCTTTCTGTAACCTTCGTTGGTGAACCAATAAATGCACCGGGAAGTCCGAAAGATGGAATGGTTATCGATTTTGCAGATCTTAAAAAGATTGTAAAACATACTGTGGTTGATGTTTATGACCACGCACTCGTTTTGCGCGATAATTCACGCTTTTTAAGTGTCTTAACCGAAGATTTGAATGAGCGTTTAATGCTAAAGCCTTATCAGCCTACTTGTGAAAACATGCTTATTGATTTTGTAGGCATCATTCAAAAAGAGTTGAATAAGTACGATAATGTTCAGCTTCATAGTGTTTTGTTACGCGAAACAAAAACTTCATATGCCGAATGGTTTGCAAGTGATAACTCATGAATCTTCCTATAGGTAAAAAGATATATTTTGCTTCTGACCAGCACCTTGGAGCTCCAAATCACAAGGAAAGTTTAAAACGTGAAAAACACTTTGTAAAGTGGCTTGACACCGTTAAAGAAGATGCGCATGAAATCTTTTTACTAGGAGACCTTTTCGATTTTTGGTTTGAATACAAAACAGCAGTTCCAAAAGGATATGTACGAGTACTGGGAAAAATTGCAGAAATTACAGATAGCGGCATCCCAGTCACTTTTTTTACAGGAAACCACGATATGTGGATGTTTGATTACCTTCCTCAAGAAATTGGTATTACACTCTACCGCGATCCAATAGAGCGACAAATCAACGGAAAAACATTTCTGATAGGACATGGTGATGGATTGGGTCCCGGAGATCATGGCTATAAATTCATTAAGAAAGTATTCCGAAACCCTGTTTGTCAATGGTTATTTGCCCGCCTGCATCCTAATTTTGGAATAGGTTTAGCCAATTATTTTTCATCTAAAAGCCGCATTGCTAATGGCGATTCTGATAAGCACTTTTTAGGTGAAGAAAACGAATGGCTAGCTATTTATGCCAAAGAGCAACTTCAAAAGAAACATTACGACTATTTTATTTTTGGTCACCGCCACCTTCCCTTAGATTTAAAAGTAGGAGATAACAGCCGCTACATCAACATTGGCGAGTGGGTTTCTGATTTTACCTATGGAGTATTTGACGGCCATAAAATGGCGCTAGAGGCTTTTGGTAAACCTCAATAGTTATAGTTATTCCTCTTTTCCTAAGGAATTACCCTCTTCGAATTAAAGTTTATCCCCTTTTATTTCTCAGGAAATATCACTTATACGTAAAAAAAATATTCCCTATAATAGATTGTTGAATATTAACCTATTGTATAAGGCATTTTTCCTATTTAAAACTACTTTTGAAGAACTTGTACTGCTAATATCCCCTCTAAGAACAGCTGAAAATTACCTCTCACCATCATCAACACTATAAAATGATAGGGGGTTAAAACTTCCCTTGCATTTTTAATGATACCAAACAAACTAAAATATGGTTCGAAAGGCCTTATTACGATTTGCTTTATTGTTTTTTCCGCTTTTGATAATTGCATTGTTTTGGTCTAACATGCAGTTGAAAGAGCAGAATAATACTCTCTTTATGCATGAAAAAGGGAAGCTAGAACAAAAAACAGATCTTGCTGTAGAGTTTATTAAGCCTATTGTTTCGGGAGTACACTTCTGGAGTTCATTCCCTTTTGACTCGGCCACAGATACTTCTTATTCGGAGAAAATAATTCGGTTTATGGAAGCTATGCCGAACTATGATCAGTTTCGAATTTTAGACACAAATGGAATTGAAAAATTAAGACTAGAACGCAATCAGGAAGGGAAAATAATTCCATCAACCATTTTTCAAGACAAATCAGACCGCTACTATTTTATAGAAAGTAAAAAACTGACTGCCAATGAAGTTTACATTTCCAAACTTGATTTAAACATTGAACACGGCCATCTTGAGTTTCCTTTTAAACCTGTTTTTAGGTGTATTGCTCCAATCTATGACTCTGAAAAAGTTAAAATTGGCGTTGTAATTATTAATTACAGGGCAGAGCAATTCATCAAAATGCTTAGTGAGCACGATAAAGGCTCTTTGTTCTTTATTACTGATCACTATGGAGAGTTTGTATCAGCTCCACATGACAGTGCCGAATTTGCCCTCCAAAAAGGGGTCAAGTGGAGTGGAATGAGCTCTCCTGTCTATCAACAGGTAAAAGCATTAGAAGAACAAAAAGACACCGCTTTTTTAGCCAATAATGAGATTTGGATTACGACAACCATTCATCTGGAAGAGGCTTATAAAACTTTTGTAAAAAGTCCTAGTCATAACGTTCAATTGGTAGGGAACACATCGTGGAAATTAACTCACTATATTCCTTCTTCTTTGTTAGAACAGCGCAATGAACCTATTTACAGAGGAAGAATGCTCTTTGGTACCTTTGCTTTTATTGTACTCTTGGTACTTTCTCTTGTTTTGGCAAATCGTGATGCTACAAAAGAAAAACTCCACAAGCGACTCAACCAATCGCACCAAGAACTTAAGAAAGCACAAACTGATTTAGAAGAGAAATATACTGACCTTAAAAAAGTTTCTGAAAAACTACAGACTAGAAACAGTCAATTAAGAGAGTTTAACTATTTGATTTCTCACAATATTCGTGCTCCAATTACCAGCATTTCAACGTTAACAGACATGTATGAAGATGCTAAAAGCATGGAAGAAGTTCATGAACTTAATCCTAAGCTGAAGAAAATTACTCAAACTTTATCAAACCTCGTTGAGGATTTACTACAATACGTGCGCATCTTAAATGCAGATAAAATAGCAACTAAAACCTTAGACCTTAAAGAGATAATAGAAGAAAGTGCTGCTTTGTTTATCGAAGCTACTGATCAAAAAACATTTGTGATTAATACCAATTTAGAGGCATGGAACACGATTACGTTTTCTAGCATTTACTTGAAAAGTATTATCCAAAACCTAATCTCTAATGCTATAAAGTACCGCTCACATGAAAGGGATGCTTACATCTTGTTTAAAACCTACAAAGAAAAAGGTGTACACAAACTTGAAGTGGTTGACAACGGTATAGGAATAGACCTTTCAAAACATGGCAAGGATATTTTTAAACTTTATAAAAGGTTTCACAAACAAGCTTCAGGAAAAGGAATGGGGCTTTTTATTATAAAGTCGCAATTAGAAGCTCTTAACGCTACCATTGAGATAAAAAGTGAAAAGGGTGTCGGAACCATTTTTACCATAACCTTCAATAACATTGATAATCATGAATAAAACAACATTTTACCTGGTTGATGATGATGATGTATATCTTTTTATCACCAAAAAGATTCTTAAAATGATTAGTCCTGATATTACAATCAGAGAGTTTACAGACGGGGAAGAAGCTTTGGATTTTTTCAAAGAGAATGCATTTGATGATAACATTATACCAGATGTTATTCTTTTGGATTTAAACATGCCGTATCTCGATGGGTGGGGGTTTCTTAATGAAATGAATAAACTCCATCCTGATTTAGCCCGGAAAACCAAAATTTATATTGTAACATCTTCTGATAACGAAGAAGACCTCAGCTCTGCAGAAAATTTTAAAGAATTAGCCGGTTATTTTGTAAAACCCATTGAAAGAGAAAGGCTACAAGAGTTGTGCGAATCTATTCTCAGCGATAAATAAAATTACCTTAGAGTAACTCTTCAATTAAAGCATTGGTTTCACGAACAAACTTTGCATAATAATCACCTGTTCCCGGGCCATAAAACCCGGTATGAATACGCTGAACCTTTCCTTGTTTGTCTAACACAATTAGTGTTGGAAAAGACATTACATGGTTAAGCATTGGCAATTTTTCTGCTGCAACTTTTCCACTTGCCTTACCGGCAATAAGCTGTGTGTAAGGTATAGCCATGTCTTTATTAGAACGTTCAATTGCTTCCTTTGCTTTTTCAAAGTCTTCAGAACGTTCAAATTGCAATGCAATAATTTCTAATCCTTTGGGGTGATACTGACTGTAAACTTCTTTCAGGTATTGTGCTTCATCCATGCAGTTGGGACACCATGTTCCTGATAAGGTGACTAAAACTACCTTTCCGTTGTATTGTGGATCATCAAGCGATACCGGCTCTCCTTTTAAGTTTGGAAATGTAAATGCAAGTTTTTCATGCCCTTCTTTTAAAAAGGTTAATGCATTCGGATCTTTTAGCGCTGCATTTAAATTTTTAGAGGCCTTCCAATTTGCCAAATAGTGTTTACCAGAAGCAAAAACACCATTAACCAATGAATCACCTTTTAGGGTTGCTCTAAAATAAAAGGCGTGAGAGCCATCTAAAGTGTTTAAATAAAGTGTATTCCCATTTCCTTCTGCCGAATGCGAAATAAAGCCTTCTAAATGCCTGTAATCTCCTGTTTCGGTAGCAAACGTTCCATAAAGCTGTGTTCCTTGTTGTTCTATTATTCCAATGGCAGGATATGCCTCTTCTTCATCTTGAAAGGCAACTTCCCATTTTCCGCTTACATCAGGAACTGAATCAAAAGCTAATTCATCTTCAAACCTGCTTTGAAAATAAGGTGCTGCAAAAAACTCAATGCGGTAATTATCGCCTTTATCAAAGTTGTACCAATACCCTGTTAAAGTATCTTCTATTTGCTTGTAACGAAATTCTGAGTTAAAAACAGGAAATTTTAAGACTGATGAGTCAGCAATAGGTTGAGCTGATTTCAATTCTATTGTTTCAGAACCATTTTGAATGTACCACTCCGTTTTTTCGTTTTTTGTCTGGTACATTTTAAAACGCAAAAACCACTCCCCTTCAATGTTCAACATTCCCATGTATTCACGTGGAGCTCCAACAGGCTCTCCTTCAATAACCAAATTGGTATTGAATACCATGTTTACCTTTTGTTTGGTTACAATTCTATAATTCAAATTGTGCGTCAACCAAAGTTCTTGTTGCGTTTCAAAAACAGGATTGTCTACGTCTTTTTTGAAGTAGACACTTTCCCAATTTCCATTTTCATCAAACGTATAGCGGGCTTCTTTTATCGCTGTTTTGGAGCTGTTAGGTGTAAATAGATACGTTGTTTTGCCAGATAGCTTACTCTCAATTGTATCTATAGAATATTTAGAAATAAGGTTAATGCGATTAATGTCTGTTTTCTTAAACAACTGTAACTCGTTCTCCCAGTTGGCATCAACTGTTTTTTGTGACGTTAAAGAATCACTTTTAACCTGTTTATAGATTTTTGGATACTGTTTTTGGTATTGAGTAGCCAAAGCGTCAAAATCAGGAAAGTTAGCAAAGTAAGGCTCAACTTTTTCATCCTGATCAAACACACAAGAATTCATCAGTAAAACTGTAATCAATAAAGTAAAAAGTCTTTGCATATCGGTTTTCATTCGTTTGCAAAGATAACCAGTTGTAGCAGTCTAAAGTGCTAATTGCTAATCTTGCTTCTTCTTTATTTCTCGGAATGTCTCTGGGTCACAACCATAAAAAAACAACTCTTCTTTCTTCATTGGAAACCCTTTGTTCAACGCATTTTTAAAATAGTTGCAATAGCTGTCTTGTTTTATTTGTTCATAGCATAAGGCAGCTTTGTGAAGCAATTCTGGAGATTTGTAACGGATAGCTTCTTCTTCATACAAATCAAAAGCTTTTTCATACTTCTCTTTTTGCATAAACTTATCGGCTTTTTTAATTATTGAACTGTCGGCAATAACCTGTGCTCCCAATTGAAAAAATCCCAAAAAAAATAGAAGGGTTACAAATGTTTTTAGATGTTTTAATTGCATGGTTAGACTTTATAATTGAGAAAGTTAAGGTAGTAATAAGTTCATTTGATATCAAAAAATAAAGGCTCGTAATTTACATTACAAGCCTTTAAAATTTCATAGTATAATCTTGGTGGTATTTTTTAATCTCTACTCGATAGCATTGCTAACAAACGCAATAAGCTAAGGTATAACCAAACCAGTGTAACCATTAGGCCAAATGCACCATACCACTCCATATATTTTGGAGCTCTTGAGTAAGCTGCCCGATCGATAAAATCAAAATCTAACAATAAGTTTAATGCTGCAATACCAACAATAACCAAACTAATGCCAATTGAGAATAAGCTAGCATTTGCTATTGAGAAAAAAGTAAACCCAAAAAAGCTCATGATCCAGCTTGCCATAAGGAATAAAAATACACCTCCTGTTGCTGCAACAATGCCCATTCTAAGCTTATCAGTAACTTTGATTATTCCTGTTTTATAGAGAAACAACATCGTGAATAACACACCAATTGTTAAAGTAACCGCCTGAAAGATAATCCCGTTGAATAACCCGGCATAAATAGCTGATACTGTTCCCAGAGCCATTCCTTCCAATACTGCATAAATGGGTGCAGAAATTGGTGCTGCTGTGGGCTTAAAAATAGTTACCATTGAAGCAATAAGTCCACCGATTAATCCTACCCACATGAATAGTGATGAAGGGTTTAACCAAGTGTAAACGGCACCGGCAACCATGAGTAGCCCTAAAATAATTGTTTTATTTACAGCTCCGCTTACGGTCATTGACTCACCTGCAGCCGTGTAAAAACTGTTTTCAAAGTTCTCCGCATTAAATGCCGGATTATTTGATTTTGTGAAACTAGTTCTCATTTGTTTTCTTTTTAATGGTTAATTGAAAAATTATAACACCTTATGCTTTTCCGGTAGAACCAAAACCGCCTTCGCCTCTTTCAGAATCTTCCAATGATTCTGTCAACTCCCAAGTTACTTGCTCATGTTTTGCAATTACTAGTTGAGCTATGCGTTCTCCGTTTTCAATAACAAAAGGTTCATTTGATAAATTCACCAAAATCACGCCAATTTCTCCACGATAATCAGCATCAATAGTTCCGGGTGAATTCAATACTGTAATTCCTTTTTTTAATGCCAAGCCAGAACGAGGACGCACCTGAGCTTCATATCCTACCGGTAATTCTATAAACAAGCCGGTCTTAATTAAAGTTCGCTCCAAAGGTGCTAGTGTAACCGACTCTTCCAAGTTGGCTCTAAGATCCATGCCTGCCGCAGCAGCTGTAGCATAATGGGGTAAATCGTGGTTGGATTTATTGACAATTTTCACCTTCATTTTTTCACTAATCTTAACATATTTCTGCCTTCAAACTTGAGAAGCACTGCTACAAAAACAAAAAGTAACATGCTGTTGAAAAGCACTGTTTTTCCTAAGCTATCCCAATCAAACTGTATGCTAATGAAATAAAGTATGACAGAAAGTCCGAGATAACCTCCTATCGCTTTCATGTTATAAGGAATGGGATAGTATTTTTTTCCGAATCTCCATGACAAACAGGCCATTCCTCCATAAGCAGCCAATGTTGCCCAAGCTGATCCCATATATCCAATTCTTGGTACCAAATAGAGGTTCAGTGTTATGGTGATTACAGCTCCTATTCCTGCCATAAAAGCACCATACAAAGTCATATGAGCCAACTTGTACCAAACAGCCAAGTTGTAGTAAATACCCAAAAAGATGTTTGCCATCAGAAGTATGGGAACAACTTTGAGGCCTTCCCAATAGGCTTCTGTGCGGATAAAAAGTTTGAAAAAATCGAGGTAAAATAGCACCACCAAGAAAATAGATGTGACGATGATGACAAAATAGTGCATTACATCAGCATATACTTTACGCGCATCTTTATCCTTCTCTTTTGAAAAGAAGAAAGGTTCGGCCGCATAGCGAAATGCCTGGTTAAACAAACTAATAATGATCGACAGTTTATAGCATGCACTGTAAATACCAACTTGTGCTAAGGCACCTTCTTCACCCAAAGTAGGTTCTAACAGTACACGTATCAATCGCCTGTCTAACGTTTCATTGATAATACCTGCTAAACCGGCAACCATCAACGGAAGGGAATATTTCAGCATTTGCTTTCCTAATTCCCGATCGATGTGCAAAGAGAAATGTCCATATGACGGTAGTAGCAATAAGAATTTCACTCCTGAGGCCACCATGTTCGCAATAAAGATATAGCCTACACCAATTGTAGGATCAAACAGGTTTTCTGTAAACCAATTTGAAACACCTGCTTCTTGCCAATTGTAACAGAAATAGATGAAAAAAACGTTGAGTCCAATGTTGATGAATATATTGACGCCATTGATCACCGCAAACCTGACCGCCTTCTCATTTTTACGCAACGAGGCCATTGGAATGGCTGAAAGTGCATCAAATACAAGTGCAAGTCCCATCCAAACAATGTATTCCGGGTGGTTAGGATATTTCATGATGTCAGCTACAGCATCTGTAAAAAACAGAATAACGCACAAGAACGTGGCTGATGAGAAAAAGACCATACTCAATGAGGTCTTCAATACTTTGGTTGGATTATTCCCTTCTATATTAGCATACCTGAAATAGGCTGTTTCTAACCCAAAAGGAAGAATTACCGCCATGAAGGCAACAATAGCATACATGTCAGAAACCACACCATAATCGGCAGGTAAAAACTTACCGGTATGTAACGGTACCAGTAGATAATTTAAAAACCTTCCCAACATACTGGGAAGGCCATATATAGCTGTTTGTCCGGCTAATTTCTTAAGTGCTGACATGCATTATTTTCGTCCTGAGGGTAATTATTTCCCAGGAAATTCAGGTTTTCTTTTTTCAACAAAGGCAGTAGTTCCTTCTTTAAAATCTTCTGTTCCAAAGCATTTTCCAAAGGCATCAATTTCTGCATCGTAGCCATTTACGCCATCTTTATATCCGGCATTAATTGCCTCGATCGCATATGAAATGGCAACAGATGAGTTTTTCATGATTTTACCTGCTATTTTTTCACACGTAGAAAGCAATTCTTCGGGTGCAACAACATGGTTAGCCAATCCCCATTGAAAAGCTTCTTCAGCTCCAATCATACCAGCTGTAAATACCATTTCATTGGCTTTTCCTTTTCCTACCAATTGCGCCAAACGCTGTGTACCACCATAGCCAGGAATAACACCTAAAGAAACTTCAGGTAATCCAACTTTTGCTGTAATGCTCATTACACGAATGTGGCAACTCATTGCTAATTCTAAACCACCACCTAGTGCAAAACCATTTACAGCTGCTATGCAAGGTGTTCCTGCATTTTCAATAAGGTTAAATAGTTTTTCCTGTCCTTCAGCGGCAAGCTTCTTTCCTTCTTCAACCGAGAAGTTGGCAAACTCTTTAATGTCTGCTCCTGCTACGAAAGCTTTTTCTCCGCTACCAGTAAGCACAATTACCTTAACTGCAGGATCTTGATCTGCCGATTGTATTGCATTACTTAGCTCTTCAATAGTTACTTTATTTAACGCATTTAGCTGTTTGGGTCTATTGATTGTAATGGTTGAAATACCATTTTCAGTTGTGGTAAGTATATTTTCAAAAGCCATTTTATAGTATGTTTTTAGGTTGGAGTCAAAGTTAGTGTTTCGCTTTAGACAGCGGATGGTAAATCGGAAAGGAAATATAGAAGGTTGTTCCCTTGTTTTCTTCCGTATCAAACCAAATGGTAGCACCTATTCCGGTTACAATATTTTTTACCATGGCTAAGCCTAAACCCATACCGCTCGACTTGGTTGTGAATGACGGTGTAAATATTTTGTCAATTGTTTCAGCTGAAATACCCTTCCCATTGTCTTTTATGGCTGCTATAATGCGATTTTCTTGTTCGCGCAGGGAAATTATTATTTTACCACTTTCAGGCGCTGAAAACGCTTGAATGGCATTTTTTACCAAATTCCCAAAAACCCGAAGCATTTGTTCTTTGTCTGCATAAATTAGTTGATGTTTCCCCAATTGGTTTTCCAACTGAATATTGATTGTTCCTTCATATTCTGAGGTGTAGAGTTCCTGAACTGATTCAACAATTCCTACAATGTTGAGCGGCTCCAACTTCGCCTTAGGCATCTTCGCAAAATTGGAGAACTCAGTTGCTATTCGAGAAAGCGTATCAATTTGCTCTAGCATGGTGTTGCTAAAACGTTTCATGATTTCATCTGCCTCTTCAGGACGGTCTTTCAGCTTCCGTTGCAAATGTTGAATGCTCAGCCGCATTGGAGTTAGCGGATTTTTAATCTCATGTGCAACTTGTTTCGCCATCTCTTTCCATGCCATTTCGCGCTCACTCTTTGCTAACTTTTCGGCACTCTGCTCCAACTCATCCACCATAAGGTTATAAGTATTGACCAAAGCACCTATTTCATCGTGACTGTTCCACTCTAACTTTTCGTTTTGCGCGTTAATGCGAAAGGATTCTAGCTTTTTACGAATTGTAGACAATGATTTGGTGATGTAGCTTGAAAGAAAATAAGCCAGTAAGGCTGCTCCTAAAAACAGCAAAACATAGATCTGCCCCAATGTTCCTAAAAAACGCAATAAATCACGTTGTGACTGTTCTTCTGATTTTAAATATGGTAGGTTAACAATAGCAATGTTTTTATTCTCAGGGCTAACAAGGTAAAAATAGGTTGATAAGTATTCGAGATCCTTAATTTCTTCACGAATAACCAAACGGTCTTCTGCAGTATTCAACTGGTGAATGACTGAGTCCGGTAGTAATAATGGCCGGCCTTCATTCTCAAAGATTTCCATATTAGTTGATCCCAAAAGCTGACCATGCGTATCGAAGACATTGAGATCTAATAAGTTAATGTCTGATAGTTCTTGTACTTTATTTTCAAGCTTAGCATTAACTGACTCAATATTATTTTCAATAATGTAGTAGTTGAGTGCTAACATAATGCTGTGCTCTTTTTGCTGTAACCGCTCCAATTGCATACGATCATTCTGACGCTTAAAGTGAATAATTGTAGTTATTCCACTTACAATAAGAGCAATTAAGATGAGGGTAATCATGGAGAGGTAAATACGAACTCCTAGCCCTAACCCTCGGCCAATAGATGAGAATGTGCGCTTCACGAAGGAAAGGTATCAAATTTCGTGCGCGAATAATAAAAAACCCGATGTCTTGCGAACATCGGGTTTTGAGAATGATTTATGTTGAAGTAATGCTTAGCCATTAAGTGCTTCTGCACCACTAACAATTTCAAGAATTTCATTGGTAATTGCCGCCTGACGTGCCTTGTTGTAACTCAATTTAAGTTCTTTCAACAATTCACCTGCATTGTCAGTTGCTTTGTGCATTGCTGTCATTCTTGCTCCGTGTTCTGAAGCATAAGAATCTAACAATGCTTTATAGAACTGTGTTTTCAATGATTTTGGGATGATTGAATCCAAAATTTCTTGTCTGCTTGGCTCAAATAAATAATCAACTTCTGATGTTGAAGCCTCTTCTTCTGAAGGAGGAACAATTGGAAGGAATTGTTCAAACATCACTTCCTGAACTGCAGCATTTTTAAACTTGTTGTAAACCACTACAACTCTATCATAATCCTCATTGGCATAAGAATCCATGATTTGCTGAGCGATTTCAGCTGCGTGTTCAAAATCAAGTTGATCAAATATTTCGTTGTAGTGTTGTTGCAAGTTATCGTTGCTAATAAGGTTTTCAGTCTTTTTGAAAACATCAAACGCTTTTTTACCAACAGACAAAACATCTACTTCTTTACCAGCAAACTCACCATTAATCGCTTTAAGAATAGACTTATTAATGTTTGCATTGAAAGCTCCGCACAAACCACGGTTAGATGTTACAGCTACAATCAACACTTTTTTCTCATCGCGTTGAGCTGCATAAACACCTTCAGACGCATCAAGTGTAGTTGAAAGGTTTGACAAAATTTCAGAAAGTTTTTCTGCATAAGGACGCATTTGTGTGATGGCATCCTGAGCCTTCTTCAATTTTGCTGCCGAAACCATCTTCATAGCAGATGTAATCTGCCTTGTGGAGTTTACGGACGTAATTCTATTTCGAACCTCTTTTAAGTTTGGCATCTTCTAAACGGTTTTACCGAAGAAATGCCCTCCATTGAAGGAGGGCTTAAAAATTTAATATTTCGATGCTAAATCAGCACAAACTTTCTCTAGTGTGCTAGTTACTTCATCTGTCAATTTTCCTGCTTTAAGCGTATCAAGCGTATCTCTATGCTGAGCTTTCAACAAGTCAAGGTATTCTTTTTCGAATGCTCTTACTTGGTTAACAGGAACCTTTTGAAGCAACCCTTTAGTACCACAGTAAATAATCGCAATTTGCTCTTCAACAGCCAATGGCGAGTTTTGTGGTTGCTTTAAGATTTCAACGTTACGTGCACCTTTTTCCAATACTGCTTTCGTTGCAGCATCAAGGTCAGAACCGAATTTCGCGAAAGCTTCAAGTTCACGGTACTGCGCTTGATCAAGCTTTAATGTACCAGCAACTTTTTTCATTGATTTAATCTGAGCTGAACCTCCTACACGTGATACAGAGATACCAACGTTAATGGCAGGACGAACACCAGCATTAAATAAGTTAGCTTCCAAGAAAATCTGACCATCAGTAATCGAAATTACGTTGGTTGGAATGTATGCAGAAACGTCGCCCGCTTGAGTTTCAATAATTGGAAGTGCAGTTAATGAACCACCACCTTTAACTTTTCCTTTCAAAGAATCAGGAAGATCATTCATTTGTGCAGCAATCTCATCAGAAGCATTCACTTTCGCAGCACGCTCTAATAAACGTGAGTGAAGGAAGAATACATCACCTGGATATGCCTCACGACCTGGAGGACGTCTCAATAGAAGTGATACCTCACGGTAAGCAACAGCTTGCTTAGAAAGATCATCATAAACGATCAATGCCGGACGACCAGTATCTCGGAAATATTCACCAATTGCAGCACCTGTAAACGGAGCATAGAATTGCATTGGTGCAGGATCTGATGCGTTTGATGCAACAACAACAGTATAATCCATTGCACCTGCATCCTCTAGCGTTTTAACGATACCAGCAACTGTAGATCCTTTTTGACCTACTGCTACATAGATACAGAAAACAGGCTCGCCTCTTTCGTAAAATTCTTTTTGGTTGATGATCGTATCAATCGCAACAGATGTTTTCCCTGTTTGACGATCACCAATAATCAACTCACGTTGTCCACGACCTACAGGAATCATCGAGTCAATTGCTTTGATACCTGTTTGAAGTGGTTCATTTACCGGCTGACGATAAATTACACCAGGAGCTTTACGCTCGATTGGCATTTCAAACAATTCACCTTCAATCGGACCTTTACCATCGATAGGGTTACCCAAAGTATCAACTACACGACCAACAACACCGTCACCTACTTTTACAGATGCGATTTGTTTTGTTCTTTTTACAGTTGAACCTTCAACGATACCTTTTGCCGGACCTAAAAGTACAGCCCCTACGTTGTCTTCTTCAAGGTTAAGTACGATACCTCTTAAACCTGTCTCGAATTCAATCAACTCACCTGATTGAACACTGTTTAACCCGTAAATACGAGCGATACCGTCACCTACTTGAAGAACTGATCCAACTTCTTCTAGTTCGGCTTCCGATTTGAATCCGGATAACTGCTCTCTTAAGATTGCAGAAACTTCGCCTGGTTTTACGTCTGCCATTTTTCTAAAGTATTTAGTCAATCAACCGGGTAGCCCCGGTCTCAAATTAAATTTGTGCTTCGTATGATTTATTAATAAGTTCTCTCTTCAATGTTTCCAAACGTCTGCTAACGCTGGCATCAATTTGTTTATCTCCAACACGGATAATCATACCTCCTACAATTTCAGGATTTATTTTTTCCGTTAATTCAACTGTACCTTGTTGCATTTGGGTTACGATGCCTTTGATATTTTCGCGTTCTTCATTGCTAAGAGCTACTGCTGTTGTTACTTCAGCAGAAACAATTCCTTTGTGCTGTTTGTATTGATGAATAAAAGCTTCAGCAATAGGCACTAAAATATCTTCTCTTCCATGATTCACAATGATCTTAATAAAACGAGAAGAAATTTCTGAAATGTGACTTCCAAAAACTTTATCCAGCACTGCCGATTTGTCGTCAGCTTTGATGACTTTACTCTCCAATAGAAGACTCAAGTCTTTTGATTCTTTTGCTGTATCTACAATCAAAGTCATGTCTTTGAACACATCTTCGAGATTGTTTTTCTCGATAGATAATCCAAGAAGTGCTTTTGAATATCTGGCCGCTGTTTTATTGATTTTCATCTCTTAGTTCAATTTTACCTCATCGATGAGTTTGTCAACTAGCGCTTTTTGTTTGTCGTCTGAAGATAACTGTTCTTTCACTACTTTCTCAGCAATTTCAAGAGAAAGTACAGCTACTTGATTTTTGATCTCAGTTAAAGCAGCTTTCTTTTCTAATTCGATAGCTTCATTAGCTTGCTTCATGATTTTTTCAGCCTCTGCTTTTGCTGATGTTTTTGCTTCAGCAACAATCTGATCTTTAGTATCACGAGCTTCTGCTAACAACTTATCTCTTTCTTCACGAGCTTCTTTCAATAAAGCTTCGTTTGAAGCATGAAGGGCAGCCATTTCTTTTTTAGCTTCTTCTGCTGCTGATAATGCTTTTTCAATTGATTCTTCTCTATCCTTTACGGCACCTAAAATTGGTCCCCAGGCAAACTTTCTAAGTAAAACCAACAAGATTAAAAAAGCGAGTGTTGTCCAAACTGCTAAACCTAAATCGGGAGTAACTAATTCCATGTATCTTAATCTTTTTGTGTTCTTTTTTACAAATCAGGTCCTGTAGCCAATCGCTACAGGTATCCTGATTATTCTCTTTAAGTTTCTTCTTATCCTTGGAAGAATGCAGATGCAACAACACCGAAAAGAGCAACACCTTCAATAAGTGCCGCAGCGATAATCATTGCTGTTTGAATTTTACCTGCTGCTTCAGGTTGTCTTGCCATAGATTCAGTTGCAGTTCCACCGATGCGACCGATTCCGATTCCTGCACCGATTACTGACATACCAACTCCAATTGCTGCTAATGTACCAGTCATTTTACTTGAATTTATAGAGATTAAACAATTCCAAATTTATTAGTGATGATCGTGTTCTTCTACTGCCATACCTATAAACAGTGCAGATAGTAGTGTAAAGATATAAGCTTGCAACGCTGCAACCAACAATTCCAATGTATTCATAAATACCATAAAAGGAATTGAAAGTCCTGACATTGCAACTGATTTTAACACGAAAATGATAGACACTAAGCTTAAGATCAAAATGTGACCTGCAGTAATGTTCGCAAACAAACGAACCATTAAGGCAAATGGCTTAGTTAATGTACCAATCAATTCAATAGGAGCTAAGATAAAACGGATGGGCGTTGGCACACCTGGCATCCAAAAAATATGTCCCCAGTAATCTTTATTACCAGAAAAGTAAGTGATTAACAAAGTCATTAAAGCCAATACTAATGTTACGGCTATATTACCCGTTAAGTTCGGTGCTAAAACAGGAATCAAACCAAACAGGTTATTGATCCATATAAAGAAGAATACTGTTAGCAAGTATGGCATATAGCGCTTGTATTTCTTCTCACCAATGTTTGGTTTAGCAATATCATCGCGAACAAAAAGGATCAGTGGCTCAAGAAAGCCTGCTATACCTTTAGGAACACCATTGTTTTTCTTGTATGATTTAGCAGCAGTGCTAAACAACAAAAACAAGATCACCATAGTGATAAGCATAGAAGTAACGTTCTTCGTTATTGAAAAATCCAATGGTTTTTCGTTTGTTGCATGATGTGCTTCATCCAAATCAAGTTCACCGTGTTCATTCGCCACATAAATTTCATTGTGGTGTAAAACGTAAGTAACATCTCCACGTGTTACCGGTGAATGACCATGATGAAATTCTGATGATAAGAACACATCAAACTGACCATTGTAGATTAGAATAACAGGTAAAGGAAGACTAACCGGCTTAGAGGTGCCGTCTCCCTGAGGGATATCAAAGAAGTGCCAATCGTGTGCATCCTGAATGTGATGCAAAATCATGTCTTTGGCGTTAAATTCCGCTTTTTCTGCTTCGTGAGCGTGAGCGTCATGGTGCTCTTCAGTAACTTCATGTTCTTCCCCATGTTGTGGGTTTGAAGCACTTACACTACTAATTCCGGTAAAGGCTAACGCGATTGTCAACGTAATCGCTTTCAAAGTCAAGCTTCTCAATTGCTGCATGTTAAGTCTATTTCCGGGATTGTTCCCTCAAAAAATCGCTGCAAATTTAGATAAATAATGATTCTGACAAGTTTTAAATGTGAGTTTTTCACAGGTGTTCATAACTCATCAAATCAACTGATTTTCAAGACTTTTTAGAAAGCTCTTGAAAGACCAATACCGTTTCTACAGCGAGATAGGCGAAATAGGCTACAAAAAACTGGAGGATGAAGATGTATTCTGCCGGAGGATCATCTACCTTCATTTTTACGTAAAAGTAAAAGGAAACGATCATCATTTTAACAACTATGGAGCCTAAAAAGGCAAACCCTACGAAGTTGAAATGCTTTTGCAATAAAAGCGACAAAATTGTCAATACAATAAGCGTAAGCATTCCTATGAATAAATGCGTTTCGAGCAATAGCTTTTGAGTCAAGCCTGCATCAACGCCAAATAAGAACAAACTATAGTGAATGAGGTAAAATATTATTGTTGCTGCTATAGTAACTAGCGAAAAACGAAATGTGGGGTTCATTTGCTGTTTTGGATAACTTCCCGAATTACCAGATAAAGTGCTATAAATACGGAGAGAAGAGAAAATATTAGCGCATATAAAGGAAAATCGGCATTATCGCCATCAAGCCATATTCCGAACCATGTTCCAAGACCAATGATGGCTAACATTTGAAAGCCAACACCTGCAAAACGTGCTAAAGTATTAAGCTGTTTTTTCTTTTCGTTGTTCTGAGGCTTCTGATCGGCCATGCTTCATGTCTTTTAGCTTACCGGCAATATTAAACGTACCTTCAAGCTGTGCCCCTGGCTCTACAGACATTTTGCCATATACGAGCTCACCAGAGAACTTACCAGTTGATTGAACAGTAATCATTTCTGTTACTACACAAGTGCCTTCTATACTACCCGCCAAATTAGCATTCTGACACTTTACCTCTCCTTTGATTGCTCCGGTATTGCCAATTACCAACTTCCCTTTACAATCAATGCTTCCCTGAAGCTCACCATCTATTCTTAAATCACCTTCGGTAACAACATCTCCTTGGATTTTTGTTCCTTGTGCAATGTGATTTCTAAGTCCGGTATCGGCTTCATTTGCTCTGGCCATAGTATTCTTTGATTTATTGAACATTTGTCTTTCTCTTCTTTAAACGCACAAATATAACATGAAAACCAACTACAAGAAAATCAACTTATTTCTTATAATGCTCATTGTAAAAGTCAAGATACTCCTTAACATTCTTTCTTTGATACAATACGGCATAGTTGTTTAATGATATTGCAAAGATGGGCGCTCCACTAGCATGGATTTGTGCCAGTTTAATTTTATCATTTTCAAATGCTCTGGTGTAGCTCTTGATATCAGCTGCCGTTTCAAAAGACTTGATGGTTATCATTGTTGTATCACTGGTAAACAAAACAGATGACACCTGAAGGTTTTTCGTTTTAAAGCTTGCTCGGTTGAAATTTGAAATGGCTACCTGAGCATTATTACTACTCAGCTTTTTAGAAGGAACCAATACAATGTAGTTATGCTGAGAGGCCGGTTCAAATTTATAAGGAGACTCAGGTTTGGTTTCTTCTTTTTGCTGTTGTGCCTCAACCTGTTCCTGTGCTTCTCGTTTTTCAAGCTCCTCAAGAGTCGCCAGCGTTTCTTCTGCTTTTTGTCCAATGGGATGCCCTTTGTATTTTTCGGCTAGTGCTTTTAACTCTTGAACCATTGCAGCTTTGCCCTGATCTTGACCAATTGACATTGCTCGAATATATTCTAGCTTTGGTTCAATTGTGGTGCCTTTGTATTTTACGATTCCTTCATCTGCACTAGTTACCGTTTGGCTGTAATAACCTCTACGGTAATAGTTATTGTATATCCTGTTGTAATACCCTGCTGCTGCTATCTCCAACATATTGTCTTCTTTCAAAGATTCAGGGTCGCGTATTACTTTGGCATAGTCAGATTGAGGATACTGATTAAGAATAAGATTTTTATAATACTCTGCTTCTGTATAATGCGATAGTTCATCGTGTAACCTGTACAACCTGTAGTAAATAACAGGAATGTATTTATGCTCATCAAAGCGTTTGTTTAATGCTTCCAGTGATTCTATTGACTTGGGCGAATCACTCAATTTCTCTTTGTAAATAATTCCGAGCTTGTAATAAGCTTCAACAATTAAACTGTCTGAACGAATTACAGCATCTTCTGTAAGCGGAAGATCTTTTAAGTAATAATTAGGGTCTTTCCAGTCATTGGTAACCTGAATAGTATCTCCGTTTTCATCAACAAAGAAACCTAGATCTTCTTCACCCTGACCTTCATCATTTTGAACGGTTACTTGAGTTTTATTTGACCTTCTCCAGTTATCTTCATTTTTACGAGTACCCCAGTTTTTCTTAAACTCTGCAGCTCCAAATCCGGCTGCAGTAGGATTGTCAAAATACCAATCTGAACCATTACCAGAACCCGGAGTTAAAGTGGTTGTAGTCGTTTGGTTCTGATTAAATGCCATTTGATTTTCCATTTGAAGTTGCTTTTCTTCTTCTTCAAGCTGGCGTTGATAAATCAAATCTTCTATCAGTTCCATTCTGGCACTTTCAGGCATTTTAGCCACTTTTTGAAGGCTGTCTTGCCTTTCAATGGTTTCTAACTGAGCAATAAGATCATTTAGATTATTACTAAGCTTCATCAAATCATCATACCCTTCAAAGTCTGTACGCAAAAATGTTACTGCGCTATCGTAATATGTTTGGGCGTAATTGTATTCGGGTTTTTCAAAAAAGATGTTTCCTAATTTGTAAAAAGAAAGTCCTTTTTGATGATCGTTTGATACGCTAGCTTTGGTTGACTGACGATAATAATCTATCGCCTCTTCTTCATTTTCATCTGCCATTTCGAGCTCTGCCAAGGCATAATAAATCTGATCTCTAAACTCAATGTTTTTATCGTCTTTGAGCATTTTTAATAGCTCTGCTCTAATTTCTTCTTTTCCACCCCAGTCTTGAGAAAATGATAATGCACGCTGAATTTTAGCATAAAATTCCATGTCATAATCAGGGTTAAGCTCTACAACCTGAGCAAATGCATCAGAAGCCATTCCGCGCTCTCCAGATTTTTGATATAGCTGCGCTAAGATGTATACAAGCCTGGCTTTTTTCTTTTTCTTCTTCGTTAGATCAATTGCTGCTTTTAAGTCAGATATCGCTAATTGATAATTTTCCTGACGAATAAATAAGTCGGCATATGTTTTATGCATTTCTGCTTTCAGCCTTTCCGGAAATGCCGGTTCACCTTCTGCCAGCCTCAGTATACGTTCTGCTTTTGAGTAGTTTTTTTCTTCAATGTAGGTTTTCGCTAACCAGACTAACGCATCGTAATGGATTTCTTCTTCTTTGAATTTCTTAGAGACGTAGGTAAACATCTCTTTCGCCTTTGGGTATTCTTTTTTGTAGAAATGGGCTCTTCCCATCAAAAAATAGGTGTCGTCTATCCATTTAACATATTGTTCCCCTTTTTTCTCAATGGAATGTTTACTGATTACNCGCGTACATTTTTCAATTGCTTTAGACATGTCTGGNGTGACACTTTGNAGGTCTTCATCAGTAGGATATTTGAATACTGGCAACAGAACATTAAAGTCTTCGGGCTTTTCATTGAGTTCTTTCACTTTTAAGCGAACCAACTCTTTTGCATTAAAGTATCCGTTATAGTGCGATGTTGTATTGTGGTAAGTACGGTGCGCCCAACCCGTTTTTTCTGTTGAACAGGAATTGGTGAGTACCATCGCTCCAATGAGAAACACAATTACAAAAAGGTATGAGAGTGAATTTTTCAATCGTATGAATTTATTCTNCCGCTAATTTCGGTTCTGTTAACTCAAAAGCCACAAAATTATTTTAATTTTTGGTTGGCTATATGAAAGAAATCTTTGCNCTGCTTTTTGCACCATGATTTTTCGATATTTGCATGAAGTAGATTTCAGCTATGCCGAAGGATATTCAAAAGGACAAAAAAAANATTTACAAGAAGTTAAAAAATCACTATCGCTTAGTGATTTTAAATGATGACACTTTTGAAGAAAGGGTTTCTCTTCGCTTAACTCCAATGAATGTATTTACATGGGGGGGGCTTACAGTAGTTTCGCTTATTGCGCTAACTATAAGCATTATAGCGTTTACACCTTTGCGCGAATACATTCCCGGATATGCTGATTTAGAAATGAAGAAAAAAGCTGCTTACGCATCTTTTAAATCTGATTCGCTAAATAATGAGTTGCGAATGACCTCCCAGTATCTTAACAATATTCAGGCTGTGCTTTCGGGAGAACCTCCTACCGATACAATTATACCCAACAAAAGCAACGATATTAATTATGCTAACGTAGAGGTTCAGCGAAGCATGGANGATTCTATTTTTCGCAGTGAAATTGAGCAAGAAGAAAAATACAGNATTAACAGTCAATTGAAACGTGAATCTACTGGCTCTTATTTCTTTTTTAGTCCGATTGAAGGCTTAGTGTCTTCAAAATTTAACCCTGATAAAAAACACTACGGAGTAGACATTGTAGCTAAAGAAAACGAATCGATCAAAGCTGTTCTTGACGGAACGGTAATTTTATCGGAATGGACTTCTGACAATGGCCATATCATTCAAGTTCAACACGGCAACAACCTTATTTCTGTTTACAAGCATTGTTCTGTTTTATTGAAAAAATCTGGTGTTCAAGTGAAAGCTGGTGAGGCAATTGCTATTGTGGGCAACAGCGGAACAGAAACAACAGGACCACACTTACACTTTGAACTTTGGGAAAACGGTAGCCCGGTTGATCCTCAACAATACATCTCTTTTTAATTTGGCACAGGTTATTATATACACAGACGGGGCTGCAAAAGGTAATCCCGGAAATGGTGGTTATGGCATTGTTTTAATGTCTGGTAAACACCGTAAAGAAATGGCTGAAGGTTTTAGAATGACGACCAACAACCGCATGGAATTGTTAGCGGTAATTGTTGCTCTTGAACANCTAAAAGGAACAGGGCATGATGTTCATATCTATTCCGACTCAAAATATGTTGTAGATGCCGTTGAAAAAGGGTGGTTATTCAATTGGCAAAAAAANGGATTCAAGGGAAAAAAGAATGTAGACCTCTGGCAGCGTTTTTTNCGCATTTACCCTAAAAACAAGGTCACTTTTCACTGGGTGAAAGGNCATGCAAATATTCCTGAAAATGAACGCTGCGACCAACTTGCAGTGGCCGCAGCAGAACATTCAGAATTAAAAGTTGATACTGTATTTGAAACAGGTATGGCTGATTAGAAAACAGCCTTAACCCTATCGTTTATGTTTTCGTTTGCTTTAAGTCGGGCAANAGATTCGTCCATTTTGCTTAGNAACCCTTTGAGCCTTATCAATTCATCTTGCTTGATTTGCGCCTCACTTTGGTTACCATCATTTTCTGCTTTGGTAACTTCTTTCTCTAGTGTTACAACTTTCGAATTGTAGTTGTTTTTCACTTTCATAAACGATTGTGCACAAACATAATTGATGTACCACATTCCGTCTGCTGTGATTTCTTTTTCAAAAACCGGAATTGCAGCTTCTACGGCTTTTAAATCACGACCGTCTTTGTTTAGGTATGCCGCATAGTTTGACACAAAAGCCATTTTAGAAAAACCACTGGCTTTNCTCATGTTATTCACAAAGAACTCTCCATCTTTATTGTCTCCCAACTTTGCATACAGGCTACTAATTGTCATTAAAACACTTCCTGAAGCATCTTTTTCAAAATCTCTGGCGTATTTCAATGCCATTTCCTCATCTACCTGTGATAAAGAAGAAAGNGCCTGACCTATAACTANCAAAGAGCTATCNGNAGTCATTTTCTGAACCAGCAAATCTTTATAACTATCTGCTTCATATAGCTCCGTTAACTTATCTAAAGCTTTTGCTCTTACAGAAGACTGCTCTGCNGTTTTAACCAGGTCAGTNAATNTTGTTTCTANCTCGCTTTCGAAGTACTTTTTCATCTTTCTTGAACTTCCTAAAGNCACTAATTGTAATTGTTCAAAATCAGCAGTTAGCATCNCAAACATTGCCGAAGCTGCAGTAGAATCATTCAGCATTACTTTGTCTAANGCCTTCATTGCCTCTAGTTTATCTAAAAACAAAGGCGCATTTTTCAATTGATAAAGGTATTCTTGTGTTGACTTGGAATCGGTTTTTGTTCCCAGTAACATCTTNTCGGCATCTACATTTACCAATGNCGGTTTTTCAGCTACATCAAACGAAAAAGTTTCTTTTAAACTATCCAATACTATTCTGTGTCGNTCAACACCATTGGTTGTNTAGATGTCTACATCTATTGGTAGTTTATACAACGGAAACTCTTCTTTGTCTTGCTTTTGTTCTATGGTTACTTTTTGCTCTTGAGCTGTTTCATCATAGCTATAAGTAATTAACAAATCAGGATGACCGCTGCTCAAAAACCATTGATTAAAAAACCAGTTTAGATCTTCTCCGGTAACGGCTTCAAAGGCTAANCGTAAGTTNTGAATTTCAACAGATTGATATTGATTGTCTTTCAAGTATTTACTCAAGGAAGCAAAGAAAGCTTCATCACCAACATATTTGCGTAGCATGTGCAATACTCTTCCTCCTTTTTGGTATGAATGCCCATCAAACATGTCTTCTTGGTTATCGTAATCAAAGCGGATAAGGTCTACATGTTTACCTGTTCCAAACTCTGCTAAATATTGTTGAAGGTCATTGTAGCCTGTATAATCAGCAGCCATGCGTCCGTGTTTGTATTCGTTCCACAGGTATTCGCCATACGTTGCAAACGATTCATTAAGAGGTAAGTTTGACCACGACTCACAAGTCACTAAATCTCCAAACCAATGGTGGAACAATTCGTGTGCGATAATGTCTTCATTATCTCCATCGATAAGTTCTTGTTTTGTGCGTTGTAAAAACTCTCCATGAATAACTGCTGAAGTGTTTTCCATTGCTCCTGAAACATAATCACGAACAACAATTTGAGAATATTTATCCCATGGATACGGATAATCTAAAACAGTAGAGAAAAACTCTATCATTTCAGGTGTTTCACCAAAAATGGCCATCGCATCATCTTCGTATTCATGCTCTACATAGTAATCTACAGCCATAGAATCTCTCCAGGTATCATTTACTACTGCAAAATCACCAACAGCCATCATTACAAGATAAGGCGCATGTGGTTTTTCTTGTGCCCAATAATCTGTGCGAGTGCCATCTTCATTCTCCGTAGAAAATTGCAACGTTCCGTTAGAAAGCGTGTTGTATTTGTTTTGAACTGTAATGGCCAGCTCTTGCGTCATACGTTCATTTGGAGAATCTATAGTTGGAAACCAACCAGAACTTGCTTCTGTTTCTCCTTGCGTCCAAATTTGCTCTGGCTTTGTTTCGTCTTTTTCCAAAGGATCAATAAAATAAAGCCCTTTGTCAGACATTATAGCAGCTGACCCCCCTTCTTCGCGTTCTTCTGGCTTCGCTGTATATTCAATGTAAATTTCGAATGTATCTTGTCTGGTATATGTTTTATCTAGAGAGATGTGTAATTGACTATTATCATACTCATAATCAAGCTCTTTCTCCTGTTCTCCAACTAAAGTAACTTTATGAATATCAAATCCTTTAGCATCAATATCTAATTCAGATAAAGCGTAGAAGTAAGGCTTTAGTATCAAATTGGCTTTTCCGTTTAGATACTGGTTTTCCCAATCAAACTTTACGTTCAACTTTGTATGAATAAGGTCTGCTTTACGCGTATTACTAGCTCTGTAAACAGGGCGTTTTACCATTTCATCAACTACTTCAAGTGTATCGAGCTCAACAACAACTTCATCTCCCGATGATTTGTCAAACATTGTTTTACAACTTGTAAGTGCCAAAGAAGCTGTTACAAGTGCTATTGGAAATATGTTTTTCATGTTCATTTTTTTGAAAGTTCAATTTTAAACCATCTCTCAAGAGCACACAAGTGCTTTGGTTTTAAACTAAAATATTGTGTTGTTAGTGGTAGTTGGCAATTATAAGCGGAGGGTGATTATATTTGTTAGCATGTACAGCGTAAAAGGAAAAGACAAAGCATTTGAGGTTGAATTTCTCGATGCTTCAGGAAACAAAGGTACTATCAATGGTACCGATTTCGATCTTGACATGATCGAAGTTAGAGATGGAGCATTCCATTTGATCTACGACAATCGTTCTTATAACCTTGAAGTTGTTGCTTCTAACCCAAAAGAAAAAACCTTTGATATTAAGGTAAACAATGGGTTGTATACGCTTGAGGTTAAAGATAAGTTCGATTTACTGTTGGAGCAATTAGGTCTTGAAGATCTTGCTACTGTTAAAATTTCAGAGGTAAAAGCTCCTATGCCAGGTTTGGTATTGAATATTTTAGTTGAGCCCGGACAAGAAGTTGCTTCCGGAGATTCTTTGTTGGTATTAGAAGCCATGAAAATGGAAAATACAATCAAATCTCCAGCTGAAGGTGTTGTAAAAGCAATTACTGTTGAAACGGGTGTTGCTGTAGAAAAAAATCAAGTGTTGATTGAGTTTGAATAAAACACTTCACTTGTAAAGAAATTAAAAAGGAGAGGTTCACTAGAGCCTCTCCTTTTTTATGGGTTTTATTTTGTTTATTGATTAGTCGTTCACCAATGAAATGTCGAACTGAACCAAATCAATAAACTCTTGTACTCTCTCATCTACTTCTTGCTGAGAAAGGTTCTGCAACTTTTCTGTTCCAAATTTTTCTACACAAAAAGAGGCCATTGCCGAACCAAAAATAATAGCGCGTTTCATGTTATCGAATGAAATATCTTTGGTATGAGCAAGATACCCGATAAAACCACCGGCAAAAGAATCCCCTGCTCCGGTTGGATCAAAAACTTCTTCTAATGGTAGCGCAGGAGCAAAAAACACTTCTTTATCTGCATTGAACAATAATGCTCCATGCTCTCCTTTTTTGATTACTAAAAAGCGAGGTCCCATCTCAATGATTTTCTTCGCTGCTTTTACCAAACTATATTCACCTGAAAGCTGTCTGGCTTCTTCGTCATTAATGGTTAAAACATCTACTTTTTTAAGTACTGCTTTCAATTCATCCAATGCAATATCCATCCAAAAGTTCATGGTGTCTAACACTACCATTTTAGGACGGTTAGGCAATTGCTCAATAACGCGCATTTGTACAGCTGGGGTTAGGTTTCCCAACATCAAAAACTCACAGTTTTTATACGATTCGGGAACTACAGGATCAAAATCTGCTAAAACATTCAGTTCTGTAACCAATGTATCGCGTGAGTTCATATCGTTGTGATAACGCCCAGCCCAGAAGAATGACTTTTCGCCTTCTTTAACCTGAAGACCATCTGTTTCAATGTTCTTTTGGTGCATCAAATCGATCATTTCTTTTGGGAAATCATCACCCACAACAGAAACAATTCCTAGCTTCTCTGTAAAGTACGATGCAGCCAAAGCGATGTATGTTCCGGCTCCTCCAACAATTTTATCTGACTTTCCAAAAGGGGTTTCTATGTCGTCAAATGCCACAGAACCAACAACTAATAAACTCATGCTTTAATTCTTTAAAATATTTTTCGGCAAATATATTGTTTAATTTAATGGAGAGTCGTAATATTGTCGCCCGATTTCGGATAAGCTTCCTCAGTAGCTCAGTTGGTTAGAGCATCTGACTGTTAATCAGAGGGTCGTTGGTTCGAGCCCAACCTGAGGAGCAAAAAATCAAAAGCAGTTACAAAAATGTAGCTGCTTTTTTTGTTTTATGTTCCACGTATTCGTCTTTTGGTAATTACTTGTTAATCATCCATCACACTCTCCAAAACTTCTAACGATTTCACTTCTCCAAAATCATGCACATGCAATTGGTAAAAATTTAACAATGCATGAAGTAAAATACGCCTTTTGGTCTGATTGAGTTTTAATTCACTGATTGCTTCAATGTCTTTAGGAAATAAGTTAACAAATACCTGAGCCAAACCTCCTGCTAAAAAATGCTTGTGAAGCGGTGTTTTAGATGTCATATGCCCTTCAATCAGATCAAATACACTTCCCTCCTCTTCTGTTGGTTTAAATCCTAAAAATCGAGACAATTGCGCCAATAGAAACAACGGGTAATTCGCATAGCCAGTTTCAACATGGTTGAGCCATACAATGCTTTGGTGCAAAAACTCATAAAGTGCAACATTTGGCTCTTCTTCTTTCAGTGTTTTGTAGAGCACTTCAGCTGTAAAAAGAGCAATTGTTGTTTTGTAGAAATTAACCTGAATGCCATTGCTTACTTCCAGCAACTTGACTTCACGTACCTTACCGAGTGATTGATTTTCTTTTCTGTAACCAACAACTTCAATTAGCGATAATGACTGAAAAAAATTGGCTTTGTTTTTAGCTCGTTTTCCCCTGGCTCCCTGAACCAAATAGGCCAAGGTTCCAAAATCTTTTGTATAAATATGAGCAATGATGCTCGTATCTGAATAATTAAAGCTTCGAAGAACAATGCCTTGGGTTTTGGCAAGCATTGGAGTTTAATTTAGTACCATGATTTTGGTAATGTTGGTTTCTGAGCCTTCCTCATCTGCACTAAAGACCAAATACACTCCTGTTTGAACCTTGGTTCCTCCCATATCATTACCATCCCAAATGGCTTGACCACCTTCAGCATTTGTAGTAAAGACAAGGTTTCCATTAATATCAGTAATACGAACAGAAGAGTTTGTTGCTAATCCTTTAATGGCTATTTTACCTGTATAGTTACGTGGAACAGGATTAGGGTACGCATAAACATCTGAATAAGAAGCATCACCANCTGTNGAAGTACTCTNAAATGCAATAATACCATCCATAGTGGCCATAAAAACTTCTCCAGATTCACCATCAAACTCAATGTCTTTTAGGCTATTGTCCAATAACGGTGAGTTNTCTTCGGTAAAATGATAAATCTGCTCTGTTCCGTCTTCGCTCATTAGAAAAGCTCCACCTCCATCTGTGGCGAACCATTTGCGGTTAGCACCATCTATGGCAATTCCCTTAACCGTTTCGGTTTCTAATAGGTATTGGGTGTAACCATTTACTTCTACATAAATCTGTTGAGCATCAATGCTGGAACCATCTACAAACATTCCTCCCGGATTGTAAAACACTGCTACTCCCTGATTGGTACCAACCCAAATTTCTCCATTATCATCTTTAGCAATAGAAAAAACATCTGTAGAAGGCAATGCCCCACTACCACTTGAACCGGTTAATAACCTCATTTGATCATCATCAGTATCTTCTAATGTTCCGGCATCATCATACACNAATATTCCGGCACCTTCATTTGGTAATAAAATCCACTTNTAACCATAATCATCAATTACCAAATCTCCTACGGTTTCTTCGGAGACATAAGGGCTACAGTTGTATGTATACCACTCTCNTTCTGGTGTTAAAACATGCAAACAGTTTGNTGTTCCCATATTGGTTATCCAGAGGTTTCCATCACTATCAAAAGCCAAGCCTTCAACACCGATCTCTGCATTACCTGATTTTTCTTCTAACGGAGAGTTTGAACTGTTGTAAATGTTCACCAACTCACCATCTAAAATTTCCAGCAATCCTGAGTTTAAGCTCCCTGCAAAAACATGAGCATTGTTCTTCGGATCTGGTCTAACAACCAAGATATCCAGCATGTTATTCATGTAATCTTGATAGTAANGGTTGTATGTTTCCCAATCTTGATTTGGTTTACGATGATAAAACCCATCAAGGTTAAAAGAACCCAAATAGTTATCAGTCTTAGTCCCTGCTGCTACCCATATGTGTCCGTCTTGAGCAGTAATATTTTGTACCTCNATACCATAAGGGCTAGAAAGTGTCATNACATCAAAAACAAATGGAGCTGGATTTTGGACCAAACCAAATTCGCGATCTGCTACCCAGTATACATTGCCTTTACCTAAAATAGCCATTCCAGGCTGAGCTGCACTACTTGTATTGTAGTTGTATACGTGATATACTTGATTCCAATTTGAATCATACATTTTGAACTCTCCATTGAAACTAATTAACACAGAATCATCTACAGGAACAATTGCATGATTTTCGGTACCTGTAATCACTGTAGAAATAGTCCAATTTCCGTTTTCTTTAATGATTAGCGTGTCACTATTATACACATCACTGGGTAAGTTTACCAATAGTTTACCGTTCCAGTATTCAATGATATCAATTGTTTTATCGGTGTAAGGAAATGAGTTATCGGTATACCAGTTGTTATAATTTTTAAGCTCTGTAGATTTAATCCCATACATTATTCCATTTTCAGTAGCGGCAAATAATGTGTCTTCGCTTTGTGTTAAATAGTATACGTTTATATAACTACTTCCGGTTCCAATGAAAAAAGTTTCATTCACTAGTCTTGTAGTCATATCTAATTCAACGATACCAAAATTACATGCCAAGTAAGCATTATCTCCGTCTACCAATATGGCATTAACACCTTTATCAGCTACTATTGATGCTCTTTTGATATCGGCAAAATTTTGAATCTTACCTTCTTTTATGAAATCTACATTTCCATCTTCATATCCAACAATAACAGTGTTTGTGTTCCCATGATAACCTAATGCTGTAATACCAACATCAGAAAGCCCGTTCACTTTTGAAAGCCTCGAAATACTATTGTCTCGTTTATCAAATTCTACCAGCGAATAATTTGATGCCGCGTAAACGTAATTTTCAGATTCAACAACTTTGTTCAGATTAGCATAAGGCAAATAATCTCTCCATTGACCAACCGAAACGGATTGAGAAAATGCGACCATTGTACTCAATCCAAAAAAGAGAACTAAAATTTTTTTCATTGCTAAATCTTTGATGATCTTAACTGCCTGAGGCCTTAATTATTGCATTTTTATTTATTTACCCATTAACAACTGAAAATCAACACCTTAAAAACTTTAATTATCTTTATCAAGTTATAGGTAATATACCAGCGAAAGGGTATTGTTTAATATAGCGCCTTATTTTACTCCAAAACTTAAAAACAAAGCGTTTCACGTGAAACTATCTTCCTAAATGAACCATTAATACAGAAATGTCAGCTGGTTTTATTCCACTGATTCTAGAAGCTTGTCCTAATGTTTCTGGCTTAACCTGAATTAGTTTTTCTTTCGCTTCAGCACTTAGTGACGTTATTGATCCATAATCAAAATCCTGATAAAGACGAATGTGCTCAAGACGATTCATCTTTTCAGCCATTTCTTTTTCTTTCTCTATGTATCCTTTATATTTCAGTTCAATTTCTGTCTGCTCCCTTACATCATCAGATAGTTCATCATAAGATTGGATTAAGGCAGCCATGCCCTCGTCTACTTTCAATAAATCATTTAAAGTAACCTGAGGTCTGCTAGCCACATTCTCCATTTTCACTTTCTGAGTTAAAGGACTAGTTCCCAATTTTTCTAAAACAGGATTTAGCACTTTAGGATCAGCTGATGCTTTTTTTAAATACTCCCCTAACCTTTCAGTTCCCTCACGCTTCATTTCAACACGTTTGATCCGTTCATCAGCCGCTAATCCTATAGCATACGATTTATGTGTCAACCTCAAATCTGCGTTATCTTGTCTTAACAATATTCTATACTCGGCTCTTGAAGTGAACATTCTGTA
Source organism: Crocinitomicaceae bacterium (assembly GCA_002705995.1). Classification (GTDB taxonomy): domain Bacteria; phylum Bacteroidota; class Bacteroidia; order Flavobacteriales_G; family Salibacteraceae. The sequence continues at coordinate 115,711 of PAJI01000029.1, read as the reverse complement.
TGGTTCTTTAGTCCCTTTCGTAATAAGATCATCAATTAAAACGCCAATATATGCTTCATCTCTGCTTAACACAAAAGGTTCTTTTTCCTGAACTTTAAGAGCAGCATTAATCCCAGCCATTAATCCTTGACAAGCTGCCTCTTCATAACCGGTTGTACCGTTTATCTGACCAGCAAAATACAACCCTGATACAAGTTTCGTTTCTAGTGTATGTTTTATCTGAAGAGGTGGAAAATAATCATACTCAATAGCGTATCCAGGTCTAAACATCTTTGCTTTTTCGAAACCAGGTATCGTTCTCATAGCTCTATACTGAACATCTTCTGGTAATGAAGTACTAAATCCATTCACATAGATTTCGACCGTTTCCCAGCCTTCAGGCTCAACAAAGATTTGGTGCCTATCTCTATCGGCAAATCGATTGATTTTATCTTCTATGCTAGGGCAATAACGAGGGCCAATACTTTTAATTCTACCATTGAACATTGGGCTACGATCAAACCCTTCTTTTAGCAAATCATGCACATCTGGATTAGTGTATGTAATGTGGCAACTTCTTTGTTTACTTAAAGGTCTGGATGAGGTTAAATAACTAAATTTATCAGGCTTTTCATCTCCTGGCTGCTCTTCGAATTTAGAATAATCCAGACTTCTTGCATCAACCCTAGGTGGTGTTCCAGTTTTCATTCTACCCGATTCAAACCCCATTTCAACCAACTGTTCAGTGATTCCATAAGAAGCCTGTTCTCCTGCCCTACCACCTCCGAAATTCTTCTCGCCAATATGAATTAAGCCATTCAAAAATGTTCCNCTTGTAATAACAACTGCTTTAGATCTAAATTCTATTCCAAGGTTTGTTTTTACTCCNACNACTTTATCNCCATCAAAGACAAGTTCTTTCACCATCTCTTGCCAAAAGTCGAGATTAGGAGTAGTTTCAAGCAATTTTCTCCATTCATAAGAAAAAAGCATACGATCATTTTGAGTACGTGGACTCCACATCGCTGGTCCTTTGCTTCTATTCAGCATACGAAACTGTATAGCTGACTTATCGCTCACTATACCAGAATAACCTCCAAGTGCATCAATTTCACGAACAATTTGCCCTTTGGCAACTCCCCCCATAGCNGGGTTACAACTCATTTGACCCAGTCTAGCCAAATCCATTGTTACCAACAANGTTTTTGCNCCTAGATTAGCCGATGCTGCCGCAGCTTCATTCCCAGCATGTCCTCCACCGACTACAATTACATCATATTCTTCAACCATAACTTAAAGTTCCACGTGAAACAAGTTTGAGTATAGCTCTAATGCTTNAGCTTCTTGCTCNCTCATCACTAAAGCTTCTTCTTCACTTTTGTCTTTGTATCCAATGAGATGTAAAACTCCATGTGCAATAACTCTATGTAACTCATTGGAAAATGATACTTTATGCTTCTCAGCATTTTCTATAATTCTATCGATACTNATGAATAAATCACCAATAATAAGATCGTCTACAACATAATCTTGGGTGATTATATCCGTGTATGTATCGTGATCTAATATCTCTATGTTCTTCTTTAATAAATCTTCGTCATTGAGTAAAACGATGTTTACTTCAGCCAACTCTTTATTGTATTGACGACAAAGATCGTTTAACCAATTATCTANTTTCTGTTCAGTCAAAGCACCATTGTGCATTCCTGAAGCTTCTGTTATTTCAACCATTGAATAAAATTATTGGCGAAGGTAGTTAGAAGATTGCTTTTTGTAGTAAGGATTGTACTCCCCGGGAGTAGAACGAAGTATTTCAAGCTCCTTTAATTTTTGCTGTCTATAACGCTCAAGCTCTTCATNAAACACTGTATTGTTATCACCTGATTTGGACTCGCGTTGCTCATCTAATTCTCTCTCACGTTCAGCATTTTCTGCTTGNAATAAACGTGTTAAGATTTTCTCTTGGCGCATTAATGTTTCTTCTGTTATTTCTTTATTCAACAAGTCTTCCTCTATCTTTTCCATTTCTTGCTGAAGTCCCTCTAGTCCATTACCACCTTTATTTCCTTTTTCACCNTTCATAGCATCTTGCATCTGCCTAACCTGTTCACGAATAGCAGCTTGTTCTGCTGCCATTTTTGCAAATTCTTTAGAGTTTCCTCCTTTTCCGCTCTTCCCNTCTTTGCCNTGTTTTTCCATTGCTTTTTTCAAGCCTTCAATTTGCTGATTCAATTGTTGCTGCATTGATTTGATGCTTGATGGTTTAGGTTTTCCTTGACTTCCGGGTTTATTGCACGAGCCCTCCCCAAATTTTTGTTGCGCCATTTGCTGTTGCATTTGTTGGCTTATCTCATCTAACAATAGCGCTAGATTATTAATATTNGTAATTGCTGACCGGTTAGACACTTGTGCTTTATTCTTATCTCTATCGATGTAATACTTNAGTGTATTNGATTGGTGATGTTTTAAGTCTGATANTTCGCGCATAATTGTTTGTTCAATCATGAAAACACGTTTTGAGAGTGCCACTAGACTATCTTCAACAATTTTAGTNTCATCTATTAATTTTTGTTGGTCTCTTACTAAAGCATTGAATTTAGGATCAGTTGTATTTGTTCCTCTTANCTCTTTCAAAACCCTCTCTTGCTCAAAGGACAAGTAAATTAGATTATCTAGTGTTTGTCTTAAGCTTTTCAAGTCTTCCTGACTTTGAGCAGACTGACTTTGCATCATAGAAGATTGCATTTTATCGCTCATCTTCTTCATACTTTCAGAAGACTTTTCCTGAGACTTATTCGCTTTTTTGGAATTTTTATTATTCAACTGATCTTTTGCTTCTTGCATCTGATCCTGTGCTTCTTGCTTTTCACTATCAGTATTCTCCATATCAAAAGGCTGATCTAAAGCTTCATTTTTTTGCTCAACCNCTTCCTTACGTTCCATTAAATCATTGAATTCTTGCTCAATTTCTTCCTGCTCACTTTGGGTATCACTATCTTTTTTAGAAAGTTCTTCTTNTTTTTCGGAAAGGTCTTTTAGTTCATCGCTAATNCTTTGCATTTCTTGTTCAACCTCAAGACGTTTGAGTAACTCNATGTTGCGATCCAAATCTTTTTTGAGCTCTTCTGAACTCTTTTTGTATTCTTCTAGTTCTTTCTCAAAATCGTTTTGGTTCAATTTATCAAGGAGCTTTTCCAACTCCCTTAATTTCTCAAGTGTTTCTGGATCTAATGTTTTTTCCATTAACTTTTCTAACTGTTCTTCTTTCTCCTTCAATTCTTCATCGTTAGACAATTCGTTAGATTTCTTAAACTCATCTTTCAGTTTTTCTAAACGTTCCATATCCTCACGCTGAGATTGGATCATTTTTTTCAGAGATTGCTTCTCTTTCCAAGTTACTTTCTCTCCTGTCTTTATTTTGTTCAATAAATCNTCGATTTGCTCAGAACGGCTTTGTTGTTCACTCAATAGTTTTTGAGCTTTATCTACCACCTGTTCTCTATCAGAAGTCTGAATTTTACGAATATCCCTTTTAGAAACTTCACTTAAAACAGCAACCTTAGTAGAAGAACTTTTATANCCATTTACAGCATCATTGTCAATAACAATCGCTTTGTATTCAATTGCTTCATTGCCTACATTTATGACTGTGTAATAATTTTGTGGCTCTGGGTTNGATAAAACATCAACTANATTCTTCTTCCAACCTTCTTCTCCTTTAATTTTCCAAAAAACAGTTAATTTCTTTATTCCGTAATCATCTGCGATATTTCCTTGAAAAATCACCTTGCTGTTGTCTTCCTGATCTCTTACGGCTGAAAGAGAAATATTGGGGTATTCATCACGAATAATATTCCAATGAATTNCCTCTCGCAATTCATCTTCATCAGAAGAAATAACAACCAAGTCACTCAATGCTTTTTGAGCTATAGAAGCTGCTACAAAAACATCAGAAGAGTTTTTAAAATCAAANGTGCTAGCAGTATCTTTTACAGATGCTATGTCTTCTCCCCTTAGTTGTAGTTCNACNTTACTTCCCTCAGGAATATCCAGATTTTTCCAACCTTCTAATTCTTGTTTTTTAAGTTTAGTGTGAGCTGGTGGATAAATTATGGTAATCTGGTCATATATCTTAGGGGGGTGTAANACATTAACCATATTATGCCCAAAATCAAATTCACCATCGGAAAAGTGAAAGTCTGCGTCATCTGATAAACCGGCTAAATCAATTAAGAACCTTCCTTTTCCCTCATTTTCCATTAAAAGAGATCCTCCACCGCTTAATACTATCTTTAATTTATCAGGTAATCTGGTACCAGAAAGAGCTACCTCAATAGAAAGGTTTTCTCCTTCTTTAACTGTTAAATCATCTGTAATTAATTGATAACTGTAAGGCATTGAAGCAACAAAATCTTTGTTAACAGAAATCATTCTTATTGCTCCTTGAGTATATATTTCGGGAAGCGCAATACCAAGAACAGTGGCCATAGAAAAGACAACTAAAATGTACTTTATCCAACGTTTTAAATCTTTTTGATCTATTACATCAGTAAAAGAAATAGAAGAAAAATGTTTCGTGCGATCAGCTATTGCCGCACTAACTAATGTAGATGGNTTAAGTTCATGCAGTTGAACAATGTTTAATAATTTATCACTAATTTGTTCATTTTTCNGCCCTATTTGCTGGGCAGCTTCTGTATAGCTCATGGAAGGAATAATGTTCCATTTTCTAAACANCCAAATGCCTANGTTGCGGTATAATTCAATAAAAATGAAAATAATCCATAACAAAAATATTGCTAACCTAACCTGCTTGGAGAAATAGAGCAAATACTCTGTAATGGATAAAATAACGAATGACCCTACAGAAAAGGTGATGAACGTTAGAATACCACTTTTGATTCTTGATTTATAAAAGACGCTTTTATATTCATCAAGACGACTAAAAATATTGTTTGACTTAATGTTTTTCTCCATTATTGATTATGCAAAGTTCGAAAAGAATAAATCCTGTTGCAACAATTAAATAAAAATCAGGGTGTTGTTTAGTATACGATTTACAAAAGTTAATAGTATCAGAATAATATGAACAAGAAAATTATTTCTTTAGCAATACTGCTTATCCTAGTTACTACANCTTCTTTTGGTCAAATTAGAAAAAGAATGGACAGGTGGTATCGTCATAAGCATACTTTAACAATCGCAACCGGAGGAAACATATTTCTTGGTGATTTAGGAGGAGGATCTGGTGAAGGAACTACCGGCTTTAAAGATGTAAATACTGAAGCTTTATCTTACGCATTTACAGTATCTTATAAATACAAATTGGGTCAACGTTGGAATTTAAGAGGCTCTCTTTCGTATGCTCAAGTTACTGGAGCAGACAGTTTATCTGATAACAAAGGAAGAAAAAACAGAAACCTAAGCTTTAGATCCCCCATTATAGAATTTACACCAATGGCAGAATTCTATATTTTACCTGAACGCTTCTCTGCCACTAAGCGATGGGGTACATGGGTAGGCAGAAATAAACCAATGGTTAATCTCAGTTGGTATGTAGCTACTGGAATATCTATGTTTTATTTTAATCCTCAAGCTGAAGCTAACGGAACTTGGTATAATTTACAACCCCTAAATACCGAAGGGCAAGGATTAAATGGAGAAGATCCGTATAGTAGAGTTTCTTTTGCCATACCTGTTATNTCNGGTTTTCAATTTATGTTTAATCAGAAATGGAGTTTCGGTTTTGAAGCAGGTATTCGTTACACATTTACAGACTACATTGATGACGTTAGTGGCAATTATTACGACAATGAAACCCTACAAGCAGTAAATGGGGAAGAATCTGCCTACTTTGCTGATAGGAACTTATCAGGAAATAAAAGAGAAGTAGGAACTAAAAGAGGTAATTCTGATAACAATGATGTCTACATTTTTGGCCAAATTACTATTAGCAGAAAGCTCTTTCTTAAAAGATAATTTATCGCTTAACAAACATCTTCTTATTGCTATCTTTGCGCGCTCAAACTTAAGTGATAACAATGAGCCAAGCAGATGTTCGTGTGCGTTTTGCACCTAGTCCAACAGGACCTTTACATATGGGGGGTGTAAGAACTGCCTTATACAATTACTTATTTGCCAAGCATAATAAAGGAACTTTTATTTGTTACGTATCGAAGACACTGATCAAAACAGATACGTAACCGGTGCTGAAGAATACATCTTTAAAGCATTGGAATGGTGTGGATTAACTCCTGATGAAAGTCCAGTACATGGTGGTGATTATGGTCCTTACAGACAATCTGAACGCAAACCTATGTATCGCCAATATGCTGAGCAATTGGTAAAAGATGGATATGCGTATTATGCATTTGATACTCCTGAGGAGCTTGAAGAAATGCGCGAACGTCTTAAAAAAGCTAAAGTAGCTAGTCCGCAATACAATGCTGTTACACGTTCAACCATGAAAAACTCATTGACTTTGTCTGAAGACGAAGTGAATAAGCGCATTGAAAATGGTGAACAATATGTTATTCGTTTAAAAGTTCCACGTAACGAAGAAGTTCGTTTTCACGATGAAATTCGTGGATGGGTAGTGGTTCATTCATCTAATGTTGATGATAAAGTTATCTTCAAATCAGATGGAATGCCAACTTATCATCTGGCAAATATTGTAGATGACCATCTTATGAAAATTACTAATGTAATTCGTGGTGAAGAATGGTTGCCCTCAGCCCCACTGCATGTTTTACTTTACCGCTTTTTGGGCTGGGAAGAGACAATGCCAAAATTTGCTCACTTACCTCTGATCTTAAAGCCTGATGGAAACGGTAAATTGAGTAAACGCGATGGAGATCGTTTAGGCTTTCCTGTTTTCCCATTGGAATGGACAGATCCTACATCAAATGAAATATCATCGGGATATCGTGAAAAGGGATATTTCGCAGATGCCTTTGTGAATATGCTGGCTTTCTTAGGGTGGAATCCCGGAACAAATCAAGAAGTCTTCTCAAAAGAAGAGTTGATTGAAACATTTACGCTACAACGTGTAGGTAAAGCCGGAGCCAAATTTGATGCTGACAAAACAAAGTGGTTCAACCAGCAATATTTAAGAGCTACCTCTGAAGCCGAATTAGGTGAATTAATGCTTCCTTTTGCTGAAGCCAAAGGTTATAAAACAGATGTTGACTTCTTAACTAAGATTGCAAAACCAATGAAAGAGCGTGCAACTTTTGTTGGTGAAATGATTGAAGAAGCAGATTTCTTTTTCCATGTTCCTGAAAGTTACGATGAGAAAACACTCAATAAAAAATGGAAAGAGAATACTCCTCAATACCTAAAAGAGCTTAAAACAAACCTTGAAGCATTAACTACTTTCGATGAAGAAAGTACTGAAAAAGCGTTTAAGACTGTTTTAGAAAAGAACGAAATTGGTTTTGGTCAATTAGGTCCCGGATTTAGATTAGCTGTTACAGGTAAAGGCATGGGTCCTTCATTATTTGAAATTTGTTCAATTTTAGGTAAGGAAGAAGTCATCAGCCGTATAGACTTAGCATTAGAGAAATTAGGTTAATGGATGCTTTACATGTTTCCGGTATCAGATGCTATGCCTTTCATGGTTGCATAAATGAAGAAGCCAAAGCCGGAGGCTATTTTACCGTGGACATTTCTGTAACAGGGGACTGGTCAACCGCAGCTAAAACAGATGAATTGAGCGATGCTGTTGATTATGTTACGTTGAGTAAAGTTGCTATTGAAGAAATGAAAGTACGCTCAAAAATGATAGAAACCGTAGCCTATCGGATTGCTGAGCGTATAAAAAAAGAACATGTATTGGTAAAAACAGTTAATGTTTCAATTACTAAAGAACGGGCACCCATAGAATTGGATGTTGCTTCAGTTAAAGTTAGTGTTTCAATCTAACTGAAACACTTGTGAACATTGCTGTTTTTAATACCTTTGCCCTTCTCTAATAAAGAGGGTCTCGTGGCCGAGTGGCTAGGCAGTGGTCTGCAAAACCTCGTACAGCGGTTCGAATCCGCTCGAGACCTCATCAAAAGCTCCAATTGAATTGGGGCTTTTTTTATGCACTTACCAAAAACATGTATAAACACATACCTTTGTAGTATGGAAAAAATGGACACTGCTATTTTATTAGAAGATACCTTTAATAAAGGCATTGACTACAGTGTGTATAGCCAACAAATGAATCAATTTGTTGCTGCACAAAAGACTTCAGGTTCTAATCAAAGTGAAGCACTAATCGATTACACAAAACTGAATTTACAACGGATGAACCGTTGGGATAAAAAAGCTGTCTTGTCAGATGAAATCATCACTACAGTTAAATACATTAATAAACCTCAACATTGGATTGTAATAACTGAAGCCTGGTGTGGAGATGCCGCACATAATATTCCTGCTATAGCAAAAATTGCCTCCCACAATGATTTGATATCGCTGCGTTTTATCTATCGCGATGAAAATTTAGAAGTAATGGATCAGTTTCTAACAAACGGAGGCAGAAGCATTCCTAAATTAATTGCAACCAACGAAAAATTTGAAGTGCTCTTTTCTTGGGGTCCCAGACCAGAGGGTTGTCAAAAGCTCTATCAACAACTTAAAGCCGAAAAAGCCGATTTTGAAACATCAAAAATTGCTTTACAGAAATGGTACAATGCTGATAAACAAGTTGCTTTGCAAGAAGAATTGCTTGCACTCATTCAAGAAACGGTATAAAAAGAAAAACCCTCGCACTGCTTGTGCAAGGGTCTTTCCCCAATCAATCAATATAAACCAAATCAAGCCAGCCCCCTAAGCCGACTGATCAGCGCCTTTATTAGACTTTGAGAAAAAATATCCTCCCAAAGCTATGCCTACTATTGTAAGCAGAAACATCGTTAATGTAAATGCATCAGGTTCTAAGCGTTGTAATAGTCCAAGGTTAAAAGGAACTAATGCTGTCACTAAAAAAATTACTAATCCTATAATTTTGTTCTTATTCATAGTGTTTCGGTTTTAAACCTCCGAATGTAACTACATGCCAAAATAACGCCAAGAAAAAAAGGCATAAAATGACCTTGCTCAAGAGATTAAATGACATTCATCAGATTTTAATCCAAAAAACTTCGATTTACTTTTGGCGGTATAAAACTATGAAAGGATGATTGAGTTCTCAGAATCTACTATTACCGGTGTTGCAGTACACAAGGTTGGCAATAAATCAAGAGAAGAAGGCGTAAAGGCTTCTAACGAAATGTTAGAGTTATACGATGAACTGGAAGAAGTTCTCTACCGTTATTTTACCAAGCCTTTTTTAAACGTAGAAGATACTTATTGCTTCTCGCATGAAGCAGATTTAAGTATGAACGAGATGTACAACTTTTGTAAATCCATCTTTGAGCATCCTTCTGGCTTATTGGTACAATCTATTCATATGTTAAAGCATTTGTATGCACAATCTCAACATCCGCATATAAAAGGTGGTGAGTTTTATGTTGTACACTTTAAAGACATTGTATTAGAAGGCGAGTTGGTAAATGCTGTGGGAATATTCAAATCAGAAGAAAAAGACACTTTCTTAAAAATTGAAGAGCAAGCTGCTCAAATTCAATTGGAATCTCAAAAAGGCATTAACATCAAAAAACTGGATAAGGGCTGTTTAGTTTTTAATACTGAAGAAGATTCGGGATACAGATTAATGGTTGTTGATGCCAATAATTATGATGCTCATTATTGGAAAGATGCTTTTTTACAGGTTACACCAGATAAAAACGAAGTGTTCCAAACAAAGAACACCATTGACATGGTAAAAAGTTTTACCAACGATGTTGTAAGTCGTCAAGAAGACAAGAAAGAACAAGCCATGTTATTGAATAGAACAGTGAAATACTTTCAAGAACAAGAGCAGTTTGACATGGATAATTTTGCTGAAGAAGTATTGATTAAACCTGCCTATAAAGAAGAGTTTCAAGATTACAAACGTATTTATGCTGAAAAAGAAGGCGTAGAAACCGAACCCAATTTCGAAATTGCTCCTTCTGCTGTAAAACAAGCGAAACGAAAAATTAAAAGTCTCATTAAATTAGATACTAATGTCCAAATCAAGTTGGACTTTAATGATCCTGACTCTGCAGATAAGTTCATTGTGAAAGGCTATGATGAAGTAAAAGAAATGCATTTCTACACTATTTATTTCAACCATGAAAAGCCATAATCGTTTCAACTTCTAAAATTGTAATTGTTCGTTTTTAAGTGTACTAATAATTATGTTATTATTAATTTAAGCTGTATTTTTTTACTAATCTTTTAATAATAGCAACTTTTTAGGAATTTTTCCGTCTTATTCATAGAATTTACTTGTTTATTATTAGGAAAATTACCTATTTTTATAAAAAGTTATTCGAAATACACTGAAAGTCAGTTAAATAAAGTTTGTTGAATCAAAAAAATATATACTTATGGCTACTCATGCAATTGAAAAAACAGAAGGCTGGTCGCTATGGAAATTTGCGGTTGGTGGTGCTATTACAGGAATATCAGCTGGTATTGCCAACATTTTTTATGTAATCATTTACTCATTGGTTGCTTCAGATAGTGGAACCTATGGTGTAGATACTATGTCTGTTACCATCTTTTCTTTTTTACCTGTTCTATTATCTGCTTTTGTTTACTATGGTTTGTACAGTATCAACCACCAAACAGGTACTAGAAACTTCATCATTTTAGGTTTTATACTTCTTGTGGCAAGTCTTTACGGGCCTTTTAATCCAGATAGTATATCAAACATATTGGATGGATTTAACTTTAAAGAAAGTCTGATGCTAGATGGAACGATTACTTATTTCTTATTACCAATGCATCTTATAGCCGGATTTATGGCTTTATATGTATTGCCAAAATTTGTAACAGCCGGCAACAGAGCCGAATAACAATATTAAACTCGATTGATTAAGTAAATCCTGTAGAAAAGAGGAAGTTGCAATTTTGTAGCTTCCTCTTTTTATTTTCCTACTATGTGAATTATCTGGGTATATTCTTCACCTTCTTCATCAACTAGGGTTAGTTTGTGATTACCTGGCTCAGGTAATAATTCTAACTGATGAAATTCTTTTGTAATCCCTACTAATTCATCATCTAAGTGCCAATAAATTTTGGTCAACTCATTTCTATGACTGGCTTCAAAAACAACTTTTGAAACTTTCCCTCCAAAATCACGTGGAACATAAATGTTACTTAACTCACGCGGATAAATAATACGCATTGGGAATTCTTGAGTATTAGTTCTACAACTTGGTGAAATAGGGGGTAAACGTTTGTAATCGGGGTGTTTTTGTTTGTAATACCACTCCATAACCGGAGTAAGCACAAAGTAATTCTTGGGTTTGATATCGTCTGAACATCCTTTATTTACACGATAGGTTTCTGCACCGTTGACGAAAAAGCGTTTGCAATATGGACAAACACCAACCTTTAATGCTCCTAAAGGAATAAGAACACTATCTGTTTCATTACAAAACCTACCTGCTCGGTATCCACTGTGTTTACAAAGCGCTACTTTCTGTAAATCATCATAAGGCGTGTAAAACCAATTGCTTTCAGGTAAGAGATCAAATATGCTAAATAGGATAGGGGCTGCTGCATCAATTCCTGTTAATCCCGGACGACCTTCACCATCAGCATTTCCAACCCATACACCAACAACATAATCTCCGGTAATACCAATGGCCCATGCATCTCTAAAACCAAAACTTGTGCCTGTTTTCCAAGCTATTTTTTTACCTCCATTGAAATATTCCCATAGCGATTCTTCTTCCGGACGATTCACTTTAACCATAGCTTCAAACGTGTTCCAAACAGCACCCATTGAAAGTGGTAATTCAGTAATTGTTTTAGTTGAAGGTTTTGATAAATAACTAACTGCAGGAAAAGGTTCATTGGTTGGATATTGTTCCAAAGCAAAAGCAAGGTTGCGATAGATACTTACCATATCCCAAAGGGTTCCTTCTGCACCACCAAGAATTAAAGAAAGCCCATAATGCGATGCCGACTTTGTTATTGTTGATAATTCAAGTTTTTTAAGCTGATGATGAAACTTTTGCAATCCATACTGATCTAGTAAACGAACTGCCGGAATATTTAAGGATCGAGCCAAAGCATTTTGAGCAGGAACAGCACCTGAATAAGAGAGATCATAATTTTTGGGCATATAAGCCCCATATTGGGTCGGAATATCGGCTATAAGTGTGTTGGGAGTAATAACACCCTCATCCATCGCTGAAGCGTATAAAAATGGCTTTAAAACGCTTCCTGTACTACGAGGCGTAGTAATCATATCGTTTAAACTCCCATGTTCAGGATTAGGATCGTTTACGTTACCATTATAAGCCAATACTTTTCCGGTATGCACATCAACAACAATAGCGGCCGCATTAAAAATTTGATTGGCACTTAGCCGTTCATGATGATTTTGTAAAATGGTTTGAACGCGCTGTTGTAAAAACCGATCTATAGAAGTTTTGAATCGTTTTCCTGTAGCATTTTCTCTCTCAGCTCTGTTCATCAATTGCAAAGCTTGTTGAGGAAGAGGGAAAGGCTTTTGTGGCAAAGGTTCTTCTAACGCCAATTCATACGTAAACTGATCTATAATTTCATTTTCTGAGAGGTGCTTTAATACAGCATTTCTTTTCCGCAACAATTCATGATGATTTTTACCTGGAAAAATTAAACTAGGTGCATTGGGCAAAACAGCCAAAGTTGCCGCCTCTGCCCACGTTAATTGATCTGCTGATCTTCCGTAATAACGCCAAGCTGCAGCTTCAAGACCAACTACATTACCACCAAAAGGGGCATAACTGGCATAAAGCGCTAAAATTTCTGGTTTAGTAGAGCGCAATTCTAAACGGGTTGCCAACAGTATTTCAACTATTTTCTCAAAATACGTTCTGTCTTGTCCTTTGCGTGACAAGCGAATAGTCTGCATGGTAAGCGTAGAACCTCCTGAAACAATTCTTCTAGCCTTGAAATTTTGCTTCATCGCCCTTAAGAAAGAACCTAATCTAAACCCAGGGTGGTGGTAAAATTCACGATCTTCAAAAGCGATAATGCATTGTTCAAATTTATAGGGAACCGTGTCTATTTGTGGAAAACGCCATTGTCCATCCGTAGCTATTCTGGCTGCTAATAATTTNCCTGAGTTGTCTTCTAAAACAGTACTTGTAGGATCTTNAAATAGAGTAGAAGGGAGGGCAAAGAATAACCACCAAAACAAAAACGCCACACTAAAAAGTGCGGCTGTTTTTGCCCATAATGGCCAATGTTTTATTGTTATTAATCTTGTGGTATAACTTCTACCCATTTNCCATTGGTTCTGGCATTGATAGAATTATCATACATCGCTTCNCATGATACTACNGGTAAGTAGAATTTACCTAAGTATGTTGCATTCAATTGAATACGGAAGATTTTGGTTTTATAAGTATCCAAATCAAAATAGGTGTAAACTCTATCATCGCGAATATCTTGGTATGTAGGAANATCAGTTTCTAGTGTACTTGGTCCNGCTTCCATTCTAGAATTGATAATTTCCCATCCNGAAGGAAATAACTGATTCAGTGCCATTTCTTTGTACTCTCCTCTTGCACCCGGGTTATTAATCTTCACTCTNGCTATGAAATCCATTCCTTGTGGTAAACGTGAAACATCTATTTCATTTCCGTTCATGTCTTCATAAGTAACACTAAATACCAGATTTTCTTCTTTAGCTGTTCTGGTATCTGTTAATGGAATAGAGCTTTTGGTTAAACGTACAAATAGTTTTCCTTGTCCATTGTTTGCTACATCAACTTGTCCATTGCNCGATAAATCATCATCTGTACCATTGATGGTATAAACCTTATAATCTCCGTGAACTGTTTCTTGGCCTTTCTGCCATTTGTAATTGAAATTCATATTTGAATTTGCAGACGATTTACCTAGAAATTTAGAAACTGCCAATAAAGAATACGCTGTTGTTTGTGTACTCATCCAACGGTTACTGCGCAATGTTTCTGCCACTTCTTTCATAAGCGCATTGGCATCATTAGTGCGTTTCATCAACGTTAATGTTTCTAAAATCATGGCTTCATCNCGGTAATTAGAACCATANGTATAACTCANCTCAGTATACTNTTCCACACGAGTAGGAAGATCTGTTATTAGTTTTTGTGCAGCTTCATGCTGCCCTGCTAATTCATAAGCTGCTGCTAATCTCCAAGTAGCCACAGGTGTTAATTCTCTATTCTCNCGCAAGCGGTTCATTGCTCCNAATTCTGGCTCACCNGCNAGTGCTAATGTNTACAAGCGATAAGCTTGNGTTAATTGTTGCGATCTTCTNCTCCANGTATAGTTNCCGCTTGGAGACCATTCACGTGCTTTTTCTCTCTGGTAACGCAACCAATTNTTTTTTAATCCAATAGGAATAGCATAACCGTTATTTTCAGCTTCGAGTATAAAATGGCCAGCATAGTTACTTCCCCATTCAGAACTATAGGTTTGTCCTTGCCAGTAGGCCATACCACCATCAGNTGTTTGGAAATTCACTAATCTGTTTAATCCTTCTCTAATGTTTTGATCAATTTCAGATTGTCGANCNGAAGANAGGTTAATCAACTTNTTCAAATACAACTGCGGAAAAACAGATGAAGTTGTTTGTTCAATACATCCATGCGGATAGCTTATTAAATAATCCAGACGTTGNTCTAACCCAAGTGAAGGAAAATTTGAAAACTCAACTGCTATTTCATTNGTTCCTTTAATACCATTGTATGTAATGGGTAATTTTAACGATTGTNCNGCTTCAATTACAGTATCAATTACATCTGTAACTCTTGGATTAGGCGCTCTAACATTCANTTCAATTTCATCACGAGCTTTTTCTGTTCCNCTTGTGGCAAATACTTTTACTGATCCAAAGCCTGTTTCTTCTTTTACTTTTAGTTTAAAGTTGATGACTTTATCNCCAATTTTATCAAAATTGATTTGCTGAGTAGCTGGTCCATCCAGCGTAAACATTTCATTGGNCTGAATAGATACAGTAACGTTTTTAACCTCTTTTTCCATGGCAAAAACGTTGACTGGAACATCAACAGTTTCTCCNGGAGAAAGTACTCTTGGCAGTGTAGCTAAAACCATTAANGGATTNCGCACNGGNACTGCTTTTTCAGCATGACCATAAGCTAAATCTTTGCCTGCAACNACCATAACGCGAACTGAACCTACATAATTAGGAATATCAATTTCGTGTTTATCTGTTCCACCGGTATATTCAAAAGGCCCAATGAATTTTACCATGGGTTTNAATCNATTGGCTTTTCNATCGTTTTTCTTGCCATTTGATCCATCACCACCGATAGCCATTAGTTTATCGAGNTTACCACCATAAGCACCAATTACATCATCGTAAATGTCCCATGTTTTTACACCTAAAGCCTCTCTTGCATAAAAGTGTTTCCAGGGTTCTGGCGTTTGAAAGCGCGTGAGGTCTAATAACCCTTCATCTACAATAGCTAAAGTATAGGTCATGGGNTTACCATCTTTTTCTTTTACCTCAACTGTTGCTTTGGTTTCCGGACGAAATACTTNTGGTGTANTTATTTCAGGATGAAGGTGNGTAGATTTATTTTCTACCATAAGTGGAATGATTCCATACATTCTTATGGGGTGATCATTTGCCGTAGTTTGGTGTGGTTGCANTAACGTAATGTGAATGTAGGCATTAGGTGCCATTTCTTTGGTGGCTTTGAAATCGAACTTGGTTTCTCCTTCTTCGGTTTCTACCCAAAANTTCTGCAGTANTTTTGTACCGTTTTCAATGCTTACCAGTGCTCTACCTTCTTCAGAAGAAGGGAAAGTTACAGTTACATCTTCATCAACTTCATAGGTTTCTTTATCTGCTGAGAAGCCCAACATGTTTGCATTGGTAGTTTCTCTACGGTTTGATCTTGCCCAATAAGGCCAATCGATGTAAACNATTTTACCAGTTGAATGACCGCTTNTTTTATCGGTAACTCTAATAAGAAATCTACCCCAAGCAGGTCTTTTGATCATTAAATTATAAGTCCACTTTCCTTCACTGTTGGTTTGAATATCTGCTTCTTTAAGCGGAACAATATTCGATCTGGAAATGTAGTTGCCAATATTATCATTNTAAGAATCCCACCACCATCTCCATTCTATTTTATAAACTTCAACTTTTACATNTCTGTTGGGAGCTACTTTTCCTTCTTCTGTTAAAGTTTGAATGTTGATTTCGTGTTCAACATCTGTTAATAAAGCATTACCATACAATGTTCCTTGTGGAACATTAACTCCCACATAATGAGAGAATGGAGAGTAATCAATTGAATAACGATCTACACTAAAATTNCCACCTTGTTCAAATACTTTTGTATTNAAACTTGCTCTTAATTTTCCGGGTGCTGTNTTAGCACTTTGGATGTTTGGNTTAATGTTAGCATNACCATTTTNATCTAGTTTTCCTTCAAAAATNGTATTGGTCTGAGCTGAAAATTCTCTGGCTGGATCATCAAAAATGTATTGACTGTAGTTTTTAAAATGGGTTGAGCCTGCACTTAGTGTCATATCAACCTTGGCTTTAAGATTACCAGCTGTAGCACCATGCAACCATTTTACGTTCATNTTACCTTTAACATTGGNTACAGAAGAATAAATGGTTTCTCCACCAAAGTCGAGGTAGATTTTTAAACGATTAGGTTTTACAGTTTCAATACGNAACGACTTTCTAAACTTTCGGTTACCTACTTTTACAATAGCCTGGTAATAACCTGTAGGGTCATCGGATGAGGTAGCTGTTCTGAAATCATAAAATCCATCTATAGCATTGACCTGAACATTGCGTTGTACTAATTTACCTTTAGGATTGTACAATTCTAGTGTTACCGGGTGATTTGGAGGAAGTACGTTTTCTTTATCTTCTAGAATAAAAGAAAGGTAGAGTGAATCTCCCGGGCGCCAAACTCCACGCTCTCCATATAAAAATCCTTTTATACCTCTTTCAACACGNTCNCCAGATACGTCAAACTTACTCATAGAAAGTGCATCACCATCTTGTAGCTTTAAATAGGCTTTTTGATTGTTATGGCTAGCAACCGCTATAAATGGTTTTCGTTGCAATGGAAGAGTTGNCATTCCTTCACCATCAGTAGTAGTNGTNGTAATTAATTGCTGTTGATAATCGTAAAATTCTACTNTTGCACCTGCTACCGGATCGGTAGTAATCATGTTATTAACCACAACATTTACTACNCGGTCACCACCAATTTTCGCAATCATACCAAGGTCAGAAGCAATGATGTTTTTAGCTACAACGGTATGGTTTTCATAAGCATAATAGGCATCGCTACATGGATCGTCTCTTTCTTTCCAATTGTAATAATAGTAGTGATCATCATANTCATCAAAATCTGGTAAGCCATCCCAGTCTTCATCTGTTTTATAACTTAACTGGTTAACTTCTTCTTTTTCTTCACTTCCTTCACATGCATACAAGGTGTACGCTTTTTTGAAGCGCACTTCAATTCTATAAATTGCTCCGGGATTTGTTTTTAGTATATCGCTGAGGTCTAAATGGTAGCGGTGCCAACTGTGTAAATCTTGCATTCCAAAATCTGCCAGATTGATGCGTTTGTGCTTTATTGTTCTAGCTACTCTTCTTAGTTCATAAGATCCTGAAAGTCGATTTTCCTGAAGAAATTGCAATACATTGTTTTCAAATATTTCTTTGACATAAACATCCACATATTGTAGACTNACTGCTTCAAACGGAAAAACTAATCCATTTGAGTTNGGAAGTATAACACCATCTCCAACCAGACGAAGTGCTGGTTTAATCTGTTCAAACTGCAGACTAACANTGTATGTTTTTTGAGTTTTGTAATTGAGTGAATTTTTAATTCCTGATGAAACGTAGATTTTCTTATAACCAGCTAAACGGTTTGAAGGATAGATTTTTACGCTGTTTTTNTCAATTATGTATTTGACATTTTCTGCATCTTCAATGGTAATAAGACCTTTTAGATCTTGCATGATCAGCGGATCTGAAAAACGAATTTCTACGTATTGTTCAGGGCTTTGAATAACTCTACTTTGAATAACCTTAAAATCACCNAATGCTGGAACTTCAACTTTTAATTCGTCTGATCTGTCTACACCAATAGGATCTCCATTGGTTGTAATANTTACAGTACTCTGATCTTCACTTCTCGTAATCTCTTGTACCTTAAAAAGGTATTCGTTGTGTCCGTTTTGAATCCATTTTACAGGCAATGATTTACCATCTTGAGTTGCTAAAACAACTTTCTGTAAAAGAGTTGTATCTACCTGATCTGCTGTAACTATTCTACCTTCAAGGTATTGTTGTTTTAANTTTTCATCTGAATATGGAACTAACCCGTCTACNTATATGCTAAAATCTTGTTTAATGGTTTGAAACTGAAATGTGAAGGTTTCAAATTTGTCATCGACTTGCATAATTTCAGACAAGAAAAACTCTGCAGTATAAATAGTTGCNGGTTTAAGGGGTTCATTGGGTTTAAACTCTATGGTTTTATTGTCTAGCCAATATGCTTCTCCATCAATTNCCGGATCAAAATCAAAAAGTGTTTCTTTTACCGGTTCTCCAATTTGAATTTCTTTTTCAACNGGAGAAGTTAATCGAATATGAATGGCATCATTCTTTGAAATTACACCNGACGTGTAGCCAGAAATGTAAGCACCAAAAGCAGGATCTACCTGAATTTTTTTAGGTTCTGAATCACAGCCAGAAAAGAAAGTTACAAGTACGAGGAAAACAACGAGGAGAAATGGGTTACGGTTCATGCGGAATTAGGTTTATAAAATGTAAACTGCATCAAAATAACAAGAAATAATCCTGAAGCAGAAGAATAAAAAATTAATTATACATCATTAAAAATCATTTCATTCTTCTGCACGATACAATCTGTTTTATATCCTAATCAATTTGAAATAAATNATTTAGCAAACAATACACGGTCTTTCCAGTAATGTTCCCAGCTGGAATTTTCGCCATCTATGCTAACACCGTTACTTACACAATGAATGACTTTGATGCTGTCTTGTTCTTTAGAGAAAATAATAGCTGCATGNGCTACATGGTATGTACCATTGCTATTTTGATTGCCGAAGAAGAGTAAATCTCCGGGTTCTGCCATTTCTAGTGTTTTTGTTTCTCCATTTTCTATTTCAGATTGTAACTGAGCATTGTGTGGTAAATTTATTCCAACACTCTTGTACACATAACGTGTAAAACCACTACAATCAAAGCCAGCAGTATCTTCACCAGCCCATTTGTAGGGAATTCCTTCTAGGTTTTGGGCAATTGAAAGCAGCGCTCTCCTCAGACTGTCTATACCCTCTGCAATGGTAGATACGGTCATCGCTGCTTTCTCATGCTCCTGATTTGCCAACCATTGTTTGAACGCTTGCAGAGTATCTTTAAAAACGTTGATGTATTTTATGTTGAATGATTCAAGTTCTTTTTGATTCAAATTCTCACAGTATTTTTCTGCGGCTACTGCTATTTCATTTCTAAGTGTATTCCATTNTTCAGAAGAATACTTGTTTCCTTTTTTAGCATAACGTAGTACACTGTTCCACTGACTTTTGCGCGGTTTAATCTCTNCTTCTTGTAAATTATATTTCAACAGGTAATACGTACTTTTTTCTTCTGCTTTGTGTTTTTTNAAATACTTCTCAGCNTTTGCCACACACTTTTCTGTGTTGGTTTCCCACCAATTATCCAGTTTATTTTCCAAACGATTTTGCGCTTGAAGTCCACTGAACAGCAGGCATAAGATTGCTATGGCAATGCTGTGCTTCATTAAATTTTAAATAAGAAATAAGTGAAAATTATCCTTGCTCTTTTCTTATAACTATTTTGTTTTGAAAATATTTTNTGCAAAGTTGCATTGGGCTGAAAAAAAGTGTTTTACAATTCATTTTACCTTTAAATAAAACAGCTATTTTTAAGATTACTTCATGGGTACACATAAGCTCAATAACTCATTTTATTTTTCAGTAGGTAAAATCGAAGATTGCATCGAAAGCAATTGCTTTCAGTCTGAAAAATGGCACCATCATGATTATTATACTCTTTTCATTATAGATCAAGGAAATGGATTACAAACTATTGATTTTGAAGCTTATGATCTTTTAAATCATAGTGCTTATTTTTTGACTCCAGGACAAATTCANGCATTTGAAAATGCTTCAGTAACTGGCTATTTTATTTTATTTAACCTTGATTTTTACCATTTGGTAAAGTCGCAACTGAAGTTATATGACTTTCCTTTTTTTCATTCTTCAATTACTGCACCTTACTTGTCATTGAATAACGGATATGAAACTGTTNTTTCAATCGTAAAATTGATCTACGAGGAATTTCAACAAAATNCATTTGCAAAATGGAGTGTTTTAAGAGCCNAACTCGAAATATTACTGATTCATTTAACACGGATAAAACAAAATCAATCCAGTGAAGAAGACACGCTTCTTATTCCTAANAATGAAAAGCTAAGAAAACTGGAATTACTCATTGATGAAAATTTCATTCGGGAAAAAAAGGTCACTTTTTACGCCAACCAACTTAACATTACTTCGCGCCATTTAAATTCTATTGTCAAAGAAAAAACAGGAAAATCTATTTCTGATATGCTTCACCAAAGAACCCTAATAGAGGCTTGCAGATTGCTGATGAATACTGAGAAAACAGTAGCTGAAATAGCATATGATCTGAATTTTAACGATAAAGCATATTTCCACCGCTACTTTAAAAAACACAAAGGAATAACACCTCAACAATTTCGNGATCAGTTCCTAAAAGTACACCATTAACCCTACGATTTACACTCTTTTGAACGGCTTAGGTATAGAACTTTGTTGGCAAACAAAAATCAATCAACAATGAATAATACGTTAAAAGCAACAAAAGAAGAGTTTCAACGATTTCTCAACATACATGAACAAATGTATNTGCAAACGTTGGATTTACTTAAAGACGCTCCTGATGAAATTTACGATGCTGTTCCAATTGATAATGCCTCAATGTTTTTAGGAGTACGCGTTAATAAAATTAACATAGGTAGTTTAATTCGACACTTTATTTTGGCTGAAATCCATTGGTTTAAAGCTATGAAAGAAGGCGAATCAGGATTGGTTATTCCAAAACCAGAAAATGCTGCTTTACTAGAAGGTATTCCTAANGGGAAACAACTTACAGATCGTTACAAAGAAGTGTATGAAGAAGGAAAAGCCATTTTANAAACTTATACGGAAGAAGACATTAATAAACAGGTTACTTTCATGGGAAGAACTTATTCTGTTATGGGATTTTTATGGATCACGTTTGGTCATCATTCTTATCACTTGGGACAAATTGATATGTTAATACGTCAAAACGATATTCTTCCGATAGAATATATGGAATGGCCTAATGTAGAAACAGTAATAGGNTAAGTACAATGAAAAGTGTAGAAGCAATCAGAACAGGATATGTAGCACTTTTNGGCTATGTTCCTGATAACATAGAAAAAAGACTACAACTTGCTGAATTAACTGATGAAGCAACTGCTATTGAAGTGATCGAGCAATTCAGAGAAAANCTNATTCTTAAAAATCCNCTGGATCAAAAAACGCAACAACTGGTTCATTTTGCCTTACTAATTGGCGGAATGCACAAAGAACCCGCAATCTTACATGCTAAAGGAGCTTTAAAAGCAGGAGCTACACCAAAAGAATTAATGGGAATATGTGAAACAGCAGCGGTAACCGGAGGAATGCCGGCTTTTTCACTAGCTGTTGAATGTGTAACAAAAGCACTGGAAACAAATTAAAAAATAGATANACAGAGGAAGTTATTGTGCTTCCTCTGTTTCTTTTTCTTCAGACTTTTTACCTCTTGGTATTTTTATTTTNGTTCCGTCTAACCTTNTGTCTTTGTTATCTTTATAAGTAATGGTTAAAATAAGTAAACCCTCTTCGTTATAGCGTTTCCATTCTCCTTGTTTAATGCCTAATTCATAATTTCCTTCCAGCATTTTTTTACCATTCTCGTAATACCAAGTATGCTTTCCATCTTCAAATCCATCAATGTAATTGCCTTCGTAAGCTATTTTTTCATTGACCAAATAGGTATGTACCCACTCTCCGTGTCTGTTNCCATCTACAAATTCACCTTCTTCACGATAATCTCCCATTTCGATAAACCATTTACCGGTTTCTAAACCATCTATGTATTCACCTTCTAAAATGACTTTGCCATTAGTATCATACTCANCAATTTCNCCCTCTTCATTTCCTTTGTAAAAGTTTTCTACTCTGTGTGGATCTCCATCGCTGTAATACCATTTCCACTCTCCATCTTGCAAACCGCCTTTTTTGTATTTTCCTGTTTGTTCTAGCTTACCGTTTTGAAAATAAAATTTCCAGCGTTTGAAACGTTCACCATCAAGGTATTCTCCTTCTGCTCTGAGTGTTCCATCAGGGTAATACTCTTTCCAAGGTCCTTGTTTAACTCCTGCAGCATCTACAATGCCTTCTCCTAATAAGGTTCCATATTTATAAGTCCATGAATTAACAAGATTTCCTTCAACATCATATTCTTTCCAAATACCATGAGGTTGACCGTTATAATAAGTTTTCTCAATTTTAACAGTAGCATTGGGATGAAACTCTCGCTTGATTTCAACATTCTGTAATTCAATAGGATCATCAACCAATTGACCATTCACATATTTCAGTGTATTGACTAATGTTCCGGTACGATCATATTCTCTGAAATAACCGTTTTTAAGTCCTTTTTCATATCGGCCTTCTAGTTTTCTTATTTTTTCTCCATCAGTAAAGCGTAAGTCTTCATAAAACTCTATCCAAATACCTGCCTTTTGGCCTGAAGGATTTAAACGGTTGATGATATCTTCATCTTTAACAAACCCTTTTTCAAACAAAATGATTGAGATTTCTCTTCCGTCTTCGGCATACTCATAGCCAACACCATTTAATTGTCCTTTGAGGTAGGGCCGTTCAAAATGAATGCGTTTTAGCTCAGGGTAATATTCTAACTCGCGACCATTTTTCTTATCGTTTTGATAATTGACTTTGGTAATTAGAAAGCCTTCTTCGTTATAGACTTTAGTAATTCCATTGCGTTTGTTCGAATCGTATTCTATTTCTTCAATCAGAATTCCGTCTTCTCTGTAAAATTTCCAAATGCTGTCTAATTCAAACGCATTGCGGTAACCAATTGATTTTAGCTCACCGGTTTTGTAATAATTCTTCCAGAGACCATCTGGCTTTCCGTTCTTAAAATTTCCTTCACTTGATTTAACTCCATTTGGATAATGAAATACATTGTAACCATTCGTATTGATACTGTCTTGCTGAGCATACAAAGCAACACTGAAACCAATGAGAAACAAAGCGAAAGACAAATAGGATTTCAACATCTTCTTTTACTTATATATAATAGATAGTTTTTAAAAAATATATGTTGTTATTATTAGGCTGTTGATAGTGTTCAAATATTCTTTACACATAACTTGAATTTTTGTTTTTTCATTTCTTAATAACAACTCATCAACAGTTTTAAAATTTTAAATTACTGATTTTAAGTTAACCACTTAGTTATTAACAAAACGTTAAAAAGCTTTAAACGGAATAACTCTTTGTTATCAGAGATCGAATTTATTGTTAACTGATTGTAAAGAAGTGGGGTAAAACTTCAGGGTTTTCAATTCGTTATTCTGCGATTTTATTCGAATTCGTATTTCCAACCAATAATCAAAGAACTTTCTTTCAGTATTTATTGACACTTGTCAACAATGCTATGAACAATTTTTAAAAAGGGGTTAGCTTTGCCCAAAATTACAGTTATGAAGCTAGCTATAGGAAGTGATCATGCAGGTTATTCACTAAAAGAGGTGTTGAAAACTTATTTAACTGAAAAAGGCCATGAATTGGTTGACTTTGGTGCTTATTCAGAAGAGAGTGCCGATTATCCGGATTTTGCCCATCCTACGGCAGATGCAGTAGAAAAAGGAGAAGCAGATTTAGGGATTGTAATCTGTGGTAGTGGAAATGGAATTAACATGGCTGTGAATAAACACCAAGGAATTCGTTCGGCTTTATGTTGGTTGCCAGAGTTAGCAGCACTAGCGCGTCAACATAATAATGCAAATATGTTGGCTTTACCTGCCCGTTTTATTTCTGAAACTGAAGCAAAAGCTATTGTTGATGCTTATTTAGAAAATGAGTTTGAAGGTGGAAGACACGAAAGAAGAGTGAACAAAATAGCATGTAGCTAATCTTAATTAAGAGTATAAATTGAAAAAGCGTAGTTCAGTAATGAGCTGCGCTTTTTTTATTTAATGTGCTAAAAATCAATAATTGTGCATCAACTATTCGTTAAATGCATCAGATCACTGCCAGATATTCATTTAGCTTGCTTAATATTGAGTAATGAACCCAGCTGATTTAATATGCTTCCTAAAATAGACCCGACTCAAACCCAAGCCTGGAAATCACTGACTGACTATTTTGAGCAAACTCATCAAAAACACTTGCGTGAATGGTTTGCCGAAGATTCTGAACGGTTTGAAAAACTATCGTTTGATTTTGAAGATTTTCTCTTCGATTTTTCAAAAAACAGGTTAGATCAAAAAGGGCTTGAGTTACTTTTTAATTTGGCAAATGAATGTGGGTTAAACGAAGCTATTGAAGCACAGTTCAGCGGAGAAAAAATTAACGAAACAGAAAATCGTGCAGTATTGCATATGGCTTTGCGCAATCGTTCAAACACGCCCATGTTGGTTGATGGAGAAGATGTAATGCCAAAAGTAAATGCGGTACTAGAGCAAGTGAAAGCTTTTAGTAATGCCGTAATTTCAGGAGGATGGAAAGGGTTTACCGATAAAAGCATTACGGATGTTGTAAACATTGGTATAGGTGGTTCAGATCTAGGACCTGTAATGGTTACCGAAGCCTTAAAGCATTACAAAACCTGTTTTGATGTTCATTTTGTGAGTAATGTAGATGGAACGCACATTGCTGAGACTTTAAAGCAACTTGATCCGGAAACTACCTTGTTTATTGTTGCTTCTAAGTCGTTTACAACGCAAGAAACAATGACGAACGCGCGCACAGCGCGCGAATGGTTTTTAAGTCATTGCGAAAATGAAGCTGAAATAGCGAAGCATTTCGTAGCACTTTCTACAAATGAAAAAGCTGTTGAAGCTTTCGGAATAGATACTAAAAACTGTTTCGAATTCTGGGACTGGGTTGGCGGAAGGTATTCTTTATGGTCTGCCATTGGATTGAGTATTTCACTCGCCATTGGGTTTGAAAATTTTGAAAAACTACTGTCTGGTGCACATGCAGCAGATCAACATTTTAAAGCTGAAAAAGAAAAAAGTATTCCGGCTATAATGGCATTATTGGGCATTTGGTACAATAACTTTTACAAAGCCGAAAGTCATGCTATTTTACCTTACGATCAGTATTTACATCGATTTGCGGCCTATTTTCAGCAAGGAGATATGGAAAGCAATGGAAAGTCAATTGATCGCAACGGAAAGCCTTTAAAATATCAAACAGGCCCAATTATATGGGGTGAACCTGGTACTAACGGGCAGCATGCATTTTATCAGTTGATTCATCAAGGAACAAAATTAATTCCGTGTGATTTTATAGCTCCGGCACAATCTTTAAATCCTGTTGGAGATCATCACTCAAAATTATTGGCCAATTTCTTTGCGCAGACTGAAGCTCTAATGGCTGGTAAAACAGAAGAAGAAGCCAAAGCTGAGTTAGTAGCTTCTGGAAAATCACCAGAAAAAATAGAGCAGTTATTGCCGTTTAAAATCTTCACAGGAAATAAACCTACAACTTCTATTTTGGTAAAGAAAATAACACCTTATACACTAGGAACTTTGATTGCTTTTTACGAGCACAAAATTTTTGTTCAAGGCGTAATCTGGAACATCTTTTCTTTTGATCAATGGGGTGTTGAGTTGGGAAAACAACTGGCCAAAACCATTTTACCTGAATTAGATTCAACCAATGAAATAACTGGTCATGATAGTTCAACTAACGGATTGATCAACGCTTATAAAGCCTGGAAGTAAGTCAACTATAAACGTTGCCATTCCATTAATGGAAATCCGCGTTCTCCCTGATCATTGTAATAATCGATAAAGTGGAGTTTGAAATACAACCCATCACTGGTTTTTATTACGTAAATCATTTTAGGATAAACGGTGTAAACACTTTCGTCTAAGTTGTATGCTTTCCAGTTGTAGCCGATGACATCTCTTTTTGAAGAATATTCAAAATCATCAACCATAGAAAGTGAAATAGAATCAAACTCTAAATCATTAATGTAAGCAGCTTCTACACGGTTTGAATTGATAAAAACGCCATTCACTAAATAATCGATTACCGGATCATATTCATAAAAACGTTCGGTGTATTGCGTAAAACACAATTCCCAATCTTCAGATGCTGGAAAAACAGTAATCATCTCATCTGTATTAAACGAATAACGAACCACTTCGCTTTGTTCTAGAGTTACAGTACTGGTTTTGGTTTCATTGTCCATTTCCCATTGGAACGCAACAGAACCATCAGAAGCAGAGGTAATTTGAAATTTTACCATTCCAATGTCTGAACCATCGGTTTCTCTTCCTAAATCAATAAGGATTACCTGATTTAATTGAGAGGCCGGATCGCCAATTTGTAAACTATCGGGTAAGCCAGACATGTGATCAGCTCCAAATGTGTAATCGCTACTGCTGTAAGTAGCATCAAAATCGGTTGAATTGGTATGTGCTACCAACATGTATTTTGATCCGTTAAGTGAGATGTAACCACCATCATCTACGCTCGAAAATTCTAAATCCCAAATAAATTTGTTATTGGATGTTGTGACTTCTCCATTTACTAAAGAAAACCAAACCTGATCTTCCAAATCTGTTCCTTGAGCAATTTCAGTCAACTCCATATCTCCGGGTTTAAGCGGATCTACAGGATCTTCTCCGGGATCGCAACTCCAACCTAATAAACCAATAAATAGGAGGAAGAAGTAGTATTTTATTTTTTCCATTGCCATTGTAATTTCATAAAGTAAACTCTTCCCATTCCAACCGGAACGCTGGAACTACTTGAGCTATGAGCTCCTCCTGATGTACTTGTAGAATTGATTTGTTGAACGTCAAAGATGTTTTTCACACCGGCAGAAATTCTTATTTGACGACTGATGAACCATTTGCTTATTGTTCCATCTAATGTATGGTAAGGATCCATTTTGGTTTGTACCAACTCATCATTGCTTAAAGCATATCCTGGAAGTTCACCGGTGTATTTATAAAATGCAGCAAATTCTAACCCTTTTTTGCGCCAATTGTACAATACAGAAGTTTGCACTTCGGGAGAATAACTGAATTCATCTACATTATCGTAATCATCAGCAAGGCTGTTTTCTCTACCAACGTAGTTAAAGCCAGCTTGAAGTCTTAAGTGCTGAAATAAAACTCCGGCTTTCAATTGAATTCCATGTGTTTGGTAATCGCCAATGTTGATGTATTGGTAAAGGGTTCCATCGGTTTGAGCTAAGTTAATTTGATCTTGAATTTGATTCAAAAACGTGCTCACTTCCAAGCGGTAAATGGTTTGTTTCTTTACAATTTGATAGTTGGCAGAAAGCGAATAATTGTCAGAATACTCAGCTTTCAAATCTTGATTTCCTTGAATGTTGTGGTTAACATCAACAAACATGTAGTACAGTTCTTTCAGATCCGGAGCTCTAAATCCTTGCGCATATGAACCTCTGAAAGAAAATTTTCCGGTCCGATAGAGCAAGTTGATTGAAGGTGTAACCGGAGCATCATAAGCTGTATTGTGTGTAAAACGAACACCAGGTTTAACGGTGAAATCTTTAATTGGATTCCATTCTGCAGTGGTAAACACAGCATAATCTCCTAAACTTTTATTGTCGTCTTCAATGCGTTTTCCTTGCGCATATTCATAGCTGAGGTCGTAACCTACTTCCCAAGTTAATTTGTCTTGAATAATAGCATAGGCATAATTTCCACGGCTCATTACCTGGTAAAAAGTAGAAGTATCATGGTCGCTGGCATCACCTGATAATTCTTCATCTAGTGTGGTTAAATCTTTTACATATGTGTTTTTCTGACGTTTGTAGAGGTTTCCGCCAACAACAATGTTAAGGTTAGAACGCTTTCCGGTTCTATTGGCTGTAATGGCTTGATCGAAACGTTGTGTGTTATACACATCGTCAAATGCAGAAACGTTGAGTGGCGAACGCGGAGTTCCTTTGTTGATAACTGTTTCGTTGAAGTATGCCGTTTGCGTATTGAAATTCCATTTCTTGTAGTTTCTGTTCCAAGTCAAACGTCCAAAATATTGTTCTTTCGGATTCCATTGTTGTACACGAGAATCATCAGCAGTTCCTTTTTCAAAATAGTTGAACCATTTGCTGTCACCAGGATTCCAACCATCAAAATAATAGCGGCCAATAGAAAGTCTAAATTGATTTTTCTTCTTGATGGATGCTGCAACTGATGCATCTACATTAAAAGTACCCACTTGTTCGGCATAAACATTGGCATTGGCCTCCAACTGGTTTTCTACTTTCTTTTTCATGATGATGTTAATGGTTCCGGCAAGAGCATCGGTCCCGTAATTTACTGAAAGCGGACCTTCAACAATTTCGATGCGTTCCACATCGTTGAGGTTAATTTGACTCAAATCAATATTGCCATCCAGGCGCCCAATTACGGGAACACCATCAATCATTATTTTAACATTTTGCCCGCTAATGCCTTGCAATTGCATACCACTTCCCAAGACCAAATCTTGAGAAATACGCACGTTCATTTCATTAGTAAGTACATCGCGAAGCGAAACCGCATTCATCGCTTGAATTTTAGCTTTATCAATCACTTTGATGCGATGCACACTTTTTTCGGTACTGTTAGGACTGTATTGACCGGTTACTACCATTTCACCAAGCGTAATGTTAGATGGGCTTAATTTAAACTTGACAACACCTGTTTTTTGCGTTACGTGCATGGTATCGGTTACATAACCGATGTAACTACAAACAAGAGTTACAGTGTCTAACTTGGTAACCCATTGATTTTGAATAGAGATTTTTCCGTCAACATCGCTAATGTATGTTTGAAGAATGCCTCCTTCAGGATTTAAAAGTTGTATGTGTGCTCCTGGTAAAGTAGTGTTGGTTTCTTTTTCATAGGCAACAACAGAAAGCTGTGCTTGTGAAGCCAACGAAATACCCAACAGGAAAACGATCAATACAGTCCGTAACATGTTTATTTTTTAAGTTGATCTTCAACTGTTTTTACAATAGCTCTCCAAGATTCCAATTCAGGAATACCCGGTTTTCTTTTACCGAAAAGTTGTACGATTAATTCTCCGGCTTCATCATAAACTTCAAGCGCAGTTACAATACCGTCTTCGGTTGGTTTACGCACTACCCAGCTTTGTGCAATTGCAGGCTCATTGACGTGAAGGTTGAAAATAGGGTCAATAACGTTGAACCAATTTTCGTGATCCATAAGGTTATTTACAGGACCTGTGTGAATTTGAATCATACCAGGGTTGCCTACAAACACCATGATTTCAACTTTTTCTTCAGAAGCTTTGGTAATGATTTCGCGCAAAGCATTGTTGCTTAATTCAATAGCATAATCACCCTCTGGAGCTAAATGCAAAGCTTGTGTACGCGTAACACCATATTTTTTAAGCATTCCAAAAAAGTGATGGGTGTCTTTAAGGTTGACCCACTCGTTGCGGAAATTCTCAACATCAATTTCGCTATCTGCAACCTCTTTGGCTTTTTCAGGTAAAGCTTCAGGCACGATGTCATATGCTTCTTCTTGCTTGTATTTTTCTACCAAAGCATTGAAAGCAGCATAATCACTGGTTGGTGTCAGGTAAATTTTGTGAATAGCAGAACCATCTTTTGAGAAGAAAAGAATTCCGTTTGAAGCTTTTCCTTTTTCATCACTTTTCAATGCGAAAGCATATTTCCAGCAATGGAAGAAAATACGCAGGTCAATGTCTGCACCAACAAACAAGCCCACATGCGGATTGTCCAATTCCGGGTTTAAATAAGTTCCCTTACGCTCGTGAACAACATCGTTGTTGCGTGTTAAGGCCATTACATTTCCAAGTGTAGTAACATCGTTTAAGATATTTTGAAATTCTGGTTTTAGCGGAATGGCATTTGGAAAAACCTGCGTTACTTCAGCTTCGGTAACGCCCAGTTTTTCTGCAGCTTGTTTTGCACGAAGTCTTGGTTCTTCTTTTTTAAGCGCTTCGTATTGCGCTTTTAATGTGTTATCAATTGCTTCCATATCCAAATAGCTTTAAGATTTAATTTCCGATTTGTGTTGAGTAAATGGCTGATAGCCGTGTAAGATCATTTTAGTATTGTGTTCAGGATGGTTAACTACCGATAAAGGGTAATCGTAGACCTGACTAAGAATGTCGTTTTTCAAAACTTCATCTGGTGTTCCCGAAGCATAAACCCCTCCGTTTTTCAGAAACAACAGTTTGTTCATATACATTGCTGCCAGGTTAATATCGTGCATAACAGCAATAACAATGTTGCCGTCTTTTACAAATTGATCAGCCAACCGAAGTACATGGTGTTGGTGGTAGATATCTAAGTTGTTCAAAGGCTCATCGAGTAAAAATAATTTTGGTGAAGCCGATGGCGATCCGTTCAGTTGTGCCCAAACACGTGCAAACTGAATGCGCTGTTGTTCACCGCCTGAACATTCGTGATAATGACGTTTGGCCAAAGCTTTTGTTCCGGTGATGTCCAGCGCCTTTTCAACGGCTTGGTAATCGAGTAACTGTGGCGACCTTTTAAAATGCGGATAACGCCCCATCATGACCACTTCTTCGTTGATGAGTGGCATAGATAAATCGGTTTTCTGTTTCAACACCCCTCTGGTTTTTGCAAGGTCTTCGTTTTTCCAGTCTTTCATGGGGCGGCTTAACCAAGAAATGTTTCCATTGGTAGGTTCCAGCTCGTGGCTAATGGCTTTTAAGAGCGTTGATTTTCCAGCTCCGTTAGGACCTAAAATTCCAATAAAATCTCCGCGATCGGCTTTCAGCGAAACATTTTTTAAGATGTTATGATCGCC
This sequence comes from Crocinitomicaceae bacterium, assembly GCA_002705995.1. GTDB lineage: Bacteria > Bacteroidota > Bacteroidia > Flavobacteriales_G > Salibacteraceae. The sequence goes on along the minus strand of PAJI01000029.1, from coordinate 84,467 downwards.
TATTGATAGTGATATGTGTTCTGCAGTAATCATATGCCCAATGTTTTTTTGCGGTGCAACAACAGCATAAGAAAAGTTGGAGCTCCAACTACAGAAGTGATGATTCCGATAGGAAGTTCGGTAGGTGCAATAACAGTTCTGGCAATGGTATCGCCAACGTTAAGCAAAAGTGCCCCACCCAATAAAGAAGCAGGCAATACAAACCGATGATCACTTCCTCCGGCCAATCGAATAATGTGTGGAATAACCAATCCTACAAAACCAATCATTCCGGTAAAGGCCACACTTACACCAACAATAAGTGCTGTTGTAAAAATGACCTTGTTTTTCAGTTTTTCGGTATTGGTTCCAATTAGCTTAGCTTCTTGTTCGCCCAATGCCAAAGCATTGAAAGATTTTGTTTCGGGAAGTAGCATCACTAAAGCAATTGTTAAAGCAATCGCTACAATAATTACGTTGGTATAATTGGCTCCGCCCAAAGAACCTAATGTCCAAAAGGTTAAATCTCTAAGCTGACTTTCGTCTGCCATGTAGGTTAAAATACCAGTGATTGCTCCGCTTATAGCGTTAATTGCAATACCAGCTAACAACATGGTTGAGACACTGGTTTTTCCATTCGTTCGGGCAATTCGATAGATGAAAAGTGCCACGCCTGCTGCACCAACAAATGTTGTAACTGATAAAATGGATAGCCCAAAAAATTGATAGGCTTGCATTAATGGGGCAATTATTACAATGGTAATTGCAGCCATAGCGGCAGCTCCTAATGAAATTCCAATGATAGAAGGATCAGCTAGAGGATTTCTGAATAATCCTTGCATGGTTGCGCCACTGTAAGAAAGTGCACCGCCCACTAAAACAGAAAGCAAAACTCTTGGAAAACGGATGTTGGTCCAAACTGCAGCAATCCGTTGATCGATTGCATTTTCAGAAACAATCCCTAGCTTATAGCCTATAATGTCAAAAACTTCAGGGAATGAGATGCTAACAGCACCTATTCCTGAAGTTACACATATACTAACTACTACAAGTAGAATGAGTAAAACCAATAAAACCGAGTTTTTTACTTTCATTCTACAAGTTTGCAAGGGCATTGTTAAGTTCTACCATAGCACTACCAACACGTGGTCCAAAACCTGCCAAGTAAAGACCTTCCATGGTAATGATGTTGTTGTTTTTTCCGGCAGTTGTTTCTTCAATTCCAGGAATAGACAGTGTTCCTTCTTCAGATTGAACAGAGTGTTTTCCACTGTCGAACATGATAATTGCATCTGGATTTGCAGCTACTAGTGCTTCTGGTGTTAAAGGCTTAAAACCTTCAAAACCTACAGCGGCATTTTTAGCCCCGGCCATTTTAATCATGGCATCCATTTGTGTGTTTTCACCGGCAACCAATAGGTTTCCAACTCCTCTTGCATAGATGAACAATGCTTTGGGTTGATTTTCTAATGTTTTTAGCTGAGCAGCATCTTCATCAATTTTGGCAATCAATTCACTGGCTTTTTCCTCGGCATTTGCGCTTTTACCTAAAGCATTAATGAGGTTTTTAGCTCCTTCTAATGAATAATCTAACGGGTAAAGTTGTAGCTCAATGCCTGTAGATTTTAGCTGTTCTTGCAATTCCGGAGAAAGTTCATTTTCCAGCGCATAAACAACATCCGGTTGAAGGGAAATAATCCCTTCAGCCTGGATGTGGTTTACATGTCCCAATTTTGGGAGCTCACTAGTTTCTTCAGGATATACGCTTGTTACATCCGTTCCAACAATCTGATCTCCTTTTCCTAGCGCATAAAGCACTTCTGTAATTGTACCGTTAAGCGATACAATGTTTTGCTGTTCTTGTGCAGCCACTTCTTGTGTGTTTTCTTCAGCTTGTTTCTCTTTCGATGAAGATGGGTTACAAGCTGTTGCAAAAAGTGCTAGTGCGATTACGGCCGAAAAAATGCGTTTCATATTACTAGTGAGATTGATTGTTGAAGAATATTTTATTGAATGATAATTTTTTGAGTGGCGTTAAAGTCGTCACCAGCTACTTTAATGAAGTATACTCCGGCTGGAAATTCGCTTACTGAAAATTGAATACTTGAGAAACCTGAAACGGTTTGTATACGATTGGTAATTTCTTTTCCTGATAGGTCGTACAAGGCATAGTTTACGGTTTGAGTTCCATTGAGGTCAAAAGCTAATGTTAAGTTGTCTTTTGCCGGATTTGGATAAGCATTGATAAATCCTGCTGAAGCAGCTACATCATTAACACCGGTTGATAAGTCCAATTTCTTTTTGCTGAATACAAATTTTCCTTCTGAGCTGCTAAAACCAGTCATGACCATTTGCCATACATCACCATTAGCCGTTTTAATTAAATAAGCAGTGCTATCTGCAATGACGTATCCACCTATTGCAAAGTCATAAGCTTTCCATTCTCTACCGATTGTGGCAATGCTATCTGTAAAAGTGCCTTGTAGTGTGTCCTGGTCTGAGAACGGGTCGTTGATAGGATAAAGCATCATTAATTCTATACCTGCGTTAGCAAGTACCCCTGTTACTGAGTATGGGCCGTATCCTACAATAGGTTCAGCGTAGCTGGTAAAAACCAAATCCCAATCTGAACTGTAAGGCTCACGGTCTAATGCTTGTGCATTATCGATGTCATAGTAACCGAAGTTTTTATCGGCATAGTTGGCTTTAGTAAGGTCTACAGTAGTTTCGTTACTACCATTTAAATCAGCCATTTTAAGGGTGTAAACACCTGAAATTAAAGATTCAACAACTAATTTTTTGTAGTTACCACCGCGTGTTTGAAGAATAAAAATTCTGTCTCCTGTAACATGGTGAGTGGTTAAGTCGTAAACCCCCCAACCCATATCAAAGGCATCATTAGGATCAGCTGGTTTTGATAATGCTCCAACAGACCAATAAGCAATAGAGTTGGTTAATTTTGACCATGTTGTTATACCTGATGTGTCAACAGTATTCCAAGCACTTGTGTCTCCGTTTGGATACAACCAAGCAGTTGTTCCTTTACCACCGTTAACTCTAAATGTATAACCATAACCACCAGTCGAGAATGCTAAATCCCAGTCGGTATTGTCAATGTTATCGATTTCACCGTTTTCTAAACTGTAGTATGATTGGTTGGTGTAACCTGCACCAATAGATACAGAATCATCGGCAAACTGTGCTTGTGCTAAAGAGCATGAACCGATAAGTGTTGCAAGAGCCAGGTAAACTTTTTTCATTTTATCTTTATTTAGATTAATTCTTAATAAATAACTCTGCAAATGTATTTTCATGCGATTAGCGCGTCAATCGCCTTTTGTTGTGAAAATGCATACCACGTTTGTGGTAGATATGAATTAGATAATTTTAAGTTGCAGCGCTTCTCTAACCAATTCAGAAACAGAGTTTACTCCTAGTTTTTTCATGATGTTTTTTCGATGGCTGTGAACCGTGTGCGGACTTAAGTGGAGAATTTCTGCTGCTTCTTTATTGGTTTTACCTTCAGCAATGAGTGCCATTACCTCTGTTTCTCTAGGCGTAAGAACGGTAGCATCGCAATTGGTTTCGATTAACCCTTGCTCACTTAATAATAGGTCTAAGACTTTATTGCAATAAAAGCGTGCACCTTTCTGTGTAGCCTTCATGCAATCGATAATTTCTTCTTCGTCACAGGTTTTTGTCAAAATACCTGGAATGCTTAATTGCATAATTTGACGGGTAATAGATGGGTTATTTTCATCGGCAATAACCACCATTTGATGTGCAAGATTGGCCGCTACTTGTCGCATAAAAACCATGTTAAATTCAACAGGGTCAAAGTCAACTATTAAAGCAGTAAGCTTTTGGTTATCAATTAACAACTTTGCATCCTCAGCACTTTGAACAAAGCGTACATCTCCTTTTAATGCGTGTTCTTGCATCAAAGATTGAAGCCCTAATTTTATGAGCGGAGAAGTAGAAGCAACTATTATGAAATCATCGTGTGTAGAGTTGTCCATTCTTATTTAGACTAATTCTAAACAAAAGAACAATCTTTGAAGGGTACATACAATACCCTGAATAGGGTAATTTTAACATGGGATTACCCAGCGTAAATTAATGGTTTTCAAGTGAAGCTTTGCGCAAAGCCTCAGACTGACGCAACAACTGTTTACTAACTCCGGCAATGTTATAGAGGATACGCAATTGCTGGCGTTCATCCATATCCTCACAGTTGTTGATGCGTTCTCTCAACGAGATCAAAACGGGCTTCATGTTCGAATGAATTTTCTGATCGATGTTCCCGGTCAGCTGATTTCCGGCTTCGTTCAACGCTAAATGAATGGCTTTAGATAACGCATTAAATTCTTCAAAGAAAATTTTATCAATGTCTCGTCTAGATCCAAAAGCAGAAATATAGGACAACAAGGCATGGTTCAAATACGTAAGNGTTAGCGCATTTTCCATGAGTAGNTGTTGNTTTTTNGGCTCAAGGCGCATGCTTTGCCACGCCAATGTCAATTGGTTATCGGCTTTGTGTGCTAACCTTCTCGCCAATCTGTAATTGTAATCATCCTCATCTTTATTGAGTGGATGCTGATACGCTTCAACAATGGTGGTAAAATAGTTGGCGTTTTCTTTTAATGCGTTAGCCAATAATTGAGGCAAACGGTTTTTTTGCCACGATGGCCATAAAAAACGCACAACAAAAAATGCTAAACCAGCTCCAATAACAGTGTCCCAAACTCTAGGAAACATTGACTCTAAACCNTGTTGTCGAATAATATTATTGGTGCACAATACGTAAAGNGTAATGAAGATTACAGCTACCGAATAGTTCGTTTTTTTAAGCGANACAAAGGCTGCAACTGAAACATACATTAGCAACAATTGACCGGTAGTTGTAGGAATGATCATCAACACAAAAATGCCGAGAATNACNCCNGTNATNGTTCCCATAATCCGCTCAAAAAAGCGCACACGCGTATCTCGGTAGGTAGTTTGGGTAACGAGCAAAGAGGTGAGCAAAATCCACTCGCCTTTTTCCATTTGAAAATAATCGACCAAAAACAAACCAATGGCAAAGCTGATACTAATGCGAATAGCATGGCGCATGCGCGGATGTTTCCAAGTCAACTGTTCTTTAATGCGCTCTTTAATGGTACGTTGATCTTGNCCCAGTTTTGGGATATAAGTGCTTTCTTTTGGGTTGTAGAGGTTTTTCAACGCCAAGTGAGAACGTTTTAGGTTGTGCAACAACAAAATCAATTGCTGTTGTTCTTCAAGCGGACGACTTTCTATTTTGGCTTGNANCGATGTAATGATCCATTCAAGAGAAACCGGATGTTGATAAGGCTTTCCGGTNAATAAGTGTTCAGAAAGCAAAACCAAAGCATTNGANANTTGTGAAAANAACTCTCCNAANCCTCTTANAATNTCTTTGTTTTCTTCGTTAGANGCACTTTCTGATTCACTGGTTTCAAGGCTAGAGGCAGCGCGTTCGTGCAAACTTTGCAATAGCATAAACCTTTTAAGGTAAGGCANTAGTTTTTCACGATCTTCAACTTCTTCTCCATAGCTGTTCAATACTTCTTTACACTTCTCAAGNGCATTAACCACTTTGATGTTGACTACGGCNANNTCACGGGCAATTTCNCTTTCAGGATCGTGTTTGGCGTTAAACAGTTTGGCTTTAATTTTTAAGTATTCAGACAAAGCCATGAAACCNCTTGAAAGCTGTTCTTCTAACGGTCGCCAAGGATAAGCAAAAGCAAGTGCCAATGAAATCACACTGTAAAATGTGGCTCCCAATGTGAGCATAATGGATTGTTCNTACCAGCTAGGNCTGTATTGATGGCCTAACATGGCATAAATACCAATTAATATTGCNGCGTANGANATGCCGCGATAACGTTCTCCAATTCCACCAATAATGATGAGNATAACAGTAGAAATTACAAAAGCAATTCCGAAAATAATGCTGTAATCGCGGAGCAGCGTTACCATTGAAGTAATGGCTAAAAANCTGATGATGGTTAACAAAACAGCTTTAACTCTCCCTTTGGGATGATCGTCTGTTTCAGCAATATTNCCGGCTACGGTTCCCANTGATAAGGTTACGATGTAAAANGGTTTCCAAACNANNATNAATGGAATNGACTCNATAACAATGGCGAGAACCACTTTCATGGCCATCATACGGTCTGGTGAACTAAGTATTTTTAGCCACAGTCTGCGCACCCATGCCGATGATAGAATAGCGTTAGATTTGGTTTTGCCGAGTTGTTGATTCATGAACGATTGAGCGATATCTTCCTATTACAGCAAAGAAACACTCAAACTTGTTTAAAAACAGAAGTAAAGCCCAACAATTATTAATAACCCAATAATGAAAACTTGAAATTTGAATTCAAACAATCGTTAATTACTACTCGTGCATGTCCATTTGAACCGTAAGATCTTCAATGTTNTAATTGTCTTTTAAGAAACGGGCAATGTTGTTTTGTAAACCGAAATAGGCAGCAGAACCAAGGTTGCCAACATTNACTTTCAATGTTCCGCAATACTTGTTGGTTTTGATTTCGCGNACTCTAAACTCTTTGACTTTACGAATTTGGCCAAATTCCATTTTTAAAGCGTGTTCTACCTGTTGGTAGTTGATTTCTTTTGGCGTGCGGTCAATCAATACAAAGATGGATTCTTTCAACAATCCCCAAGACCATTTTCCAATAACCACGGCAATGATGACGCTTAAAACAGCATCAATCCAAAACCAATCGGTATACATAATAACCACCCCTCCAACAATGATGGCTACTGATGAAAACGTATCGGCCAACATGTGTAAAAAGGCACTTTTAGTGTTCAAATCTTCCAATCCGGCTTTACTAAGGATAAACGCAGTTAACAGGTTTACGATTAATCCAATAACAGCAACAACTAGCATGTCTTCACTAACAATTGCAACAGGATTGAATAAGCGGCCTAAGCTTTCGTAAATGATATAAAACGTAAATCCGGCTAAACCGATTCCGTTAATGTGAGCAGCAATAATCTCAACACGGTGCAATCCCCAAGGGAATTTTCGCGATGAAGGCTTTGACGCAATAGAAGCGGCCATAAAAGAAATACCTAAAGATGCTGCATGAGAGAGCATGTGAACGCCATCGCTCCAAAGCATTAAACTTCCGGTAAATGCGCTGGCAACAAACTCGATGACCATTGTAGAAACAGTAATCACAATGCAAATAAGCATTGCAGTTGTAGGTTTTAGTGTTTTTGATGCAGTTGTTGCACTGGCTTTAGTTTTGAGTTGGGCTACTGTAGCTTCCATGTCTTCATACAATTATTTTGTCCAAACAGTTTTCAAATCAATGTTTTCATCACCACGATGGTAAGGAAGGTAGAGGAAGGTGAGCCTCATCATTTCTTCGGTTTCTGTCATGCTACCACGCTCAAAATAAATGTCGCGAGGCGGACTAAAAGGGTTACTTAAATTACTGGCGGTGTTGTCATATGTAGCTTCAGCATGAATGATGCTTCCACTTGGTATAAAGAGGGGATTTTTAAACCGGTAAAATTCCTGCCAGTTAAAATCCCATTTTGGAATTTCTACCAGTGGAATGGTGTCTTTTCTTGGCGTAATGGCATAAGCGATAAAATAATCACCAATCTCATGCATGTGCGGATTTACGTTGAGCACAGATACGTTTCCGTTAATACGAATGTTCATTTCAAACGTATCTCGCGTTCCCGCTTTGATCACTAAATCTCTACTAAGATCTACACCCGTTGGGCGAAAAGCAGCAAAACGCACTACTCGTTTTATAGGTTCTTCTGTAAAGTAAAGGTGAAACTTGCTGAGGTCTTCTTCATCAATTGGCGAGGGTGAATAGTGCAAATTACGAATCAACAACACGCCTTTTTTAGGCAAGTAAAAACCAATTCCTTCAGGGTAAGCTAAAGGAGAAGCCCCAGGCAACCAGCCGTTGTGAAACACTTCATACGGTTTCTCGCCATTTTCACCCAAAAGATGATAGAATTCAAAATCAAAATCATCACTAATGCCGTTGATAGAATCTTCTGAAAAAACGTAGTATTCCGGCATATTTTCAAACGAAACACTTTCGTCAACGCCCATTACCTGATAGCTGCAGTGGTGCAACAATTTTCGATTCCCGGGAACGTATTCGATGGCTTTTACAAATGTATCGTGTTCCAATTCGTAAGGAATGGCATAGCTAATGAATTTGTGTTCATTTACCCCTTCTATAGGAATGGGATTTTTCATGCTCAAAACCATGTCTGGTTTTTGCTTGATTTGTGTACCGGCTGTAAAGGTGGGTTGTTGAGGGGCGTTTTTTTTCTTTCCTTTTGGAGTATTTGCAGCCACCCATTTTTGGATGGTTTTCTTCTCTTCGGGAGTTAAGGTTTTTTCACCGGCAAAAGATCTGTAGTGTGGGTTAGCCTTCCAGGGGGGCATAATGTCTTGTTCAGTAATAAACTGAACGAAAGCGGCACGTTTTGAAACGTCTTTATAATTCTCTAACTCAAAAGGTGCAGAACCACCTTTGTGGTGACAAGGCGTACAATTGTTCCATACAATGGGTGCAATGTCTTTGTAAAAAGTAGGCACATTGTCTTCTTGAGCCTGAGCAATAAAACCGGCTAAAAGAAAAATTGCAGTTGCGATATGTTTAATTGTCTTGTGCATAAATGTAGCAACCAATAGCATCGGTTTTTGGTGTTGTAATTTCTTCTCCTGCTATGAATTGATTCAATGCATCCTTGAGGTAAAAAGCAGTGGTTTTTCTGCGTTGTTTTCCCAACGATACAGCCCAATTGTCAATTGCTCCTTGGTAAATAACCTGCTCGTTCGGAGTCAGTACCACTACTTCGGGAGTAATTTTTGGGTGCAAGAGATTCGTAAGTGTAAAATCAGGATCGAGTAAGAGCGGAAAATTGACCTTGTATTTACGACTGTATTTTTTGATGTCTTTCTTCGTGAAATAATCTCCGGCAACAATGCCATAAACTTCAATGCCTTGTTGGGCATATGCATCGGTAATTTGTCTTAGTTCCAGTGTGTAGTTTCTGCACAAAGGACATTCGGGCGAAAGCCATACAAAAACAGTGGCTTTGTTTTCAGTAATTGCCTTTAAATGGTAGTCGCTTTTTTCAATGCTTTTTAAGGTAACCTCAGTTACCGATTGTGCTTGAATTAAAGCACCAACAAAGAAAAACAGGATAAAAGCGAAATTCTTCATGACTAATATTCTCCTCCAATTTTTCTAGTGTTCAACTCAGGGTTATCCATTACTGGTAATTGTTTTGGAATGGAAGTCATATTGGTCGTATCCGTCAATGTTTGCATAAAAGCAATTACATCATCTATTTCTTGTTGCGTAAGGCTCAACGAATCAAAAGGAAGTGTTTGGTAGGGAACTTCAAATCCTAAACCAACTCCACCGCCAACGTTGTAGAAATCCATTACTTCTTCTAAAGAATCGTAAACACCGTTGTGCATGTAAGGAGCAGTAAGCGCAATATTTCTTACTGTAGGTGTTTTAAAAGAGTATTTGAAGAAATAGGCTTCTTCGCGAACAATTCCACTTGAATAACGACCCTTGTCGGGATCAATTTCAGGATTTATGGTGTCTTTTGTAGCAGGAACGCCCAAGACCTCAGACTCATTTTCTTTGTATTCGGGTGGAACAAGACCACTAAAAACCGGGGCAAAATGGCAAGTCCCACAAGCAGCTTTCCCCATAAAGATGTTGAACCCTCTTTGTGCTGCTGCATTTAAATGATTGCTTTCTCCACGAACGTATTGATCGAATTCTGAATTGAATCCTGAAAGTGTTTTTACATAAGCAGCAAAAGCCAAGGAAAGTGTGGTTTTAGAAATGGGTTTATTTTTAAAACTAGGAAAAGCCTCAGCAAATAACGTTTTGTATTCTTCGCTTTGGTTAAGCTTATCAATCATGTTGTGGTAGTCTGTACCAAACTCTTTATCGTTGTGAATAACGTGTTCGGTTTGTGCCTCAATGTTGTCTGCGCGTAAATCGTGAAAAAAACGATCGGCATAAATAGCATTTACCAACGTTGGAGAATTGCGTTCAAGTGTTCCTTCAAAATTCATGGCCGTACTTTTACGCTTACCATCTGTAAATGCTTTTTCGGGGTTATGGCAAGAGGCACATGAACGCTTGTTGTTGCCTGAAAGCACTGGATCGAAAAACAATAATTTACCTAAATCGGCTGCTTGCGGGCTGTCGTAACGCTTTTCGAGCTTGAGGAAATAATAATCGTTAAAAAGATCGTTGGCAAAGAGGTTGGTAGCTTTATAATTTAAAGGCATAGGAGCCAAATAAATCTCATCAGGAGTTTCAATACCAAGTAAAAGTTGAGCTTCAAGCAACTGTTTGTACAATGGGTTAATGTATTCTTTTAAAAAGGTTAGGCGATCAAAAGAGTCGAAATCATTGTTATTTTCAAGGTATTGAATGGCGGCATCCATTGTTTTTAAAAGCGTTTTGTTCAACGCTTTGTCTTCTTTGGCTACCATTTTAGCATAAGCAACATAAATAGATTTGATGTTTGTAAGAGCGACTTTGGCTTCGGGTAAAGCATTGCCTGAAGAAGGAGTATCAAAGCCAGTAACACCAAGTGTGAAAACACGGGTTAACTCTGTGCGCATGGCGCGGTATAGGTGTGTATTTTCAAACTGATAAGTAGCAAATGGCTTGGTAATGTTTTTAAACTCAAAACTGAGTGTTTTTGAAAGGTTTGAGATGGCAGATTTTTCTTTAAAAGGATACTCGGAAAAAATCAATTCGTCCAATACTTGAAGCCCTTCTGGATCAAGTACATTCATATCGTCTACACCAGGTTCAATCGATAAAAGAGGAGCACCGTTCAGGTGGTTTTTAACCCCTTCAGGATCGTAATAAGCTAAAATTGTTTCAACTTGTTTAAAAGCATTTCTAGCATTAATTAATGCTGTTTGTAGCGCTTCTACAGAAGCTTTATCGGCATTGAGTTCGGTGGCCTTTTGGTGTAATTCGTTAAGGGCAGTTTGGGTCTTTTCAACATTTTGCAAGAAGGTAGATTTTACCTTGTCAGAGGGGTAAATGTTGTCAGCTGCTTTAAAGCTGTTCAATACAACTAAAATGTAAACGGAAACTAAGACTGAAATGACGCGCAAAAACGTGTTCACGGAACAATGTTTTGATGTTAGAACAAAAAAGAGAAAAACCGGCTGCTTCTATAAAGCAGCCGGTTCAATGGATTTATCTAGGACTTAGGTTAAAAGTCACTTTTTTCTTATTGGATGATCAATGTTTGAACGTCACCTTCTTCAGTTCTTACGAAGTAAGTACCAGCGTCCAAATCAGAAATATCCATGTAGTTGCTGTTACGGATCACACGCATTCTTTTTCCTGTGATATCGTAAAGTGCAACGTCAACATTTTTGTTGAAACGAACCTCACGAGTTGCAGGGTTAGGATACATTGTGAAAGCAGCTTGAGCATCAACTTCATCAATTGATAAAGGATCTAAGTCACCAGCAAGTACAGCTTCATCCCATCCAGTGATAGCAACTGTTAATGAGTTGTTGTAAGGATATGGGTTGTTTGTGCTTGGGTGCTGAGAGTTGAAAAGAACTGTTTTTCCATCAGGAGTAGAACAAGCACCTGTAATTTCAGCTCCTTCTGGAACCATAGCTACACGCATTAAGTCATTTACAGTTGGGTTGTGAATTGACATGTCTAAAAGGAACATTTCACAAGTACTGTTTGAAATACCAGCTGGCATACGGCCATATGATCTTCCGTTCAAATCTTCACAGATCATTAAGAACTCACGACCTTCAACTCTAAGGATGCTTAATCCATCAGGGTTAGAAAGGTGTTTCTCTGGATATTGTGAAAGAGGAACATCAGATGCTCCATATTCAGGACCACCAGCAACAAAAACTCTCATTTCATCAGTTGCAGGATCAAATTCCATTACACGACCATAGTAATCAGCGTAATCAGCTGAATCTGGGTGAGTGTTTTGTTGTAAAGCACGCATTGTGTGGTGCTCAGCATGTGTTCCACCAGCAGCGTGCTCATCAGCCCAACGACCTCCTGGGTTATCACGACCAGTTTCTGTAAAGTATACTTTTCCGTTTTCAGAAAGTGTTACCCACTCAACACGGTTAAACATTGTAGCTCCTTGAGCAAAAGCAATGCTTTCAACATCTAACATGTTGCTTAACTGTGTGTTGTTGATTTCAATCCAGTGGTTTGTACCATCTTGCTTGTAAGCATAAAGAGAACCTGAAGTGAAGTCACCTGCAACATCAGCAACAAACTTGAACCATCCAGCAGGAGTAGCATCAATACCTAGGAATACAGTTTTGTTATCAGGAAGGATAGTACCACCTTCAAAGCCCATACGACCCCAGTTGTATTGCTTACGGATTGCAGTTGCTTGAGTAGGATCGATTTCTACCATCCAGTTAAAGTTTTCGTACTTACGGATAGTTGAACCATCAAAGTCACCAGAAATATCAGTATCAATTGTCCAGTCAGCAGTATCACGTACACCGTTACCACCATCATAGATAGAAGCAGTGTTACTACGGAACCACTCTTCAGCTGTCCAGATACGACCATCGTTTGGTGAGTTGATACCACCACAGTTCATACCTGTTTCACCAACAGTGTTTACGAAATCTACGTTGAAGAATTTTCCTTCACGACCATCGTTCAAAGTTTGCTCAACGATAATAAGTGTATCGTTAGAAGCATCACGAGTAACTTTGAAAACAGTCATTCCACCACCATCACCGATTTTGTCATCAGCAATAACCATTTCGTGGTTTACAGAAATCCAACCGTAATCTGCTCCGGTAGAATCTTCAGTAAATCCGATGAAATCGTGCCATTGTTTTGCAGGTGCAGATCCGTTAGGATTTCCGTTTGCGTCTAACGTTTGAACTTCGTCAACGCTACCTACAAAAAGTACTTGAGTTTTAAGTGGAGAAGTTGGAACCACAACCTCAGTTGGAACCCAATCGTTTGCAGAGAATCCTGTTACATCAATCTCAACAGGAAAAGAAGTTTGAGCAGTAGCCATTGCCGAAAGGCCAAGTACGACTGCTACCGAAAAGTAAATTTTCTTCATTGTTTTGGTTTTATTGATTTTTACTCGAGTGCAAAAGAACAGAACCAACCTTATGCCCTATTTAGAGCAGAATTATGAAAAAGTTAGGGCATTCTCTTTTTTGAAATAATCAATAAAACACTGTTAAACAGTGATATAGGTGGGAGGTGTTAGCTTTTTGTTAATTGAAGATGTAAACTTTATGTTAGCTCTGATTTATTATCTGGAATGATTCTATAGAAATAGAGCGTGCTGTTTACTTAGTGTAAACAAATAGTAAATTTTACCTATTTCAAACAGATTAGTAATAGAGAGACAAACACGATACAGTTAGTTGAAAACCTTTTTAAGAAGTGAGCTTTGGCCGACTTCAGCTTCTTTTTCTTTGGCCGGTTTTACCACGTTATGGTAATGGTCAATTGCCACATAATAATCAGGATCTTCTAACACGTTTACATCACAAATTTTGTCTGCACGTTTAATTAGCTGAATACAATCTTGGCTTAAATGACGCAAGTGGATAGTTTTTCCCGCTTTTTGATAACGCTCTGCAANTTTATTGATCGCCTCAATGGCAGATTGATCGGCAATGCGCGATTCTTTAAAGTCGATAATCACTTCATCCGGATCGTTTTGTACGTCAAANTTAGATAAGAATAANGTNGTAGATCCAAAGAACAAGGGGCCAAANATTTCGTAATGCTTAATGCCTTTTTCGTCTACAAACTTTCGTGCTCTAATGCGCAATGCATTTTCCCAAGCAAATACTAAAGCAGAAACAATTACTCCGGTTAAAACCGCAATGGCCAAATCGAAGAAAACAGTTACAATAGTTACAATGAGGATAACCAGAAAATCGTGCAAAGGAACTTTGTTGACAATTTTAAAGGTGTTCCAGGCAAATGTTCCGATTACCACCATAAACATAACACCCACTAATGCTGCAATAGGAATCATTTCAATGTANGGAGCTGCAAATAGAATNAACATTAAAAGGGCAACGGCAGCTACAATTCCCGAAAGGCGATCTCTACCACCTGATTTGATGTTGATGATACTTTGCCCAATCATAGCACAACCGCCCATNCCACCAAAAAATCCGTTGGTGATATTGGCTACACCTTGTGCAATACATTCTCGGTTACTGTTTCCGCGGGTTTCGGTTAATTCATCAATTAAGTTTAAGGTCATTAACGATTCAATTAAACCAACGGCAGCTAAAATGGCAGCATAAGGAAAAATGAATGTGAGNGTTTCCCAGTTAAAAGGAATTATCGGTACATTNAAAGTAGGTAAGCCTCCGGCAATTCCGGTTCCTCCNCCATCAACAATAAATGATTTTACCGTTGCTGTTTCTACTCCTCCNAAAATTACAATAGCACTTACAATCAAAATGGCAATTAAAGCACCGGGCAAAGCCTTACTGATCTTAGGCAAGATGAACATAATAAACATGGTTAACCCCACTAAACCAGCCATAATGTATAAAGGCTCTCCGGTTAACCATTCTCCACCTGATTTGAACATGCCCAGTTGNGACATGAAAATTACAATGGCCAATCCGTTTACAAAGCCCATCATTACAGAAGCGGGCACCATACGAATGAATTTTCCCAGTTTAAAAACACCGGCAAGAATTTGGAGCAGTCCGGTTAGTAAAAGGGTTACAAACAAGTACTGNAATCCCATAAAATCGCCNTCTGCACCTTTGGCATTTCCTTCAGCAATAAGGCTTACCATAACAACGGCCATTGCCCCGGTGGCTCCAGAAATCATTCCCGGACGACCNCCAAAAAGTGAAGTGATTAATCCCATCATAAAAGCACCGTAAAGACCTACAATTGGCGGAACATGTGCAACAAATGCAAATGCNACAGCTTCAGGCACTAAGGCCAATGCTACTGTTAAACCTGATAGCACATCGTCTTTGATGGTGCCTTTTCTTTTTTCAATGAAGTTAAATTTCAAACCGCGTAAAATTTATAATATGGGAATTAAAGCCGGCAAAAGTACGGCTTTTCTATGAGTTTAATAATGTAACCTTCTTTTTTNAAGGAGATTAACGCCTACAATAACAATGGGTTAGCAAATAGGGCAAGCAGTTAATAACGCCTTAATCTAAAGCAGATTTATAGGTGCTTAATGCTCTTTCNCGAGCAGCTTTGTGTTCAACAATACGTTTTTGTTGATAGCTTAACTCTTGAAATTCCGGAACCCATTTGCGGATATATTTCAGCTCAGGATCGAATTTTTTGGTCTGNAATTCCGGATTGAATACCCGGAAATANGGTGCTGCATCACAACCTGATCCTGCTGCCCATTGCCAACCTCCGTTGTTCGAAGCCAATTCAAAATCAATGAGCTTTTTCGCAAAATAAGCTTCTCCCCATCGCCAATCNATTAAGAGATGTTTNACTAAAAAACTAGCAGTAACCATNCGCACTCTNTTGTGCATAAAACCAGTGGTGTTCAATTCGCGCATTCCTGCATCTACAATGGGATATCCGGTTTCTCCGGCACACCATTTTTGAAATTCTTCTTCGTTGTTNCGCCACTTAATGTTATCGTANTTTGGTTTAAATGACTNNGTAACCACTTGTGGGTTATGATGCAGGATCATCATGTAGAAATCGCGCCAAATGAGTTCGTTTAACCAAGTTTCGTTGTGTTTATAACCCAATTGTGCCATNTTTCGGATGCTTACAGTTCCAAAGCGTAAATGCACACTAATGTGTGTGGTTCCTTTAATGGATGGAATGTCACGTGTTTCGTGATAATTTTCTAACAGCTTTTCGTCAATCTTAGAAGAAGGAATGTAGTCTGTTTTAGGTGTAAATCCCAGTTTTTCTAGTGTCGGAAAATCAAAGGGATCACAATCAATATAGCTGTTGAAATAGTTTTTGTTGGGATAAGGCTTGAGGTAAAAACCGGTGATCTTTTCTTTCCACTTNCGTGAATAGGGCGTGAAAACCGAATACCAATCACCATCGTTTTTNACAACTTCGTNTTTTTCAAAAATGCATTGGTCTTTGTAGGTGTGGAAAGNGATATTGTCCTTCTTGAGCATATCCGCAATAGCATCATCACGCTTTTGCGCAGCGGGTTCATAATCTCTATTGGTATAAACCGCATCAANGGAGTAGTCGCTTAAAAGTTGCTCAAAGGCTTTTTGTGGTGTAGTATGAAATATACGAATGGAACTTCCCTGTTTTTCCAGTTGAATTTTTAACTCTTTAAGCGCTTGATGGATGAATGTTACTCTGCGGTCATCTTTTTCTTCTAAATCGTTTAGGATAGAAGTGTCAAAAATGAAAATGGGCAATACATTTTGGTGTTGTTTTAAGGCATGGTAAGCTCCTGCATTGTCATTAAGTCGCAGGTCTCTTCTNTGCCAAAAAATTGTAATGTGTTGTTTTTGATCCATAAACGTAAAAGTTAACCCATAAAAAAAGCACTGCTAGCAGTGCTTTACGGTAAATAGAGTATTGTGANAACTAAGCCTTAATGTGTTGTAAAAACTCAGNTTTTAATTTTTCATTGGCTTTAAATTGNCCGCTATAATGNGCTGTAACTGTGGCGCTGTTTACATCTTCAATGCCTCTTGTACTCACACACATGTGNTGTGCATCAATAACAACAGCAACATCATCAGTTTTTAGTGCTTTCTTCAGTTCTTNNGCAATTTGTTCCGTTAGTCTTTCTTGCACTTGNGGACGCTTAGCAAANTATTTTACAATGCGGTTAATTTTAGAAAGACCAATAACATAACCGTTTGAAATGTATGCTACGTGTGCTTTTCCAATAATGGGCACAAAATGATGTTCGCAATGCGAATGGAGTGTGATGTTTTTCTCCACCAGCATTTCGTTGTATTGGTATTTATTTTCGAAAAGCTTTACCTCTGGTTTATTTTCTGGGTTAAGCCCTTGAAAAATTTCTTGGACATACATTTTAGCTACACGNTGAGGTGTTCCGCTAAGGCTATCATCAGAAAGGTCAAGGCCAAGCGTGGTCATAATTTCACCAAAGTGAAATTTGATCTTTTCCATTTTTTCTTCATCAGAAAGATCAAAAGCTGTTGGTAACAAAGGAGTTTCCTTTGAAGTNCCAACGTGCTCATCGCCCATCGCCTCAATTTTTTCCATTTCTTCTTTATTGATCACCGCTGTATTCAACGAAGTTTCTGGGAGTTTCATACAAGGTAATTTTAAGTTCTAATGATTGATTGATTTCAGTTCTTAATTTGTCCCAAATTACAACGGCAATATTTTCAGCTGTTGGAATAAGGTGCTTAAACTCTTCTGTATCGAGGTTCAAGTTTTTATGATCAAAAGCATCTTCAACATGTGTTTTAATGATGGCTTTTAAATCTTTCATATCTACAACATAACCNGTTTCGGGGTCTATATCTCCGGTTACGCTAACTATTAAATCGTAATTATGGCCGTGATAGTTGGGATTATTACACAAACCAAAAATTGCTTGATTTTGTTCATCAGACCACTTTGGATTGTGTAATCGGTGAGCCGCATTGAANTGGGCTTTTCTGTTAACTGTAACTTTCACGTTTAAGCAGCTTTATCAGCAAAATGTTTATCCACACGGTCCAAAGCAATTTTGAACCACTCTGTATACTTTTCAGGATGGGCAGCAACATCTTCTTTCAAAACATCCATTGCAATGTATTTGTAGTCNGCTACTTCATCAGGGTTTAAGTTCGGANCATCGTTAAATTCTCCAATCAATACATGATCGTATTCATATTCGGTTAAACCACTGTCTAACTCTGCTTTATAGATAAATTCAAANATTTCTTTCATTGGGCAATCAAACCCCATTTCTTCTTGAATTCTACGGTGAGCTGCTTCTAAAACAGTTTCTCCTTCTCTAGGATGACTACAACAGGTATTGGTCCACAAACCCCCGCTATGGTATTTTGAAAAGGCACGTTGATGAATTAACATCTCTCCTTTATCATTAAACACAAAAACAGAGAAAGCACGATGTAANAATCCTTTTTCGTGGGCTTCCATNTTTTCCATGGAACCTATAACAGCATCATTTTCATCAACTAATATCACTTGCTCTGCCATAACAAACACAATTTACGAGGTGTGGAAAATAAACTGCAAAGTTGTGAATAATTTAAGGAATAGTTTGAAATTTAGTTTTAGTCCCGCTTTAACACTAAAAACCCTTCCAAAACTGGAGCCTTGGAAGGGATGTGTGTGTTAATTGTTATCCTGTATTGGATTAATAACGATAATCTTCTAACTGACCCATTAATTTCTTACGGGCAAGGAAAATTCTACTTTTTACAGTACCAATTGGCAAATTCAATTGGTCNGCAATTTCTTTATACTTAAAGCCTTTGAAATGCATCATAAATGGTACACGATAATCGTCTTCTAATGCATTTACCACTTTTTGAATTTGTTTGTGGTTGTATCTTGTATCAGGAGAAGCACCATCGTTCTCACTTGATTTATTGAGGTAATATAAATCNTCTGTTTTATCAATAATGGTATTTGCTTTTACAGATCTTCTGTAATTATTGATAAAAGTGTTTTTCATGATGGTGTACAACCAAGCNTTAAGGTTGGTTTTCTCACGAAATTTGTCTTTGTAGGTAATAGCTTTAACCATAGTCTCTTGTAACAAATCTTCAGCNTCATCATTGTTTGCTGTCAACTGAAGTGCAAAAAAACTTAAAGGTTTTCGTAGGGTAATTAGCTCTTCTTGAAAGGTTGATTTAGCCATAATAATTAGGTTTGTTTAAGAGTGTGTGTNAAAATGTTAAACAAATGTAAGGCTAAAAAAATGAGAACAGCAAATTTTGTTTAATAATAACTGTTAAAAAATTGAACAAAAAAACTAATCGATAAATAAGAAGAACTAATAATNATACTTTTTTAGCNGTCTAAAAATTGAATGAATTCCTGAGCTGAAGTAAAAATAACAACGTTTGAAGGAGTTGCTAATATGCTTGTTTCATTGGGCTTTCCGGCAATGCATACAGTAGACNCTNGGAAGCTTTCCGAATATTTATTCATTAATTGAACACCTTGGNTATTATCATGATGACCCGAAACAAAGAATGTTAAGAGGAAATCGGGTTCACATATTTTAACAATTGTCTTTAAGTCATTAAAAGGAACATTCTGTCCTAAGTAAACTGTTTTGTACCCCTTTTTCTTCAACAAATAGTTCGCCATGAGCAAACCCAGTTCGTGTAATTCGTTTTCAGGAAGAAATAAAACAAAGGTTCCTTTTGGATCAGCAGGTGTTTGTAAACTGTCTGAGGCAACAATAACCTTTTGACGGATAAGGTTAGTNATGAAATGCTCTTGAGCAGGNTTTGCTTCGTTTATGGTCCACATAACNCCCACTTTTTCAAGGAAAGGGTATATCACAGAAGTGATAGTACTTTCCAATCCACGCTTAATAACCGAAGTGGTAAAAATAGAGTTGAACCTATCTTCGTCTAACTCTATCATAGCTATAATTAGTCCACTTACCTTGGTTTGAATAGCATGGTCGTCAATNTTCTCAATGCTAGAGTCAAGCAAATCTTTTTTCAGGAGATTGCTCATTTCATCATCAGTTAAAGAACTGATTTTGGAAATCTTATGTCCTATTTTCAGCAATAAAGAAACATTGAGCAAACGCTTTAAATGCGTTTCATCATAGTATCGAATGTTAGTTTCTGTTCGGTGTGGAGTTAATAATCCATAACGCTTTTCCCAAATGCGAATCGTGTGCGCTTTAATGCCACTAAGCATTTCAAGGTCTTTTATGGAATAACGAGTCATGCTANAATAGAAAGGTTTTGTTCATCTATTTGACAGGGNTTAAACAAAAATGTTTTCAGCTTTCTTTAGTTTGTTTATAAAAAAGGAGTCCAAAGTTAAACAAACAAATAAGAGAACCTAATTCTACTTCATTTGGAAGCGCTATTTTTGTAAACAGGTATGGCAACAGATAAACCGCACATAAAAGAAACACTATCTAGATTACCCAAAAAACCGGGCGTTTACCAATTNTACGATAAAGAAGGAAAATTGCTCTATGTAGGTAAAGCAAGGGTTTTAAAAAACCGGGTTTCTTCTTATTTCAACAAGCTGCAGCACGAAAACCGTAAGACAACTTTGTTGGTGAGAAAAATTGAGAAGATTGAGTTCATTATTGTAGAGACAGAGTTTGATGCNTTGTTACTGGAAAATTCACTGATTAAAAANCACCAACCACGTTACAATATCCAGTTGCGAGATGACAAAACCTACCCGTGGATTTGTATTAAGAATGAACCCTTTCCTAGAGTGTTTGCCACACGAAGGCTAGTAAAAGATGGTTCGGAATATTATGGTCCTTATGCTTCTGTGCGTATGATGAAGACCATTTTAGATTTGATTAACAAGTTGTATAAAATCAGAACNTGCTCGCTTAACCTTACTAAAGAGAACATTGAGTCTGGAAAATTTCGATTGTGTTTAGAATACCAGATCGGAAACTGTAAAGGCCCTTGCGAAGAAAAACAAACCGAACAAGANTATACAGCGAGCATTAGTGAGATAAGGGACATTATAAAAGGAAATATTTCTAACGTTATTCGTCATTGTAAAGAGCTGATGCATCAATATGCCGAAGAGTTGCAGTTTGAACAAGCTCAAGACATGAAAGAGCGCATTAGCATTTTAGAAAATTACCAAGCAAAATCTACAGTNGTAAATCCCAAAATTCATAATGTGGATGTGTTTTCTATTGTGTCTGATAGTAGTGCNGGGTATGTCAACTTTATGAAGGTAAACAATGGGGCAATTATTCAATCGCACACTGTTGAACTGAAAAAGAAATTGGAAGAAACCAATGCTGAGTTATTGGAAAGAGCAATTGTTGAATTGCGTCAGAAGTTCAGTAGCACGTCTTTTGAAATCTTTGTTTCTTNTGAAGTTGAGTTAGAGATTCCGAATGTGAACATTCACCAGCCTAAAATTGGAGACAAAAAGAAGTTGGTAGAACTCTCTATGCGGAATGCGAAATACTATATGAAAGANCGTCATCGCGAATTGGAAAAAACCGATCCGGATCGTCATTCTAATCGCATCCTGGAGCAATTGCAAAAAGACCTTCGTTTAAAAGAATTACCCCGTCACATTGAGTGTTTTGATAACTCTAACTTTCAGGGCAAATTTCCAGTTGCAGCCTGTGTNGTGTTTAAAAATGCTAAACCTGCCAAGAAAGATTACCGTCATTTTAAAATCAAAACGGTTGAAGGACCGGATGACTTTGCATCAATGGAAGAAGCCGTTCACCGCAGATACAGAAGGCTNTTAGAAGAAGGTGAACCTCTACCTCAATTGATTGTAATTGACGGTGGAAAAGGCCAATTAGGTTCAGCATTAAAAGCTTTGGAAACANTGGGGCTAAGGGGAAAAATTAACATTATTGGCATTGCCAAAAAGCTNGAAGAAATTTTCTATCCAGGAGATCCCTATCCGTTACACTTAGACAAACGTTCAGAGTCATTAAAGCTAATTCAACGTCTGAGAAATGAAGCGCACCGNTTTGGAATTACTCATCACCGTAATTTACGCAGCAAAGCTGCGACTGATTCTGAATTGAATCATATTAAAGGCATTGGTGAAAAAACAACGTTAGAATTGTTGCGTGCTTTTAAATCGGTTAAACGCGTAAAAGAAGCAGACCTCAATGCTTTGGAGCAAATCATTGGGTTGAAGAAAGCAACGTTGGTACGAAATCACTTTGATCAGGTTGAGCAATAATTAACTCAAACGATCGGCTAGGATGCGCATTTCTACAACAGGAGAAATCTTTTCGTAAATCACATTGTAAACAGCCTCAACGATAGGAAGNTCGGCCATAAACTTTTTATTGATTTCCATGATNCTTTTTACGGCATAGTATCCTTCGGCAATCATATCCATCTCTAATTGAGCNGTTTTTACCGAATATCCTTTNCCAATCATAAAACCAAAGGTGCGGTTTCTAGAGAATTTAGAATAAGCAGTAACCAGTAAGTCNCCTAAATAAGCTGAGGTCAAAACATCGCGGTGCAAAGGGTTTACTGCATCACTAAAATTTTCAATTTCCTGAATGGCATTACTCACCAATACAGCTTGGAAATTATCTCCATACCCAAGGCCAGAATAAATGCCACTGGCAATGGCATAAATGTTTTTCAAAACAGCACTTAATTCTGTCCCAAAAAGATCATCTGAGGTTGTGGTTTTGATGTAACGACAGCTTAAAAGCTCAGCCATTGTTTTTGCTTTTTCCTCATCTTGGCAGGCCAGAGTTAAATAAGATAAACGTTCTAANGCAACTTCTTCTGCATGGCAAGGACCCGAGATAATTCCTATAGAATCATAAGGAGTGCGAAACGTTTTGTGAAAAAAGCGTGCAGGAATGGCATTGTATTCAGGAACAATACCTTTAATAGCAGAGAAAATAGTTTTTCCCTCCATCAGTTCTTTCGGAAATTCCTCAAAAATATTNGCAATAAATGCAGAAGGAGTCGCCATGATAACAATTTCTGCATCTTTTATGATCTCTTCCANNTCTGTACTCACATGAACCTTATTCATGTCATATTCTACAGATTGAAGATACCTTGGATTGTGACGATACTTTTTAAGGTGATCAACNGCATCGGGGTTACGCATCCACCAGTTGATACTACTCAGGTTTTCAGAGAGCATCTTTACAATAGCAGAAGCCCAACTTCCACCACCAACAACAGCTACTAACGGCTTTTGATCCAAAATTGAACGGCTTTTTTGTGAGCTCCAAAGATAGAAAACCCCACGTGTTTGTTAGAAAATAAGGTCTAAAACTATCATAAATTCTCACCTTTGCGGCCAATTATGCGGGGTGTAAAATATATGATCTTGTCTGCGTTTGCGTTCTCGCTGATGCAGTTGTGCGTAAAGTCATTGGCANACCTTCCTTTTACCGAATTGGTTTTTTTCCGTTCGTTGGTTTCACTTGTACTAAGCCTNGCAATACTTCGCAAAGANAGGGTTTCACCTTTCGGNAATGTTAAAAAGTACTTGNTTTTAAGAGGAACATTTGGTGTAATTGCNCTCTCGCTTTTCTTTTTTACGCTGCAAAANCTACCCATTGCAACAGCCGTAACGCTTAACTACCTCTCNCCNATTTTTACNGCCATGTTTGCCATTTGGCTATTGAAAGAACCTATGAAGCCTATACAGTGGGTGTTTTTTGGACTGTCTATTGCCGGAATTGCTGTAATCAAAGGCTTTGANNATGAAATCAANACCATTTATTTAATTGCAGGAATCTTATCTTCCATCTTCTCCGGATTGGCCTATAACATGATTGGTAAATTGCGCAAAACAGACCATCCGGTGGTTATTGTACTTTACTTTCCGTTGATAGCAACACCGGTTACTGGAGTGTTGAACTTTTTCTATTGGGAAACTCCAGTTGGGTGGGAATGGCTCATTTTGATCTTNATGGGTGTATTTACCCAAATAGCTCAAGTGTCAATGACTAAGGCTTGGCAAACCTCTTCNGCCAATAAAATTGCNAGNTTAAAGTATGTGGGGATCTTTTTTGCACTTACNTGGGATTACCTGTTGTTAGGTATTGTTCACAACTGGTATACTTTCTTGGGTATTGGGTTGGTGCTTACGGGTGTAATTTTAAATGTGATTTTCAATAAAAAAGCCGCTTCCAAACAGAAAGCGGCTTAACTTCAAAAAGAGCTTTTCTTTATAACGTTTCATTCAACCATTTGAAAAACTCTGAGTGCCATAACAAACCGTTTTGTGGCTGAAGTACCCAGTGTCCTTCTTCAGGGAAGAACAATAAACGGCTTTTCAAATTTTTCAATTGTGCNACTTGGTANGCTTCTAGTCCTTGTGTGTANGGTACGCGAAAGTCATTACCACCATGAATAACCATAATTGGTGTATCCCAGTTTTGAGCGTATTTATGTGGAGANAATTGCTCATAACTCGCAGGTTGTGGAGTAGCCCAATAAGGTCCGCCAATGTCATAGTTAGCAAAGAACAATTCTTCAGTAGAACCATACCAGCTTTCTAGGTTAAACAGTCCACAATGAGAAATAAAAGATTTAAAGCGTTTTTCGTGAATGCCGGCTAACATGTAAACAGAGTANCCCCCATAACTGGCACCAACAGCACCTAGCCTATTTTCATCTACATAAGGTTCTGCTTTCAGTGCATCAATAGCAGACAAATAATCTTTCATGGCTTGTCCACCCCAATCTTTAGAAATCTCTTCATTCCATTGGGTACCAAAACTTGGTAAACCTCTTCGGTTAGGAGCAACAACAATGTAGCCCTTAGCAGCCATTAGCTGAAAATTCCAACGGAAGCTGTAAAACTGTGAAACAGCACTTTGTGGTCCGCCTTGGCAATAAAGCAATGTAGGGTAAGACTTGTTCGGATCGAAGTTAGGAGGGTAAATTACCCAAGTTAACATGTCTTTGTTATCTGTAGTTTTTACCATNCGTTTTTCAACACGGCTTGTTTGAATAGAGTTATAGATGTCATCATTAACATGAGTAAGTTGCTTCAGCTCTCCACTTTTTAAGTTCACTGAATACAGCTCGGTTGCATGATTCATATCTTGTTTGCCTACAATCATTTCTTTACCGGCAAGACCTACAATTTGGTTAATGTTGTGCTGTCCGGTGGTAATTTGACGNATGTCTTCAGCAGTTGTTTTTCTAGGATCTTTTGGTAAGTTAATTTCAAACAATTGATAAGTTGCATTCACTGCAGCTAGAAAATAAATTTTCTCTCCACTCGGATCCCACACATAAGATGATACAGTATTGTCCCAATNTTTTGTAAGATTAACTGACTCACCTGTTGTTGGATTCGTTAACAGAATGTCATTCTTATCACTTTCATAACCGGGCTCATCCATACTGGTAAAGCTAATCCAAACCCCATCAGGGCTAAATGCAGGATTCATATCGTAACCGGGATTCCATTCTGTAAGGTTAAAAGTTTCACCTACTTCAGTATCATACATATAAATGTCTGAGTTAGTACTTGTAGCGTAGTCTTTACCCACAAGCTTTTTACAGACATACAAAACTTTTAGTCCGTTTTTAGAGATCACTACGTCTTCAGCTCCTCCAAATGGTTGTAGCGGNGTATCAAATGGTTCGCCTTCCATAATGTCTTTCATAGGAGCAACTACNCCGTCTTTGTAATCAGCTAAGAACACATGAGAGCTTTTGTTGTCACTCCAGTGATCCCAATGNCGGTACATCAAATCATCAAAAACGTATGCATTGGCATGTGGCAGGTTGGGGTATTTCTGAGCCGTACTTTTAGAGGTTTCCACTTCTTGTGTAAAAACACTTGTAGATGCATTTGGACTGATTTTCAAATTGGAAACTTTATAATCAAGCACNTTTGGCTCTTCAAGTTGACCTGATTTTACATTGTATACATATACATCGCCTTTGTTCAGAAATACAATTTCGTTTCCTTCATTATGGAAAAAAGCATTGTATTCGCTTCCCTCCATCTCCGTAATTTGGCTTGACTTTCCAGATGATAGATCCAAAAGGTAGAGGTCTCGGTTTCCCTTGTTGGCGTTGATGTCGTATTTGGTGATGCCATATACTACCAATTTTCCATCTGGTGATACTGCTTCTCCTCCAACCCTTCCTAAATCCCAAAGTAGTTCGGGAGTCATTACAGATTGTGCAAAAGCACTTGTGGCTAGAAATAAAGACATTGCGATACTTGCTATTCTCATGGATTAAAATTTTTCAAATTCAGTTAATGTGTAGAAGAATGGAAATGGATTTCGAAAATACAATGCAATATTGAATAATGGGTTTTTTTATCGTGGCATGTAATTGGTGTATATAATTCTGTGAGTTTGAAGTAAAAGAATAGAAATCATACTGAAAACCACTAAAATCAATGAAATTAATTATGTGTTTCGTATGTTTATGGCATGATGGGACACCAAAAAAGAGAAAACATTCTTAAAATGGGAAAAAAGCTCAGCTTTAAAAATTGGCCAAAAGCAATTATTATGGTGGCAATGATTGGGGCGGTTTCCACTTCTTGTAAGAAAGAAGAAGACGATAATAGCTCTACAGCAACTGTTGAATCTTTTACGGACTTAAAAGTAACTTCAACGTTTGATTGGTCTAGTGCCAGAACAATTCAGTTGAACGTTAGTGGAGTAGAAGGTGTTTCAGCTAAAGATATGCTTGTAATTACAACAGCTGATGGCACTATTGTAAAGAAAGCGTATGTAGCATTGGCAGATAATGCATTCTTAGATTTCAAAGTTCCGGGATATGAAGAGGAACTAACGATTTCTTGGGGAACATTGGAAAAAACAATTGCATTGGGAACTTCAAACATTGTTGAATTCACATTTCTTGAACCAGACACTAACGAAGAATAGGTTAAACAAGTGATTTAAAAAGAGCATTACAATGAGAAAATCATTCTTAACATATGTATTTGCAGCAGTTTCATTAAGCGTTTCTGCACAGGTGGTAACTCAAGATTTTGAATCAGGAAGTCGCCATGCAGAGGAACTGAATTGCTGGCAGTTTTACGGAACTCAAATTAACGGTGGAGGAAACTCAATTAATGACCAGTGGGCTTGTCGTTCTCAACAAATGAATGATATGCCTTCTGTGGCAACACCTCACCAATTAATATCGCCTTGGGTAGATATGACCTCAGGAAACCTTACTTTCTTATCACGTTTAACAGCGTTGAATGGTGGTGGAAAATACATGGATGTTTATTTGTTGGATGAAAACGGAGGTTCAACTTTAATTCTTGAACATACCTACACAACAGCTTCAACGCAGAGTTTTAGTATTCCTGTATCTGTAACAGGGTTACATCAGGTAAGATGGGATTTTTACGGTAGTGGCGGTAATACCAGAGGCATTGTTGATGATATTTCAATTCCGGGTACATACGCTTCTGATCCAACGAATAATCCTGGTCAAATTGGTAACTGTGCAGCTGTTCAACCAGTAGTTGATTCAGATAATGATGGTGTTGAAGATGATATTGACGAATATCCAAATGATGCAAGTAAGGCCTACAATAATTACTATCCTGGAGAAGGTAATTTCGGAACATTAGCTTACGAAGATCTTTGGCCATCACAAGGTGATTATGATTTCAATGATTTGGTTGTAGACTACAACTTCAATGAAATCTCAAATGCCAATAATCAAATTGTTGAAATCGAAGCTGTTTTATATGTAAGAGCCGTAGGGGGTTCTTATGATAATGGTTTTGCTATTGCTTTTGACGAATTGACGTCATCAAATATTCAGGCTGTAAATGGGCAAGTATTGAGTGGAAACCTTTTTGTTACCAATAGCAATGGAACTGAAGGAGGACAAAACATTGCGGTAGTTCCTGTTTTTAACAGTGCTGAAAATGTAATCAATCGTGTTGGAGGGTCAATGTATAATACCATTCCATTGAATGGAACAGGAGTTTCAGATACAGTATATCTTACGATTGAGTTAACATCACCAGTTAATACTGTAGGCTTAGCTCCTTACAACCCATTTCTTGTAAAAAATCAGGTGAGAGGAAATGAAATCCACCTTCCGGATATGGCTCCTACCGATTTAGTAGATAACAGTGTTTTTGGTACACAGGATGATGCTACAAATCCATCATCTTCTAAATATTACAAAACAGCCAATAACCTGCCTTGGGCAATTGATGTTCCTGCATCGTTTGAATATCCAATTGAAGGAGCAGATATTATTGACGCTTATTTAAAGTTTGCAGATTGGGCACAATCAAGCGGAGCTCTTTATAACGATTGGTACAATAATAATTCACCAACTTATAGAGACAACAGCAAGATTTATTAGAATAAGATAACGATACGTTAAAGACTATAAAAAGCGGGTTTTAAACCCGCTTTTTTTATTTGCAACAAACTTTTATGCTGTAATTTACGTTAAAATTAACACACACAACAAGTACAAGCTCATGAACGTAGACCCAAAAGTCAAGGAACTAAAGAAGAAAACCGATCGGTTTATTGATTGGTATATTGCTCAGCAACAGCGAGAAGCAGTGCAGAGTGAAGCTGAGCGAAAGAAAATAGTTTCTGAAGTAAAACAAAAAAGCGGAGAGTAATTCTCCGCTTTTTTTATGCTTGAAATATCTTGAATATTTCCTATTTGTTAGTAAACCAAGCTTCAACTTCTGAGAGTTGAAGTGCAGGAATATCTAATTTATTTTTCTTTCTGAAACCGTTTAGTTTCTGATGTACTTGTGTTGCTTTTTGCTCTAGTAGTTTTTCTACTGAAGTAAAACCAGCTTTAATAATAGCTTCAGCCCACTCTTTTGAAATACCTAATGGCTCAAAGTCTTCGGGTTGTGGAGCCTTCGCTACTTTTTCAGGTTTCATTTGCGGAAAGAACAATACCTCTTGAATAGAACTATTGTTGGTTAAGAACATGGTTAAACGGTCAATACCGATACCCATACCAGATGTAGGAGGCATACCGTATTCCAAAGCTCTCAAGAAATCCTGATCAATAAACATGGCTTCATCGTCACCTTTTTCAGACAAACGAAGCTGCTCTTCAAACCTTTCACGCTGATCAATGGGGTCATTCAACTCAGAATAAGCATTGGCTACTTCTTTTCCATTGATCATTAATTCAAAGCGTTCGGTCAGTTCCGGATTATCTCTGTGTTTCTTACACAGAGGAGACATTTCAACCGGATAATCAATGATGAAAGTTGGTTGGATGTAATTGGGCTCACATTTCTCTCCAAAAATCTCATCGATCAATTTTCCTTTACCCATCGTTTCATCTACCTCAATGCCCATTTCTTTACAAGCAGCNCGCAATTCATCTTCGCTTTTACCTGAAATGTCAAAGCCGGTGTATTCAATGATAGCATCCGTCATGGTAACACGTTTAAACGGACGTTGGAAATTGATTGTGTTTTCACCAAATTGAACTTCTGTTTTGCCTTTGTTTACATCAGTTACAACCTTTTCAAGCATTTGCTCTGTAAAGTCCATCATCCAGTGGTAATCTTTGTAAGCCACATAGATTTCCATTACAGTAAACTCAGGGTTGTGTGTACGGTCCATTCCTTCGTTNCGGAAGTCTTTTGCAAACTCATACACACCATCAAAACCGCCAACAATCAGGCGCTTTAAGTAAAGCTCATTGGCAATGCGCAAGTATAGCGGAATGTTCAATGCATTGTGGTGTGTGATAAANGGACGTGCTGTTGCTCCTCCCGGAATAGGCTGCAAAATAGGCGTTTCAACTTCCAGATANCCTTTGGCATTGAAGAACTCGCGCATGGAGTTCATAATTTTTGTTCTGGTAATAAAAGTTTGCTTTACACCATCATTTACTACTAAATCAACATAACGTTGACGGTAGCGTTGCTCCGGATCATTAAATGCNTCATGAACGTTTCCTTCCGCATCCGTTTTTACAATAGGAAGCGGTCTCAATGATTTTGAAAGGATAACCATTGAGGTAGCATGAATGGTTGTTTCTCCCACTTTTGTAGTAAAAACAAATCCTTTTATACCAATGTAATCACCNATGTCTAAATGACGCTTGAATACTTCATTGTATAAGGCTTTATCGTCNTCNGGGCAAATGTCATCACGTGTAATGTATACCTGGACTCTGCCTGTACTATCTTGTAACTCAATAAATGAAGCCTTGCCCATGATGCGTTTGCTCATGATTCTTCCCGCAAGACTTACATTCTTATAATGGAGTTTATTGCTTTCGTAGTTCTTCTTTATGTCTGCTGCACTATCGGTTACTTTATACTCTTCTGCCGGATATGGGTCAATACCCAATTCGCGAATTCGTGCTAGCGATTCTCTTCTTACAATNTCTTGTTCTGAAAGCTGTTGACTCATTTGTAATTGGAATAAAATTTAAACGCGCAAATGTACAATAGAATGCCCGTTTATGAGGTGNGGTTTTGGGTTAAGTTTCAAGGAATAGAGATCGGGATAAAAAAAATTTAGCCCCATACTAACGGAGCTAAATTGATATTTGGCCTGTGTAGGGGACGTATCCGAAAGGAGATCGATGAGAATTAAAGCTACAATTTACGAAAATATTTGTTTTACAAGGGTTTAACNTTAAACCCTTATGGGGTAGNAACATTGTTAACATTAGAAANTTGAGCTAATATGAGGGGTTTACATATACTTGCCCCTTCAAATTTTAATGCTAAAGTATTATGTCAAGGAAAATCTTAGCAGCCCTTTCGATGGGCTTATTGATTCATTCCCTTCAAGCTCAGGAAGCTGATACCACCAAATTAAAAGAAGTAGTTGTTTCGAGTCAGCGAACAGAAACTACAGTAGATAAAACAGCAAGAAATGTAACAATCATTACACGAGAAGAAATACAAGCAGCTCCCGTGCAAAGTATTGCTGAATTNTTAGAATANNCTGTGAATATTGATGTTCGTCAACGCGGNCAATTTGGAGTTCAGAGTGATGTGAGCATTCGAGGAGGAAGTTTTGATCAAACATTAATTCTGCTGAATGGAGTTAAGATGACTGATCCGCAAACCGGTCATCACAACATGAATTTACCNGTTGATTTGGATCAAATTGAACGNATAGAAATTCTTCAGGGAGGTGGATCAAGGGTTTTTGGACCTAATGCNTTTGCNGGTGCAATTAANATTATTACCAAAAAGAAAGGCGAAAATCAAATTGGAGTTGGCCTAACCGGAGGAGAATATGGTTTATTCGAAGGGCGCGTACATGTAACNGCAAACACTGGAAAATGGAACCACATGATTGCTTATACCAAGCGCGAAAGCGATGGNTATACAGCTAACACTGATTTTGAGTGGCAAAATTTATTCTTTCAAACAGCTACAAAACGCAAGCACCACAATTTTATGCTTAACCTGGGNTGGAACCAAAAAGCATTTGGAGCTAGCACTTTTTATTCTTCTAGCTACCCCAACCAATTTGAAGAAACACAGACTCAATTTGNCTCTGTNGTAGATGAAATAACACTCACACCAAGATTAAAAATAACGCCAAGAGTTTATTTCAGAAGACATTATGATCGGTTTGAGCTTTACAGAGAAGGGGGCGATTATTACCAACGCATTGGAGATTCTCTTTTTGTAATGGGGACAGATACTGCCGGATCATGGTATACTGGTCATAATTACCATAAAACAGATGCTTTTGGTGCTGAACTTAATGCTACNTANAGTTCTAAACTGGGTAAAACATCAATTGGAGCAGACTTTAGAAATGTACANATTTGGAGCAACGTATTGGGTGAACCGTTNTCAGANCCCATCCACGTNGANGGGGAGCATTCAACAGCTTATTACACCCGTTCGGCAGATCGCCAAAATGTGAGCATTTATGCTGAACACAGTTTTACCTATAAAAAGTTTGCTGTTTCTGCGGGAGCGATGTACAACATCAATTCTGATTTTGACAATGAAATTTTTCCCGGTGTAGACGTGGCGTACCAACTTACACGTAATTTCAGACCTTATGCTTCGTACAACAGGTCGGTTCGATTTCCAACCTATACAGACTTATACTACAACAGAGGNGGGGCTGTTGGAAGTATAGACCTAAAACCAGAAGAGTCTGACAACTATGAAGTAGGAATGAAGCTGTTTAGCAAATANGTAAACGGTAATATTGCCTTATTCAGAAGAGAAGGGAAAAACCTCATTGATTGGATTCGTTACAATGGTTCAACTACAACACAAGCTTCCAACATTACTTCGGTAAACATTAATGGTGTAGANGCTGATGCAACTTTTAACCTCAAAAATTGGTTGGGAGAAGAGTCTATTTTTGAAATGATGCGCTTGAGTTATACCTACATGGATGCAGATACTACCAGTAGAGACTTTGAATCAAACTANGTGTTAGACTTTCTACAACATAAATTTAGTGCATCGCTTCAGCATAGAGTAAGCGAAAAAATTTCTCTTTCTTGGAATGCAACATATCAGGAGCGTATAGGAGGCTACTACAGTGTTGATGAAGGGCAGGAAGTAGAGTTTGAACCCGTATTTTTGCTAGACGCTAGGGTAACACATCGTTCAAAATATTTTGACTTGTTTTTCGAAGTGGCCAATATGTTTGATCGCACCTATGTAGACTTAGGCAATATTCCGCAACCTGGAAGATGGATGCGTGCAGGAATTAGTTTTAACACAAGCTTTGGGAAGAAATAACACGTCTAAAAAACGGATTATATTATTTTCGCTTCAAACGAATTAAAATGAAATCACTCATACAAGCTTTTCCTCAGCAGTTATCAGAAGCATTAAGCATTGGTAAAGGTGCCGAATTACGTCCGGCAAAAAATGAAATTAGAAATGTTTTAATTACTGGGCTTGGCGGTTCTGGTATTGGTGGAAGCATTGTAGCAGAGTTGTTGAGTGAATATTGTCCTGTTCCGGTAACCGTGAATAAAAATTACGAGATTCCCGGATTTGTAGATTCCTCAACATTGGTAATTGTTTCGAGTTATTCAGGAAACACAGAAGAAACATTAGCAGCATTAGCTACAGCCGAAGAAGAAGGTGCTGAAATTGCAATCATTACTTCTGGCGGAACAGCATTGGCAAAAGCACAAGAAAAAGGATACAATCACATCGTAGTTCCAGGAGGAAACCCTCCGCGTTCAATGTTGGCTTATAGCTTAGTTCAACAATTCGTTTTGTTCAGTCATTATCAGTTAACCAATATTCCTTTTGTAGATCAGGTAGAGAAGTTTATTGCAGATCTGGATCAGGAAGCAATGGTGAGTGAAACACTGGAATTAGCAAAAGAACTTCAGAATACGCTTCCAATTATTTATTCAGTAGATGGAAATGAAGGTGTTGCTGTTCGTTTTCGTCAACAATTGAACGAAAATTCAAAGATGCTTTGCTGGCATGCAGTAGTTCCTGAGATGAACCACAACGAGTTGGTAGGTTGGAAAGCCGGAAAAGAAGACATGTCAGTTGTTTATTTTAGAAATACAACAGATTTTGACCGTAACCAAAAACGCATTGAAATCAACAAAGAGATCATTGCAAATTATACCAATCGTATACATGAAGTGTGGTCAAAAGGAGAGTCAAAACTTGAGCGCGCTTTATACCATATCCACTTTGGAGATTGGGTTTCATTGCACCTCTCAGATTTAAATGAAGTAGATGTAATGGAAATCGAAGTAATTGATCATTTGAAGAGCGAGCTATCTAAGTTCTAACTCATGTAATACATTCAGCCCAAATCTTAAAAGCGAATCTCTGTCAGATGGCTTACTTTTGTAGCTATGGAACGTGAGGTTATTTTTCAAGATTTGGGCTTAATTGATTATCAGCAAGCTTGGAACTATCAAGAAAAGCTTTTCAGCGAAAGCGTTCAGCAAAAAATAACCAACCGTAAAAACGAAGGAGTTACTTCTCCGACTCTCCCTAAAAATCATTTGTTGTTTTGTCAGCATCCACACGTTTATACCCTAGGAAAAAGTGGATCGCTAGATCATCTTTTGTTAGATGAAAAGGAGTTAGCAGCTAAAAACGCAACATTTTATAAAATTAATCGTGGAGGAGACATTACTTACCACGGTCCCGGTCAATTGGTAGGGTACCCCATCCTAGATCTCGATCAGTTTTTTACAGATATTCATCAATACCTTCGCTATTTAGAAGAAGCCATTATTCTTACCATGGAAGAGTATGGCCTGAAAGGCGAACGAAATCCCGGATATACCGGAGTTTGGTTAGAGCCAGAAACTAAGCAAGCGCGAAAAATTTGTGCTATGGGTGTGCGTTGCTCTCGTTGGGTAACCATGCACGGTTTTGCTTTTAATGTTAATGCAGACCTTTCATATTTTAAAAATATTGTTCCGTGTGGCATTGAAGATAAAGCTGTTACATCTATGGAGGCAGAACTTAACCAGCAACTTTCTTTACAAGAAGTTGCTATAAAAGTGAAGAAACACCTCAGCACTCTTTTTGAGATGACATTTTTAAATTAACAATCACGCTTATCCTGTTAAATTCTTGATTGCTTTAATGCTTGAAAAGCAATAATTTGCCCATTCAATACTAAGCAATGAACAAGAAAACCAAACGAATTTTAAAAGTAGCAGGGGTACTTTTGGTGCTACACCTCATACTTGTAGTAACCGATCACACTTATTTGTATAAAACAATCCGTATGACGGTTTTTAAAGGCAAGTTAGGACCATCTATCGATGAATATCCTGCATTTGCCAATAGAGTTGTTGAAAACGGAAAACCACAACCTTGGCATAAGGCTAAGAACTACAACAAGAAGGCAATTCCTCAAGAGCATTTAGCAGAACTTGAGCGTTTAGAAAGTATCGCTTATCTCGTTATTAAAGATGATTCAATTGTTACCGAAGAATATTGGGACGGATATAACGATGCGTCATATTCAAACTCATTTTCTATGGCCAAATCGATGGTGAGCTTTGCACTTGGAGTGGCTATTTCAGAAGGTAAAATCAGAAGTGTAGAAGACCCTGTTTGCCTTTATCTCGAAGAGTATTGTGAAGGAAAAGCAGCAGGCTTAACCATTAAAGACCTGCTTACAATGAGCTCGGGAATCAATTTTGATGAGCACTATGTCAACCCATTGGCATATCCTGCAAAAGCCAATTATGGCAAAGACCTTCGAGAACTTAGTGAAGAGTATGAAGTAACTGAAGATCCCGGTAAAGTTTTCATTTATCAAAGCGGAACAACACAGTTGATTGCATTTCTAGTAGAGAAAGTAACAGGTCAGTCTTTGAGTAGTTATGTAGCTGAAAAACTTTGGCAACCCATGGGCGCATCACATGAAGCTTTGTGGAGCTTAGACCATGAAGAAGGAGATGAAAAAGCATTTTGTTGTTTTAACAGTAATGCCAGAGATTTTGCACGTTGGGGCTATTTAGCCTTGCACCGTGGAAACTGGAAAGGACAACAACTAATCGATTCGAGTTATGTTGTTGATGCTACAAGCCCTGCCACATGGTTAAAAACACAAATTGGATCAACCAATATGCAATATGGTTACCAGTGGTGGACATTTCCTAATTATGACGATAAATATGACCTGTACTACATGAGAGGTATATTGGGACAATACGTTATTGTTATCCCTGAGCAAAATATGATTGTGGTTCGTTTGGGGCATAAGCGTGAGAAAGCAGGAGATGAGCATCCGTTAGATTTTTACCATTGGGTAAATGCCGCATTAGAGATGCATGCAAATGAATAGTTTTGTTGTTTATTTCATAAAAGAAGCAAAATGCAAAACTTTAATTGAGAGTAGAGAAGCATGAAGAAAGACATAAACTTTCCGAAAGTACAGGGCGTACATATCGCAATTTTAAGAGAACAAGTAGAGAAGGAACAAGAATGGGCAGTTTATATCATCAATGAAAACAACCACGATATTGTTGATTTGATGGTAACCTCAAAAGGATATGGTGAAGCTGAAGGAAAAAATATTCAGACTACGGCTTTACGCAGATACATTGAAAAAGTAGAGGCCAATTCGTCTTTAAAGTTTGAAATTATTCCGGAAGAGCTTTTAGGAATTACCAATGAATTTTGGTTAAGTTACTACATCAACAAAACGATTTATGATAAAAAGTATATTTTTCTTCCTGACTCGTTAATAGAAGAGAACCTTATTACTGTTCCTATTGTGAACAAAAAAGGTGTACTGATTGAATAAACAGCAAACAAACCCACTGTATTATGCTTGAGAAAATTAACCTTGAAAAAGTATTGTTTCTAGACATTGAAACCGTGCCTCAATTTCCTGACTTTTCAGATGTTCCTGAGCATTTCCAACAACTTTGGGAAAAGAAAGCAGCATTCTTAAAAAAAGAAGAAGAGCAAACGGCAGCAGATTTATACGAAAGAGCCGGTATTTATGCTGAATTTGGAAAGATTGTATGTATTTCAGTAGGATTTGTAAGAAATACGAGAACAGGGAAACAACTGCGCTTAAAATCATTTTATCACGATGACGAGGCTACATTACTCAAACAATTCATCCGTCTTCTAGACGATCATTACAATACACCTTACCATGTTTTGTGTGGGCACAATGCCAAAGAATTTGACTTTCCATACATAGCCCGAAGAATTCTAATTAATGGATTAAAACTTCCTAATGCATTAAACATAGCTGGTAAAAAGCCTTGGGAAATTGCTCATATTGACACCATGGAATTGTGGAAATTTGGTGATTTTAAGCATTACACTTCTTTAAATCTACTAGCAGCTGTTTTTGATATCCCAACACCAAAAGATGACATTGACGGAAGCCAGGTAGGAGCAGTTTATCACCAAGAACAAAACCTTGAACGCATTAAAGTTTATTGTGAGAAAGATGTGGTAACTGTTGTTCAGCTGTTTTTACGTTATAGAGGAGAAGCGTTAATCGATGAAGCAGAAATAGAGGTCTCTCCTTGATTGTTACCTATCGGTCTTCGCCACGTTTGGCAGCTTCATAATCTGGGCTCTCAACAAAAGTATCGTAGTTTTCAGGATAGTGAATTTGCCCAAATATTTTCCAGTAGGCCTGAGAGGTCATAGAGTCATAATGCAGAATGCCTTTTCTGTATTGGTAGACCTGAAACTGATTTAGGCCTATTCCAAGTAAAACAGCTGCCACGTATAGTTTAGTCGAGTATGGATTTTCATGATTGTTCAGCATATTTTCAGAAAATGCGGCAAACCCCAATGCTATAAAAGGCAATACATCAATCATAGCGCGCATACCAAAAGAACCTCCATACCACCAGCACCACCAAGAAAAAGCAACATAGCTATAAATGGCAATGATTAAAATAGAAGGAATAGCAATTGATTTTTGCTTTTTATAAAGCCAATAGAAGCCCCAAAGACCAAAAAGAACCAAAGGGGTATAGATTAACCAGCCCTTTCTGAAACTAAACACCCCCTTTATAATGGCTGGATTCAAAAAGAAAAACCCTTCATCAGAATAAGAGTAATAAATCCACGAACCAGTGGCTGTTTTCCAGTAAAACAATTGAGGAGAAATGGCCAGTAGTCCTCCTGCTATTAGTAAAAGTAGAGAGGAAACCGAAGCATATTTCTTGAGTTCTTCTTTCTTAAGACTAAGAATGAAATAAAGTAATGGGAAAAGAAAAATAATGGCATTTACAGGTCGTATTAGTGCTGCTAACCCACCGGTTAAGCCAATTAAGAAAAGTAAAAATGCCTTTTTGTTTTCTATCCACTTAACGCACAAGTACAGGAATAACGTAATTACAAAAACACTATAATTGTGACTCATTGCCCCTTCACTAATGATGTAAAAGAAAAGGTTGGTTCCCAAGTATACAAAAGCAAGTGTTAGTGCAGTTGAACGATCATCAAAGAACGTTCGAAGCAATTTCCTCATTATAAAAATGGAAACCCAGGCATAGAAAAGAGATGAAAGCGCAATTGCCATTTGATAAACAGTAGAATAACCATTTGCAGGTTCTCCCAGCAGAAGAGCAAAAGCGTGTCCAATAAAAAAAAACGGAGCGTAAAGAAGAGATAACCCACAGGTCATTTTTTGTACCGGCTTACCTTCCGGAGTGGTTAAGTACCATACATTATCTGATACTTCTTTGGCTATGCCTTCTTTGTATTTAAACTGAAAGCTTAAATCGTTGTATATAAAAAGCGCAGGTAAGTATGAATAGTAAACCTGAATGTCGTGAATAATAACACTGTTATTTTTCCAACGAGAGAGATTAAATACAGTAAACGTCATGATTAACCCCATTACGATAGAAACCGTAAGAGAATTGAACCAAGGTTTATTTCTTATAGACATTCGTACTAAAAAGGTTGTATTTTAAGATGCAATATATGGCTCTAAAGCCGTCTTTCCATCCTATTTTTTTTCCTTCGGCATAGGTTCTTCCGTAATAAGAAATACCTACTTCATAGATTCTGATGTTTTGAATACGAGCAAGTTTAGCCGTTACTTCAGGCTCAAATCCAAAACGATTTTCTCGCAAATCAATCTTTTTAATCATGTCGCTTTCAAACAACTTATAACATGTTTCCATGTCTGTTAAGTTTAGGTTTGTAAGCATGTTTGATAAAAACGTAAGAAATGCATTTCCTATAGAGTGCCAGAAAAACAAGATACGGTGAGGATTTCCTCCCATAAAGCGAGATCCGTAAACAACATCAGCCATACCATTTAATATGGGTTTTAACAAGATGTTGTACTCTTCAGGATCATATTCCAAATCGGCATCCTGAATAACACAATATTCACCAGATGCTTCCTGAATGGCTCTGTGCAGCGCTGCACCTTTACCCATATTGTGTGGTTGGCTGTAAAGCTGAATATTCAGCTCAGGATGCTCTGTTTTGTATTTTTCTACCGCTTCAACAGTATTGTCTTTAGAAGCATCATTAA
This sequence comes from Crocinitomicaceae bacterium, assembly GCA_002705995.1. Classification (GTDB taxonomy): domain Bacteria; phylum Bacteroidota; class Bacteroidia; order Flavobacteriales_G; family Salibacteraceae. The sequence goes on along the minus strand of PAJI01000029.1, from coordinate 45,833 downwards.
CAATAACAACTTCTTTCTGAATATTATTTGTTAAAGCAACAGTATTGATTTTATCCAGAATCAGATGTATGGTTTTTCCTTCGTTGTAGGCAGGGATAAGTATGCTGAGCGTTGTTATTTTCATTGGTGCAATTATAAGGGACAGCCAAATATAGTTTTATCAGGAATGATAAAGAAAATTAGAGGCTATAGTTTCTTAATAAAAAGTGAAACTTTATAAGGTTTGCCATCAGCCCCTTTATGCTCGGTAGTTGTAGTAAATGTCTCCAGAAGTTCAAGCTCAGGATAATTTAAAAGAGTAGTTGATTCAGTGTTTTGTTCTAAAGGGCCAAAATGCGAATCGTAAATAATGACTGTTCCTTGGGGTAAATCATCGGGGTGGTGAAAAAAGTGAGGAGGAATCAAAGGAGAATCACCATCATGATTTACATAAGGGTTTTTGTTGAGCATAAACAAAGCAATAGAGTTGTAGTAAACGATAGGATTCTCTTCTAAATGATTTGCACGAATAACGTTTACAGCTTTTTGAATTTCAACTTCTTCAACTCCCCAACTGGTAGGCACAACATGGTAATGAAACGGCTCTTGCACCTGAAAATAGGAAATGGTAAGAACAATCATTAGGGCAACATACATTCGAAGCTTTGATGGAATGAATACAACCAAGTCTCCTGCTTTAGCGGCTAAAATAGCTGCAGAAGGAAAAATGCCCAAAATAACACGAATAAGTCCTGCTGAACTTCCGCTTCCTTTCCACCATACATAACTGTGAGCAGCAAAATAGCCTGCAAAACTTAGAATAATCAATCCCCATGAAATCATTTTATGAGATAACGGAAGGGTAAAATTGCTGTGCTCAGTTAACACAAACGAAATAAAACCAATGAGGATGCAAATTAGAAAAGGATACCCGAAAATTTGAAAACGATAATTCCAGAAATGCAACAAATCTCCTGTGCCATAAGCAGTATTGCCATATGGAAAATCATTGATGATCCAGAAAAAGTTTCCGAAAGCAAAAACACCTATGATAGAGTAAATAAAGAATCCTAGAGCTAAAAAAGGGATGAATTGTTGCTTGTTAACCAACCATAAAGCAGGGGCAAAAAGAAACATAATTAAAAGTCCTTCAGTTCTGGCAAGAAATAAAAAAGAAATCACCAGAGCACCTCCCAAAAACTGTTTTCGAACAAAGAAAAAGGTAGCGATTGACAACACCAATGCAAACAAAGGTTCTGTTAGTCCACTTAAATAGATGGGAAGACCAATACTTCCAAAAAGCGTTAATACAGCAGCAAGTATTGGAAGTTTAATGTTGAGTAAACGGGCTGTTTTGTAAGCAAATAATGCAGCTAAAACTCCACAAAGAAGATTAAACACCCGAATTCCAAAATAACCAAATTGAGCAAATGGAGAAGCTAGTAGTGTAAATAAAGGTTTTCCCCACAGGTCCAATAATAGAATTGGAGAGGAATAAGCCCCTTGTGCCATAAAGAAATGGTTATACCCATCGGCACCACCATAGCTTCCCTCAGAAATGTAAGCGAGGTAGATAAAATATACACCACTAAAAACCAATAAGCCATACAATAATTTAGGCTCAAATTTCTGGTATAAATCAGGCATTGAACTTTTTGGTAAAGGTGTGGCTAAATTGCCATTTCTGGCACATCGCCTTCTACAATTAATTTTCCTTCTGTTGCTTTTTGTACCTCTTCCACACTAACGCCTGGAGCACGCTCTATAAGTTTAAAGCCTTTTGGTGTAATTTCTAAAACAGCAAGGTTGGTAACAACTTTAGTAACGCATTGCACACCAGTAATGGGCAATGTGCAAGATTTTAATAGCTTAGATTCTCCTGCTTTATTGGTATGCATCATAGCAACAATAATGTTCTTTGCTGAAGCAACTAAGTCCATAGCTCCGCCCATTCCCTTCACCATTTTACCCGGAATTTTCCAGTTGGCAATGTCTCCGTTTTCTGCAACTTCCATAGCACCAAGTACTGTAAGATCTACGTGTTGCCCTCTAATCATGGCAAAGCTGGTAGCAGAGTCAAAGAATACAGCNCCGGGCATTGTAGTAATTGTTTGTTTACCGGCATTAATAAGGTCTGCATCTTCTTCTCCTTCGTATGGAAAAGGTCCCATCCCTAAAACACCNTTTTCAGATTGAAACTCTACGCTCATATCTTCAGGAACATGGTTTGCCACTAAAGTTGGAATTCCTATTCCCAAATTAACATACATACCATCTTCCAGTTCTTGTGAGATGCGTTTTGCTATTCCGTGTTTATCGAGTGCCATANTGTGTTGAGATTTAGTTAAAATTATAAACTTTTAAATTACCACTTGCACTACCCGGCCTTTGGTTTAAGTTCCAGATATAGGTTACGAACCTTTGTGCATCAGGTGATATGGGACCAAAGAAAAAACTAATCTTAATTTTTTGTTTGGGTTGTTTTTTAAAATTNAAATAGTGGGCAATTGGGCATTTATCGTAGAACAATACCTCCCCATCTTTTCCATTTTCACTGGCAATAATTAAGGGCTGAAAAGGGAGGTCTTTTGCTTCTACATCCATTTCGTATTCAAGGCGGAGTTTTTTTCCTATCCATTGACTACTACTATCAGGAAATACTTCCCAAAGGTTGAAAAACTCTGAAGTTGACAAATCGTTAAAGCGATAGGTTGTATCCAAAACCAATGTTTCTTGAGCAGGTTGCTTGCGTTTAAAAAGCAACATGGAAGAAACCGGATCATCATAGATGATTTCGTGTGTTTTTGTCAGTTTGGATGTGTTATGTTCTTTCTTAATCCACAAAAGATCAGCAAGTGTATTAGGGTAGTTTTCATACAACATGGGACTTCTGGATACATTTTCATCAAATGCCAACTTAGACCACGAAGCAGACTTAGTAAAGTAACCCGATAAGGTTGGAGGGCGTTGTAATTCTTGCTCAAGGTTTTGATAAGCAGTTACAAATTGCTGGGGGATGTATTCAGTTTTCCAGTAAGAATAGTTCAAGTGGTTGAGGTTAACCATCCCCATAAACTTATAAGGAAAAATCAAGGCTAAAACCAATGTAACAATTGACAATGGAACTTGGTAAGGCTGAGGCAATTGCTCAACGCCTATTATTAAGCTAACGAGAAAGAGAGGAATGAAATAAACAACAGATCTTTCTTGTGGGAAGTTAATTCCCATTATGTAATGCTGTAAGAAGATGGAAATAACCGCTCCTAGGAGTAATAGTAAATAAAGGTGACGATAATCTGTCAGCCATTTAACAAAACCTTGCTGAAAACTGTTGTAGCCCAACTGTACTATAAGCACAACAAAAACACCGATTTCAAAGTAAGCGATCCCGTTTTTTGAGGTGTTAAACAGTTCTAAATTAAGCGAACCTAGTGTATCTTGAATAAACCCATTAGAATCTCCTAAATAAAGAGCTCCGGCTTCTTTAAGAACCATGGAGTAATAAATACAGAAAGCAGCTGGAAGTATTCCTGTTAGTGCAATAGCTATCCAATTCTTGAACGGTGAAGAGGCATTATTTTCCAGCATAAGCTGAATGGCCCACCAACCAATAACAAGCAATAGCAGAGGGATAATCGTAAGGTTTGCAAGCACAGATAAGCTAATGAAACCGGTAGAGAAAACAATGCTTTTTAAACGATATCGATCGGTAAAAAAAGAAAGCCCCAACACCATTAAACCCATACTAAGGCCATAACCTCTACCAAGAGCAAAGAATTCGATAAAGAAAGATGTAGTGTATAGGGTTAAAACAAAAAACCACCGTAACGGAAGGAGATTGATTTTTTGGAAGATTCTCCAAACACCCCATATAAACAACAAGGTAGCAAGCACATTGGGTAACCTTAAAGCAAGGTTGCTAGCTCCAAACAGTTGATATGAAAAGTATTCTAAAAAAGAATTCAGTAGATGGTTGTTAGCGTCTAAATAACCTTGAAAGGGAAGAAACTCTCCGTTTTGTACATAAATGTAAAAGGTGGTTGCTTCATCCATTACCAGATGAACCAAAACAGCCCGTAAAATAATGTACACGAAAAGAGCCATAGAAAAGAGCAGAAAAGCCCATTTTTCTATAGGTTTTATTATCGTAGCAACATTGGTCATTTTGCTACGGGCGCGGTCTGGTAGTGCGTTGTTCTATGCGTTTTTCGTAGCGTTCTCCTTGGAATATGCGTTGAACAAAAATTCCAGGAGTATGAATTTCATTAGGGTTTAATTCACCGGCAGGAACCAATTCTTCAACTTCTGCTACAGTAATTTTTCCGGCCATNGCCATCATCGGATTAAAATTTCTGGCTGTAGCTTTAAAAATAAGATTCCCTGCAGTATCTCCTTTCCAAGCTTTTACAAAAGCAAAGTCAGCATCAAAAGCATGTTCTAAAATATGGGGCTTTCCGTCAAACCATCTTACTTCTTTCCCTTCAGCTACTTCAGTTCCATATCCGGCAGGAGTATAAAAAGCAGGAATTCCAGCTCCGGCAGCTCTACAACGTTCGGCTAAAGATCCCTGTGGNACNAGGTCTACTTNTAACTCACCGCTTAGCATTAGTTTTTCNAACAAATCNTTTTCACCAACGTAAGAAGAGATCATCTTTTTGATCTGACGAGTTTGAAGCAATAAGCCTAGGCCNAAATCATCTACACCGGCATTGTTAGAAATACAGGTTAAGTTGGTTGCTCCTTGCTTTTGGATAGCCGTAATTAGGTTTTCTGGAATACCACAAAGGCCAAACCCACCAAGCATTAGCGTCATGTTATCTTTTAAGCCTTCAATGGCTACATCTGCGTTATCTACAACTTTGTTAATCATANTGGCGCGAAAAATAAGCTTTATTGGTCAAAAATAGGAACATTTCCTCCNCCATCATCAAATCCTCCGGATGATGAATACTTATCACAATCCAATTCGACACTCAAAGGCTCAAGAGGAGCTTCAAAATCACCTGTACTAATCTTAATAGAAGGGTCAGCATAGACTTTTTTCATGTAATAGCCCCATATTGGCAATGCGGTGTTAGCCCCTTGGCCATAATATGTTCTTGAGAAATGAACACTTCNGTCATCAGCTCCAACCCAAACGCCAGTTACTAAATCTGGGGTAATACCCATAAACCAACCATCTGAGTTATTTTGCGTAGTTCCTGTTTTTCCGGCAATTGGATATTTGATACCATCGTATTCACGTTTGTCGCTATCATAGCGCAATCGAATACCTGTACCAATTTTTTTACCATCGTGTTTCCCACGAACACCATCAACAACACCTTTCATTAAACTCAGCATTACATANGCATTTTCTTCGCTCATGGCNTCGTTGGTTTTNGGACGGAATTCTTTAATCACAGTTCCNTTTTTATCTTCAATGCGCGTAATGAAAATAGGCTCTTGCCAGATGCCTTTGTTGGCAAAAGTGGCATTGGCGCCCACCATTTCATACAGTGAAATATCAGCAACTCCCAATACCAAAGAAGGAACGGTGTCTAGCTTGCTGGTAATTCCCATTCTTCGAGCATATTCGATGACAGCAGGTGGACCAAACTGTTTCATAACCCAGGCAGTGATGGTATTCATTGAATTACCCAAACCGTATTTGAGGGTTACATTGTAGCCGTATTCTCCATCAGAGTTTTTAGGCGTCCAATCTTTTAATAGACCCCATTCTCCTTTTTTAAAGGTGTAGAGAATATTAGGCACTTCGTAGCATGGTGAATAACCCGCTTCAATGGCAAGTGCATAAACGAAAGGCTTAAAGGTAGAACCTACCTGACGTTTCCCTTGTTTTACGTGGTCATAGTTGAAATATTTATAATTGATGCCTCCAACCCAAGCTTTAATTTCTCCGGTTTTAGGATCCATTGACATAAGTCCAGATTGTAAGAATTTCTTGTAATAACGAATAGAATCCATTGGAGACATGGTAGTATCGACTTCCCCTTTCCAAGTAAANACTTTCATATCTACCGGAGTATCAAAAAGGGCATCAATAGAGTCTTTATGAACCACCGGAGACTGATGATGACAATCGCTAGCAGAACACACCCACATGGGTTTTCCATCAACAACTTCTTTTGAAACATAGCTACCTCTTCTGCCACAGTTAGCACATTGTCTTCCTGTTAATACCAAATAACGCGGACTTCTTTTTTTAGCTCTGTTTAAGATGCTTTGTGCCTGTTTGTCAGTAATGCTATTACTAAAAGGAGCATTTCGCTTGTTTTTATTTAACCGATCAAAAGTGGGTTGAAGTTCACCTCCNATATGTTTTTGCACAGCCCATTCGGCATATTTTTGCATGCGCATATCAATGGTTGTATANACNTTTAAGCCATCGCGGTAAATGTCATAACGATCTCCATTGGCTTTAGCTAAAACATAGTTGCCATCTTTATCTTTCTCGCTAAAAAGTTTTGAAAGCTCAGAACGAAGAATTTCTCTGAAATAAGGAGCAACNCCATCTTTATGATCAGCNCTNGTAAAATTCAAGTCAAGAGGAAGTTGTTGAAGTGAGTCTTTTTCTTGTTCAGAAATAATACCATTACGTTTCATCTGTCCAAAAACAATATTTCTTCTGGTTTTGGCTCTTTCTTCAAAGCGTANCGGGTTGTAATAAGAAGGGTTATTACACATNCCCACCAAAAGTGCAGCTTGATGAATTTTTAGACTGTCGGCATGCATCCCGAAATAAACATTTGANGCAGATTCAACCCCAACAGCATGATTGATAAAATCAAACTTGTTGAGGTACATNGTAATAATTTCTTCTTTAGTATACTGACGCTCAAGTTGTGCTGCAATTACCCATTCTATNAGTTTTTGCTTTAGTCTTTGTAACAAAGTAATGGCTGGCTCGTGATAGAGNTGTTTCGCTAGCTGTTGAGTAATTGTACTGGCACNACCATTTTGTCCTAGATAAAATACTGCACGTATTAATCCTTTGAGGTCTATTCCTGANTGGTTATAAAAGCGCTCATCTTCTGTTGTGACTAGTCCGTCAACCAAGTANTTTGGGATGTGTCCGTATTCAATATTCGTACGATTTTCACTATAATATTTTCCCAGTATTTTTTGATCTGAAGTAATAATTTCTGTAGCCAGATTACTTTTTGGGTTTTCNAGTTCCTCAAAAGAAGGGAGTTCCCAAATCCANCCCATAGCCAACGCATAAAAAAAGCCTGTTACAAACAGGCATCCTCCTACAAATAGTCCCCAAAACCAAAAAATTAATTTGGTGAAGTTTTTCTTTTCGGGTTGCTTTTCTTTTTGTGACTTNCTCATGGAAGGTAAAATTAGTTGTTCGCCTTAACTTTATCAATGCGAAGACCTATATCGCTAACATCTTTTAACAAACTATCGCGCATACCGTGCTGAATATTGTAAGTATACGTTCCTGAAGTTTTAAAACGCTGGTTTTGTTGATATAAAATGATATTGTCATAAAACCCTCCAGCACTTTTTCCAATCCATTTTCCACTGTTATAAGCAAGCGGGCATTCTATGGTATCTGTATCAGTAATACCATTAGGAGAAGTTCGGGTCACAAATAACCAGAGGTTGCTGTAAGGGTATTCACCGGTATTTCTTAAGGTGAAAAAAACGTTGTAAAGAGCCGTTGTATCTGTTATTTCAGGAGAATATTGATAAGCCTTTTCTGCTTGCCAACCCTCTTTTTCAATGGGTTTACTTTCCGCATAAAAAGGTGGTTCGCTACAGCTGATAAGTACCGCAGCTAAAACCGCAGTCAAGAGAAAAAAGAATGTGCGCATATTCTTCATTTACTGCGGATTATTGCTTCCCTTATTGTTATTGTCTTGCTTCTTTCTTGGAGGTCTGTTTTTATTGCTCTTTCTAGGTCCACCTTTTTGTTGACCTTTATTTTTTGGAGTTGGCTTAGGCTTATTTGCTCCCTGATTATTAGAAGTGTTATTGCTTTTTGCCTTTGGATTTTGTTGCCCTTTTGGCTTTCTATTTCTTGAAGGCTTACGCTTTTTACGCTTCTTGGTATTATCAAAACGGGTAAGGCTATCTTGACCTACAACGTTTTCATAATCGGGCTCAGCATTGTCTAACTCCGGTATTTCGATAAAGTCGTCCAAATCTTGAGGATACTTGCCTTTTGCATTCATCTCCAAAATTTCGTTAACCCGATCTAAGGATAATTCATAAAACTTTGAAGGTTCATCCAAGAAGATATACCAAAGCTTACGCTTGAAAATATCTGTTTTCTGGTGAACAGCGTCTCCTTTTTTAGTTTTAAGCTTAAGGTTAAAATCAGGAAACTCTTTCAATGCATCTACATATGCGTCTAACTCATAATTGAGGCAACATTTTAATTTTCCGCATTGACCTGCTAGCTTAATAGGGTTAATCGCTAACTGTTGATAGCGAGCAGCACTGGTGCTAACAGAACGAAAATCTGTTAACCAAGATGAACAGCACAACTCTCTACCGCAAGACCCAATACCACCAACTCTACCAGCTTCTTGACGCGCACCAATTTGACGCATTTCTACGCGAATCTTAAATTGGTCTGCCAATATTTTGATTAGCTCACGAAAATCTACGCGATCATCAGCAGTATAGTAGAAAGTAGCCTTAGAACGGTCTGCTTGATATTCTACATCAGAAATTTTCATTTGTAACTTCAATTCCTGAACAATCAAGCGTGTTTTAAGCATGGTGCTTTTTTCAAGACCACGCGCTTCTTGCCATTTATCAATTTCTTCTTGTGATGGTTTGCGCAGAATATAGCGCACATCTTTAGAGTCTGATTTGATTCTACGTTTACGCATTTGCATACGTACTAATTCACCGGTAAGTGTTACTATACCAATATCGTAACCAGAGGCAGCTTCAACTTTTACAACATCTCCAGTATTAATTTCGAGGTTATCGGGTATTTTGTAAAAATCTTTTCGGGTGTTTTTAAACCGGATTTCGACAATGTCGAAGGTTTTTTGCCCATTGGGCAATTCCATTCCGGCTAACCAGTCAAATACATTTAATTTTCCACAGCCACCGGTTCCACACGATCCGTTGCTACCGCAACCCGCAGGAACTCCTGAGCCACATCCTCCGGAAGAACAACTTCCACATCCCATATATTTATTATCTCATCTATTGTGAGCTGTTTTTAAAACAGCGCTGGTTCAACAAAAAAAGGCGGTTAAGCCAATCGTCAAAATTAGTGGAAAACCACCGAATAAAAAATCATGGCTTTAGGGTTAAAAGCTTCATGACTTTTACCGTTAAATCTAAAAAAAGAATCTTTGGGTTGGCATTGCGTTCAATATCATTTACAGCCTTTTCAAACTCTCCAATGAGTTGTAAAGCATTCGCTGTGTTAATGAATGGTTTGAACTTATTAACAAAACCCTGTTCTGCTCCTTGTAAACGAATTAAAGAAGGATCAGCATAATTGCTGATTAAACACTCTCTGTAAATGTGAAGCCCGTATGCTAAAAAGTTTTTCTGTCTTTCTCTCCCAATACGTGATATGTCTGAGATCCAAGCATCAATTTTGAAAAAATCTTTGCTGTAGCACATGCGCATCCAGTTGATGAATGATTGCTGATCAAAGTTTTCTTCAGATGAAGCATGAAGAATGTTCAAGGCGGCATTAAAACTTCCATCAGCTAACGAAGCTATGCTAGATGCTGTTTCTTCTGCCAAATCATATTGCTCTTGAAGAGCAAATTTAATGTCATCTTGTTGTAATGGCGGAACACGAATTAACTGTGTTCTAGACAAAATGGTAGGCAAAACATTGTCCTGATCTTCAGAAACCAATAAAAAAACAGTTTTTTGTGGTGGCTCCTCTATAATCTTTAGCAATTTATTAGCCGATGAGCGGTTCATGCGCTCCGGTTGCCAAATGAGCATCACTTTAAACTCAGACTCATAGGGCTTAAGCGTAAGGTCTTTTAAAATCTCAGAACTTTGCTTGGTATTGATTAACCCTTGTTTGTTTTCAATCCCCAAAGCAGTAAGCCATTGAAATAAATTCAGGTAAGGATTTTTGATAAATTCTTCGCGGAATTCTTCTAAAAACAAACTACTAACCGGATCTTTCTTTACTTTCTTCGTAGTGTTTACAGGGAAAGCAAAATGCAAATCGGGATGAACCAGTTTGTCGCATTTTAAATTACAAGAAGATTGACTCTCGGATGCATTGCACAACAATAATTGAGCATAGCCAATCGCTAAAGGAAGTGCCCCAGTACCAGGTTTTCCTAAAAAAAGTTGAGCATGGCTGATACGACCCGTTTCAACTGTTTTTTTAAGCTGTTGCTTTAAGGCTTCTTGCCCTATGACTTTATCCATCCACATGTGGCGCCAAAGGTAATATAAAGAGGTTGTCAAAAGGCGAATAAAGCTTTTGTGATCAACCTAAAAAGTTTCATTTTTGACCATCTAAAAGGCTAATAAACTTTACACCAGACATAAAATGAAAACAATTAAAGACTTCGATTTCAAAGGAAAGAGAGCACTAATCAGAGTTGACTTTAATGTACCATTGAACGATGCTTTTGAAATTACTGATGATACACGTATTCAGGCAGCATTACCTACAATTCGTCAAATTTTAGAGCAAGGAGGTTCAATCGTATTGATGTCACACTTGGGGCGTCCGAAATCTGGTCCTGAAGAAAAATTTTCATTGAAACATCTGGTAGCTCATTTGAGCGATTTACTAAAAGTAGACGTAAAGTTTGCGAATGATTGTATTGGAGAAGATGCCTTCGCACAGTCCTCTGCATTAAATGAAGGAGAAGTTTTATTGTTAGAAAACCTTCGTTTCTATAAAGAAGAAACAGCAGGAGATGAAGCTTTTGCTGAAAAGCTAGCGAAGCATGGAGATATCTATGTAAACGATGCATTTGGAACAGCTCACCGTGCACATGCATCAACAGCAATCATTGCTCAATATTTCACTACAGAAAAATGTTTTGGATTGTTGATGGCAAGAGAGCTAAGTAGCGTTGCTAAATTGATGGAAGCTCCACAAAAGCCTTTCACTGCAATTATTGGAGGAGCTAAGGTTTCTTCTAAAATCGGAATTATCGAAAATCTCTTGGATAAATTAGATAACCTCATTATTGGTGGAGGCATGGCTTATACGTTTGCTAAAGCCCAAGGCGGAAATGTAGGGAACTCATTGGTAGAAGAAGACTTTTTAGATACGGCAAAGCAATTGTTGGAAAAGGCAGACGAAATTGGCGTTCGTATTTTGTTGCCGGAAGATACAGTGGCTGCAGATAATTTTAGCAATGATGCAGCTCAGCAAACGGTTTCGACTGCTGCTATTCCTGATGGTTGGATGGGACTTGATATTGGTCCGAAAGCTATTGAGCACTACAAATTGTGTGTAGAAGAATCGAAAACAATTTTGTGGAATGGGCCAATGGGCGTATTNGANTTTGATAATTTCTCAGAAGGAACAAAGCAAGTAGCTTATGGTGTGGTTGCAGGAACTGAAAGAGGTGCTTATTCTCTTGTAGGTGGAGGTGACTCTGTTGCTGCGGTTAACAAGTTTGATTTAAGTGAGCATGTAAGCTATGTTTCAACAGGAGGCGGTGCTTTATTAGAATTAATCGAAGGAAAAGAACTTCCGGGGGTAAAAGCAATTAACGACTAATCAACATATTCCTTGATATAGTCTTTATACCAAGGTAAATCTTCAATCATAGGTAATATTGACGGACCGATATTCGATATCGGTTCGTACATTACCGATTCTTCTCTCCAATCGCTGTCAATAAATTGCCATTTTTCATTGATAGAGTTGACTAGAATTAACAAGTAGCTTATGATCAAAGCTGCTTTTAGCATTCCAAATAGCCCTCCCAGCAGTTTGTTGAAAATAGATAATGCAGCCATCTTTATGATTTTTTCGGCAAGCTTTGCCAAAAAGTGAACACCAATTACAAAGGCAAAGAATGTTAATGCAAATGCGATCATGGGCACATAGGTTTTGTCTACCTCTGTGTTTTCAGTGAGCAGAGATTCTGTGTAAAAAGAAAACTGCAAGGCTCCCCAAATGCCCAGTATCAAAGCAATTAAAGAACCAATTTCTAATATGAATCCTTTGGTAAATCCTTTATAGGCTGCATAGAGCAGAGGAATGGCCAAAACAATATCCACTGTATTCATGGAGCTAAAATAATGGCATTGGCAGTAGCAAATAACTCCATTGATCTAACTTTGCACACAAACAACTGTTTATTGATTTATGGATTTGGAGTTTGAAAAAGAGTGGAGAGAGGCAATAGCACCGCTAGAAGCACAGTTTGGTGGAGACTTGGAAATGGATGCCATTTTATTTTTAATTGGCATACAAGAATTAGGAAAGGGAATGCAACCGTTTTCTAAAGATCAAAAGCTTGATGTTATCCACATTGCCGTTTGTACATTGTTGGAGCCCTATGGATATTACGAATATGTTGGCGATGATAAAGACGGATGGCCGCATTTCGATCGCACACAAAAATTACCTCACCTCAAAGGTAAAGACCAAGAAAGGTTAATGAAAGAAGCTGTGATTAATTACATTCGTACACAACAACTGTTTTCTTAGTTGTTTCGAACTCTTGAATAGACACATAGCTTTCGCCACAAAGCGAATCCGCTGTAATTACTACGGAAGTATCTGGTAAGGTTCCTAAAACTTGTGTATCTCGATCAATTTTGAACGCATTGATTCGAAGAACCGAAGGTTGGTCAAACTCTCTTTCATAATACCCTGTTCCATCTGCAGTAACTTCCATTTCTACATCACACGGACGGGGAGGATCATAAGAAGATTCACAGTTAAACTGAATAACGGCATTTTGAACGCGATTACCTTCTTCATCCACAACATATACCTGAAGCTTGGTTGGGTCGTCTTCTTTACAACCAATAAAACCAGCAGAAACCAGGACCAATAGAAAGAAAAGTTTGAACTTCATTTGTAAGGCGAATAAATATTGAAGAATGTAAATGTCTTAATTTTACGCGTCATGCGCAATTTCTAAAGCCATCAAATATAAAAAATGAAAACATATTTCAGATATCCATTTGTTTCAGGACTAATTCTAGCCGTTTTATTTATGGCTTTTTCCTATCAAGACGGAGAGAATAAAGAACAGTTGGTTCTTATCTCAACAAATTATGGCGACATGACGGTTAAACTCTATAATGAAACGCCAAAGCATAGAGATAATTTTATTGAGCTGGTTAAAAAAGGGGGCTATGACAGCCTTTTGTTCCATAGAGTCATATACGGGTTTATGATTCAGGGTGGAGATCCTGATTCTAAACATGCCGAGCAAGGAAAGAGGCTGGGTAACGGAGGTCCCGGTTACACTGTGCCGGCAGAATTTGTAGATACTATTTTTCATAAAAAGGGGGCGTTGGCTGCCGCCCGTGAAGGAGATAACGTGAATCCTGAAAAAAAGAGTTCGGGTTCACAATTTTACCTTGTTCAAGGCAAAGTATTTACCGATAAAGAACTAGATCAGGTTGATCAACGAAGAATGAATATGTTTCGCGATCAAGTGTTTTCTGATTTTATGAGCGAAGCCGGAAATGAGGTATATAAAGAGCATTATCAAGCAGCTAGAAAAGCTAAAGATCAGGAAGCATTGAATGGAGTTATGGAAGAAATTAACCCCGAGCTGGAGAAAAGGTTAGCAGCTTACAAATTGTCACCAAAGCAACGAGAAATCTATAAAACAACTGGTGGAGTTCCACATCTGGATGGTGCTTACACGGTTTTTGGAGAGCTGGTTGATGGCTTTAATGTTTTAGATAGCATTGCTGCTGTTAGAACGGATAGAGCTGATCGTCCGATGGAAGACGTTGTTATGGAGATGAAGTTATTGAACTAGTGCTATTCGAATACAAAAGGTTAAATTCGCAGTCCCAAAAATCCTTTTTTCATCATGTTAGAAAAAGTTGACGAAATCAAACAGCAAATCGAAGCATTTCAAACCGAAAATCCGGAAGAACTTGAAGCATTTCGTATCAAATACCTAGGTTCAAAAGGGCTTATCAAAGGTTTGTTTGCTGATTTTAAAAATGTTCCTAACGATCAAAAAAAGGAATTTGGTCAACGCTTAAATGAGTTGAAAAACTTTGCTCAAGAAAAGCATGATGCTCTAAAAGCGACAGCTACGAAAGCGCAAAGTAAAGCCAATGCTCCTGATGATTTAACACGTCCGGGAGAACCACTTCCAGTAGGTTCGCGCCATCCTATTTCGCTAGTAAGAGACGAGATCATAGATATTTTTAGTCGCATTGGCTATAGCGTTGAAGAAGGTCCGGAAGTAGAAGATGATTGGCACAACTTTACCGCATTGAACTTTCCTGAAGAACATCCGGCAAGAGACATGCAGGATACTTTCTTTGTGAATTCTGAGAATGGTGAAAACCTAGCCTTGAGAACGCATACATCATCTGTTCAGGTGCGCATTATGGAGTCTCAAGAACTTCCTATCCGCATTATTGCTCCGGGAAGAGTTTACCGCAATGAGGCTATTTCTGCACGTGCACATTGTTTTTTCCATCAAGTAGAAGGGTTATACATCGATAAAAACGTTTCGTTTGCAGATCTAAAGCAAACGCTCTTGTTCTTCGTTAAAGAAATGTTCGGAGAAAAAGCCAAAATCAGGTTACGTCCGTCTTATTTCCCTTTTACAGAACCATCTGCTGAAATGGATGTAAGCTGCACCATTTGTAACTCAAAAGGCTGTAACGTTTGTAAATATACCGGCTGGCTTGAAATTATGGGCTGTGGAATGGTAGATCCAAACGTTTTGGAAAACTGTGGAATTGATTCAAAAGTCTATTCCGGATTTGCATTCGGAATGGGAGTTGAGCGAATTGCCCAACTCAAATTCCAAGTGAATGACTTAAGATTATACAGTGAAAACGATGTTCGTTTTCTTGATCAGTTTAAAGCCGTTTTTTAAACGTAGCTTAAGCGAACCATATTAGACATACCTCTGTCGCTAATTGGCATACTGGCGATGTTGATAACAAGATCGTCCTCTTCAACAAATTCTTTCTTCTTCAGAATGAATTTGATGTCATCAATGGTATGATCTGTACTTACAAATTTATCGTAGTAGAAGCCACGTACACCCCAAACAAGGCTTAGCATGTTTAAGATTTTTGGGTTTCCGGTAAAGACAAAAATATTTGACTGCGGTCTAAAACTAGAGACTTTATAAGCCGTGTAACCCGAGTGGGTCATGGTAATAATTGCCTTAGCTTTTGTTCTTTCCTGCATTTTAACAGCTGAGAAACATACTGAATCAGTAATAAAACGATCATCGTTCATCTGCGGCTTGAACTCTTTGTGGTAAATGCCTTTGAACGTTTCTGTTTTAATCAGGATTTTATACATGGCCTCAATTACTTCAACTGGGAATT
Organism: Crocinitomicaceae bacterium; assembly: GCA_002705995.1. Taxonomy (GTDB): domain Bacteria; phylum Bacteroidota; class Bacteroidia; order Flavobacteriales_G; family Salibacteraceae. Next base: position 30,380 of record PAJI01000029.1, on the reverse strand, counting down.
TACCAACAGAAGTTTCACCACTTAGCATAACTGCGTCAGCTCCATCCATAACAGCATTGGCAACATCGTTTACTTCAGCCCTTGTTGGAGAAACATTTTCAATCATACTTTCCATCATTTGAGTTGCAATAATTACAGGCTTAGCTTGAAGCTGGCATTTATTCACAATCTCTTTTTGGATTAATGGAACATCTTGCATTGGAATTTCAACGCCTAAGTCTCCACGGGCAACCATAACGGCATCTGTAATGTTGATGATCTCATCCAAGTTATCAATGGCCTCTGGCTTTTCTACTTTGGCTACAATGCGGGCACTACTTTCTCTTTCTTGAATAATTTCTTTCAGTTCAGCAATGTCAGAAGCCTTACGTACAAAAGAAAGTGCAATCCATGAAAGTTGATGTTTTAATGCAAAGTCCAAATCTTTCAAGTCCTTGGGAGTCAGGCAAGGAAGTGAAATTTTTGTATTCGGAAGGTTCACTCCTTTTTTAGAAGAGAGAATACCTCCGTGTTTTACTCGGCAAACAACACGGTCTTTTTTGTTGGTTTCAACGACTTCAAGAACTAGTTTACCATCATCAATAAGAATAATTTCTCCGGCAGAAACATCTTTCGGAAACTCTTGATACGTGATGTAAACACATTCTTTAGTGCCAATCTGTTCTTTGGTTGTAATTACTAATTCATGACCATTTTCCAGTAGAACACCATTGTCTTCTACATTTCCAATTCGAATTTTAGGTCCCTGGAGGTCGCCTAGAATGGCTGTAAATGTTCCAAGTTCCGAATCTAATTCCCGAATGGTTTCTATAACACGCAAATGCGTTTCATGATCTCCATGCGAAAAGTTGATGCGGCAGACATTTACTCCTGACAAAATAAGCTTCCGCAAAGTATCTTTTGGAGCTGAAGCCGGACCAATGGTCGCAACAATTTTGGTTTTGTTTTTTAGTGTCTTCATTCTAAAATGAATTTGTCTTTTGATTTTAGAGATATTGGGTCTATTGAGTATGCTGTAAGTACAACGGACTGCGCTTTTATTTTTTGTAAAATGTCAGCGGTGTCCAAACGATTATGTGCTCCGGTAATTGCAAAAAAGAAATCGGCTTGCTTTTGTTCTGGAGCCAATAAGCCTTCATTAGATTTATTGGCCAGTAAGTGATAAGCATAATGTCCGCCATCGCTTTCACAAAAGTAGTAAGTGAAACTGCCATAAATACTACCTTTTTGATCAATGGGTGCCTCTAAGTCTTCTATCTTTTCTAAAGAACAATCAAGGCCTTTGCTAATCGACCAGGCCAATTTAAAATCTTTCTGGTGGCAACTGATGGCAATTAGATGAAAGTCATAATCAGGTTCAAATTCCAGTTTAAATTTTGACATACCAGAAGATTTAATAGAGCGCAAGGTAACAATGGTTAAAGTATTCTGCGCTCTGGTAAGAATATTTATTTGTTAAACATCTCTTGCCAGATGATCTGAGCGGCTTGTTGCTCTGCTCTTTTTTTAGAGGTACCTATTGCACTGGCGGTGTGCAACTCTCCAACAGTAAGAGCGGCTTTAAAGCGGTATTCTCCTTTTGTAGTTTGTGGTAACTCTTCTATAGAAAAAGAAACCTCAATGCGCTCTTTTTGACCCCATTCTAGCAATCTGCTTTTATAATCAGATTCAATGGTTTGAAGACTCTCCAAATCAAGGTGTTTTTCAAGAATATGCTTCAATACATATTCTTTCGTGCGTTCATAACCCTGATCCCTATAGATTGCCCCTACAAGTGCTTCAAGTGCATTACCATATAGAGAAGTTCGGTCTCCTTTGATTTCTGGTGCGGCTTGTACCAGTTCTCGAAGTTCCATTCTTGTAGCCAATTCATTAAGCGTTTTTCGGCTAACGATTTTAGAACGCATTTTGGTTAAAAATCCCTCACTGCGCTTAGGATAAGTATCAAAAAGATATTCTGCTACAATTGAATCTAAGATAGAGTCGCCTAAAAACTCTAAACGTTCATTGTTTTCTCCTTTTTTTGAAAACAATGATTTATGACGCAGAGCACGTTCATAAATTTCCCAATCGTTGGGAGTATATCCCAAGAGTTCTTTTAGATGGAACTGAAAAGGGGTTAGCTTTTCTTTCGAAAAAGAACCAAAAATGCGCTGGAAAAAAGTATTACTCTTCAAATTTTTTGAAAACCACGGAAGCGTTATGACCACCAAATCCAAAGGTGTTCGATAGTGCCGCTTTTACCTCGCGTTTTTGAGCCTTATTGAACGTAAAGTTCAAGTTTGGATCTAGATCAGGATCATCGGTAAAATGATTGATCGTTGGAGGTATAATGTCGTTTTTAACGGCCAAAATTGTGGCAATCGATTCAATAGCACCTGCTGCACCCAGCAAGTGACCAGTCATAGATTTGGTAGAACTAATGTTCAATTTATAAGCTTGATCACCAAAAACAGTTTTAATGGCTTTTGTTTCGGCAAGATCTCCCAATGGTGTAGATGTTCCATGAACATTGATGTAGTCAATATCATTGATAGTGACATCACCAAAATCATTCAGTGCATTTTTCATTACATTAATTGCGCCCAACCCTTCAGGGTGAGGAGCTGTAATGTGATGTGCATCTGCAGACATTCCACCACCAGCAATTTCAGCATAGATTGTAGCACCTCTGTTCAAAGCACTTTCAAGCGATTCTATTACAATGGCTCCACCACCTTCTCCCATTACGAAACCATCACGGTCTTTGTCAAAAGGTCGAGAAGCTTTATCTGGCGAATCGTTTCTTTTTGAAAGTGCTTGAAGCGCATTAAAACCACCAATTCCAGCTTCGTTAATAGCAGCTTCAGAACCACCTGTTACAATAGCATCGGCTTTACCCAAGCGGATATAGTTAAATGCATCAATAAGCGCATTGGACGAGGAAGCACAAGCTGAAATCGTACTAAAGTTTGGCCCTCTGAATCCATGCTTGATAGAAATATTACCAGAAGCAATATCAGCGATCATTTTTGGAATAAAGAAAGGGTTGAAACGCGGAACACGATCGTTCGCTACAAACCCTTCAATTTCTTCCTGAAAGGTGATAATTCCACCTATTCCAGATCCCCAAATCACACCAACGCGATCAGGGTTCATGTTGTCAATTGAAATACCAGCATCTGCAATAGCTTCATCAGCTACGATAACTGCATATTTCGAGAAGAGGTCTTGTTTTCTTCCCTCTTTGCGGTCAAAAAAAGCCGCGAGGTCAAGATCCTTAACCTCGCAGGCAAATTTTGTTTTAAAATGAGTGGTGTCAAAATGAGTAATAGGAGCGCCTCCACTTTTACCTTCAATAAGGCCATTCCAGTATTCACTTACCGTGTTTCCGATAGGCGTAACTGCGCCAAGACCCGTAACTACTACTCTCTTTAACTCCATCTTTTAAATCGTGTACAGTTGAAATTCGATTACTTGCTGATGTTTTCTTCGATATATTTTACCGCTTCACCTACTGTAGCGATATTTTCAGCTTGATCGTCTGGAATTGCAATGTTGAATTCCTTTTCAAATTCCATGATCAATTCAACGGTGTCCAAAGAATCGGCACCAAGATCATTTGTGAATGAAGATTCAAGAGCTACTTCACTCTCGTCTACACCTAACTTGTCTACGATGATTGCAATCACCTTTGATTTAATATCAGACATTTCGAAATGTTTTTAATGTTTTTAAAGCGCTGCAAAGAAAAATAAAGTTGGTTTTAAAATCAAAATTTTTGATAAACTCGCACAAACACTGCACTATACAAGGTTTTGAGAGGTGTGTTTAGTAGGTGTGCATACCTTTTTTTGCTATGAAAAGGTCGTTTTAGAGCACCTCAAACTCTTGTTAAAGTCGAATGAGATGCCTTGATAAAATGCGCTACATTTTTTATAGCTGAAAACAAATGGACAAATTACCCCATCGTTTTTCAACAATAGAGTTATTAGTTTTGCGCGGTGAAGAACATCGTCATTTTTGCATCTGGTAGCGGTTCAAACGCTGAAAATATAATTAGTTACTTCGAGCACCATGAGAGTATTAATGTGGTGGCTGTAGTGTGCAATAAACCCAATGCCGGAGTTATTGACCGGGCAAATAAATACGCTGTTCCGGTAATTATGACCAATAAGGGTGATTTACAGTCAGCAGCATTTATCAATAAACTGAAGGAGCTGGAAGTAGACTTAATTGTTTTAGCTGGATTTTTACTCTTAATTCCGGAAAGCATTACACAAGCGTTCAAGATGGTAAATGTGCACCCTTCTTTGCTGCCTAAGTACGGAGGTAAAGGCATGTACGGGCATTTTGTACATGAGGCAGTTATAAAAGCAAAGGAAAAAGAATCAGGAATTACGATTCACGAAGTAAATGCCGAATACGATAAGGGAAAAATTCTTTTTCAGGCTTCTTGTATTCTTGAAGAAGGAGACACGCCTGAAGCATTGGCTCAGAAGATTCATACATTGGAACACGCTCATTTTCCTAAAGTTATTGAGAAATTGTTGTTAAATCAACAGTAAGTATTATTCGTCAACCTACTTTTGCAAAATGAATTTTGACTTTAAAGAAATCATGTCTGCAACAATGGTATTGTTTGCCGTTGTAGATTCGATAGGGAACATTCCGTTAATTATTGATTTGCGTCAGAAAGTAGGGCACATTCAATCTGAAAAAGCCAGCATTGTGGCTGGTGGAATCATGGTTGCATTTGTTTTTATTGGAGAATCTATTCTGAAGTTGATTGGAGTAGATGTAAACTCTTTTGCTGTTGCTGGGAGTCTTATTCTGTTTTTTTTAGCGTTGGAAATGGTTTTAGGGATTGAATTCTTTAAAGGAGATGTGCCAGAAACGGCATCAGTTTTTCCTTTGGCATTTCCGTTAATTGCAGGAACGGGTACGCTTACGACCATATTATCGTTAAAAGCAGAATATGCAAACGAAAACATTGTGGTAGGTATCATTCTGAACATTATTATCGTTTATGTTATTTTAAAACTATCTGCTAAGATTGAAAAAGTATTGGGGAATTCAGGAATAGCCATCATTAGAAAAATATTTGGTGTAGTCTTATTGGCCATTTCCGTTAAACTATTTACTGGGAATATAGGGAGTTTGATATAATGGGTATAAAAGCATTTTTAAGTAAACCCTATGCATCTATTCTTACGAATAAGGTAAATAAATGGGCAGGGCAAGCAGTTGAAATACAATATGAAACACGTGAGGAGTTGGTTCGTGAAGCTAAAGAAACAGCTTTCGGAAAAGATCACAACTTTAACTCAATATCAGACTACGAATCGTTTAAAAAAGCCGTTCCCGTTCGAGATTATGAAGGACTAAAACCTTATATCGATCGCGTTGTAAAAGGCGAAGAGAATGTATTGTGGGAAGGTTTGCCCATCTATCTCTGCAAAACATCAGGAACAACATCAGGAGCTAAATACATTCCCATTACAAAAGCATCTATCGGTCATCATATCGATGCCGCAAAACATGCTTTATTGGCTTACATCGATGCAACCAAAAAGGCAGATTTTTTAGATGGAAAAATGATTTTTCTGCAGGGAAGTCCAGAGTTAGATAACTCTAAAGCAGTTCCTTTGGGACGTTTATCAGGAATTGTAGCCCACTACGTTCCCAATTACCTCCAAAAAAACAGAATGCCTTCATGGGAAACCAATTGTATTGATGATTGGGAAACCAAAATTGACAAGATTGTAGAAGAGACGTTGAAAGAAGATATGCGCTTGATTAGCGGAATTCCTTCTTGGGTGCAAATGTATTTTGAACGGTTATTGGAGAAGACAGGGAAAGCAAACATTATGGAAATTTTTCCCAATTTCTCAGTCTTTGTATATGGAGGAGTAAACTACGAGCCTTACCGTCCCATTTTTAAGAAGCTTATCGGGAAAGAAATTCCTTCCATAGAAACGTATCCGGCATCAGAAGGCTTTATTGCGTATCAAAATAGCCAAAAACAAGAAGGATTATTGCTCAATGTAAATGCAGGAATTTTTTACGAGTTTATTCCTGCCGAAGAATATTTCAACCCCAATCCAACCCGACTTACGCTAGAAGATGTAGAAATTGGAGTTAACTATGCATTGATTCTTTCTAGCAATGCCGGTTTGTGGGGATATAGCATTGGAGACACCGTAAAATTTGTTTCTAAAGACCCTTACAGAATTGTTGTTTCCGGTAGAATAAAACATTTTACATCTGCATTTGGAGAGCACATTATAGGAGAAGAGGTAGAAACAACGATTAAAGAAGTGTTGGAATTGTTTGATGCAGATGTAAGAGAATTTCACCTTGCCCCTCAGGTTAACCCCACAGAAGGATTACCTTACCACGAATGGTTCATTGAGTTTGGAAAAACACCCCACAATATGGATGCTTTTCGCTTAAAGATGGACGGAATAATGCAGCGCTTGAATCCCTATTATAAAGATTTAATAGAAGGAAACATTCTTCAACCTTTGCTCATTACAAGCATCCAAAAAGACGGATTCAAAAACATGATGAAGTCCAGAGGAAAGTTGGGAGGGCAAAATAAAATCCCACGATTATCAAACGATAGAAAAATAGCTGACGAATTAATGAAATGGAAGGTTTAACGTTTATTAGAACTCTCATTTAGTCATCATTCCTATTTTCGCAAGTCATTATAAGAAGATTACATGGAAACATTCTTTATAAAAGCCGCACAATTAATCTTGAGTTTATCCATTTTAGTTGTGTTGCATGAACTGGGTCACTTTATTCCAGCTAAATTATTTAAGACCAGAGTAGAGAAATTTTATTTGTTTTTCGATCCTTGGTTTTCGCTTTTTAAGTTTAAAAAAGGCGACACTGAATACGGAATTGGTTGGCTGCCACTGGGAGGGTACGTTAAAATTTCCGGAATGATTGATGAGTCGATGGACAAAGAGCAAATGTCTAAACCGGCTGAGCCTTGGGAATTTAGATCAAAGCCTGCATGGCAACGTCTTATTATAATGATTGGCGGTGTAACCGTAAATGTGATTTTAGGAATCTTCATCTACTCCATGATTCTATACACTTGGGGAGAAAGCTTTGTGGCGGCTAAAGATGTAACCAATGGAGTGCATGTTTCTAAAGCTGCTAAAAGTGTTGGTTTTCTTGAAGGAGATCGTATTCTGGAAATAAACAATGAGCCTTTGGGTGAGCGTGTAACCTATGGAAGCTTGGCGGTGCAGTTCCTTTTAGCGAGTGAACCTTCTGAGGTTAAAGTTGAAAATGGAGGCAAAACCAGAATGGTTACCGTCCCTGCTGATTTTGGTCAAAAAGTATTAGCCAGTGGTGAAAGAGGAGTTTTTGAAGAGCGCGTGCCTTTTTATGCAGACTCTATTTTACCAGAAAAACCTGCGGCAGCATCAGACCTTCAAAAGGGAGATCAAATTGTTGGGGTTAATGATATCCCTACAAAATATTTCTACGATTTTTTCAGAACAGTAGATACAATGCCCAATGAAGAAATTGTGCTTCATGTTATTCGCAATAACAAAGAGCTAGAAATTCCGGTAAAACTATCAGAAGACGGTAAAATTGGAGTTGCTAATCGAGGCATTTCAAGTTATTATGATACTACACACATTAGCTACAGTTTTGGAGCTTCAATTCCGGCAGGTATAGGAAAAGCGAAACAAACCATTAAAAACTACATCGATCAGTTTAGTCTGGTTTTTACAAAAGAAGGCGTTTCAGAAATTGGTGGTTTTGGAGCTATTGGAAGCATGTTTCCACCCAGTTGGGACTGGTTAGCATTTTGGAGCTTAACCGCATTTTTGTCATTGGTATTGGCATTCATGAATATTTTACCAATTCCTGCCTTAGATGGAGGGCATGTGATGTTCTTACTTTATGAATTGGTTACAGGTCGTAAGCCCAATGAAAAAGTGATGGAATATGCGCAAATGGCCGGAATGATCATTTTAATTTCATTGCTATTGTTTGCCAATGGGAATGATGTTTTTAAAGGCATTTCAGAAGCTTTATCTAAATGAGATTAAATCAGGTTATACTTTTTGTGTTTGTGTGTCTTGGAGTGGTGAGTGTTTCTTTCGCCCAAAGTGAAACATATTCTACTTCAGGAAATCAAATGCACACCACAACAGGTAAACCAGATTTTATTGTTGGAGAAGTAGCAGTTGTGCCTTTTAGTTCAAGACTTTACAAGTCACACTTTGATAAAGAGCTGATTGAAGCCAACGCTGTAGACTATGAAACATTGCGCGATGCGTTGCGCAGTGGATTAAACAATAAGATTAGGGAGGTGTTTGATTCTGTATACACAACAGTTTCAATGTACAGTGCAAACACTACAATAGCGAAAGACTTAGACGTTCTTTACTCATCATTTCATTATAACTACAAACCGGTTCCTAAAATTTCAGATCCTGAAGAAGAAAAAACACTTTCTAAATGGAAGGATAAAGTGAGTGGAAAAACAAAAAAACAGGAACAGGAAGGAGCGCGCATTGAAAACGGACAAATTGTATCGGTTTCATCTACAGGTTTAAAGTACATGGGGGTTGACCTGGAAGGAGAAGATGTTTTGCTACAACTGAGAGAGCAATATAAATGTAGTTATATTCTTTCTCTAACGCAGTTTGAATTAATCGTTCCAATGAATGTAGACCCATTAGCACTTCAATCCGGAGAATATATGCGTGAAATAAAAGTGCATTACTCGATTGTTGAAGCTGAAACAGGAAAAGAATATACTGGTGGGTTGGTAACAGTTGAGTGGCCATCAAGCGTAAACGATCTCAAAACCATTGAAGAAGTCTACTTTTCGCAGGTAGCAGAAGCTTTATTAGCAGCTTTTCCAGAAAATAAAGCGTTGGATATCGAACGTTAACCCGGAGATTACTTTCCGCCACTCTATTTCTCTTTATTTTAGTACAACCTTAAACCTTCCCGTATGGAATTATCATCATATACATTTGTCATTGTTGCTTCTGCCATTGTGATATTGTCTTATTTCTACAATATCATTTCTAAAAAGACCAATATTCCATCTGTATTGTTGCTGATTATTACCGGGTTTGGAATTAAGCAAGCCATAACATACATGGGAGCAGAAGAGTTAGACCTGTTTCCCATACTTGAAGTTTTAGGAATTGTGGGGCTTATTATGATTGTGCTTGAGGCGGCATTAGACCTGGAACTTAAAAGAGAAAAAGCTCCGATTCTATACAAAGCATTACTTATTGCCTTTTTAGGACTTGTCGCGTCTGCGGGAATTATTGGTTACATTATTCAGTTTTTTCTGGATGTAGAGTTTGGGATAGCTTTGCTGTATGCGCTCCCCTTATCGATCATTAGTAGTGCTATTGTAATTCCGAGTATAACCGCACTGGGTGAGCACAAAAAAGAGTTTATGATTTATGAGAGTACCTTCTCAGATATTCTTGGGATCATGTTCTTTTATTTTTTGATCAGTGGACTAGAAGCAGAACATACCTCAGAATTGATTTGGGAGATAAGCTGGAATATAGTTGCAACAGTTGTTATATCGTTGTTGGTGAGCTATATGCTTGTATACATTTTCCAAAACATACGCACCAAAATCAAACTGTTCTTATTAATCGCAGTATTGATTTTACTCTATGCCATAGGAAAGCAACTGCACCTTTCTTCTTTGTTAATCATCTTGGTTTTTGGGCTTATTTTGAACAATCAAAAGGTGTTTTTCAAAGGTGTTTTAGACCGTTGGCTAAAACCAGAAGCTATTAAAAGCATTCTTACCGATTTTCAGTTGGTGACCGTAGAAACAGCCTTTATCGTTAGAACATTTTTCTTCGTGATTTTTGGAGCAACCATCACCATTGAGTCGCTTTTCAATGTTGAGGTGTTTATCATTAGTACATTAATCTTGGCTGGTATTTATATTTCCAGAGTAATTATCATAAAAGCAGTGGAGCGTAAAGACATCGATCCGCAGATCTATATTGCTCCTCGCGGACTGATTACCATTCTGCTATTTTTCAACATTCCCTCTAACCTTCAGATACCAGAATTTGATTCAGGTATTTTATTGTACGTTATTCTTTCTACCAGTTTAATTATGACTTGGTCTTTAATCAAAGGAGGTAGCAAGAAAGGAATGTATGATGATATGTTGTTTGATGATGAAGTAGCAGGCTCTTCTGCTGAAGTTGATGCTACAGAAAAATCGTCAAAATCAGGTTCTGAAGGAGAAAATCCTTCTTCTGCGCAAGCAACTAGACCTTACCCTTGATCTTTTGGGTAGAAGGTGTCTTTCTTGTGTTCTTCCAGAGAATTAAATTCAACGAAAGAAATGTCTGTTGTTGCTTTGATAGTGTGGATAATGTACGTGCCAATTTCAACCTTAACAGGCGCTTTAAGCGTTTCTTCAAACGTTTCTTTACCATCCAATGTTTGTGCAAAAAGCACAGCTTCGCCAGAAGTAAGTAAAAGTATCTCGGGGTTCTTTGATGAAGAAAGCCCCTTGTGGTAATGATTTCCACTAATGCTTCCCGCGTTTCTTGATGCAAATAAAAAATCACCGGTTTTTCGGGTAGAAAAATCAAAAGTAGCTCCGCGCTCATTTTCCCCAATCAAGTGTAAAGGAGTAATCTTAATGTTCATGAAAATCGGTTTTTTTCAAAACTACAGATCAGTGTGCACATGGTTGGGCTTCATACACATTAAGTTTTACTTTTGGCAAACAAATTTTAGAAGGAAAGAAAAGACCGATGAAAATAATTGTTCCGATGGCAGGGATGGGGAAACGCATGCGCCCTCATACTTTAATGACTCCGAAACCATTGCTTCCTATTGCAGGAAAGCCAATTGTTCAACGTTTGGTAGAAGATATTGCAAAAGTTTGTGATCAGGCAATAGACGAAGTAGCATTCATTATAGGTCCATCTTTTGGAAAACAAGTTGAAGAAGAGCTGGTTAAAGTGGCAGAGAACCTAGGAGCAAAAGGAACCATTTGTTATCAACACGACCCACTTGGAACAGCACATGCCATTTTGTGTGCAGAAAGTGCATTGGAAGGAAATGTAATAGTTGCCTTTGCAGATACCCTTTTTAAAGCAGATTTTACGCTAGATGCAGAAAAGGACGGAATTCTTTGGGTAAAGCAAATTGAAGATCCGAGTGCTTTTGGCGTTGTTAAGCTTAATGAATCAGGGGAAATCACTGATTTTGTAGAAAAGCCCAAAGAGTTTGTTTCAGACCTTGCTATGATTGGTATTTACTATTTTAAAGATGGAGCCAACCTAAAGCAAGAGTTACAATACCTCATAGACAATAACATTATTAAAGGGGGAGAATATCAGCTTCCGGATGCGCTGAAAAACATGACAGAAAAAGGGTTACGTTTTGCTCCCGGAGAAGTAGAAGAGTGGCTAGACTGCGGAAATAAAAATGCTACGGTTGAAACCAATCAACGTGTCTTGGAATTTAACCGCAACACAGCGTTGATTGCCACATCAGCAAAGGTCAATCAGGCTGTGATAATAGAACCTTGTTACATTGGCGAAAATGTAGTCATTGAAAAATCAATAATTGGTCCGCATGTTTCAATTCATTCCAATACGACCATAAGCAATAGCGTTATAGAAAACAGCATTGTATATGCGAATACCTCGTTAAAGAATGTTAACCTTACAAACTCAATGATTGGTAACTTCGTGAAGTTAGATCATGGGCAAAAAATTGCAAGTATTGGAGATTATACAACAGAAAATTAAAAACGCATTCCCTTTTTTGGTCGTTATAGCACTAACGGCCTTATTTGTATCGTGTAAGTCTTCTGAGGCTACGGCTCAAAAAAAAGACGGCCAAGACCCGGTAGGGAAATTAAAAACAGAGAGCGATAGCATCAAGTTTACCAACACCTTTATCAATGCTAATCGGTTTAAAATAACCGGAGACATTGAAAAAGCGCAGGTATATTTTGAACGCTGCTATAAAATGAACCCTCTGGATGGAGCTACTCTTTATGAACTAGCACAAATTTATGAGGTACAAAATGGTAAAGCAGCAGCACTAGAATATGTAGAAAAAGCTGTTGAGGTAGCGCCTGAAAACATGTGGTACCTGTCTTACAAAGCTTACCTTTTAGATGAAATGGGCGAAAATGCCGAGGCTGCAATCGATTATGAGAAGTTGGCAAAAAATAATCCAGACCAATTAGAATACTATTACAATTGGGCCAATAATCTCATTTTTTCAGATCAATTAAAACAAGCGGTTAAGGTTTATGATCTGATTGAAGAAAAAATGGGCATCACCGAAGAAATCAGTCTTCAAAAAGAAAAAATATACCTCAATTTAAATGATAATGAGTCAGCCGTAAAAGAGGTAGAAAAGCTTATCGAATATTATCCGAACTCAACAAAATATTACGGAGAACTGGCCAGCTTGTACAAGTCAATAGGTGAAAAAGAGAAAGCCATTGAAACATACGAAAAGCTTAAAAAAATAGATCCGGACAATCCTTTGGTTGAGTTATCACTTTCTGAATATTACTTTGAAGGTGGAGAAGTAGAAAAAGCACACAAAGCATTGCGCAATGCATTTGGCAATGAAACATTAGACATTGATACCAAGGTGCAGGTTATTCTTTCTTTTTATGAAAATTCGGCAGTAGACGAAACCTTGAATGCATTGGTTTACGACCTCTGTGATTCAATTGTTACAACACATCCCGAAGAAGCAAAAGGGTTTGCGCTTTATGGAGATATCTATAATCGTGACAACCGCTATAAAGAAGCCCGCGAAATGTTTGTGAAATCAATAGCGTTAGACAACTCACGCTATATGGTTTGGAACGAGATGTTGTTTATTGATGCCCAATTAAATGATTATGATTCTTTGGCCGCACACAGCGAAAAAGCCATGGAGTTATTTCCTTCTCAACCTGTAGTTTATCTCTACAATGGCATTGCCAATTTACAGCTAGAAGATTACGATAAGGCTGTCTTGGCACTTGAACAAGGAAAAAGCTTGGTGGTCAATAACCCTGCCCTTGAAGTGCAGTTTTATGCCAATTTGGGAGATACCTATCATCAACTTAAAAAGTACCAACAATCATACATCAATTACGACAAAGCATTGAGTATTGATCCTTCAAATACCTATGTGTTAAACAACTATGCCTATTTCCTTAGTCTAAATAACGAACAGTTAGAGAAGGCAAAAACAATGATTGAAAAATGCCTTTTGACCAGTCCTAACTCTCCGTCTTATCTTGATACCTATGCATGGGTATTGTACAGAATGGATCGTTTTGACAAGGCACTAGAAATGATTGATAAAGCCTATTTATACGGAGGAAAAGAAAGTGGTGAAGTGGTTGAGCATTATGGCGATATACTGTATAAACTTAATCGCGTAGAAGAAGCTGTGGCAAAATGGCAAGAGGCTTTTAAGCTGGAAGAAAACGAAGGGCTGAAAGAAAAGATTCAACAACGAAAGATACTAGAGTAAATACATGAGTTTGTTTTTTAGGAAACTTCTTATTGGAATTGTGGTGCTGATGTTTTTGGCTTCATCCTGTAAGCAAAGAGCAGTTATACCGAGCAAGAAACCAGAAAATATTCGCACACAAGAGCTATTGAAAGCAGTAGATAGCAATCGTTTTGAGCCATCTTATGTAAGCATGCGTGCCAATGCACGTTTTCAAAGTGGCAACACATCCAATTCATTTAAAGCTAATATTCGCATGCAGCGCGATAGCATTATTTGGATTTCTGTAAGTGCTTATGGTTATGAAGCAGCTCGTTTGCTGGCAACTCCAGACTCTGTATTTTTAATCAACCGGTCAGAGAAATCATACTTTAAAGGGAAATTCGATTTTCTCAATAAAAAACTCAATGTAACACTTGATTTTGGTGCATTGCAAGACATTTTGCTTGGTAACCCTCTGGGATTGGATTCCTTAGAAAATATTAAGCGGTCAAATACCAAAGAGCATTATATGTTGAGTAGCGTTAACAAGCGAAAACTCAAGAAATTGGAAGAAAAGCCTGATCGTTTTGATGACGATATTTTCTATAGCAGTTGGGTAGATCCGTCTAACTTTAGAGTGGCTAAAATGTCGGTGTTGGATTTGAAGTCTAACCAATCTGCCACGTTCTTGTATTCTAAATTTGAACCGCTTGAAAAGAACAATGTAGCACAAGTCTTAAAAGCTGTTATACAAGCCAATCAACATGGCGAAGCAGAAGTAGAATTTCAAAAGATTAGTATTGAAGAGTCGTTAAGTTTTCCTTTTACCATACCTTCGAAATATGAACCTATTTCCAAATAAATCTTTTGCTTATAGCTTGCTTATTGCGCTCTTTGTAGGAATAGGATTATTGGCTTCTGCCCAAACCAAAGAAGAGTACGAAAAGAAAAAAGAAAACCTCAAAAAAGACATTGAGTACAAGAACAAACTACTCAAAGAAACTACAGCGAACAAAAAAGCATCACTCAACCAACTGGTTATCCTCAACAAAAAAATCAAAGAGCGTGAGGAGCTGATTGCAACCATCAAAAATGAAATTAGCCTCATCGACAAAAAGGTGAAGGAGAACGAAGGTAAAATCGATCAGTTAGAGCAAGATATTGAAACCCTTAAAGACGAGTATGCAGAAATGATACGGTTTGCTTATAAAACGCGCAATAACCTCGATCGGTTAATGTTTGTTTTTGCGGCAGATGATTTCAACCAGGCATACAAAAGAGTACGCTACCTTCAGCAATATTCAGATTACAGAAAAGAGCAGGCAGAAGCCATTAGAAGAAAAGAAGAAGACTTAAAAGCAAAAAATCAAGAGCTAACCGTTCAGCGGCAAGAGAAAGAAAAGCTTTACGGCAATGAAGATCTTGAGCGGATGAATCTAGCCGTTGAAAAAACCGAGCAAAATAAAGTATTCTCAGAGCTACAAGATAAAGAGCGCGACCTAAGAGCAGAGATTAAAAAGAAAGAGAAAGAGCGTCAGGCCCTGCAGAAAGCCATTGATGAAATTATCAAAGCTGAGATGGAAAAAATGGCCAAAGGGAGCAGCAAATCAGAGAAGTTTGTGTTAACACCTGAAGCAAAAGCATTGGCTAGTAATTTTGCGGCCAACAAAGGGAAACTACCTTGGCCGGTTGAAGAAGGGGTTATTGTTTCTCGTTTTGGAATCAACTCACACGAGGTATTAAAAGAGGTAAAAACAAAAAATAACGGAGTAACCATCAGCACCCGAAAAGGAGCTCCTGTGAGGGCTGTTTTTGAAGGAGAAGTTTCTGCTATTTTTCTTATACCTGGTTCAGGAAAAGCCGTTATGGTACGCCATGGAGATTACATTTCAGTGTATGCAAAATTAGATGAAGTGTATGTTAAACAAGGCGATAAAGTAGCAACAAAACAAAAGATTGGTACGGTAATGACCAGCAATAACAAAACAGAAGTTCAATTTGAATTGCGTAAAAGTTTTGACCTCATCAATCCGGAATATTGGCTCTACAATGCCCGTTAACAGATTCCTCATATAAATTCCATATACCAGCCGCCTTTATTGTATTTTTGCAACAATTTTATTAGTTGATAATTATGAACAGTATCTTTTTAATCGGACTTCCCGGAGGACCAGAGTGGATCATTATTGTGATCATTGTATTGTTGCTATTCGGAGGTCGAAAAATTCCTCAATTGATGAAAGGTCTTGGCGAAGGCATTAAAGAGTTCAAGAATGCATCGAAAGAAGGCGAAGGCAAGAAAAAAGTAGAAGAGGAAAACAAAAAATCGAACGACTAATTCGTCAAAGGTTCCATGTTCAAATCATACCGTTCACTTCAAGAAGTACAGGCCGATCTTAGTACAGGCGCAATTTCATGTTTAGAGCTTACACAAGGCTATTTAAAGAACATTGAAGAAAAAAAGCACCTCAATGCTTTTCTGGAAACATTTGATACAACAGCTATTGAGCAGGCTAAAAAAGTTGATGCTAAAATAGCTGCAAATGAAGCCGGTAGATTAGCAGGAATGGTTATCGGAATAAAAGACAACATTTGTTATAAAGACCATCATGTATCTGCTTCAAGCAAGATACTTAAAGGGTTTAAATCGCTTTACAATGCTACTGTAGTAGAGCGTTTGTTAGCAGAAGATGCCATCATCATAGGTCGTCTCAATTGCGATGAATTTGCAATGGGGAGTTCCAACGAAAAATCGGCATACGGTGCTGTTTTAAACCCGCACAATGAAAAGTGTGTTCCCGGAGGAAGCTCAGGAGGAAGTGCAGCAGCAGTGGCTGCAGACCTGTGTTTAGCCACATTAGGGTCTGATACCGGAGGATCAATTCGTCAACCAGCAGCATTTTGCGGTGTTGTAGGATTGAAACCTACTTACGGAAGAATTTCGCGTTGGGGATTAATTGCATATGGTTCTTCATTAGACCAGATAGGCCCCATGACGCACAGTGTGCAAGATGCGGCTTTGCTATTGGAAATTATGGCAGGTGCCGATGGGTACGACTCTACAGCATCCAAAACAGAAGTTCCTGCTATGGGCGAGTTGTCAGTGTCTACTGCTCCAAAGCGCATTGCTTACATCAAAGAAGCAATAGAAAACGAGCACATCGATGCTGAAATAAAAGAACTAACACTTTCTTACATTCAGAAATTAAAAGACGAAGGCCATACAGTAGAAGAAGTGAGCCTGCCGTTACTCGATAAATTAGTACCAACTTATTACGTAATCAGTAATGCAGAGGCTTCATCCAACCTTTCGCGTTACGATGGTGTACACTATGGCTACCGTAGTGAAAATGCTCATGATGTAACTTCAACTTACGTTGATTCTCGTTCAGAAGGCTTCGGACAAGAAGTAAAACGTAGAATTATGTTAGGAACATTTGTGCTAAGTGCAGGGTATTATGATGCATACTATACCAAGGCACAAAAAGTAAGAAGACTAATTCAGGATCAAACAAAAGCTATTTTTAGTGAGTATGATTTTATGCTTACGCCAACAACACCTAATCCGGCATTTGAATTTGGCGCAAAAAGCGGAGA
This sequence comes from Crocinitomicaceae bacterium, assembly GCA_002705995.1. GTDB lineage: Bacteria > Bacteroidota > Bacteroidia > Flavobacteriales_G > Salibacteraceae. The sequence goes on along the minus strand of PAJI01000029.1, from coordinate 13,304 downwards.
TCCTGTAGCCATGTATCTCGAAGATATTTTTACTGTACATGCCAACCTAGCCGGAGTACCCTCTATTTCATTACCCCTGGGAAAACACTCTTCAAACTTGCCTTTAGGTATACAGCTTACAGCCAATAAGTTTGAAGAAAAAGCGTTGTTGGAGTTTGCTAACAACTTAATGGAAAAAGCTTAAAAAGATTGTTGAACAGGCATTTGTTCAAAGCTCTTTTCACCTGTGTTAAATGTGCAGGCAGACAAATAATAATTTTATGACTTTGCCAATGAACCGTTTCCTTATGAAGAAGAGAAAAGCAATACTTACTTTCCTTGTTGTCATGTTTTCTACCATTGTGGCCTTAGCCAGTACAAATCCGGTAGATACCAACCAAACCAAGGTAGATAGTGTAACTATCCGTGAAGATGATCCTGTGCTAAAAATGCTCGATAAATTAGCACAAACACCTTATTACGAAGCCAATGTCTGCATTTTGGATACGGATCAGTTGAATATTTTCAACTTCTCAAAAGACAGTGTCCCTGCTTATGATGATGCTTTTTATGAGCAACACATTGCCCAGTTAGATTCAATGACTCCTTTTAATTTGGTGTACAACGATAGAGTAAAGGCATTCATTAATCTATATACGGTAAAGCGAAGAGAGCAAACCTCAAGAATGTTGGGGCTAAAACATTATTATTTCCCGTTGTTTGAACAGATTTTAGACCAATACAACATTCCGATTGAAATGAAGTACTTGGCAATTGTAGAATCAGCAATGAACCCACAGGCGCGCTCACATGCCGGAGCTACAGGTTTGTGGCAGTTTATGTATAGCACTGGAAAATTGTTTGGATTGAACCAAAACTCTTACATGGATGAGCGCATGGATCCGATAAAATCTACACATGCAGCCTGTAAATACATGCAATATTTGTATGATATCTATGGCAAGTGGGATTTAGTGTTGGCAGCGTATAATTGTGGTCCCGGAAATGTGAATAAGGCCATGAGGCGTGCCGGAACCAGTGATGGAAACTACTGGGACATTTATCCTTTTTTACCGAGAGAAACCAGAGGGTATGTGCCGGCATTTATCGCGGTGAATTATGTTATGGAAAATGCTTCAGCTCACAATTTATACCCTGTAGCTCCAGAAGCCAATTTCTTTGAAGTAGATACCATTCATGTTAACAAGCCGGTTTCTTTAGAAGAAATANCCGAAATTATTGATGAGTCAGTAGACTATTTGAGCTTTCTGAACCCATCGTATAAAATGAAATTCATTCCGGCTTACAGCAACAAAACCAATTATCTGGTATTGCCTACCGAGAAAATAGGCTTGTTTGTGCAAAACGAAGAACTTGTCTACGAAAACAGTGCAAAAGAAGAAAATGATGGTAAGGAGCTTACACAGAAATTTTCTGAAGATAGGGTGATTTACAGAGTGAAATCTGGAGACTATTTAGGAAAAATAGCACAGCAATATCATGTTTCGGTATCAAATTTGAGAGCATGGAATGGATTGAGAAACAATAACATTCGTGCCGGACAAAAATTAGTGATTTATCCACGTGGTTCATACGCTCAGCCAAAGACCTCTTCTACAACAGAAAAGCCGAAAGAAGAAGTGAAAGTGGTTAAGGATGGTAATTATGTCTACTACACCATTCAGCAAGGAGATACTTTGTGGGACATTGCTAAAGCACGTGGAATATCTGTAGATGAGCTGAAAAAGCTTAACAGAAACATGAATTATCGCGATTTAAAACCAGGAATGAAAGTTATTGTCGGTTCAGGCAGTTAAATAAAATTTGAAAAGCGAAATAAAAATGGTGCGTTACCTCTTATCATTCATATGCAGTGTTGTTCTTTTAACAGGATGTTCTTCTTCGAGCCAAAAAATGATTCCTGCTTTTTCAGGAAGTGTTGGTGAAGTAGTGGTTGTTGTTCCCAATCCCGATTGGAACGGAAGAGTTGGAGACGCATTAAAAGCTGTCTATCAGGAGCCTCAATATGGCTTGCCACAGCAAGAGCCAATGTTTACGGTTATTAATGTGCAAAAAGCCAATTTTACCAGTGTCTTTGAAACATTTAGAAACATTGTTCGTGTTCACATTGATCCTCAAATGCAAGGCAAGGCGAACTATGAAATGAAAAAAAATCAGTGGGCAAAAGATCAAATAGTAGTAGAACTTTATGCTCCTGATAAAGACGCGATGGTGACATTACTTGAAGAGAACAAGTCCAACCTTCAAGAGATTTTTAACCTCAAAGAAATTGATCGTTTAATCAAGCGTAACAACAAGTTTGGGAGCCAAAAAGAAGTTGAAACCATTGAAGCAACATTAGGTGTTAGTATGGTGCTCCAAAAAGATGTTCGCATCGCCAAACTTGACTCTAACTTCATGTGGTTACGCATTGAGCGAGAGCGCCCTAAAGGAGGCTATATGCACCAAATTTCGCAGGGTATATTGGTGTATTCTTATGACTATACAGATCAAGAACAATTTTCAGATTCAAATTTATTTGCGGTAAGAGATTCGCTAATTGGGACACATGTTATTGGTACTTCAGAAGGAGCACATATGGTAACGGATTATAAGTATGCTCCGCCATTAGTGAGAGAAATTGACTACAGAAATCATTATGCAAAAGAAATGAGAGGACTATGGCGAATGACGGTTGACATTATGGGTGGCCCTATGTATTCGTTGGTTTTTCTAGATGAACAGAACAACAAGATCATTCTTGCAAGTGGTTATGTTTTTGCTCCTGAGTTTGATAAACTAGAGTTTATTAGAGAAACAGAAGCAATGATCAAATCGATCACAATTCCTGAAGCATAAAAAAAGCGACCCGAAATCAGGTCGCTTCTTAGCTTTAAAAACAAAGGGTTGAATTATTAGCGTTTTAACCATGCACCAAACATCCAGTTGGTTTTCTCAATTTCAGAGATCATTGGTGCAATCAAATCTTGAGTCCCTTCATCATCGCCTTCTCCGGCAATGCTAATCAAAGCTCTCATTTTATTTAACAAAAGAATGTGCGATGCATGAATATTTTCCATAATCGGAGCAGCATCACTATAGTCTTTTTTCGGCTCGATAGATGAGTTGCTAATGTAGTCGCTAAATGTGTGTAGCGGAGTACCGCCCAATGTTAGAATACGCTCAGCTACTTCATCAATTTTTAATGCTGCTGCATTGTACAACTCCTCAAATTTAGTGTGTAATTCAAAGAATTGCTCTCCGCGAATGTTCCAGTGGAAACCGCGCATATTTTGATAATACATTTGAAGATCTGCCAATAAACCATTCAATCCTTCAATGGTTTTAGCTACGTTTTCTTCGTTAAAATCAATATCATTTTTCTGGCTCATAGTGCAATATTTTTATTCTTAAACAAAGGTACATTTCCATCATGTATTAATCAAATTGAAGACATTTATAAATCGATTATTTTTAGTTATTTTGTCGCATGACACTCGTACAACTAGAATACATTGTAGCCATAGCAGATTATGGCTCTTTTGTTGAAGCCGCCAGCAAATGTTTTGTAACCCAGCCGGCTTTAACCACTCAGGTGAAGAACTTAGAAAATGAATTGGACGTTGTTATTTTCGACAGGACGCGCAAGCCAATTATTCCAACTGAGATAGGTGCGCAAATTATAGAACAAGCACGCGAAGTTATTCAGCAATCGCGTAAAATTCCAGACATTGTAAGTGAGTTCAATACAGAGGTAAAAGGAAATTTAACCTTGGGAATTATACCTACGATCTCTCCTTACCTTATTCCGTTGTTCATCAATCATTTCAACAAACAGCACCCAAAAGTTAATGTAAGCGTAAGGGAAGAAATTACCGAAGAGGTGATTTTTAAGTTGAAAAACGGTGAGTTGGATGCTGGAATTATTGCAACACCAATTGAAACCAAAGGTGTAATTACCATACCGTTGTATTACGAGAAGTTCTATGTGTATGTTAGCAGAAACCACCCTTTGTATTACAAAGAAGAGCTGGCAGCTACAGATTTAAAGGTATCTGATCTGTGGTTGCTGAAAGACGGTAACTGTTTCAGAAACCAAGTGATTAATATTTGTGCGAAGAGCTCTCAAGATGATTTTGCTAACCAATTCAGGTACGAAAGCCATTCCATCGAATCATTGAAGCGAATTGTTGAAGTAAAAGATGGAATTACATTGATTCCTGAGTTGGCTGCGAAACTGATTTCTGCCAAAAAAGACGATATGATTAAAGTGATTAAAGATGTACAACCCGTACGCGAAGTCTCTTTGGTAGTTAGTCGTCAGTTTTTGAAAAAACGCTTAATCGACAACTTGGCAAACCTGATTAAAGAAAGAGTTCCTGAAGACATGCTTCAAAAACCAGATGAGGGAACAATAATCGAAACAGACATTAAAGTTTAGCTTTCAAACGCTATTGCCAAAAGCTATCTTTGCGCAAAATTTAAACTATGGACACCAATTTGCATGTTTACAACTCACTTTCTGCCAAGAAAGAAAAGTTCGAACCTATTAAAGCACCTTTTGTAGGGATGTATGTGTGCGGGCCAACCGTATACAGTTATGTGCATTTGGGAAACTGTAGAACCTTCATCTCATTTGACCTCATTTACAGGTATTTATTGCATTTAGGATACAAAGTGCGCTATGTGCGTAACATCACTGATGCCGGTCACCTTGAAAATGATGCAGACGAAGGAGAAGATAAAATATCGAAGAAAGCGCGTTTAGAAGCCGTTGAACCGATGGAGATTGTGCAAAAGTACACGCTCGATTTTCACGAAGTTTTAGATAAATTCAACAACCTTCCGCCCAATATAGAGCCTACAGCAACTGGTCATATCGTTGAACAAATCGATATGATTCAAGACATCATCAATGAAGGATTTGCCTATGAGGTAAATGGTTCGGTTTATTTTGACGTAGAAACATACAATGCCAAATTTGGCAATGAATACGGCAAATTATCCGGTAGAAAAATTGATGAGTTAATGGCCGGAACAAGAGATCTGGATGGACAAAGCGAAAAGCGCAGTCCGGTAGATTTTGCGTTGTGGAAAAAAGCATCTCCAACACACATTATGCGTTGGAATTCTCCATGGAGCGTAGGTTTTCCAGGATGGCATTTAGAGTGTTCAGTAATGAGCTCAAAATACCTGGGCGATTCGTTCGATATTCATGGTGGTGGAATGGACTTGAAATTTCCGCATCACGAGTGTGAAATTGCACAATGTAAAGCGGCCAACCATCAAGACCCCGTAAAATACTGGATGCATACCAACATGCTTACGCTTAACGGTGCGCGTATGAGTAAATCAACAGGAAATACCCTGTTGCCCAACGAACTGTTCACTGGGAACAATGACAAATTAGAGAAAGCATTTTCTCCTATTGTTGTGCGTTTCTTCATGATGCAGGCACATTACCGCAGTCCGCTTGATTTTTCAAGTGATGCATTAATGGCAGCAGAAAAAGGATATCTCCGTTTGATGGGAGCGCTTAACGATTTGGAAGAGCTGAAACCGGCAGAAACAACTACAGCATTTGACTTGGAAGAATGGAAAAGCAAGTGCTATGCAGCAATGGATGACGATTTCAATACGCCTATCCTTATTGCTCATTTGTTTGAAGCCGTGAAGTTCATTAAAGCTGCTAAAGACGGAAAAGCAAGTATTGCGGCAACAGATAAAGCAGCGCTTCAAGAATTGCTGAACGCTTTTGTGTTCGACATTCTTGGGCTGGAAAAAGAAGAACAACAAGCTTCAGGAGATGATGAATTAGTAGATGGATTAATGAAAACCATTATCGATTTGCGTTTAGATGCTCGTCAGCGTAAAGATTACGCTACATCAGACCGCATCAGAGACCATTTGCAAAACCTGAACATTGTTTTAAAAGACTCTAAAGAAGGAACTTCTTGGGAGAAAGAATAACAGAACAAATGCATTTTAGATTGTCAAAAGAGGAGCTTTAACGAGCTCCTTTTTTTGTGCGCTAAAAACTCGTTTGAGGCTTCATTCGGAGCTGAATCTTATCTTTACACGCAAAGCGGTTTACACATATGATTTCTAAAGATATTGCTGAAAAAAAATTGTTTTTACTCGATGCCTATGCCTTGATTTATCGTGCATATTTCGCATTCAGTAAAAATCCAAGAATCAACTCACAAGGGTTAAACACATCGGCCATTTTTGGTTTTACCAATACGTTGATCGATATCCTTCAGAAAGAAAAACCTACACACATTGCGGTGGTTTTTGATCCACCAAGTCCGCCCAATAGAGCGTTAGATTATACCGAGTATAAAGCCAACAGAGAAGAAACACCAGAAGATATTAAGCTTTCTGTGCCATTCATTAAGCGCATTTGCGAAGGGTTCAGAATTCCCATTTTAATGAAAGACGGTTACGAAGCCGATGATGTTATCGGAACACTGGCTAAAATGGCCGAAAAAGAAGGTTTTGTCACGTATATGATGACGCCAGATAAAGACTATGCCCAGTTAGTTTCAGAAAACATTTTCATGTACAAGCCCGGTAGAATGGGCAATCCACCGCAGATTTGGGGAGTTGAAGAGGTACAAGAAAAATTTGAAGTAGAGCGTGTAGAACAAGTAATTGACATTCTTGGAATGTGGGGCGATTCTGTCGATAACATTCCTGGAATTCCCGGAATAGGTGAAAAAACCGCTAAGAAATTCATCAAGGCTTATGGAAGTATGGAAGGCCTTTATGAGCACGTTGATGACCTGAAAGGGAAACAAAAAATCAACGTAGAAACCAACAAAGAGCAAGCCTTCATGTCTAAAATGTTGGCAACCATCATTACCGATGTAGAAGTGCCCTTTGAGCCCCAAAAATTGATTCTGGAAGATCCCGATAAGGATGCACTTAAAGAGGTGTTTACTGAGTTGGAATTTCGTAGAATGGCAGAGCGCTATTTAGGAGAAGAAATTTCTACAGCCGGAGCAACTGTTGCCAATGGTGGTCAGCCCAGTTTGTTTGATCAACCAATAGAAGAAAAACAACAAGAAGAGCCTGATACGGCAGAAGAACCAACGGCTCAAACCATAGAAAATACGGAGCATACGTATCATTTTATCAATGATGAAAAAGCGATTGCTCAGCTGATTAAAGACCTTGCAGCACAAAAATCGTTTTGCTTTGATACGGAAACAACATCTGTTGAATCTACCGAAGCAGAGTTGGTAGGACTTTCGTTTTCATGGAAAACCGGAGAAGGCTATTACGTTCCCGTAAGTGCCGATAAGGAAGAAGCACAAGCTTTGGTCAATCAGTTTAAGCCTCTGCTAGAGGATGAGAACATTGAGAAAATCGGACAAAACCTCAAATACGACATTACCGTATTGAAAAAATACGATGTGCATGTCAGTGGCAAAATGTTCGATACCATGATTGCACATTACCTGCTTCATCCAGATATGAACCGCAGAAACATGGATGTGCTGGCTGAAACGTATTTGAACTACAAGCCGGTTTCCATTACAGAGCTGATTGGTAAGAAAGGGAAAAACCAAAAAAGCATGCGCGATTTGGCTCCCGAAGAAGTTTCTGATTATGCCTGTGAAGATGCAGACATTACGCTACAGCTAAAAGAGCATTTTGCGCCTGAGTTAGAAGCTTCAAATGCCAAAAAGCTGTTTGATGAGGTAGAAATGCCTTTGGTTCCGGTACTTTCAGATATGGAACAAGAAGGAATTAACCTTGATGTGGATGCGCTTAAAACCTACAGCAAAGAGCTAGCTGAAGAAGTTCAAAACATTGAAAAATCCATTTACGAGCAAGCCGGAGAAGAGTTTAACATTGGTTCGCCCAAGCAAGTAGGAGAAATCTTATTTGATAAACTAAAAGTGACCGACAAGGCCAAGAAAACCAAGTCTGGACAATATGCGACCAACGAAGAAGTATTGCAGAAACTGCAAGGAAAACACCCAATTATTGATTTGATTCTCGATTACCGCGAGGTAGTGAAACTCAAGAATACTTATGTTGATCCGTTGCCGAATATGATCAATCCGTTAACCGGAAGAATTCACACCTCTTACAATCAGGTAATTGCTGCAACCGGGCGTTTAAGTTCTGATAATCCGAACTTGCAAAACATTCCGGTTCGTACCGAAAAAGGAAGACGCATTCGTGAGGCTTTTGTGCCCCGCAATGAAGAGTATACGTTATTAGCGGCAGATTATTCACAAATAGAATTGCGCATTATTGCTGCTTTAAGTGGAGATGAAGGCATGTTGGAAGCGTTCCATTCGGGAACAGACATTCATGCTACAACTGCTTCAAAAGTATATGGCGTAGCGTTAGATGAAGTTACCCGCGAAATGCGAAGCAATGCCAAAACCGTAAACTTTGGAATTATTTATGGTATCTCAGCTTTTGGACTTTCACAACGCATCAACATCAGCAGAAGAGAAGCCAAAGAAATTATTGACAATTACTTTGAGCAGTTTCCAAAAATCAAGTCATACATGGACGAAAGCATTCAGCGTGCACGCGAAAACGGCTATGTAGAAACCATTTTAGGAAGAAGACGCTATTTGCGCGACATCAATTCAGCCAATGCCGTTGTGCGCGGTTATGCCGAGCGAAATGCCATTAACGCACCTATTCAGGGGTCTGCGGCAGACATCATTAAAGTAGCTATGATTAACGTTGACAAGCGTTTCAAAAAAGAAGGATTCCGTTCAAAAATGCTCTTACAAGTACATGATGAATTGGTGTTTGATGCCCACAAAGACGAAGTGGAAACCATTACTCCTATCATCAAAGAATTAATGTCAGGAGCCATCCCAATGGATGTTCCTATGGAAGTGGAGGCCAATACCGGATCTAACTGGCTAGAAGCACATTAAGCATTAAGAAACACAAGTTTATATAGATTTACCCTTCTAGGTTTTAAAACTTAGAAGGGTTTTTTATTTGTCTTTTAAGGAGGAAGCAATTAGCTTTTCCAAAGTTTCAAACTTTGGAAAAGTTGATAGTTGTTGAATAGAAAAGGCCTATTTCAACAACTGTGCAACAATTGCATTGGCTACGCGCTCACCGTCAATAGCCGCAGAAACAATTCCACCAGCATAACCGCCACCTTCTCCACAAGGATAAAGTCCTTTTAGTTGTGGGTGTTCCAGCTTAAGCGACTAACCTGTCAGGTTTTTAAAACCTGACAGGTTGGTTTTTCAGGATGTATCATCTTGAGTGCATGTAAATGGAGTGTGTATCGAAGGGTGAAGCAATTGGTTTTACTTGCCAGCTTATCCAAAGTTTTAAACTTTGGATAAGCTTATGAGAACTTTATTTCTTCGCAAATGCGAACGAATTTTGCGTAGCTTCCCCACTAAATTTGTTGTTCTAAAACAAATAGCAATGACAAACATGATCAATGTGTTGCGACACATTACTCCGCTTACAGATGAAGATGCCGCGCAAATCTTGGCCATTACCGAAAGTATAGAGCTCGAAAAAGGTGACTTTTGGATTGAATACGGAAAAACCAACGATAAAGTCGCTTTTGTAGAAGAAGGTTACCTCAGAAAATACTACACCAAAGAAGGAAACGAAATCACTGATTTCTTCTATTTCAAAAACGATATTAGCGCAGACCTGCCATCTATTGTTGGCAACTTTACTCCACATGCCAACATTGTGGCCATGCAGAAAACGCACTTAACCGCTTTTGATTACCATGCTTTCAATGAACTGTGTGCTACCAATCCTACACTCGAACATTTGCACCGCTTACTCATACAACAAACATTTTTACGGTTTTACAACCGCACCATGTCTTTTATCTTAGAAACGCCCAAACAACGTTATGAAGATCTATTGGTAAGTGATCCGAAAATCATTCAAGGTGCTACTCAATACCACATTGCTTCTTATTTAGGTATTAGCCCGCAACACCTTAGCAGATTGCGCTCAGAACAGTAATTTCTTCGCAAATGCGTTCGAGATTTCATTTGAAGCTAACGTGCTTTGTGCTTCATAATTAAAGTAAAATCATGAAGCAAAAACAGCAGGTTAACACCTTCAAAAAGGTGACCATCAACAACAACGAGCAATGGTTATTGATTCGTGGAAAAGATGCCAATGCACCACTTCTTCTCCATGTACAGGCAGGTCCGGGTTTGCCAATTGTTCCAGAAGCACAAGCATTGGAAAAAGCCTTGCACCTTGAAGATTACTTTTTAGTGGCCTATTGGGATCAACGGGCATGTGGAAAGTCGTTTAACAAACAGATCGATTCGGAAAGCATTACGCTAAACCAGCTTTCTGACGATATTCTAGCGTGTGCAAAATACTTGTTAGACCAATACAACAAGCAACAGCTTATTGTGCTAGGCCAATCAATTGGCGCTACACTTAGCTTAATGGCTGCCGCAAAAGACAGCTCTATGTTTAGTCAACTTTTTCTAGCCAGTATTGATGTCAATATCCCTGAAGCTAATGACTACGCATTGGAGTTTGCACGGGCAAAAGCGCAGGAACTTGGCAAAGGCAGGTTGAGCCGACAAATCGAGCGATTGGCACAAAAGCCGATGACGACTTCCAAACCTTTTCAGGAAAGGGCTAAAATTATTACCAATTTAGGAGGAATGAAAACTGGAACAACGTACAACCAAATGGTTTTTTCTACGGTTAAAAATATGCTTGCAAGCAAACATTACTCCTTAAGCGATATTTCAAAAACCATTAAAGGCATGGCTTTTAGTCAAGATGCTTTGCTTCCTGAACTCAATACATTTATCCTTTCTGATGTGGTGCAAAAAGTGAACACGCCTGTACATTTTATGCACGGGAAACAAGACGGTATTTCTCCTTTCGAAAGTGTGGTGGCCTATTACAATCAGTTGAAAGCTCCTAAAAAATCGTTCACTGCTTTTGAGCATTCAGCGCACATGTTGGTGTATGAAGAGCCGGAGAAATTTAAGCGTATGCTTTTAGAACAACAACTGGCATAAATCTCAGTAAGATGTTTAAAAACGTTAGTGCAACATTTTCCATTCAAGGTGAGCCAATTCAAGTTCATGCTGTTTCAACAGGAGCTGTGGCTGTCAAAACAAAGTTTAGAGAAAGTCGTAAGAAAGGTTGGCGTGCTCAGCTCGATTTTCTGCTCGACAAAACGTTTACGGAATGGATGCCAATTTGGGTGTGGATTATTGAACATCCAGAAGGTATTTTCATAATTGATACGGGAGAAAACACCCGGGTAAACTCCCCTGAATACTTCAAATCTTCCGGAATGTTTTCCAATTGGATCAATACCACACAATTTCGTTTTCAGGTATCGCGTGCAGATGAAATTGACCAGCAACTCATCAGATTAGGTATTGACAAAAGCATTGTGCATGCAGTTGTTTTAACACACCTTCACCTCGATCATGTAGACGGGCTTTATCATTTTCCGGAAACCAGAATTGTTGTACACCGCAGAGAATGGGAAAAACCTTATGGAAACCTCCCTAAGCTATATCCATATTGGTTGCAACCAGATTTGATTACTCTGGATACCTCTTATAAAACGTTTAGCCAAGCCCAATTTCTTACCAAGGCAAAGGATCTTATTGCTGTACATACTCCGGGGCATACCTATGGGCACATGTCTGTTTTGCTCAAAACCGATACGTGTCATATCCTGTTTGCAGGAGACATTTGTTATTACGAAGAGCAAGTAACTCATCAGCGTTTTTCTGGAATCAATGTTACCTACAAAGGAGCAGAAAGCAGTTATGCTAACATCAGGGCATTGGCGCAACAAGAGCCTTTGATTTTTCTTCCCTCTCACGATGCTAATGCAGGTGAAAGACTAGCTGGTCATGCTTTTTTAAATTTTGATAGAGGATAGGATAAAATCCTTTTAGTTGCGGATGTTCCAGTTTAAGCGATTAACCTGTCAGGGTTGGTGCAGTATGCGCCATCCCAAGTGCACGTAATGCAATAGAGTATGTATCAAAGGGGGGAGTAATTGATTTTACTTGCTAGCTTATCCAAAGTTTCAAACTTTGGATAAGCTGTTGAATAGAAGAACTTATTAATGAAAGTTGATACAGGGTTAAATTTTACTTTAGTTGAAGGACTAAACTAAAATAGCTTTTCATGACTAATAATATTACCTATTACCTTGGAGCTGGTGCAAGTGCTAATGCAATACCTGTTGTTGAGCACTTTAATGAAGCCATAGAAATATCTAAAAACCGTTTATACTCTCTAAAAAAAAATAAAGCTAGAGGAGATGATTTTGATTATGAAATATCATTTGATGATAGCAATAAAGGGGATAATTATAGGGAGAAAACTAAAGGTTTAATGGATGATTTTGAAAAAGTATTGGCTGGATTAAGAACCATGCATAGTATAGATACATTAGCTAAGAGTTATTATGTGAAATATGGTTCACAAAGCACAGAGTATAAAACAATAAAAAAAGTTATTTCTATTTATTTAATCTGGGAGCAGTTAATCGGGAGGGGTAACTATGCTGAAAGGGAAAAACGTTTTTCACAGCTAATAGCTTATTATATTGATCCAACCTCTCGAAAGATTCCAGCTAATGTTCGTTTTTTAAGTTGGAATTATGACTCTCAGTTGCAGCTTGCCATGAAAGAGTTTTTACCAAATGATTCAACGCTACACAAATTAATTAGCGAAGATCTTATTTCATATCCTCAATCACATTTTAATGATATTGATGAGGATGCTATTCAAGCAGTGCATTTAAATGGTTTTGCGAGTTGTGGTTATAACAAAGAAAAAGAGATTTCATTTCCAGATATTTCTAATTTATCATCAATAGATGTATCAAGGGTAATGAAAAAAACGTTAGATACATTTTTTCCAAATGAAGAAGAAAATTTCTGTGAAACAGTACGCTTTGCTTGGGACTTTGACAATGAAAATGCATTTGGAGCAAAAAGTGTTCGTATTGCTAAAAATATTGCAGCAAAAACAAATACGCTTATTATTATAGGATATTCTTTTCCTGCATATAATAGAGAAGTTGATAGAGAAATTATCAATGAAATGCAGGCCTTTGGAAATTTGAAAAAGATTATTTTCTGTGATCCTAATTTGACAGAAGAAATTTTGCGACAAGAATTATCCATCGATCAAGATATTAGTATCGAAAAACATAAAAACTTAAATCAATTTCCATTGATTTAACTCACCAACTGTGCAACAATTGCATTGGCTACGCGCTCACCGTCAATAGCCGCAGAAACAATTCCACCAGCATAACCGCCACCTTCTCCACAAGGATAAAGTCC
>PAJI01000028.1 GCA_002705995.1 Crocinitomicaceae bacterium | reverse complement strand
CTCGGAAACGGCTTTAACGTCTTTCTTACAGAAAGCCGAAGCCTGACCTCAGGCAGGGGTTCAGCTTAACGTTTCACTGCAACTCCATTTCTACCGAAAATCTTCAGAGGCCAGTTGTGATTCATTTCGAGCGGAAAATAATTTCATCAACTTCAAAAACACCGAGCGTACACCCCGTTGATTCGGCCAGTGATAGTGAGGTGAGCAGCCGAAAGTGCGATTCGTAAGAATCATAGCATGTAGGCTCAGCGAATCCTCCGGTTTCGAAGTACAACGGAGAAAATCACCTTCGAATCAACTTGAGTTTTTGATTCTTTTGTGTCAAGACAAAAGAATAGAGAAAAATAAAAGAAGCTTGTCACACTGAGTGAGCGAGACACGAGCTCGTATCGAAGTGTAGACAGGAGTTAAAATGAAACGTATATACTTCACCCTTCGACTCCGCTCAGGACGCAAAAGACACTCCCGATGACACTATCACTCTATAACGGAAATCACCTATTCCCCACAAAAACAGGAAATCCCTATCCTCTATACGCAGAAAGTTTTATTTTTCGAAGGAACAAACAACAACTCCAACAGTGGCTTTGATACAATTTCATTAGAAAATTAAAACGGGATAAGAGCGAAAAACTGCATTTATCTCCTGTTGGCGGTAATTAAAATAAACGACAAAGAATGACAGAAACCGATATCATGGAAGAACTTTCGAAAGGCTATTTAGAAGTAATAGCCAGCCGAAGTGGTTACTTCAATGCTTTTCAAAGAGATTATGGAACAGATCTCACAATCAGAAAGGCGAAGGTCTGTCCTACGCGCAAAAGATATCTCACAACAGGGAAAGCAATTGACATTCAGGTTAAAGCGGTTTCTGAGACTTATGTAGTCGATTACGATGACCCTTCAAAAACAAATATTAAGTACGACCTTGAAGTAAAAAACTATAATGACCTTATTGACAGGGCAAATGAAAAAGGCGCATATATTCCCTTAATTCTAGCAGTTTTTATTATTCCTGCTGACAAATCAAAATGGATTGAATTGACTACAGATGAACTGATGGTAAGAAAATGTGCCTTTTGGTTTCAAATACCAGTTGGTGCTTCTCATTCAACAAACAATACCTCAGTAAGAATCGAAATACCTAAGGCAAATAGAATAGCCTTAGACTTCTATGATAATCAATTTTCAGCCTTAGACTAATGAGCAATTTTAAAGAAATATTGATTACAGAGTTTCTTACTTCAAGGAATTGGAAACTGAAAAGATCAGGAAACTTATTTAACTATTACACGCCTCCTGAATCGTTAGAACTGCCCTTGGGTTTTGAGCTAGAAATTCCGAAATATTCGAAGGAACGACCCGGATTTGACAATTTCATTCAACAAATTATAAATGAAATTACGCCACTGCTTAAAAATGAAGCAAATCAAGATGATCTAAATATTCTCTTTTCTCGAGAGCATTCAATTTTAAAGTATCGAATTTTTGATGCGGACAATAAAGACGGCACTATTTCATTGCAAAAACATATCGAATCACTTGATGTATTCAAAAAAGTGCTTTCTCAAGCAGTAACCTTTGCCACAACCAAGAAGCCTATTTTCGGAGACGCAAAATTTGAAGTTGAAAGTTACCTTAATCGGTGCAGGTCATTACAAACCGAAAAGGGCAGTTATGTCACCAAGATTGAGATTCCCAATGACGATATTTACTCTACAATCAATAAGATTAATACCAAGACTATAAACAACAAACTTTTTGATGTTATTGAATTTATTGAAGAAGAAATCTTCAATTCAAACCAAAAACTCGAAGTAACAGAAAACTACATTCAAGATGTCTCCGAATTGTTGAATTACGAACTTTTTCATTCAATAAAAGACCTCTACTTCAAGCCTGCTGTAAATAATATTGAGTTTCAGTTGTCCTCCGTGGATAGATTCAGAAGGGTCGAGACAGAGAGAGTACAAATGCGCATCCCGTATTTCAATAAGTACTTGAGAGATGTCAAGAAATTACTTTTGGAAGTAGTTCCGCTTGAAGCGGTTGGTTATGTTAAACGACTTGCTTCACCAGCTCCACTGCACTCCAAGAAAAATGAAGTAATTATTGATGCGGAAATTGCCAATTCTGTTGAGACAATCAAAATCATTCTTAATAGTGAAGAGTATCTTGAAGCAATTGAAGCACACAAGAATGAATGGCCAATTAAGGTAAAGGGTCAGGCAAGACAAGGAAAGACCATGTTATACTTAAGAGAATTGGAACATTTTGAAATCATTAGAAAATAATATGACTTATGGCTAAACGAATAATTGCAGTATCACACAACATGAAGGGCGTCCTTGACGATGATTACACATTATATGATGACGGAACGCTTTTACATGAGTATGATAAGCATATCTATCCAGGTGGACAAAATCTAAAAAGTGAAATGACTGTTGACCAACTTTCAGACAAGGTTAAACAACGACTTTTTGAAGCTTCTTCTGATGAAAACAAAGACCTTGTTAGAAAAATATTAAAACTCGAATAATAAATAACTACCGCCAACATTGGGTATAAAACATAGGCCGGATAGTGGTTTTCGCAAGATTTCGGCTCTTAGCAAGCTTTGTCTCGGTGGACAAGTACGCTGCTCCGAAATGCCCTACGTTTCATACCCGAAACCGTTGCCAACAATTAATATGAAAACTTTTATCACAATAGTATTTTCATTTATTCTCTTTACCACAAATGCACAAATCGCTTATGAAAAGGGATTCGAAATAAACTGTGACACTGCTGAAACGGTATTTGAACTATTAGTATGTGCGCAATGGACTGCTGATTCCTTACATTCAAAAGTATTGACCTTGACAAAGAAAATCGAAGAAAAGTCAATGGATAATATTACTGAAAGCCACAAACAATATCTAGACAAAATACATGGACTTTATGGACCACCTGAAAATAAGGAACAACTTGACAATGCACTAAAACGAATTGACATAGCTGAAAAAAGAATAACAGAATTAGAAAAAATAATAACCAGTTGGCAACAAGGGCTATAGAACATAGTAACATCCCAGAGCGTTGGCAACAATTTTGCCCCATCTAAAATCAAAAAGCATACAAATACAAACCACCACAAAACTGACACTTTCGTCACAAAACTCTCCTCAAACTCCATCCACACCTTTTTAGCACAATTTTATCAAGTAACTACTCACTTCCTAATTTTTATTGCCTTAGCTTTGGTTTTGGCTTTAAAATAAACAACAACAATTTGTCGGTTGAGTAGCTTCCAACATCCTACCCTAGTAGAAGTTGACTCCATTGACAACGCATCAACATCAACTCACTATGACTCAACGGAAAAGTTCCCCCGTTAATGAGCGTTACATTGGCTTGTTTTACGAGAAAAACAACGATCTATTGCAACAAACCTCTGGGGTATTGCAGCAATTTTCGCACGCCCTCTACTTTTCAGACGAAACACCATCTCATCAACTCCAAACAAACTTCAATCAGTCTCTAAGCACGCAAGTCAACACCTTAACCACTGCCGATATTCTACTGCGCGAAAATGTGGTTCGGGCAAAACCCGTTGTAGAAGCTATTCAGCAACAACTCAACGCATTGCCTCAAAACAGTAATACGGTTGTGTTTTGTGAAATGACGTGGGCGGTGAGAACGCCATCGGGAGACATTTATTTAAGAGAGTTGCACGAAGAGCTCCAACACTTTCTCGAACAAACCAACATTACCTTTATCTGTATCTATAACGAAACCATCTTGCTCGATGAACAATTGTTGCTTGGATTATTCGCCCATCCGCAGTTGTTGACTTCAGACGGTGTGAAACAAAACCCTTACTACCTCCCTACCCAAGTCATTAAAAAGAACCAGGCCAAAACCCGCTTTAATTACTGGCTGGCCAACATAGACGAACAACGCAAAGCCTCTCTCCCCGATTTCAGCGTACAACTGGAAGACGATCACAAAGTCTTTCCCGTCTACAAATCCATCGATTTTCAGGTGGCACAATCAGACGAAGGACGTTGGAAAATCCGCTGCTTTGGCGATTTACGCATCCGCAGAGAAAACGGTGACATCATCGACTGGAACACCAAATCCGGAGCAACCAAGAAACTCAAAACCGTTTTTGCCTTTTTACTGTTGCGTGGCGACAAAGGAGCCACCAACGAAGAATTGGCCGATTTGCTCTGGCCCGATGCCGAGGATACCGATCAGGCGTTAAACCGTTTGTACCACACCATTCGTTATTTGCGCATCGTGTTAGAAAACGGAGACAAAAATGCCGGGAAGAACTCATCCTTCATCGTGAACCAAAGTTCTACCTACTACCTTAAACTACCACACGACAGCTGGATCGACCTTCCCATGTTTCGCGAATTGTGTTTCAAAGGCAATGCACACCTTAAAGAAGGAAATGTAAAACAAGCCAAGATCTGTTACGAATCGGCCGAACGCCTTTATACCGGTGATATGTTTCAAGACATTCCGATGAAATACATCGAAAACCTTGAACACGATTGGTGCTGGAGCAAGCGCCAATGGTTCAAAAGCATGCACCACAAACTGTTTTGCAGCCTCGCACAAATCAACCGATCAGAAGGCAACCTTTCCAAAGCCATTAGTTATGCCGATAAGGTGTTGGCAGAAGATGCCATTAGCGTTCCCGCAATTAAGGAAAAGCTCCTAACATTAGAGAAAGCAGAGCGTTACGATGCCATCCACCGGCAGTACAATATATACATCAAGGCCATCAACAAATTCAACATCGGAGCTCCATCCCCCGAAATAAGAGCACTTTATAGGATAATTTCCGAAAAAATTCGCTCTTATGCCTAAAACCAAAGAAAAACCAAAGATTCATGTTCTAGATTGTGCTCGATTTCACAATGAAAACAGGATCAATTATGAAAACAAGTGGATGCCCATTTCACCATGCGATAAGTGACGAGTTTGAACCGTTCGATTTAACCAACCCGTTTCCCTTCTATAAAAAATCAAGAGAAGAGCAACCGGTATTTTTCAGCGAAGAATTAGGCTACTATGTAGTCACCAAATATGACGATGTAAAAGAAGTCTTCAAAGACTGGAAAACCTTTACCTCCGAAAACGCACAATCTCCTTTTAAACCCATTGCGCCCAAAGCCAAAAAACTGATGGAAGATCAGGGATTGGTGGGCCTTTCAGGATTGTCGGGAAGAATTCCACCAGACCATACCCGTATTAGACGTATTGTAAGCATGGCCTTCAATTTGGCGCGCATCAAAAAGCTAGAACCACGCATTCGCGAACTGGCCATTGAAATGATTGACGCCTTTAAAAATGACGGTCAGGCTGAATTGGTGAAACAATTGACTTACGACTTACCAGCATACGTCATCTTTATGTTGTTGGGTGTTCCCAAAGAAGATGTAAAACAGGTAAAAAGCTGGGCAGAAAGCCGCATGCTAATGACTTGGGGAAACCTTTCGGAAGACGATCAGGTAGTACATGCCGAAAACATGGTACGCTACTGGAATTACTGCCAGGAATTGGTGACCAAAAGACACGAAAACTATTCTGACGATTTACCCGGAGATTTGGTAAAACTACAGCAAGAAGGCCACGAAATGACCGACCGTGAAATTGCTGCGATTTGCTACAGTCAATTGTTTGCCGGACACGAAACAACCACCTCTTTAATGGGAAATGGAATACGCGAATTGCTCTTGCACCCAGAAGCTTGGGAAGCCATTAAAGCACATCCGGAAATGATTCCCAATGCCATTGAAGAAGTATTGCGCTACTCCCCTTCTATTGTATCGTGGAGAAGACGCTCAACGCAAGACAGCGTAATTGGCGGTGTTGAAATTCCAGAAGGATCAAACATCCTTTTAATAATGGGATCGGCCAACCGCGATGACGAAAACTTCGAAGGCGGAGACAGCTTCAACATTGAACGCAAAAACGCCAGAGAACACCTTTCCTTTGGTTTTGGTATTCACTTCTGCCTGGGTTCTCCCCTTGCTAAACTCGAATTCAAAGTAGTCTTGGAAGAGTTAACCAAAGCCATCCCTAACTTAAGATTAAAAGAAAATCAGGAATTCACTTTTGCCCCAAACACTTCATTCAGAGCCCCTAACGCACTGGAAGTAGAATGGTAAAACTGAATACGATCAATCAATACAAACCTTATGAACTATACATTATTTTTCAAAGAAGCGAAGCCCGAAGAGTACGAACTATTGGGTGGTAAAGGCGCCAGCTTGGCCAGCATGAGTGCTGCAGATTTACCGGTTCCTTTTGGCTTCTGCGTTACCACACATGCCTTTGAAGCTTTCATGAACGAATCGGGATTAACCAAAGCCGTTGTCGATAAAGTGAATTGCATTGAATGTGTGGATGTAGACCATCTGGACGCCAGCTCCAAAGAAATTCGCGATCTGTTGATGGATAAACCTTTTCCAAAGGAAATAGAAGAAAACATCTTAGCCTATTACCGCGAATTGTGCCTGATGGCCGGAATGGAAAAAGACCTTCCTGTAGCGGTGCGTTCAAGTGCAACAGCCGAAGACCTTCCGGATGCTAGTTTTGCCGGACAACAAGACACCTATTTATGGATAGTTGGCGAAGAAGAATTGTTGCTGAACGTTAAGAAATGTTGGGCCAGTTTATACACATCAAGAGCCATCAATTACCGCAAAAATCAAAACATTCCGGAAGAAGAAGTCTTGATGAGCGTGGTAGTGCAAAAAATGGTCAATGCCAGAACTGCCGGTGTAGCCATGACCTTGAATCCGCTGAATGGCGACCGTTCTAAAATTGTTATTGATGCCTCTTGGGGATTGGGCGAAGCCGTAGTTTCAGGTGAAGTAACGCCAGACAATTTCCTTATCGATAAAATCATGTTGAACGTGTTGAATGCGAACATTCAGAACAAGCACATTGAGCACGTTCCGGATCCAGCCAACAAATGCGTGGTTACCCGCGAAATTACAGGCGAAAGAGCTACAGAGCCTTCACTCACCGAAGATGAAGTCATCGCCATCTGTAAAATGGCCAAAGTAATTGAAAAACACTACAAATGTCCGCAGGATATTGAGTGGGCACTCGATGCCGACCTTCCTGAAGGAGAAAACTTTACACTACTGCAAAGTCGTCCGGAAACCGTTTGGTCGCAAAAACAAGCTGCCTCAAACGGATCTACCGTAAAAACCGGAATGGACAGCATTATCAATACGCTGATGAACCCTATCAGCAGCAAAAAATCTTAATCCCGGGTCACCAACCATCTGCTGTTACAATCATTAAATCAAAAAGTTATGTCATCACAATCTAAATTTATCAGCCCTTATGACCATAAGGCGCCAGAAGGTGCCGAAGGCTGGCAAGACCTCTATCCTTACTACATGGTTTTTCAGGACAACCTGAAAGACACAGAGGAAAACAAATTTTTCTATTGCGATTCGCAACACTGGCCTCACGTTTTTAAGCCATTTGATGCTACTGCCGTTGAATTTGCTGTAAAATGCCTGAGCCAATACAATACCCGCCAATGGTTAATTCCACCTGCAAATGGCATCGACTTTAAGTTCCACAACGGATACTGTTACATGAGTCCGGTTGCTGTTGACCCTGAATTAATTGCAGACCGCGTTCCCCAGTTTATGGAGCGTGCCGGTTTCTACTTTCAGAATTGGGACAACCTGCTCGACAACTGGCACAAAAAAGTAAAAGGTGTGATTGACGAAATGGAAGCCATCACGTTTGAAGAACTTCCTGAAGTGATTGACATGCAGTGGGTAAAAGACGGAATCGGATTAGATCCAACCTACCACATGATTCACGATTACAACAAGCTTATCGACTTGTGTTACAAGGTGTGGATGTACCACTTTGAGTTCCTGAACTTGGGCTATGCCGCTTACCTCGATTTCTTCGGATTCTGTAAAGAAACCTTCCCCGGAATTCCTGATCTATCCATTGCTAAAATGGTACAAGGTGTAGAAGTAGACTTGTTCCGTCCGGATGAAGAATTGAGAAAACTGGCCAAACTCGCTGTTGAAAAAGAACTTACAGATGTTGTAATCAACAACGATGTCAATGCCGCTTTAAGCGAAATGGAAAACTCAGAAGCCGGCAAAGTATGGTTAGCCGCTTGGAAAGAAGCGCAAGACCCTTGGTTTAACTTCACCTCTGGAAACGGATTCTACTCTTCCGACAAATACTGGATCGAGCACTTAGACATACCATTTGACTACATCAAAGACTATGTAAAAGCACTTTTAGAAGGAAAAAACATTGATCGTCCGGTAGAAGAAATTGCAGCCGAAAGAGAGCGCATTACAGAAGAATACCGCGATTCTATTTCTAGTGCTGAAGCACAAGAAGCCTTTGACGGAAAATTAGGTTTAGCTAGAGTGGTATTCCCTTACGTAGAAAACCACAACTTCTACATAGAACATTGGTCAATGGGCGTTTTCTGGCGCAAAATGCGCGAATTGAGCAGCGTATTCGTTAAAGCCGGATTCATCGAAGAAATTGGCGACCTGTTCTACTTCCGCAGAGAAGAAATCTTACAACTGTTGTTCGATTACGGAAGAGGTTGGGCCATGGGCGTTCCTGCCATCGGACCCGATTACATTCCGAACGAAGTAGCACGCAGAAAGAAAATAGTAGACGCATTATCTTCAGTAGCACCAAAACCGGCCTTCAACAAGCCACCGGAAGTCATTACAGAGCCGTTTACCTTAATGCTTTACGGCATCACTTCTGAAAGCGTAGAAAGCTGGTTAAACAGTGGCGAAACTTCAGACAAACTGAAAGGGATGGCCGCTTCGCCCGGTACAGTGGAAGGCTTAGCGCGTGTGATCAACAGTGCCGATGAGTTAAGCACATTGCAAGAAGGAGAAATTCTCGTAACCCGTGTAACTGCACCAAGTTGGGGACCTGTATTCGGAAAAATTAAAGCTACCGTAACCGATATTGGCGGTATGATGTCACACGCTGCCATCGTATGTCGCGAGTATGGTTTACCTGCAGTAACCGGAACAGGCTCTGCCAGTACATCCATCAAAACCGGAGACAAAATCAGGGTAGATGGATCTAACGGAGCAGTAGAAATACTCGAAGTTGCATAACGATTTATAAACCATAATCAACAAGCCCTGCAGGAAGGTACTCACCTGCCTTCCTGCTTTTCTTTTCCCAATCAATCAACAAAAAAGAAAATACATGATACCCCATAGTGATATACTAAAAGGTGCTGAAAAATACATGCGTGTGCGCAAAAACGATGTGCACATTCCCATCTCCTACAGCTACGCCATGAAGCTGACCGAAAGCTATCCCGAAGCCGACAAAGACGTGGTGGGTGCTGCCATTATTCTGCACGACATCGGATGGTATTCGATAGACGAAGACGACATTTTCAAAAAAGGATTCCAAAGTAAAAACTTCATGAAAAGTGACGTGCGCTATTTGCACGAGTCAGAAGGAATGCGCCTGGGAGCCGAAGTGCTCAAAGAACTGGGCTATGACGAGGAATTTATTGAGAAAGTATGCTACATCATTGACGGACACGATACCCGCGATTTTGCCCGCTCATTAGAAGACAAAATTGTGCGCGATGCCGATAAACTCTGGCGCTTTACCGTAACCGGAGTAAGTGTAGCCTGCGACTGGTTCAAGCAAACGCCCTCTACCTATTGCAACCGCTTGGAAACCGACATCATTCCCTTACTCGACCTGCCCGAATCAAAAGAAATGGCAACAGCCGATTTAGCAGAAACCCGCACAACACTTTGCACTGATATCCTGTAAAAGCATATGGAAAATTTTATCAACGGAAAATGGACAGCTCCCCTTTCAGGAGAATATGCAGACGTGATCAATCCAGTAACGGGAGCAGCTTTTGAAACCATGGCGCGTAGCAATACACAAGACGTTGAAGTGGTGATGGAAGCCGCACAAAAAGCCTTTAAAAGCTGGAAAAAAGTTCCCACAGCCGAGCGTGCCAAATTGCAGCACAAAGCCGCACAACTAATGCGCGACAATTCCGAAGCAATTGGCAAAACATTGGCCACCGAATTGGGAAGACCATTAGCCGCTTGCATTCGCGAAATTAACCGCGGTGCAGACCTTACCGATTATTATGCCGAAGAAGGCCTTCGCCTGAAAGGTGAAATTCCCATGCACAACATCAAAGGCGAAAAAGCCATGATTGTGCGCGATCCCATTGGAGTAGTCTTGTCCATTACATCGTTCAACTACCCCATTGCCCTGTTGACCATGAAGTTAGGTGCAGCGCTTATTGTAGGATGTACCATTGTAGCCAAACCATCAGACGATACGCCCCTCTCTACGCTTATGATTGCCGAATTGTTTACACAAGCCGGTTATCCCGAAGGCGTGTTTAACGTCATTACCGGACGCGGAAGAGACATAGGCGATGCATTGGTGACACATCCTTACACGGCTAAAATTGCCTTTACCGGAGGAACCTCTACCGGAAAACACATTGGCATGTTGGCCGCACAACACAACAAACGCATTACTCTGGAATTGGGCGGACAATCACCCGTTATTGTTTGTGAAGATGCCGATTTGGAGGTTGCTATTCCTGCCATTGTAAAACACACATTTGCCAACAGCGGACAGTTTTGCTACCGCGTAAGCAGAGTTTATGCGCACGCTTCCATTTACAACGAAGTGGTAGAACGTTTAACGCAACACACCGCTCAACTCAAAGTAGGCGATCCGTTTAGCGATAGCGATATGGGACCAATGATCAACCAAAAGATCTACCAAACCAGCGAAGACCAAACAGCCGATGCTAAAACCAAAGGTGCCAACATCAAAATTGGTGGAGAACGCCTTACTGATGGCGATTATGCCAAAGGATGGTTCTTCCCTCCCACCATCATTGCCGATGCCAACCACAACATGGAAGTGATGAAAAACGAAACGTTTGGTCCGGTTGCCGGAGTGATGGCATTTGAAACCATTGACGAAGCCATCGAATTGGCCAACGATTCGGAATACGGATTAGCAGCTTATGTCTTTGCCGGAGAATTAGGACAAGGATTGCGCATTGCCGAAGAGCTGGAAGCCGGTTCTGTGTGGATCAACAACATTCAGCGTTCTTACCACGATGTGCCTTTTGGAGGCGTAAAACAAAGTGGCATCGGACGCGAAAAAGGCCGTTACGGCATTGAATCATTTACCGAATTAAAAACCATTTATTTCAGTTACTGATGTTTCGCGAAAAAGATGAAAAAATATGGAAAATCGCCCGGCCACACCTCGATGTGCGCAACAACGATGAACACACCGTAGTGGCTTACCATTTGGCGCAACGCCTGTTGGAATTGCATCCCGAAGCTGATCCGGAAGTGGTTTTACCCGCCATATTGTTACACGATACCGGATGGAAATCTGTACCACAAGATAAATTGATGGAATCGTTCGGAGTCAAAAAGAAATACCCCGAACTCCTCATTCAACACGAAAAAGAAGGGGCAAAAATTGCACGCAAAGAGCTTGCCCGTATGGGTTATGATGCTGCCATTATTGAACAAGTAGCTGATATTATAGACGGACACGACAGCACTCTTGAAGCAAAAAACATCAACGATGCCGTAGTGAAAGATGCCGACAAGCTTTGGCGCTTTACCCCTCATGCCAACAGCATCATTTGCCAATGGTACGATGTAACTCCACTGGGTGTAATCGACATCATTATGGGCAATTCTATCATGCATTTACTCTTGCCTGAAAGTACCGTAATGGCACACGCTTTTATGGAGATCGTAAGAGCACAGGAAGCCCTTCCACACTACCTGCCAACACTTGTAAAGCAATGAAGAACATGAAAGATAAAGTTGTAGTTGTTACCGGTGCTGCCGGAGGATTGGGAAAAGCATTTGCCAAGGCCTTTTCTGAAGCAGGAGCTAAAGTAGCCGTGTGCGACAAGAACATGAAAGGCGCCATTGAAACGGCTCAGGAGCTGGACAATGCCTTTGCTGTGGAAGTAGACATCACCAATGAAGCATCGGTGCAGCAAATGACCAAAATCATTACCGATCAACTGGGAACCATAGACGTGTTGGTAAACAATGCTGCGGTTTATGCTGGATTGGAACGCAAGCCGTTTTACGAAATCACCGAAAAAGAATGGGATTTGGTGATGAATGTAAATGTAAAAGGCTTGTGGATGGTGTGCAAAGCTGTTGCTCCGGTTATGATGGAAAAGAATGCCGGAAAGATCGTCAACATTGCCTCTGCTACCTTCATGAGCGGATCGCCCAATTGGTCGCATTACGTGGCTTCAAAAGGTTCCGTTATCGGATTTACGCGTAGCGCTGCGAAAGAACTGGGCGATTTCAACATCAATGTAAATGCCATTGCTCCCGGATTTACGTTAACGCAAGCCAGCCTCGATTTAATGGACAACGCCAAAGAATACGGTGTAAATCGCGGAGCCATTAAACGTCCGTCTTCGGCCGAAGACATTGTAGGAACAGCCCTTTACCTGGCTTCTGCACAAGCCGATTTTGTAACCGGACAAACCATCGTTGTAGACGGAGGAAAACAATTTATTTAATCAATCAATACGCAAGAAATTATGCCAAACATTACATACATCGAAACAGACGGAACTACCCACAACATTGAATTGCCATTGGGCGCAACCATTATGGAAGGTGCCATTCAAAATGACGTAAAAGGCATTGTGGCCGAATGTGGCGGATCGTGCATGTGCGCTACGTGTCACGTATATGTAGACGAGAGTTTCCTCGATAAACTTCCTGCTATGGAAGAAGAAGAAGAAGAAATGTTGGAAGGCGCTACGGCAGAAGTAAAAGCCAACAGCCGTTTGGGTTGTCAGGTGCGCATTACCAACGAATTGGATGGAATTACTGTAACTGTACCCGAAGAACAATAAACATGGAAAAAGTTGTCATCATAGGAGCCGGTCACGGTGGCATTCAGGCGGCAGCTTCACTGCGCGATGAAGGCTTCCAAGGCGAAATCGTTTTGATCTCGGAAGAGCGCGAATTGCCCTATCAGAAACCACCGCTTTCCAAAGGCTATTTACAAGGCAAGCAAACCGAAGCGGCTATTTTGTTCCGCTCTGAGCAGTATTACGCCAACAACACCATTCAACTGCTGTTGGGTGTAAAAGTAACAGCCATCGATGCTCAACAACAAGTAGTGGTTACGGCAGACGGAACCACCATTGGCTATTCGCATTTGATTTTNGCTACCGGAGCTGCCAACCGCAAATTGCGCTTTAACGGTCAGGAACCCGAAAACGTGTATTACCTCCGCACCTTAAGCGATGCCAAATGGATTGACCTGCAATTGCAGGAAGCGCAAAATGTAGTCATCATTGGTGGTGGATTCATTGGATTGGAATTGGCTGCTTTGTCGGTAGAAAAAGGCAAAACCGTTACCGTAATTGAAGCACAAAGTCGTTTGATGGAGCGCGTATTGCCCGAAGTGATTTCTAATGTGTTTTACGAGACTCATCTGGAAAAAGGCGTACAGGTGCATTTAAACGCAGGTGTAACGGGAATTGACGCTGCTGGAACCGTGCATTTATCAGACGGATCAACACTTCAAGCCGATCTTATTTTGGCTGGAATTGGTGTGATTCCTGAAACGCAATTGGCCGAAGCTGCGGGCATCGCTTGCGATAATGGCATTACGGTCAACGAATTTCAGCAAACCAACATTCCAAATGTCTATGCCATTGGCGATGTAGCCAACCATTACAATCCGTATGCGGGGAAAAATCTACGGTTAGAATCTGTGCAAAATGCGGTAGATCAAGCCAAAACAGCTGTGCACCATATTTTGGGGAATCCGACAGCTTACCATGCTGTGCCTTGGTTCTGGACGTATCAATACCATTTGAAACTGCAAATGGCTGGCATTTCCATTGGTTATGACGAATATGTGGTACGTGGTGAACCCGATAGCGGCAAGTTCTCGATTTACTATTACAAAGCCGGCAAACTCATTGGTGTAGACTCGTTGAACAAACCAGCCGATCACCTCAATGCCCGCAAATTATTGGAACTCGACATCCACCCTACCAAAACCGAAATCACAGACCTTTCAGTGGCGTTAAAAACGCTTATCACGGTTTAACGATAGATCACGAACCACCGGCTTTCCTTTGCTCTTTTTATTTCAAGAATTTGAGTTGTGCAGCGAATCTTTTCGCTGCATTTTTTTTGTGGTAACCTCAAAGGCTTGCCTGTCACACGGAGTGAGTGAGGCACGAGCTCGTATCGAAGTGTGAACGGGTAGGAACTTAACCTTTCAGGTTTGAGCCCAAATCCAAAGCCAGCCTGTCCTATTGAGTGGCTGAGGTACGAAGCTGTATCGAAACATAGACAAAGGTTGAAAAGGATTCGTGTCTCCTTCGATACTTTACACTTTACTTCGGCTCCGCTCAGCAAACGTGTAAAACTCAGGATGACACTACGATAAACATAGAGCGAAACAAAATTTTCTCAACATAGATAAACACTCTACGTACACCCCGTTGATTCGGCCAGTGATAGTGAGGTGAGCAGCCGTAATTGCGATTCGCCAGAATCATAGCATGTAGGCTCAGCGAATCCTCCGGTTTCGAAGCAGAGCGGAGAAAATCACCTTCGAATCAACTTGATTTTTTCGTCCTTTTGCATCAAGGTAAAAGGACAAAGAAAAAAACGCCTGTCACACTGAGTAAGCGAGGAACGAGCTTGTATCGAAGTGTGGACTTGCAGAAGCTAAACCTTTCAGGTTTTAAAAACCTAAAAGGTTTGAGCCCAAATCATAAGATCCGCCTATCCTATTGAGCAGCTGAGAGACGAATCTGCATAGAAACATGGACAGCGGTTCAAATGGATTCGTTTACTCTTTGATACTTCGGTTTCACTTCGATAAACTCAGTGTGACACGGCTCCGATCAACCTACGTAGTAAAAGCTCCGAATGATGCTCAATTCCTATAGCCGAACTCAGCTATTTTTCATAGAAACAGGGATTTTTCCTCAATTTTTAAACTAGGAATGTGTTAGTTTTGAAACGAACACAAACACATCATTATCAACACAATAACAAATCAACAACTTTAACAGGGGATAATTAAAGGAAGTGAAAAGATCTAAGACAAAGTTTGCTAAATGTCCATGCTGTTTGACAGATAAATATCGAACAGAGATAAAAACATGCATATCAATTCTTGAAAAAATCGAAAGACAAGAATTTAAGCATTATAAGGAATTGAAGCTTGACCAATATACATATGAAAGTTTTATTGACTCAGAATTTGAATGGGCATGTGACAATTGTTTAGAATCTAAGAAAGCAATCTTGGCAAGTCCAGGACTACAAGAAACACCTTGGACTCCTCATTTAGCATATTCTGACACAGAATTGAAATGTTCTTCGTGCAGAAAAGAATTTCTGTTTAAAAAAGAAGAAAAGAAAATTTGGTACGAATCATACAAACTACCAATCAACGCTGAGCCGAACAATTGTCTTGAGTGTAGAAGAAAAATTCGAAATCAGAATTTAGAGAATAAAACTATCTCTGAAATTCTAAAAAAGACGGAAGATGAAATTACTGATAATGAATTAGAAAGGGTTGTAGAAATATATACTTTATGGGATAAAATGGATAGGGTGAAATATTATCAATCAATATTGAATAAAAGAAATAAAAACTAACCACAACATGGTATATAGCTTATGGCGGGAGAACAGCTGCCTGCAAGATTTTCGCTCTGTAGCCAGGTTTGGTCTCAGTGGACAGGAAAGTGCCTCGAAACCGCCACAAGCCGTATGCAAACCGTTAGCAAACATTGAAATGGAAAAATTAATAAGTATTCTGATTACCGCCTTTTTCTTTTCTTCATGTGGTTCTTCATCCAATAAAGTTGATCGGGATGAAGGTTTGACAGAAGGCGTTAAAAAGGACACAGTAAATAGTGAAGAGTTTATTGGCAAAATGCTTATGACTTCCAGTAGCAATATGGAGCCATCATTGGATATTGAATTGTATAGTTGTGATTTTACAATTGTTCTTAACAAGTCTGGTGATACCACTCTTTGGTCCACCGAAGACAGTAGCTTTAGAACCCCTGAAGGCTTTCATGTTGGAACAAAATGGAATGAATTACCAATTGAATTACAAAATTCAGTAAATAAAATCCCTGGCTGGGGATACTATGTTAGACTAAATTCACACTGGCAACTTGGATTTTGTGAAGGAGAGTCTTGTACAGATTCAAAACCAAAGGATGAATCTAGTGTTAAATGGATTTTTAAAAGAAATGATTAAAAACGATTTGCTAACATAGAACTAAGCTAAAAAACAAGTCTTTTTATTGATTTTCCACTTTCCTATATCTGCTTCATACTTACATA
>PAJI01000027.1 GCA_002705995.1 Crocinitomicaceae bacterium | reverse complement strand
GATCCGGTAGCTATTTATGTAGATATGCCTTTGTGTTGGCATAAAGATCTGGTATGGCATTTCTTTGATAGTGACGGTAAGCTAATAAAGATAGAGTACTATAATCAAGGAGAGTTGATTCAACCAAGATCTTTTTACATTAAAGAGTAGATGGGGTCGTATAAAAGCATATTTGACCAAGGATGAGGTTGTCTGTATTTATTCTGACTGCTTAGGCTTAAAAAATGTTTCGAAGTCCTACATATGTGGGGCTTTTTTGGTTTTAAGCGATGACCTTATTCAATCAGATATGTTGGGCATAGAGCCTCAACATTATTCTTAGGTTTTTATTTTTTATTGGTGGCTGGGTAATGATACGGTCTAAAAAGTGAAACAGGCAATAATAAAATAATGAGGGAGGTCTTTTCTAATAATAGTTAATACCTTCAGCGTCAATTGTAAAATCTTGGGTAGAGTGTGTTGTGTTACGCTTTAAGTTCCAGATCAGCAAAGCCCAAACAGCTCGATTGAATTATTTGGGCTTTTCAATATATATAAGATTGTTCTTTAAAAGAATTTCACACCAACAGTTAACGTAATCAGTCCTGCTTGGATTTCATCGTAGAATTCACCTAGCGGATGTTGGTAACGCACGTCAAAAACTAGAAGTGGTATATCTGCCGATACCCCCAAAGCTACATTGGTATAGCCATCTTCAAAATCATCACCAACTAAATCGCCACCTTGAGTAAGGTTAAACGATTGGATAACGCCCCCGTTTAATCGGAATTTCAAAACTTTAGCATCAATAAACTTATAGCCTACCATGAGAGGTAAGTCTAAGTTGCTGAATACAAAATCGGCCTCAAATTCTTGACCTTCGATTTCATATTTTCCTTTTCCGTTAACACCCACATAGAGTATTTCTGCTTGTGCACTAAGCCTTTTTGCTCTTAAACGGGCAAATACACCACCAGTATAGCTCACATTTCCATTGGATGAAAATCCATCGGCATCAGAATAGAAAACAGAATAATTTCCACCGGCTTTAACTCCTAAGTCGAAAGGTGATTGTGCATAAATAGCACTACCGGATACGAACAAAATAAATAAGGCGATAAATTTTTTCATAACGAATAGATTTAGAGATAAGGTTTTATCAATCAAACGTCTTCGTTTAGCTTTTGTTTTGGTCAATGAGCTTAAAACCACGACCATGCACGTTAATAATTTCTATGCTAGGATCTTCTTTCAAGTACTTTCTGATTTTAGCAATGTAGACATCCATACTTCTGGAGTTGAAATAACTATCGTCTCCCCAAATGGCTTTAAGTGCAAAGCTGCGTTCCAAAATGTCGTTCTTGTTCTGCACCAGTAACTTTAAAAGCTGGTTTTCTTTTGAAGTAAGTTTTTTAGTGGTTTCTTTAATGGTTAATACCTGTTGGTGATGGTCAAATTCAAAAGCTCCAATTCTGTACGATTGGATTTCGGCTTCCATCAATTCAGATTCATTAGTTCTGCGCAAAATAGCATTGATGCGCATCAATAATTCTTCCATCGAAAAAGGCTTGGTGACATAATCGTCTCCACCGCGCTTAAACCCTTCTAGCGTATCTTCTTTCATTGATTTTGCCGTAAGGAAAATGATGGGCACTTTTTTATTGATTTTTCTGATTTCCGAAGCCAATGTAAAACCATCTTTTACCGGCATCATTACATCCAAAATGCAAAGGTCAAAGTCGCCTTTGGCAAATTCATCAAACCCTTGCTGTCCGTCTTCACAACGTACAACATCAAAATCTTTAGCTTGCAAGTATTCTGCTAAAATGGTTCCTAAGTTGGGGTCGTCTTCAACCACCAATAATTTAAACTTTCTCATGAAGCGGTAAATAAATTTTAAAGGTACTTCCTTTTCCGATTTGGCTTTCAAGCTCAATGTTTCCGCCTAATCGTTCAACTATTATTTTTACGTAACTTAATCCGAGTCCAAACCCTTTAACATCGTGAACGTTTCCGGTTGGAACTCTATACAAACGCTCAAACACGCGTTTTTGGTTTTCCTTTGAGATTCCAATTCCCTTGTCCTTTATTTTGATCAAAATAAAATCATCAATGTTCTTGGTCTCAATGGTAATTTCAGGTGATTCTTTAGAGTATTTGTTGGCATTATCAATTAGGTTATTCAACACGTTCGAAAAATGAACCTTGTCTACTTTAACAATCGATTTTTGGGCATTTATTTCTTCGTGAATAACCCCTTTTCGCTCTCGAATCTGAATACTCATTTTATCTGCTACAGAGTGAACAAGTTCATTTATATCAAGTTCCTCAAGCTTTAGTTTAAATTCACCTTTATCAAAAACAGCACTTTGCAACACTTCTTCTACCAATAAACCAAGGCGTTTGTTTTCATCATTAATCATACCAATGTAGCGCTCGACCATGAGTTGACTTTTGCCAATGTCAGGATCTTTTAAAGCTTCGCACGCCAATGAAATGGTAGAAATAGGTGTTTTTAATTCGTGGGTCATGTTATTGATAAAATCGTTCTTAATTTCTGAACTCTTCTTTTGATAAATGATCGTATTAACAGAGTAATAGAAAATTAGTCCCAATGAAATAATGAGCAGGGCAGAGGTGGTAAGTACCAGCCAAATGTTTTTTAACAAGAAAGTAGTTTGTCGTGGAAAGGTGATTCTCAGAAAATAAGGGTCTTGAACCACATCGTTTGGAAATAATCTTACTTGAGATGTTTTACCCGACTCTTCGTCTAAGTTATTTCCTCCATAGCTTCCCATGTGCAAGCGGTCATCAATATCATAGACGCCATATTCATAGCGGGTATCTATGCCTTTTGCAATGAGTTCAAGGTGAATGAGAGAATCTAGTTTTTCCAGTTCAATTCGCTCTTCAATAGGTTCAAAGTTGACTTCAATAAGGCTCTTAACAATATCTCCAACGAAGGCACGCTTATTAGAGATTCGTTTTTTTAAGACTTCAGAGATTTCAGGATTGTCTTTTTGGGTAAGAGCGACTTCTCCTTTTGTTTTTTGGTATTGTAAACGAATGTCAAAATCATCTTTTAGTGAGTCAACCAAGTCTGCACTTGTGGTTACTGACTTTACTTTCTTTTGTCCCTGAGTTTCTTCGGTGATGGTTACTTTTACATTGTCACCCTCTCGGTTAATTTGCTTTACCAGCATGTAATCAACAACAGAGTCGAAATCATCGCTGTTTTTTAATTCATTTTGAGAGAGCGAATCGATAAACAGAAATTGACCTTGTTCATGAGAGCGTAGGTGCTCAACGGTTTCTGCCTCTTCCAGTTTATTTACAACCCGATCTAAAGCATCTTTTACGTTGCGTTCAAACTCATCTTGTTGTAACGATAAGGCGTTTTCTATCCAGTAGATCTGAACTGCAATAAGCCCTAAAAGAGCGATGCTTACCGTACTGATTAATACTTTAATGTATTCTTTTTTCATGCGTAACGAGGCAAAAATAATTTTACTAAGTCCTTGGTTTTAGGTGCTTAACAGAATTTAACACTCTTTGAGATTTGTTTAACAGCTGTACAGCAAGAATGCCGCTAAATTTGGATCATCAAAAAAATTAATTGTTGATGCTATGAATTCTATCTTTTCCAAAACAACAACACTATTCACTGCTTCTGGCTTAACATTTTTAGCTGTAATAACCTGCACAGCGGCATTTGCTCAAGACAATGGAAAGCCAACTGTTCAGAAATCTAATACGCAATCAAAGAAAGTAGAAGTTTCTGAAAAGGAGGGTATAAAAACAGTTACAATTACAACCATAGATAACGATAATGCTTCTATTGAAGTAATTAGCGGAGACGAAGCGAACGATTATCTTCAGGAACATGGTGTAGCGTTGAATAATGAGGATAGCCTGAATGAGGTGAGAATAGAGAAAAAAATAGAAAGGGTATTGACTGAAGGATTAGCAGATGAAGAGCGTAAAATAGCACAAGCACAAACAATTGTTATAAGAAGTAATGGTGATGAAACGGAACGGGAAGAGTTGGATAAAATGTTAGCAGATTTACGCCAAAACAAAACCAATGAAGCTCATGTAGAAGTGTATGAATACAGAACAGAGCATTCAACAGGTACTTCTGAAAATAGTGTGCAGTCTTTTAGCGCATTTTCAAATAAAAAGAAATCAACCATTGATGCAGAAATTGAGCTAGAAAGAAAAGGAAAGGTGGAGTTACAATTGGTGAGTGAAGGTGGAGAAGTATTGGAAGAGAAAAAGTTTATCGGAGATAGTGTTTTACACACTTCATTCGATATGAAAAAACGTGAAAAAGGAACGTACAAACTGATCTTAAAACAAGGCGGTTTTCAAATTGCTCAAAAAGTAGTTGTTGAGTAATAAAGAACTTCGTAGCAAATGTAGTTTAGTTAGGCAAGCACCATTCCATTGGTGTGAAAATTGAAAAGGGGAGTCACTCGACTCCCCTTTCTTATTTAATAACTTTTTCTTTTCCTGTAAATCGGTACTGTTGAGCAAGGTTCACCGAACATTATGGTTTTGGCAAAAGGTTTCAACTTTGCCGTTACCAAAGCATAAGCATCAGGTGAAATAGGGTATTTACTACACCCTTTAATCACAATACGCTTGTCTTCGTGTTCTTCAGGAATGAGTTTCTCATCGATAACTTTTCTGAAAACTGCTTTTTCCATTTCGTTTGGTGTTCCAACAAAAATGAAAGCGGCAAAAGGCTCTAAAGCATCAGCAATAAGCATGTATGCCCATGTGGGAATAATAGCATCTGCTGAGCAGTTTATAGCCACGTATTGATCTTGGTATTGTTCCCAGTTGTGTTGTTCAACGGCTTCTCGGAAGTCTTTTTCTTTCAAGACCATTTCTTGCCACAGCCAAGGTTTAAGATCAACCAAGTTGCGTTCGTTTTGTGGGTACCATTCTTCAAAATCAATAGTAACAACCCCACTGCGCTGAACGCGATTTACTATTTCTCCTGTTTCTTTTTGACTCATAACGTTTTATACAAGCGATAACCCGGCATTTGATCGTTATTTTCAATCGATTCAAATTTAAAATGTTGTGCCTGAGCTACCGGTGTAGAACGTTCCTCACGATGGATTTGTTCATACGTTTCAAAATCGATAGAAGTTCTTGCTTTTAGAGCATTGAACAAGTCGATACCAGTTAACTGTTCTTTCCATTGTGGTTGAACAGTACCTTCAAAAGCTTTGGCTTTGGAACCGCTTCCGTAGGCAAAGAATCCAATCTTCTTACCATTAAGTTCTTCTTGTTCTTCTTCAGCAGTCTTCAAAAGGCTCAATAAAGCCATGAAGATAGACGCAGTGTACATGTTTCCAATAACACTTGAAGCCACTTCCCCTTGACGGATTCTATCGTGAACAAAGTCTTTGTAAAGCGTAGTTTTACTCACTTTTTTCACAATATCCATCGGAATTTCATCCGTTTCAGGAATTTCTTCTCCAATGGCTTCTGCCACTTCACCAAGTTTTCCCATTTGCTTGTACCAATCAATGAAGATAGGAGTAAACATACGTCTACCTTGGAAAGCATATGGAAGGTGAAAGATCAGTTTATCCCAATTGCTGGGTTGTTTTGAAGTGCTATCGCTAAAACGATCTAAAGCCTCAATAATGCGGTTCTGATAGCACTCATTAGAATAAGGACCATCGAAAACCGGACATTCGGTATATTGTTGAATGAATTTATTTTGGGTAGACCAGAAACCTTCGTTTGAGTTTTCTAGTTTTTCGTGCAATTGCTCTTCAGAAAGTGAAACGCCTAAAATCTCTGCAGCCTGCTTAAGTAATGCTGATTTTTCCCAAACCCTACGCGGTTTAAAGAAATCTCCTGCACTTTGCGTAGAAACACCAAATTCTCCATCGAAAGCAACCAATCTTGGGTTGCTGGTAATTAATACGGCTACAGCTCCCGCACCTTGTGTATACTCTCCAGACGAACCCAATTCGTATTTGGCATTGTCAGCAGCTACCACAATGGCTTTTCTGGAAGGTTGCGCGCGCACCCAATCCATTGCATTTTGGAAGGCATCAATTCCGCCAATACAGGCAAAAGTCATGTCTACCACATCCATATGGCTAAGGTCAGTTTCCTTCCCTAGCTTTTCCTGAAGCATTTCTAATGTATAAGTAGCCGTTGGTTTTGCTGAATCTACGGCACTTTCGGTGCCCATGTACAAACGACCAACTTCTTCAGGAGAGACATTAAATGTTGTTATCAGTTGATAAACCGCTTCGGCAGCAAGAGTAGCTGCATCTTCATCAATGTCGCAAACGGCCATTTCAGTTAAGCCTAAGCCTTTGTTCAGCTTTGCGTATTCAATATTGCGGTGTTTGGCCAACTCTTCTATGGCCAGTGTTAATTTAGGGACGCTAAAATGGATTGCGTCAATTCCAACCTCGTTCATCTATCAATAATTTACTGAAATCCCCGACTAAATAAAGGAATTAAAGCAAATAACGGTGTTGGATTGAAAAGATTATAAAAAACCTAACTCTAATTGTGCTTCTTCACTCATCATTTCTTTGTCCCAGGGAGGATCAAATGTGATGGTAACTCTAGCCTTCTCAACACCTTCAATGCGTTCAATTTTCTCTTCTACTTCAAGTGGTAAAGATTCGGCTACCGGACAATTTGGAGTTGTAAGTGTCATTAAAACATCAACATCAAAGTTGTCTTTTACCTTGATTTCATAAATCAAACCCAACTCATAGATGTCAACCGGAATCTCAGGGTCATAAATGGTTTTTAAGACATCTACTATGGTATTTTCTAGCGCTTTTTTTGTCATGATTGATTGGTTTTGTAACGCTGAATAAATTCTTCTAACTAAGCCTTTGCTGCATGGGCAACGGCATACATCTTTAATTTTTTGATCATGTTGGAAAGACCGTTAGCTCTATTAGGGGATAGATGCTCTTTCAATCCGATCTGATCAATGGCAAAAAGGTCTGCTTTCGCAATGGTTTCAGGATCTTGATCCGATAAAATACGAATCAATAATCCGATGATTCCTCTGGCAATAAATGCATCCGAATCAGCTTCAAAATGCAATTTGTCGTCTTGCATTTCGGCATGAAGCCAAACCTTGCTTTGACAGCCTTTTACAAGGTTGTCTTCTGTTTTGTACTTTTCATCTAAACCGGGCAATTCTTTCCCAAATTCAATGATGTATTCGTACTTATCCATCCAGTCGTCATAAAGGCTGAACTCTTCAATGATTTCGTTTTGGATTTCTTCTATAGTCATAATGACAAATTTAGCTCAACATGGGTTGAATGCGCTGCAATGCTTTGATAAATTGATCTACTTCTTCTTTTGTTGTGTACAAACCAAAAGAAGCGCGAACAGTTCCCGGAATGTTGTAACGATCCATTAAAGGTTGTGTACAATGGTGTCCGGTGCGTACTGCAATGCCTAATTTATCGAGCAAAACGCCTACATCGTAAGGATGGCTTTCTCCAACTAAAAATGAAATAACGCCTGCTTTTTGGTCGGCTTCACCTACAAAACGAATTCCTTCTAGTTGACGCATCTGTTCTGTTGCATACTCCAGAATTTCTTCTTCGTGTGCAGCAATGGCATCCATGCCAATTTCATTCAAATATTCAATGGCTGTTCCGAAAGCAATTACATCGGCAATGTTAGGCGTTCCCGCTTCAAATTTGTGGGGAAGGTCATTGTACGTTGTTTTTTCAAACGTTACTTTATCAATCATATCACCACCACCTTGATAAGGAGGCATGGCATTCAATAATTCTTCTTTTCCGTATAGAAAACCAATTCCGGTTGGGCCATACATTTTGTGCGCTGATGCACAGTAAAAGTCAACATCCAATTCACGCACATCTACTTTCATGTGTGGAACAGCCTGCGCTCCATCTAACAACACCAAAGCGTTGTATTGATGAGCTAAGCGAATGATTTCTTTTACAGGATTCACAGTTCCCAATGAATTAGAAACGTGATTGACGGCTACCATTTTGGTTTTATCTGAAAGCAACTGTTCGTATTCATCCATCAACAATTCACCTTTCTCGTTGATGGGAATTACCTTAAGAACAGCTTTGCGCTCTTTGCAAATCATTTGCCAAGGCACAATGTTAGAATGGTGTTCTAACGTTGAAATAATCACTTCATCGCCTTCATTTAAAAAAGCGCGACCCCAAGCACTAGCTACCAAATTGATAGAATCGGTAGTGCCTTTGGTTAAGATCATTTCATAATCGTGCTCAGCATTAAAAAACTGTTGCAACAACGTACGCGTATGCTCATATTTATCGGTAGCATGTTGGCTTAAAGTGTGTACACCACGGTGAACATTAGCATGTTCGCCTGAGTAATACTTCACCAAAGTATCAATAACCTGTTGTGGCTTTTGAGACGATGCTCCGTTATCAAAATAAATCAGCGGCTTACCGTTAACAACACGCTCTAGAATAGGGAAATCTTTTCTGAGCTTGTCAATGTTATATGTTGTTGCAGCTTTCATACTCAATTAAAATAAGGCACATTTATCTTCAACAAGCGCTTCAATTTTTGCAATGAAGGCTTCGTTTTCTAAAATATCTAGTGCTTCTGCTGTAAATGCTTTAATCATTAAACGTGTTGCAGCAGTTTTGCTTAATCCACGAGACATTAAGTAGAACAATGCTTCATCGTCTAATTCTCCGGTAGTTGAACCGTGTGAACATTTTACATCGTCTGCATAAATTTCTAACTCTGGCTTAGAATTTACCGAAGCATTGTCTGTAATCAAGATGTTTTGATTTGACTGAAATGCGTTGGTTTTTTGCGCATCCTGACGGACGAAAACTTTACCGTTAAATACTCCGGTAGCATTTTCGTTAATGATGCCTTTATAGTTCTCATTGCTGTTGCAATGTGGTTTTTTATGATCAACAACTGTGTGGTTATCTACATGTTGTTTACCGTTCAAATGATAAATGCCATTCAAATGTGTTTCGCAGTTCTCACCGTCAACTTCAATGTTGAGATCGTTGCGAATCAACTTA
Organism: Crocinitomicaceae bacterium; assembly: GCA_002705995.1. Taxonomy (GTDB): domain Bacteria; phylum Bacteroidota; class Bacteroidia; order Flavobacteriales_G; family Salibacteraceae. Next base: position 46,521 of record PAJI01000027.1, on the reverse strand, counting down.
CCGCCAAATGTAAACGTACCGGTAGTGAAGGTACTGTTCGCATTTTGGTATACTTGAGTTGTTTGAATGTGTTGGTGTTGATCGCCTAAATTTTGGAAGATGAAATACTTCAATTGCGCATTTTCGCCCACAAGTACTTCAGAAACAGCATTTGTAAATGCTTCTCCTTGCTGGTCACCTACCAAAGTGTGGTAGATTTCTGCAGAAGCTTGTTCTTCAACAACAAAAAGATTTCTAGGTTGGTAAGTTACACCTTCGCCAGTGGTAATGTGAACAATATGAATCGGCTGCTCGAAATTCACTTTTTGGCTGATGTGAATGTAAACGCCATCCATGTTAAAAGCTGTATTCAATGCTGTGAAGATCTCATTTTCGCCATCAACATATTGACCATAATACTGCTGAAATTGNTCNAAATCTTCTAAGCGNGCATTGGCCATTGGTTTGACTTCAACACCTGANTCTTTTGATAAATCAGAAAGTTTTTCGNTGAAATAACCGTTTACAAAAACCAGCGTAGTGCTAGCTTCAAAACCTTCAACTTTAGCTTGTGGNGGAAGGTGGTTTAATTCAACTCTTTTGGCTTCATATTGCCCGTTTAAGATTGAAGCTACNCGCGTATATTTCCAGCGTTCATCGCGCAATGTTGGAAATTNCAAACGTTGTAAAGCATGTAGCGCTTTTTCGCGAATCGATTGTTGATCACTGTTAAGGTCAGCAATCGAAGGCGTCATAAAATGGGCAATGAATTTATCTTTTTTCGATGTGTTACTCATCGGACTTTTGCGTTTTAATTATGCGTTAATAGCATCTTCTTTTAACCAGTCGTATCCTTTTTCTTCAAGCTCTAATGCCAATTCTTTAGGACCGGTTTTTACAATTTTTCCTTTGTACAATACGTGCACAAAATCAGGAACGATATGGTCTAACAAACGTTGGTAGTGTGTGATTACAAGAAATGCATTTTTGTCGCTACGCAATTGGTTTACACCTTCAGAAACAATGCGCAATGCATCAATGTCCAATCCAGAATCGGTTTCATCTAAGATGGCCAATTTTGGATTTANCATTGCCATGTGNAANATCTCNTTGCGTTTTTTCTCACCACCNGAAAAACCTTCGTTAAGAGAACGGTTTGTCAAACGGCCATCCAATTCTACCAACTTCTGTTTCTCTTTCATCATTTTCAGAAAGTCTTTTCCAGAAATAGGNTCTTCTCCGCGGTATTCGCGAANGCTNTTCAATGCTGTTTTAATNAAGTTNACATTGCTTACACCTGGAATTTCAACCGGGTATTGAAAAGCAAGAAACAAACCTTCACCAGCTCTTTCGTTNGGCTCAAGGTCTAACAATTCTTTACCGTCAAAGATGACTTCTCCTTCGGTTACTTCATAATCATCTCTTCCGGCTAACACAGAAGCAAGCGTAGATTTACCAGAACCATTTGGTCCCATGATCGCATGCACTTCTCCGGGCTTGATNTCGAGGTTTATTCCTTTTAAAATCTCCGTTCCGTCAATGTTTGCGTGGAGGTTTTTGATTGTTAGCATATCCTGTGAATTGATTGTCAAATTTCTTGTTAATACTTTATGGTGGCAGTGATGGAGGTNACAAAGTAGTGNTTGATTANCCTACTGAACCNTCTANTGTTATGTCTAATAATTTTCTGGCTTCAACNGCAAATTCCATNGGCAATTGATTCAGCACTTCTTTGGCGTAACCATTTACAATTAAGCTAATGGCTTTNTCTTCATCAATTCCACGTTGCTGACAGTAGAAAATCTGGTCTTCACCAATTTTAGAAGTTGTTGCCTCGTGCTCAACNTTAGCCGATTTATTTTTCACCTCGATGTAAGGGAAGGTATGCGCTCCGCATTTGTCTCCNATCAACAGTGAATCGCACTGAGAGAAGTTACGGGCGTTTTTAGCATTCTTGTGCATTTGTACCAAACCNCGGTAGCTGTTTTCTGAGAATCCAGCTGAGATTCCTTTTGAAATNATNAACGATTTGGTGTTTCTTCCAATGTGAATCATTTTGGTTCCNGTATCNGCCATNTGGTGATTGTTGGTTACTGCAACAGAATAAAANTCACCTTCAGAGTAATCNCCTTTCAATACACAAGAAGGATATTTCCAGGTAACTGCAGAACCGGTTTCAACCTGAGTCCAGCTAATTTTAGAGCGAACGCCTTCGCACAAACCACGCTTGGTTACGAAGTTGTAGATTCCGCCTTTTCCGTCTTTATCTCCGGGATACCAGTTTTGTACGGTTGAATATTTTACTTCAGCATCATCATGCGTAATGATTTCAACTACAGCAGCGTGCAATTGGTTCTCATCGCGTTGAGGTGCAGTACAACCTTCAAGGTAGCTCACGTATGCATTTTCATCAGCAACAATTAAGGTACGCTCAAACTGACCAGTTCCTGCTTCGTTGATGCGGAAATAAGTCGAAAGTTCCATGGGGCATCTTACACCTTTTGGAATGTAGCAAAATGAACCATCGGTAAAAACGGCTGCGTTAAGAGCTGCGTAAAAATTGTCATTAGGAGGAACTACAGAACCCATGTATTTCTTCACCAAATCCGGATGGTTTTTCACCGCTTCTGAAAATGAACAGAAGATGATTCCCAGTTCAGAAAGCTTCTCTTTAAATGTAGTTTGTACNGAAACAGAATCGACTACNATATCAACTGCAACACCGGCTAGTTTTTTCTGCTCTTCAACAGAAATTCCTAAACGGTCATACATACTTTTAAGCTCGGGATCTAATTCGTCTAAGCTATTGAGTTTTTTAGGCTTTGGAGCAGCGAAATAAGAAATGGCTTGAAAATCTGGTTTCTCATACTTCACATGTGCCCATTCTGGTTCTTCCATTTTAAGCCAATTACGGTAGGCATTCAAACGAAATTCCAATAACCATTCGGGCTCTTCCTTCTTAGCAGAGATTTTACGAATAATGTCCTCGTTTAATCCATTTTCAACCTTGTCAGTATCGAACTTGGAAACGAATCCGTATTTGTAATCGCCTTTATTCAGCTCTTCGGCCAGATCTGCTTCTGTATAAGGCATATAGTCCTTTGTTTTGTATTATCTAATTGTGTTAAATAGAAAAGCTTTCTCCGCAACCACACGTTCGGCTGGCATTCGGATTAATGAATGAAAATCCTTTACCATTTAGGCCACCAGCATAATCTAGCGTTGTGCCAACGAGGTAGAGAAAACTCTTTTTATCTACTACTATTTTTACNCCCTGATCTTCGAAAACTTTATCGTCTTCGTTAAGATTGGTATCAAAGTCCATTTGGTAGCTAAGGCCAGAGCAACCTCCGCCTTTAACTCCCACACGGATGAAGGCATCTTGGGCAATTTTATCTTCGCCCATTAAGCGTGCTACTTCTTCTTTTGCGTTGTCTGAAACTTTTATCATAATGTGCTTAACAACTAGGGATTCGTGGATGTTTAAACCTATTTAGATTTAGTCTAAATAGAATGTGTTTAATCTGCAAAAATACCACAAATTAGGTATTGTAACAAACCAATTAAAGGTTATTTTCTAGCCCGTTAGAATCGGAAAATCAGGGTGTTTTCTTGTGTGAAGTAAAAATGATCGATAGGTACGATGGGTTTGTAATCGTAGATGCCTTCAAATCCTGTTGAGAAAAAGAGGTGTTTTCGAATCTCGAGAACAAGCTTGCCATAAGGAGCTATTCTTAAGTATTCTGGAAAGTCTGGCCTTCCTTGAACAAAAGCTCCAATGCTTACCGATGAATTTTTGCTAAATCGCCAAACTACACGGGTTTTAGCATTGTATTTAAAAAAGGTGTTTTCAATAAATTCGGGTTCGGGATTTGGTCGGTCTTCTTCACTTACTGCCGTATAGTCCCACTTTTCATATTCACTAAAAAAACCGGCAGCAAAAGTCCATTGAAAGTTTTCTCCTCGAATTACATTCAACCAGATATTTCCACCGTATAAAAAACGTTGTTGCATTCCCCGTTGAGCATCCCATTGGTATTGACTATAAGGTTCATAGAAAAAACGGTTCTGAAAACCATAGAGGTACTTTATGCTAAAATGTCCGGTGTTTTGAAGTTCGCTAGATCCTGTGGTAATAATCTCTTGTGAAACGACTGGAATAATGAGGTTGTGTTTGTATTGAATGGCTGAAGANGCTTCTCCTGAAAAAGTGTTGATCTGCTGTTTTTGCTTTTCAAAAGACGCACTAAGTGAAACCGATCCNTCAAAAACAATGGAATCGGGAAGCGTAGTGTCTTTCATAGAAGCGAGTGCATCAAAGTCAATAATTTGTGCGGTGATGAGTAGCGGAGCTACAAGGCAAAGCAATGAAAGGAGTGTTTTTCTAATCATCATTATTATAAACCGATTGCTATTTGATAGCGTACCGAACGTAGATTTAATGCTAATTTTGCACAAAAATAGGCAAGCATGTTTGAAAACGCAGATCGTACAGAACTTTCGGAATATGGTGAATTTGGATTGATTGATCACCTTACTAAACAGGTAGAAATTAAAAATGGTTCTTCTGTTAAAGGTGTTGGAGACGATGCCGCTGTAATTCGTTACGAAGGAGATGTGCAAACTCTTGTTTCAACCGATATGTTGGTTGAAGGTGTACATTTCGATTTGATGTATATGCCTTTGAAACACCTTGGTTATAAGGCCGTGGCTGTAAATGTGTCTGACATTGTAGCCATGAATGGTACGGCAAAGCAGATTACGGTTTCTATTGCGCTTTCAAACCGTTTTTCTATTGAAGCAGTTGAGGAGTTGTACAACGGAATTTATTTAGCTTGTGAACGTTACAATGTTGATCTTGTGGGTGGCGACACCACCAGTTCTACTTCAGGTTTAGTAATCAGTGTTACGGTAATCGGTGAGGCTGAGAAAGACAAAGTCGTTTATCGTTCAGGTGCAAAAGAGAATGATTTGATTTGTGTGACTGGAGATTTAGGAGCTGCTTATATGGGGTTGCAATTGCTTGAACGAGAGAAAGCGGTTTTTAAAGAGAATCCTAATGTTCAGCCAGATTTGACAGGGCATGACTATGTTGTAGAACGTCAATTAAAGCCAGAAGCNAGNATTTGGNTAACAAAAACNCTGCGTGAAAAAGCAGTAGTGCCTACTTCTATGATTGATGTTTCTGATGGATTAGCTTCTGAGATTTTACANATTGCCAAAGCCTCTGATTGTGGTGTGCAGTTATACGAAGAGAAAATTCCAATTGACTTTGGTACTTCATCAGCTGCAGAAGAATTTCAATTGGCACCAATGGTTTGTGCACTTAACGGAGGAGAAGATTACGAGATCTTGTTTACGGTTTCGCCAGAGCATTATGAGCAAATAGAGCTGATTGAAGATGTAAGTATTATTGGGCATGTTACNGATAAAAACAGTGGCGTAAATCTTGTNGGACGTGGTGGAGACGTAATTGAAATTACAGCACAAGGCTGGAATGCGTTTCCGAATAAAGAAGAATGAAAATACTTGATCCAATCATCAATAAAAAGCAGTGGCCGATCTTACATGATGCCATGATTATTGCCTTGCCTTATTTACTAATNGGNATTGCTTTTGGTATCTTATTAAGAATGGATATTTATCCTGATCTGGGAAGTTTTGGTGATTATGTTTTGTTTGTTTTTACTCCCGTTGCCGGACAAATTCTTTCCTATGCTGGGACAACTGTTTGGGAAGCATTNCTNTTGGTTATCGATATGGTGATTACCTTGTTTCTAAGTTGGCTTTTGGTAGCTCCTTTTGTTGGCGTCTTTCACGCGATCAAAAATAAGTGATTTGACTAGTTACAGGTGTTGATGAATTTTCTGAGGTCTTTGAAGCAACCGTNAAATTCTTCGATGAATCCCATATGGCCAATGTCTTCAAACAATGTATAAGTAATGTGTTCTCCGTGTCGGGTTTGGGCAATTAGTTTTTGATGGTCTAAAACAGGATCCCATTTTCCAATAATNTAATGAATAGGATAGGGTGCAAAGCGTAAAATTACTTCGCGGTCAATGCGTGTTTTCATACCTTCTAAAGCAGCAATTACACCCTGCTTAGGCGTTTTTAGTGCCTTTTTTTTCAGTGTGTTAATGTCTTCTCTATAAAGCTTTCTGTTTTTTGGACGAAACAATAACGGAATCGATTTTCGGATGAACCCTTTGTGGTCTTTTTTTACAATTTTAATGGCTTGATCGCGNTTGCGTTTTTTCTCATCAGAGTCGGCATGAGAAGTTGAAAAGAACATACAAATGCCTTTAACCATGTCTGGATATTTTTCTGCAAAAGCAAGCGCAACATAACCTCCCATAGAGTGGCCAACCAAAGTTGCTTTTCGAATTCCTTGCTCTTTTAGTACCGTTTTTACAGCCTCGGCCATNAGNTCCATAGAGTGGATGTANCCAAANCAATCAGTTTCTCCATGTCCTGGCAAATCAANAGCAATGATCTTTTTTCCTTTGGCTAAACCGGGAATGTAGCTGTGCCACATTTGNTCAGATTCAAGAAAACCATGAAGAAGAACTACTGCATTTCCATTGCCTTCAANCGTGTAATGCACTTTTCCTTCGTGATATGATGCGTACTCACTTTTCACACTTCGAAATTAGTAGATGGTAGAAAAAAAGAAAGGGGACTTTGCAATCCCCTTTCAACAATATATTAACANNTAAAATTAGCTGTTCATTAAGTCTTCAATTTCATCCGCTTCAATTGGGATGTTTTGCATCAGGTTGAAGTTGCCACCTTGNTTGATCACATAATCGTCTTCGATACGGATTCCAATGCCTTCTTCTTGAATATAAATTCCTGGCTCAATAGTGAAAACCTGATTTTCTTCAATAGGNTCAATCCANCTTCCNACATCATGCGTNTCNANNCCAATGTAGTGNGAAGTTCCGTGCATGAAATATTTCTTGTAAGCCGGCCANTCAGGNTTTTGNTTTTTGATGTCGGTTTGNTCGATCAATTTCAANCCAATCAATTCACTTTCCATCATTTTACCCACTTCTTTGTGATAATCGGCTAAAGTGATGCCNGGCTGAAGAATNTTGTTGGCNTCATTTTTTACACGTAAAACGGCATCATAAACGGCTCTTTGNCGNTCNTTAAATTTTCCATTTNCAGGAATTGTNCGTGTTAAGTCAGCATCGTAATTGGCGTATTCTGCCCCAAAATCCATTAAGATTAAATCTCCGTCTTTACATTCTTTGTTGTTTTCTACATAATGTAAAACGCAAGCATTTGCTCCACTGGCAACAATAGGTGCATAGGCAAATCCGTTNGCNCGGTTGCGGATNAANTCATGATAAAGNTCNGCCTCAATNTCGTGTTCCCAAACACCNGGTTTAACAAATGAAAGCAATCTGCGNANNCCCTTTTCAGTAATGTNACAAGCCGTTTGCATCAAATCAATTTCGATAGGGTGTTTTACACTGCGTATTTTGTGCATAATAGGCGCGGAACGCTTGTATGTATGTCCCGGAAAATCTGCTTTGAGTTGTTTNACAAAACGATCTTCTCTGGTTTCAACCGAACTACCAGCTCTAAGGTGTTCGTTTAAATTAATGTATACGTTATCGGNCATCGCCATCATTTCGCGAAATGTAGCNTCAAAGTTNTTGGTCCAGATTACNGTTTCAATGCCNGAAACATCAGTAGCNCTTTCTTTTGTNAGTTTNTCTCCTTCCCAAACNGCAATGTGCTCATTGGTTTCAATCACAAAAAGGACTTCACGTAAATGTTCNNTNGGNCAATCNGGAAATAGCACTAAAATACTTTCTTCCTGATCTACTCCACTAAGGTGAAAAATATCGCTATGCTGCTTAAACGGCAGAGTTCCNTCTGAGCTNGTTGGATAGATGTCGTTTGAGTTAAAAACGGCTAATGAATTGGGTGCCAGATGTTGAATAAAACGTTGGCGGTTGTGTACGAATAACTCGCTGTTAATTTGCTTGTACTTCATAAACTATTTTGTGTTTAATGCTTCAAAGTTGACCAATTTCATAAACATGACAATGTCATTGTGATATGAACAATCTAAAGAACATTTAGTTATACATAATGCTGTGAAAAGTGAGTAATAACTATGGTTTGTTTAGAATAAATCTGAATAAGCTGTAAAGCTCGCCTAAATGTTGACGTATGTTACATTTGTTCATCAAATTCGAAATTGTCAAATAAAATCAATATGAGCGCTCCAGCAGGAATTATCAAATCTTCAATTGCGAGAAAGTTTGTGATGGCCCTAACAGGTCTGTTTCTCATTGTGTTTTTGGTGACGCATTTGTCTGCCAATCTTTTATCATTGGCGCCAGATCCGGAGCTTTTTAACGAAGCTTCTCATTTCATGGCGACNAATCCTTTTATCCAAGTTATGCAGTATGTTTTGGCTGCAGGTTTTTTGATTCACATTATTATGGGAATCCGATTAACTCAACAAAATTCTGGTGCTCGATCAGTAAAGTATGTGCGTAANAACGCAGCTGCTAACTCGAGCTTTGCTTCTAGAAGCATGATCATTACCGGAGTAATTGTCTTNNTGTTTTTGGTGTTACACCTTAAAGACTACTTCTGGGTATTAAAATTCGGAGATATGGCTCCGTACAATTCAGACTACGAATTAGTAGTAGGGTTGTTTAGTTCACCCATTTACACTGCTATCTACGTTGTAGCNTTTGTGTTGTTGGGAATTCACNTGAGCCATGGTTTTCAATCAGCGTTTCAATCGTTGGGTGCTCGTCATCCAAAGTANACTCCTTTTGTAAAAGGATTTGGAACGTGGTATTCTATTCTGGTACCAGCCGGATTTGCATTGGTTGCAATTTGGCATTTTGTTAATTCACTTTAAGAACTGATAAAACTCCGTTTGATATGTCAACATTAGACGCTAAAATACCCGAAGGTCCAATTGCAGATAAGTGGACAAAACATAAAAATAAAATCAATCTTGTTAACCCGGCAAACAAACGTTTGATCGATGTTATCGTTGTGGGAACAGGACTTGCNGGTGGTTCAGCTGCTGCTACNTTAGCTGAGTTGGGTTATAACGTAAAAGCATTTGCTTACCAAGATTCACCACGTAGAGCNCACTCTATTGCTGCTCANGGTGGTATNAACGCAGCTAAAAACTANCAAGGTGATGGTGATTCAACTTACCGTTTNTTTTACGATACNGTAAAAGGTGGTGATTACCGTTCACGTGAGGCTAACGTTTATCGTTTGGCTGAGGTTTCAGCAAATATTATTGACCAATGTGTGGCACAGGGTGTTCCATTCGCTCGTGAATACGGTGGTCTTTTAGATAACCGTTCTTTTGGTGGGGTGTTNGTATCAAGAACATTCTACGCTAAAGGACAAACAGGTCAGCAGTTGTTGTTGGGTGCTTACTCAGCAATGAACCGTCAGATTGCTCGTGGTAAAATCCAAATGTACAACCGTCANGAAATGTTAGACGTTGTTNTNGTTGATGGAAAAGCACGTGGNATTATNGCTCGTAACTTGGTTACCGGNGAAATTGAAAGACANAGTGCTCACGCAGTAGTTATTGCNTCAGGTGGATACGGAAACGTTTACTTCCTTTCNACNAACGCAATGGGATCTAACGTTACTGCAGCATGGAAAATCCACAAAAAAGGAGCATACTTCGCNAACCCATGTTATACGCAAATTCACCCAACATGTATTCCACGTTCAGGTGATTACCAATCGAAACTGACNTTGATGTCTGAATCGTTGCGTAANGATGGTCGTATTTGGGTTCCTAAGAACATGGATGATGTNATGGCCATTCGCGAAGGACGCAAAAAGCCAACNGANCTTTCTGAAGAAGAAAGAGATTATTACTTAGAAAGACGCTACCCNGCATTTGGTAACCTTGTACCTCGTGATGTGGCTTCAAGAGCTGCTAAAGANCGTTGTGATGCAGGTTACGGTGTAAATGAAACAGGAGAAGCTGTTTACCTTGACTTTAAATCAGCAATTGAGCGTTACGGTAAAGAGCAAGCTCAAATTCAAGGGATTTCAAATCCTTCTCACGANAAGATTCTTGAGCTAGGAGAGAAAGTGGTAGAAAANAAGTACGGTAACTTATTCCAGATGTATGAAAAGATCGTGGATGATAACCCGTACAAAACACCAATGAAAATTTACCCGGCAACACACTACACTATGGGTGGTATTTGGGTAGATTACAATTTGATGACAACCATTCCTGGATGTTATGCAATTGGTGAGGCGAACTTCTCAGATCACGGTGCTAACCGTTTGGGTGCTTCTGCATTGATGCAAGGTTTAGCTGACGGATATTTTGTATTGCCATATACAATTGGCGATTACTTATCACACGATATTCGTACAGGACCGATCTCAACAGAATCTCCTGAGTTTGAAGAAGCTGAAAAAGGTGTTAAAGAACGCATTAACTTCTTTATCAATAACAATGGAACCAAAACCGTAGACCATTTCCACAAGCGCTTAGGAAAAGTGATGTGGGAAAAGGTAGGTATGGCTCGTAATGCCCAAGGCTTAACAGAAGCCATGGAAGAAATCAAAGCTATTCGCGAAGAATTCTGGAAAGAAGTAAAAGTTCCAGGAAAAGCAGAAGGAATGAATCCTGAGCTTGAGAAAGCGGGTCGTGTAGCTGATTTCCTAGAATTGGGTGAACTATTCGCTAGAGATGCATTGAACCGCGAAGAATCTTGTGGTGGTCACTTTAGAGAAGAGTCTGTAGAACTTGATGGCGAACAAAAAGGAGAAGCTAAACGTAACGATAANGATTACGCTTACGTTTCTGCTTGGGAATACAAAGGTGAGCCTTCTGAAGCTGTTCTGCACAAAGAAGACCTTGAGTTTAAAGACATTGAATTGAAACAAAGAAGTTATAAATAAGAGGATTAGATGGATAAGACACTTGTTGTCTTATCCACTCCCTATAAAAAATAAGCATCATGAATTTAACGCTTAAAATCTGGAGACAAAATGGACCAAACGATGCAGGTCGTATGGTTGAGTATAAAGTAAGCGACATTTCAGAACACATGTCATTCCTTGAGATGATGGATGTTTTGAATGAAGAATTGGTTGCGAAAGGAGATGATCCTGTAGCATTTGACCATGACTGTAGAGAAGGTATTTGCGGTATGTGTTCAATGTACATCAATGGTGAGGCTCACGGGCCTGATAGAGGTGTTACTACTTGTCAGTTGCACATGCGTATGTTCAACGATGGTGATACCATCTATATTGAGCCTTTTAGAGCAAAAGCATTCCCGGTAATTAAAGATCTTGTTGTAGATCGTTCATCATTTGACCGAATTCAACAAGCAGGTGGATATGTTTCTGTAAATACTTCAGGAAACACACAAGATGCGAACTCATTACCAGTTCCTAAAGCTGATGCAGATAAAGCATTTGACGCTGCAACTTGCATTGGTTGNGGAGCTTGTGTTGCAACATGTAAGAACTCTTCTGCAATGCTTTTCGTAGGTGCAAAAGTTTCTCAATATGCTTTGTTGCCACAAGGTAAAGTTGAAGCTGAAGAACGTGTGTTAAACATGGTTCACCAAATGGATTTGGAAGGTTTTGGAAACTGTACCAACACCGGAGCTTGNGAAGTTGAATGTCCTAAAGGAATTTCTTTAGAAAACATTGCTCGTATGAACCGTGAGTTCTTAAAAGCAAGCCTTACTTCAGAAAAATAATTCGAAAGAATTTTTAAGATAAAGTTGAAAGCCACTCATGCAAATGGGTGGCTTTTTTGTTTATANAGAATTGCTCAACCATTCATAATCATTATTGGAGCATAAGAATAAATTCATGTAGGAACACGGGTTTTATCACGACATTTGCAAAAAAATTGCACTACATGAAGCAAAGAACCCTCTTGTTATACCTTGTTGCCGCTATGAATTTTACACACATTGTAGATTTCATGATTATGATGCCGCTGGGAAATTACCTTATGGAACTGTTCAATATCAATGCACAGCAGTTTACGGTAATTGTTTCGGTATATGCATTTAGTGCNGGAATATCAGGGTTTTTCTCTGCGTTTTTCATGGATCGGTTTGATCGTAAAAAAGCATTGCTTTTNACCTATACAGGCTTTGTAATAGGNACATTAAGCGTATCATTTGCAAATAGTTATGAGCAATTGGTTTTAGCAAGAATATTGACTGGTGCTTTTGGGGGTATTATTGCAGCACTGGTCTTGTCAATTGTGAGCGATNTATATCCGTTTAAAGANCGTGGGAAAGCAATGGGTATTGTAACGGCAGCATTTGCTTTAGCTTCGGTAATTGGTGTTCCTTTTGGACTTTATCTTGCCGGTAAGTTGTTTTGGCATGCTCCGTTCATTATGCTGGGAGGTATAGGCGTTGTGTTGATTATTACAACAGTGTTTGTTTTTCCCAGTATGACAGATCATATGGATTCGGAAAATGAAATTTCATTTAAAGAAAACCTTGCTTTTGTATTAAAGTCAGTNTTTACTGATTCTAACCAGATTATGGCCTTAGCAATGGGAATGATTATTCTTTTGGGGCAATTTATGCTGGTGCCATTTATTGCTCCTTATATGGAACGTAATATTGGTTTTGATGCCGATAATATTGCCCTTTTATACATGTGTGGCGGAGGAGCAATAATTTTTAGTGGNCCTTATGTAGGGAAGTTGACGGATAAAGTAGGGGCNCTNAAAATTTTCACCATTTTTCTTTTCCTATCGGCCATTCCNGTCTTGATNTTTACTCACTTAGGTAAAGTTCCAATGTACTTGGCATTGATTGTAACAACNGTAATGTTCATTTTTATGAATGCCCGGATGATTCCAATGCAAACAATGACAACTGCCGTGGTTAGTCCCAAAACGCGAGGAAGCTTTATGAGCATTAAGTCGAGCATCCAGCAACTTTCGGCAGGAGTAGCTTCATTGATTAGTGGATCTATTGTNTTTGTGGGACCGGAAAAATTGTTTCACAACTTTGATATTGTGGGCTACATTGCCATATCAATCAGTTTGCTTAGNCTACTGATTGCACCTAAGCTAAAAGTTGCCAAAGGNAACTAGTCTACAAGAATCTCAAACTGATCCTGATCATTCAGGAAGNTGAACTTATTGCGAATGCGTGCTAAATGATCGGCTTTTAGTGTAAGTGTTTCGATTCCTTCTTTATGTGGCTCTAGTGTGCTTAATACNTCNCCTAGAGGGTCAATGAGTGCAGAGTCTCCTGAATGGCTAACACCATTTCCATCATCGCCAATTCGGTTTACACCNGCTATGTAGCTTTGATTCTCAATCGCACGTGCAATTAAAAGCTGTTTCCAAGGGTAGTTTCTTCGTTCTGGCCAATTGGCTACGTAAAAAGCAAAATCGTAACNGTGATTATTNCTGCTCCACACGGGGAAACGGAGATCGTAGCATACTAGAGGACAAATTCTCCAACCTTTTAAAGTTACAATCAACCTTTCTTTACCGGATTCGTAATGTTCCTCTTCTTTGGCTAATGAAAACAGGTGTCGTTTATCATATGTTTTCATATTTCCATCAGGAGTCATCCAAACCAAACGGTTATAGTAATTTCCTTCTTCTTCCAGAATTAAACTACCACAAATTACTGCATTTGTTTGGCGGGCTGTGGCTTTCATCCAATTCACAGCTTTTCCGTCAATTGTTTCGGCTAGTTTTTCCGGCACCATTGAAAATCCGGTAGAAAACATTTCAGGAAGAATAATCAAATCAGTAGGGATATCGATATTCTTAATCAAGGTTGAAAAATGATTGAGATTGGCATCAATATCTTCCCAGAAAAGAGAGGTTTGAATAAGAGTAACGCTTAAATCTTCCATAGCTCAAAGCTAAGAAAGAACTTAAAGTCGACACAAAATATCTGCTGCTTTCTCTAGTGTTTCTTCTTGCTTGGCAAAGCAAAAACGCAACACCTGATCGCGTGTTGGATTATGATAAAAAACAGAAACCGGAATAGAAGCTACTTTATGCTCAACAGTTAACCGCTTAGCAAACTCAGTGTCTTTTTCGTCTGAGATATTGCTGTAGTTCAATAGCTGAAAATAAGTGCCCTGCGTTGGTGTTACCTTAAAACGAGATCCGTTTAAAGCACGAATGAAAAAATCGCGTTTTTCTTGGAATAAATCCGGAATGTGAATGTAGTTGTTTTCGTCTTTCAGAAATTCTGCAATAGCTCTTTGAATAGGCGTATTCACTGAAAAAACCATGTATTGGTGCACCTTTCTAAACTCTCGCATCAAATTGGTAGGCGCTAAGCAGAAGCCAACTTTCCAACCGGTTACATTAAACGTTTTTCCAAAAGAGCCGATTATAAAACTACGCTCGGCTAGTTTAGGATAACGAGCAATGCTTTGATGTTGAAATCCGTCTAAAACAGTATGCTCATACACCTCATCGCTTAAAATAATAATATCATTATCGCGAGTGATGCTCTCCAAATGTGCCATATCATCGGCAGAGAAAATAGTTCCTGTAGGGTTATGAGGCGTGTTAATTACGATCATTCGTGTTCTGCGATTGATCAGTTTTTTAACCTCATTCCAGTCAATTTTATAGTGTGGAGCTTCTAACGGAACGTAGATGGGTTTTCCACCACAAAGCTCAATTGCCGGAGCATAAGAATCATAAGCAGGAGTAAAGAGTATGACTTCATCTTCTTCGCGAATGGTAGCTGTAAAAGCAGTGTATAAAGCCTGAGTTCCTCCGGCAGTTATGGTCACTTCCTTTTCGGGATTGTAGTGTGCACCATATAATTTTTCCGTTTTTATGGCTACTTGTTCACGAAGCTCAATAGCACCTTCCATAGGAGCATATTGGTTAAACCCGGCACGCATTTCTGCATGTACATGTTCAATCAATTTTGGAGATACTTCAAAATCAGGAAATCCCTGTGATAAATTATAGGCATTGTGCTCTTTGGCCAAAGCAGACATGACAGAAAAAATTGTCGTGCTCACTTTAGGAAGCTTAGTACTTATATTAGACGGGTATTCCATGTTCGTTTGTTCTGACCTAATCTAAAACGGGGCACAAAAGTAACTATTTCGGAGGCATAAAAAACAGCTTGGCCGTTATTAATGAAATTAAGAACGGTTATAAAAAAGAGATCTTGTTTTAACCTTTAATGGTGTTGTTGTTAGTTGATGATATTAGCCGAAATTCCGATGCGGACGCCAAACTCTTTCGGAGAAAAATCTTCAAAAGAATGGACTAACTCAAGTCTAAATAATCGAAAAATCTGATCAATGGTATAGCCTACCTCTGCGTATTGTGGAGAGTGTCCTGTTGCAAGGTAATTGACAAACAGATTTTCTTTAATGCCGCTAATGCGCACTAAAGGGAGTTGTGTAAGCAATAGTTTTCTAAACTTAATGTGGGTGAAATTAGTAAAGTAATTATCTGCTGTACTGTAGTTGTAGTATTCCAATAGCCTGAAATTACCAGTAACGTTTAAGGGTGCAAATTCAGTTCTGCCACCTTGAAAGTGTTTGAAGTCTACAAATTCTAAATTTTCATTGGATAAGAAGCTTCCAACGGTAGCATCAAAATCAATGTTAGCGCGTACTCCAAGTTGATATTCTGCCTTAAATCCTAATTCTAATTGTTGGAAATTGGTGGTGCTTTCAAATATACCGTCCCATCCAGCATTCCATTTTATACTTAGTTCTGGAGAACTGTTTTGAATAGGGATTTTTTTCCCGTTGTGAGTCCTGAATTTTAACCAAGGTTTAGTGGCTAATGATAAAGATGTTTTAAATGCTTTTGCATTGTTAAAAGCAACCAATGGTAACTCTACATTCTCAGGGTTGTTGGGCAATAAATCTTCTGCCCAAGGATTCATTAAAGTGAAGTCTGTTGTGTTGTAAAGTGCATTTCTGTTTGCATATTCAACAGAACCATTAATGTTTAGTTTGTAGTTCCATTCGTGAGAGTAGGATAGCTTAACATATTCTTTCTCATACAATTTCATGTAGTTTCTGGCTAGTAATAGTGTGTAGAGTGAATTGACAAACGGGTGGATCGAATTTTCTAAAAACTGATGAATGTATTTTCCTCCTTCCAGGTGAACATTTTTTTGAAAACCTGTTTTGCCAATTGTAGCTTCAGACAGTAGTTTACCATAAAACGTTTCGCTACTAAAGCCATAGCGTATGTTGGGTTGGAGTCGATATGTAAAATCAGAATCATTTTCCCAACGGTAAGCACTTTCAAAATCAAGGTTAACACCTTCAACAGTGTTGTAGCGCAATTCTCTTAAAAAGCCTTTATAATCAATTGAAGCATGCTTTCCAATTTTATAAGTGTCGCCAAAGATAAAGTCACCCAAGCTTAATTTTCCGCTTGTGATTCTTCCAACGGTAGTACTGTCTATAGAGTCTGAATGAGTGGCTTTAAATGTGCTGTCTGCAATTTCATAACCTTTCACTTCTTGTTGCGTAAGCGGAACCGGACGCATCTTGGCCCAGTAAATACTATCGCTTTTCATGGCATTCGTGTCAATCTCAAAGTTGTAATTCGAGACAACATCTGGTTCTTCTTCTTTTTCTTCCTCTGCCTTTTCGTATTCCCTAATGAGTTTATTCAGTTGTTTGCGTGTAAGTTGTTGGTCTTTTTCTTTTAACAAATCTGCAGCAGGTTCTTCTTTAATGTTCTTTTCTTTTACGGCCTCAGGAACTTCTTCAACTTTCTCATCGATAACTTCTATATCAGGAGTAAGTTCCGAATTAGGGATGATGTTGTAGTTACTTATAACAGCTGTGTAATGGAACTTTCCTTCAAACCCAAATACAGAACCACCAACATCTGTATTGAGTTTTACAGGCATCCAAATGTCATCTTTTACAGGAGTGTACAACTGTATAATGTGGATATCAAACCCTTCAACAGTGGTGGATAAGTCCAAACTGTGAATGTTCCAGAATTTATCACGGATGTAGATAGTTCCTTCAAAAACATTGCTTCCTTTTGAACGAGGAATAACCATCACTTTGTGAATTTTATAACCATTTTCGAAGTAACTACCTTGATAATAAAATTTGTAATAGGCAAAAGCTCTAGGAGAAAGCGGAGAAATACATTCTGCAATTTCAGGTTGATAAAAACTTCCGTTGATGTATGAGTTAGGAGAAACCATAGTGTCAGTAGGAACAGAAGTTCTAACTGAAATTACTTTTTCTTTGAATGTATTAGGACGTTCATAGTAAATTTCACTGATAGATTCTGTAGTCACAACTTTGCCGGTATCAACGCCTTCTTTTTCGAGTCTGCTTCGCAACAACCATGGGATTTTATCCAATTTACCGGTTCCTTTAATGTAAACCTGAGCAGAGTATTGATCGAGCTGTAATAAGTGAAATTTAGATTTTGCAATAGCTCTGCGCATTACAGTATAAGAAGGATCCTCGTCTTTAGATGAAACAGTAACGGTTCGCAATGTCAAACTCTGACTTTCCATGGTAATGTTTAACCGCAGCGATTGGTTGGAAACGGATACTATTTTCGTTTGAGAGGCATAACCTAAAAACTGAAAATCGATGGTATATAAACCGGGTTTAAGCTCAATACTATAGTCTCCATTCTCGTTTGAAGAAGTTCCGTAACTGATTTCTCTTACATAGATAGAGGCAAAAGGGAGATCTTCTCCACTGTCATTTGAGATGTGTCCACTTAATTTTTGAGCAAAAGCTGCACTGCTAAAGAGTACGGTAATGGTAAAAAAAGTGAAAAGGGTCTTCAAGAAATTGATGTTCAAGTGTGCAGGATTAAAAGTTCAATAGCGATTTGCTAATATACTAAAGGATAGAATAAAAGAAAGAGGCAAAATACATAATAACTAGAACACCATTTTAAGGTGTTTTTCTAGCTACTTTTGCGGCCGCATGAGCAAAATGAAGAAACAGTGGCATTATGTGAAGACCTGGAGATTGGCTTACCCTGTGATGTTGAGCCAGTTTGGCCAAGTTATGGTTGGTCAGGCCGATAGCATTATGGTAGGGCGTTTAGGTACAATTCCTTTAGCTGCATCTACGTTGGCCAACAGCATTTTTGTTGTTGTTATGGTCTTTGGGATGGGACTTTCATTTGCAATTAGTCCTTTAATTGCCAATGCAGACGGAGAGAAAAATCACCAGCGTATTAGTGATGTACTCAAACATGCATTAATTCTAAATGTCATAATGGCCTTGTTGCTGTATGGAATTCTTACACTGGTTACGGCATTTCTTCCAGATATGGGGCAAAACCCCGAAGTAGCACTTGAAGCGGAANCCTATTTACAATTGCAAAGTGCCTCGTTGTTNCCNTTGCTGTTGTTTTTCTCGTTTCGCCAATTTGCAGAAGGTTTGTCTGATACCAAAAGAGCAATGGTGATTTCAATTATTGCCAATTTGTTGAATGTAGGAATGAANTACCTNCTGATTTATGGAAACTTTGGATTTCCGGCTTTGGGCTTAGCNGGTGCAGGTTGGGCAACATTACTTTCCCGGGTGTTTCAATTTTTTGGGATGTTCTTTGTGGTGATATGGATGCCCAAATTTGCACAGTACTGGAAAACCATTGAATGGAAATCGTTTTCTGCTTCNATNTTTAAACGCATTTTGTCTTTGGGTATTCCCAGTGGATTACAGATGATTTTTGAAGTAGGGGCTTTTGCNTTTAGTGCGCTGATGACCGGGTGGATTTCACCGGAAGCACAGGCTGCACACAACATAGGCATTAGTCTGGCGTCTATTAGNTATATGATTGCTACTGGGATGGCTGCTGCAGCCGCAGTTCGTGTTGGAAATCAGTTAGGAAGAAAGGATTATCAAAACCTAAGAGAAGCTGGTTTTGTAGCTTTCAGAATGGTAATTGTTGTGATGATTTTCTTTGGCCTACTGTTTTTGGTAGGGAAAGACTTCTTACCCAAACTTTATATCGATGAACCAGAGGTGATTAACATAGCNTCTTCTTTGCTAATTGTTGCGGTAATGTTTCAATTAAGNGATGGACAGCAAGCAGTTGCTCTTGGTGCTTTACGCGGGTTNACAGATGTGAAAATTCCAACCATTATTGTTTTTTGCGCTTATTGGATATTGGCTTTACCAATAAGTTATTTTCTGGGAATTGTACTGGAAAAAGGAGCATTGGGCATTTGGTATGGCTTGGCCATTGGGTTAACCTTATCTGCGGTTGCTTTAACCTGGAGGTTCAGAAGTAAAACCAAACGTCACCTTAAAACGAANCTTTCATGAACCCAAANCTATTAGAAGAACTGGTTACGTTCAAAATGCCCTTTGGAAAATATAAAGGACGCTTGATCTGTGATTTACCGGAACCTTATTTGTTGTGGTTTCATCAAAAAGGATTTCCGGCAGGAAAACTCGGCATGTTGTTGCAAACCATGTATGAAATCAAATTGAATGGGTTAGAAAGCTTGCTCATCCCATTGAAAAAAATGAAGGGCAACCGTTAAGCTGCCCTCCATATGCTCTACTGTATTGTTAGCTGTTTACAGCGATTTTTTAGCGAGGTAGAAATCTACCATTTCATAATCACTAGCTTCTCTTTCAGTCATTTCGTCAACTGTTTTTGGTGGAGGAACAATTACTTTGTCACCAGGTCTCCAATCCAAAGGTAAGGCCACTTTGTGCTCATCAGAAGTTTGAAGAGCTAAGAGTACACGTTTGATCTCATCCATGTTTCGCCCTACATTTAGTGGGTAATACATAATAAGTCTAATCTTTCCTGATGGGTCGATGAAGAATACCGCACGAACAGCNGCAGTCTCNCTTTCTCCGGGTTGAAGCATTCCGTAAAGTTTTGAAACCTTCATGTCAATGTCTGCAACAATTGGGAAGTCAAATAAAACACCTGTGTTTTTCTTTACGTTGTTTACCCAGGCAATATGAGAGTGAATAGAATCAATACTTAGTCCCATTAACTTTGTATTGTGCTCATCAAAAAAGGCTTTCTCTTTTGCAAACCCACTCATTTCTGTAGTACATACCGGAGTAAAATCTGCAGGGTGAGAGAACAATACTGTCCAACTGTCTTTGATGTATTCTGAAAATTTAAGTGGGCCAAAAGTTGTGTTGGCTTCAAAATCAGGAGCTTGNTCTCCTATTCTAGGCATTGTTAAAATTTCTTGTGTTTCCATAATTATTATTGTTTATTAATTGTTTCTTTGATAAGACAAAGATACGTTGNGNNGGGNNTGTTTTTTTGTGATAAAAATCACTAACTACNTGTTAAACAATGAAATAAAAATAATCACAGTATAAGTTAAATTTATATTGTCTTTAATTTAAATAGATTAAATGAAATTTGGCAAGCTAGAAGATATTGGTGAGGTTGATTTTACATTGCCAGAAGATCATCCTCAAACAAAAGCATTGCTGCAAAAGTTAGCAGCTGTAGATCGTTCTGAATTTTACATTGGAGGAACTCAGTTTGGAAGAAAGGAGTGGGTAGGAAAGTGGATCCCTTCCAAAACAAAATCTACAGATTACCTTGATTTTACTTCAAGGATGTTTAACACCATTGAATTAAACGCTACCCATTACCGTATTTTTCCTGAAAATACCATTCGCACATGGAGAGATAAAGTTCCGGAAGGTTTTCGGTTTTGTCCCAAATGGCCACAAAGTATTAGTCATCGCAGAAGGTTTAAGAACCACGAAGATATGAGTGAAGACTTTTTGCGCTCGATTTTCAATTTTAGCGAAAAACTGGGGCCATGCTTTATTCAACTTCCGCCCAATTTTACCATTAATCAAGCCGAGAATGTTATTGAATACCTGAACTGGTTACCGCGCGATTTAAAGGTTGCTTTAGAATTCAGGCACGAGAGCTGGTTTGATGGAAATGAAGTAGCCGAGTCTGTTTTTTATGAAATGGAGAAATTGGGAGTGGCAACATGTATGAGTGATACGGCAGGGAGAAGAGATGCTGTAAATATGCGTTTAACGGCAGACTTTTTTATTCTTCGCTTNGGAGGTTATTCGCTAGATCCGTCTGATTATAAACGAATGGATGATTGGGTAAAGCGTTTTAAGCACTGGACACAAAATGGCGTAAAAGAGATTTACATTTTTATGCACCAACCAGAGAGTTTGGTTACTCCTGAAACCAATGCTTATTTCGCAGAGCAATTAAATAAAACGTTTAATGCCAATTTGCCAATCCCTATGCCAATAGACAACCAAGGGACTTTATTTTAGGTGCCATTTTAGCTCCATATCCCAATTGGCTCTTACCTGAACCAACTCTGGGTAATAAACAACCTTTTCAGGCTGCCGGTGGGTGGCATATTCACCGGTGTCCCATTTTCCATTGCCATTTTGATCGTAGATCATTCTAAANGAATATTCATCAGGATCCATCAAAGGATATTGAATNGTATGGTTTCCGGTAAAGGTTTGTTCATCCAGTATTTTCTTTTGTTGTTTATCGAGTAACTGAAAGATGAANGGNATGTTTTGCTCTGATTCTATTTGTAGCACAAGATTTCCATAGTCTTCCATCTTTTTTGTGTTAAATCGAATTGCTATGGTGTCATTGGTTAGCCCGAAAATATCATTAAAAGCACCTGGTAAAAGCGTAATCTGATACTTTGTGTCTTTTTTCCACTTATAGTTAAAAAGCTTTGTTCGCATGCTGTTCAGCTCTTGCTCTTCAGGAGTATTCGCTTGNTTTAAGGNAATGTCTTCAAGAGTTAGCGTATCATCATTTTCAACAAAAACAATGGAATCGTAGGTNTAAGAAGAAATNGGATGATTGGTTGTAAAAGTGAGCGGTTCGAAATANTGATGAGTTTTTCCGTCAATGTCTGGTTTAACCAATAAATCGAAAGTAGTGCGTTCTTTTTCAACATCTTTTACGAAGTCTTCCTTGCTGGGNAATCTCATTTTAAGNGTGTCAATAATCATGGTATCGTCTACAGCAACAAGCTTTAACGTATCATTATATCCNTTAGGAAACCATAAAAACATACTGTCAGCAGCTAAATATTCCTGTATCATGGTAGAAGGATCCCATTTAACACCTCTAAGTGGCTCAAATATTCCGGGAGAGTTAGGGGAATAGCTTTCTAAATCTCTATTGAATACAATGGTCATCTTACCAAAAAACTCGGCTTTCTTTGATTTGATGTATTGCTTCTCATGATCTTCGGTAAAAAACATGGCNCTAATGCTATCGCTACTTAAGGGATTAAAAGTAGAATCTACAAAAGCTATTCGTTCATTGGGTAAATCAAAAAGGTAATTGCTGTTTTTGTCTTCGAGTGCAAAAAACTTGTACTCGCCTTCTTTCATGTAGTCGATTTTAAAATTCCCTTGAGCATCTGTTAATGTAAAATAGTCNGGACGATGAGTTCTTGGAACAGAATCTTCTAAAGGGTGATAAGCCATAACCATTACACCTCCTATTGGCTGTAGTGAAAATGCATCTTTAATGTTTCCTTCAACAAATAAGCTATCAACATAATCGCCCGTTGAAAAAACAAANACATTACTGTCTAAAGGATTACCTTCTGTGAAATCTACGATGCCTTCTCCAAAGTTGATATTGTATGTAGTGTTTGGCAATAAAGTGTCATGAAGAACCATAATGACCTTCTTAGACTTGGTAATGTATTCCGGGGTGTTTTTTAAAGGCGGTGAAACAATCACATTTTGCTTCAGGTTTTTAGTTGTGATGTACTCATCAAACTCAAGAACTATTCGGTTTCCTGTGTAGTGTGTAGAGAAATTTTTAGGAGCACTAATGGTAATGGATGGGGGANTNNTGTCTTTTTCACCTCCGGATAGAGGAACAATTTGTGCGCAACCCCAAACGAGTAATCCTAACAAGAAAACGAGAATGATTTTTTTCATACTACAAAACGTCATGTTGAATAATTGCTGCTATTTGTTCCAAACCTTGCTGATCNGCCTCATCAAAGTAATCGAGTTGTNCACTGTCAACATCAAGCACAGCAAAAAAACAATTATTTGAGTCAAAAATAGGAACCACAATTTCACTTTTAGACAAACTGCTACATGCAATGTGCCCAGGAAATTGTTCAACATCTTGTACTAAAACAGTAGCCTCTTTTTCCCATGAAGTACCACAAACACCTTTCCCTTTTTTTATACGGGTACAGGCAATAGGTCCCTGAAAAGGGCCAAGTACTAACTCTGAGGAAGAGTTTTTAAGGTAAAATCCTACCCACAAAAAATTAAAAGTTTCTTTGAGAGCAGCAGCAATNTTAGCAAGGTTGGCAATGTTGTTTTGCTCATGTTCAACCAATGCCTTTAATTGAGGAATTAAAGCTGCGTATAATTCTGCTTTGCTCTCTGTTGGAGGTAAAATCAACGATTCTGACATAAGTCTGCAAAGATAGTTGAACTCATCTGTTCAGTGCCATGCTACGGCAGCAGTTGCAACACTTACTTTAACGTTTGGAATTTGCAAACATTCAAANGCAGCTGCTTGGAGGGTTGAGCCAGTGGTAATAACATCATCTACAATAAGTACGTGCTTGTTCTCAAGTTGATTAGGGTTCTGAATGTCAAAAATAGAATGAACATTTTTCCAACGGTCAAAAGCAGTTTTTTTCGTTTGAGTAGACGTGTTTATTGAACGGTAAAGAATGTCTTTATTAACTTCAATGTTCATTTTTTCGCCCAGCCCTTCGGCAATTAACAATGCCTGNTTGTAACCACGTTTCTTTAACTTCTTTTTGTGCAAAGGGATGGGAATAATCATNTCAAGGTGCTTAAACCTTGGGTTAGTTTTTAAATCATCTCCGATAAACTGTCCTAAAGCTGAGCCAATAGCAGGTGTATTTCGGTANTTTAATTGNTAAAGCAGTTGTTGAATGGTGCTGTTTTTATGGTAGAAATAATGGGCTGTTGCTGCCTCAATATTTAATTTTCCCCAAAAGAGTTTTTCAACAAAATTCTGTGATTCGTGTTCAAATTTTGTACGCGGTAGATGCACCCTACATTGCATACAAATGCAATCTTCGTGTTTGTAAAGCGTTTTATTACAAGCACAACAAATTTTAGGGTAAATTAAAGAGAGAAAGTCATTAAGCATATACAGCGGTATGGAAAAATATAACTTTGTTAATCTAATCTAAACAACTTGAACAGAAGTTATGGAAAAAGAACCGAACCAACAAAAAGGAGCGCAGCCCAACCCTAACAAGAAAAGCCAAACGCTAAATGTAATTCTGATATTACTCTTGCTCATTCTTGCCGGGTTAGGAGTTTATCTTGGTGTTCAAAACAATAAGCTCCAAAAACAGCTGGAAGCTTGTGGACTTGAAACCGATGATATGCAAGCNGAACGCGATAAAGTGGTGAATGAATTGGAAGGAATGATTGATCAATATGATGCGCTTCAAACGGGTAACGATTCATTAAACGAAGAGTTGATAGCTGAGCGTGCTAAAGTTGAAAAGCTNTTGTCTGAAGCGAAAAATAATCAATGGACGATTTACAAGCTGAAGAAAGAGGCTTCTACACTCCGCGATATTATGAAGGGATATGTGCGTACAATAGATTCATTGAATACGCTTAATGTTGAATTAAGAGCTCAGAATGCAGATGTAAATCGTAAGCTGGATGAACAAAAGAATCACAATGAAGAATTGAATGAAATCAATTCACAATTGACAGATAAGGTTCGTTTAGGGGCAAGGCTAGATGCTGAGAACATGACNGCTTATGCACAGAAAGTAAGAAACAATGGTTTGCACAGAGAAGTTACAAGAGCGGGTAAAGCAGACAAAATCAAAACGTGTTTTACGATAGCGAAGAATGACGTAACTGAACCAGGAAATAAGGCNATTTTTATTCGAATTATTACCCCTTCGGGAAAAGTTTTAGTAGAGCGAAATGATGCTACTTTTGAATTTGAAGAACGCAATATGCTCTACAGTATTAAGAAGGTTGTAGAGTACGANAACAAACCATTAGACNTGTGTTTGTACTGGGACGTTGAAACTGACTTGGTTGAAGGNGAATATTTGGTAGAAGCCTATTCAGAAGGGTTTAAGATTGGAAACACATCATTTACGCTAAAGTAGATTTAGTAGAACTTACTACATATTTTTAGCAAGCAGCCTGTAGANATTCTACAGGCNGTTTTTGTTTGTNCAAGCNTGGAGAACTAGCACTTTCAGACAAACAATAGATGAATGATCCTCTCTGTTATAAGTCAGAAAGTTTATTCTTGAAACTTTTCCGGAGGTTATATCGATAGGATGTTTTGTAAAGTTTGAGCATAAAAAAAGCTCGTGAAGGAATTCACGAGCTTTCATATATTTTAGAAAGAGAGCTGGATTAGTAAAGAACACTAATTTCTCTGTATCCGCTTAAGTTCAGGTACCAATCTTGGTATTGAGCACCACCNGATACAGCCCAGTCATCAAATTTTGTATATCCGCCAAGGATATCTTGTTTTTCAATCATGTAGTCAAATGAAGCAGGGATATCTATNGCCCATGGTAATTGACCGGCAGTTGTATAGTATATACCTGAAGAAACATTTGAATTGTCATAAGATGTTCCAAAGTAAGAAGGGTCTACCAAGTCTGTTGGTTCGTAATTGGTNAAGTGAACTTCTCTTCCTCTGGTTTGATCNACAAATACAAATGGNTTAAACGGAGCAGCACCAATGCTTGACTGTGGAGTNGCAAAATTGATGGTTACTACAGTTGTGTCAATGTTCATTGTAGTTCCTGTGATTGGAGTTACGTTAATCATCGATCCGCCAAGGTAATTGTTGATGTTGTCATAAATCATTACTACAGCTTCACCAGTGTGTCCGGCTTCAGTTCCATTAGCATTNAGGTTAATGTTCCCNGTAATNANGTGTGTTCCAGTAACGCTGGCAATTGTGCTGCTAGCAANNGGNANCGATACACCAAATCCNTTTTGATAACCTGCTCCTACCGCCTCAATGTGGTAACGACCAATTAAATCAACAACTTCGTTGTTTGCATTTGTAACCGTTTGGTATTGATAAGCCATTACAAGGTCATTGAAATCATAGTCACCTGTACTTGGCCAAAGATCTTCAAATGCAGTTGTAGCATATTCCGAAGAGTTTGGATAGTAAGAGTTAAATGCTCTGCTTGGATCGTTTGGATACTCATCTGTAACATCCGCAACTCCNTCACCNTCAGAATCAGGGTTTGAAACCGTACCGATACCTTCTGGGTTACATCCGCTAGTTGGAATATAGTTATTACAAGCAGCTGTTGCACCGCCAGAGATTGATCCCCAGTTTGTTTCAATACCGTCTTGATCACACACGTCAACCGTGCCTGAAATAGATCCGTTTGAGTTAATTGTAGTATTGTCAGAAACCTTTAATGATGAAGTTCCGGTTCCNGCACCTACAATNGGGCCATTAACCAATAGATTATCNGTAGAGATCATTGATTGGCTGTTAAGTGTAACATTNAGCCAATTCACATTTTGTTCAAATGTTCCGTTTACAGAAACATANCCATTGTTACAGATAAAAGTAGANCTGTTGTTNAAATCATCTTCAGTTAAAAGCTTACAGTTATTTACAAGGTAGGCATTGCTNTTGTTGTTGATTTCTCCTTCAACGCTAACCATACCATTGTTGGTAAAATGACCGTTTACATCAAATTTTCCCTGAACATAAATGTCACCGTTNTTAACGTGTGTAACATTGGTTCCTTGGTTGGCTTTGTAGTTTCCTTCAAAGTAAATTGTTCCGTTGTTGATAGACGGTCCGTTACAAGTGAAGTTGTTATCTACGTTAAAATCATTACTGTAATTCAAGAACTCAGTAGTGTTGTTGTTGATGTATAAGTTTTCAATTTCAACTGAAGTGTTGTCGTACACTTTGAAACTACAGTTACTGTTCATTTGTAGTGTTTTACAAATGAAAGTACCACCTGAAGCAACTTCAATGTGTTGTCCAGACCATGTTCCAATGTAGGTGTTAGGTGCATTTACAGTACCACAAACGCGAAGTGTTCCACTTGTTGCAGTCCAGTTAATACCTCCTGTTAGTGTACCTGTTAAACAAATTGTTTGACCGGCAGGAATGGTAACACTAGAAACTGTTCCGCTAATTGTTTGGTAACATCCGCTNGTACANTCAGGACCAACCTGAATGGTTCTTGAACCAGATTTGTAGCTTCTTTTTCCTGTGCCATCAAAAGTATAGTCAAGAAGATTGCCGCTTAGTTCAACTTCTTTATAAACAGGCATTAAACCAGCAATTTCCAACTTTAACCAAAGNGAATTAAGGTAAGTAGGAACATTTGTACGCACTATAAAAGGAGTAGATTTTTTCAAAGAACCTTCTACAATAAGTGCATCAGACGATGTCTGTGGATTTTCTTTATACACAGAGACTACATACTGTGTGTTTTCCGGATAATCCGGATAGTCAATATCAATATTCACATCAATTTCTGATGTTGTGCGGTATTCGAAGTCATCCGGAACGGTTANATCTTCGAAACTGCTAATTTCAATGNCTCCGGCTGCCAAACTATCTGAATCATTATCCAAATCTTGTTTACATGCACTTAGTACAAAAGCAGTGGAGATAGCTAAAAGGGCAATGCGTGTGTATTTCAAAACAGTTGAGATTAAAATNTTTTACAATAACAAAGGTACTCTAATTCTTGTTAATTCTTTGTTGATAACTAATTTGTTATGACTGGCTTATNCGTATTNTTTAAAAATAAGCTCTGACTTGAACACTNCCTGCATGTATCGCATCTGNTTCTTCGGAAATTCTTCCGTTGTAATTGATACTCAGCTGTAAAAACTGNCCAAGGTTCTTTTGGAGCATTACNTCCCAAGTTCCGTTTTTACCAGTCTGCAACCCTTCAAGCAACTCNTATGCCAAAGANGTTCCACTGGTGCCNTCATATTCNATTTCAACGTAGCTAACTGTGGCNATAATGCTGAATTGGCCTATTTTACTGAGCTTGCCTTCAAGTGTTCCCTTTTGGATAACTGCTGTTTCNCNTCCCAAATCGGGACTATTTTCTTTTTGAGAGATGGAGTATTGGGCAGATATATTGTATTGAGGAGAAGGCTGATAGGTGAATTTTGGGGCNATTGAGTAGTAGTCTACATCCCAGTTTCTTGATGTGAAATATTCAGANATAGTTGANTTTTCACCTTGTTCCCCTTCAAGATTAATTTGATACTGACGGGTAAAATTGTAACGAATATTCATTTTTTGATACCGCTGGCTTTGAGCCTGAGAACCATTGGTCAATAAGTTTTTTGTACTCAATTGTTGGTAGGTNTGTTCAATACCAAACTTGGGATGNGTNCGGTTAAAATAAATAGTATTTCTCAAGGAAGAGTTTGTTGAAATTAAGCTAGTGTCTTTAATGGCAGAAGTAAATGGATTAAACCTTTCCCATTCCAGTTCGCGATTGGTTTTCCTGTCAATTAAATANGTTACTTGATCAGAGAATTTNCCAATAAACTTTTTCAACCCACTGGCATTGCTCCANAGNAATGACGGTCGGAAAAANAAGGTTTGGTTAAATTGATTAGAGAATGTGCGAATGAAATCATTGGTTTGAGTGGCGACTCTTAGGTAGTTAGCCTGATCTTGAAAGACGGCAACTTCAAACTCATCNAGTTCTTTTACNCCGTTTTCGTTGTAGTCTGTCCAGGTATAAACACCTTGTCCGGCAGAAACCTCAACATAAACATACCCTTGCCTTTCTTCCAACCCTGAACTCACNTCGTAAAAAGAAGTTGANGAGANNCTTCCTTTCAACATGCGAAGGGTGTATTCAAGTCTTCCTAAAACAGTGTTTTCAGGATCTTCTGTATAAAGCTCACTGTTGAGAACTTTCAATTGACGGTAAGAGCCTTTCCCTTTTAGGCGACTATTGGGNTTTTTGTTCAGTTCAAANTCAATAGAAGCTCCTTCTGCTCGGGTTGCTGTTCTTATCTCATTGTCAATAGATNCGTAGTCCCACCTTTGATTGTATAAAACGCGGTATTTATTTACAGAGCTATCTGGGGTTTCAACAAAAAATTCAATTTCCCAAAAGCGATAGGCATCAGCACTGAGGGAATCAGATTCAGGAATTCTGAGAATATTNTTTTCCAGATCATCACGGTAACCAATGTTGAAGTATTTAAACCTTCTTTTGATTAAAGTTTGATGGCGAAAAAATTCAGACTGCGTTAAATCTCCTGATGATTCCATTAGGCTGGCATTGTACTCGATCAGGTATTTTTTAAAGTTGAGATCTGTNTTGAGTAAGTGTCTGTAGGCATTGTACTCAGAGCCAGCTAAAAANCCTTGNAAACCATAGGTGGCTTGTCCTGCCTTTGCTTCTTGTAAGCCCACCTTGAGAGTGGGNATGTATTGTGCCTTGGTTAATGTTAAATCACGAATGTTCCAGTTTCTGTCAAATTCAACACTTCGGAACCGTTCTATTGCGTCAAAGTCCTGACTAATTTGTTCGTAATCGACCTCTCCGGTTATATACCATGGATTGGCTTTGTTTGAGAGAGCTTTTTTTGAGTTTAACGTTACCTTCAAACCATAGCCCACATTGTCGCCTCCGTCTTTGTCGCTAAAAGTATTGAGGTCGTTGTTGGATAAAGCACCCTCATAACTGATGAGTGTGTTTTTGTTTACCTGATAAGTCCCTCCAAGGGTGAAAAGTTGGGTAAGTTTTGGGGTGACAAGAACAATTACAGGTTCGTAACTTCCTTGTGGGGTTCCACCAATAGGAGCCACGTATTCATACACTTGTCCGTTGGCACTGCTTTCTACCTGAATGTAATTTCCATTGGAAGCTCCAACATTTGTAAAACTTAGCTGATAGATAGCACTGTCAGGATTGGTAGAGTATACAAAAATGGAGTCAATGTTACCGTTTGAAAGTGTATCGGTTACAAGTTTGTAGAGTACCCTGTCATCTTCATAGTCAACTTGCTCAACACTAGATGCAATTGCAGCATCGGTGTTGTCTCCCACGTTAGAGAGCAGCTCTATTTGTTCATCGGTTAAATCTTGTTGTAGGGGTTGATTTTTGGCATCTTGCTCAGAATAGGCATTAAAATTTAAAGTCCATTTTTTCTTTTCTACGTGTACGCCACTTTGAATCAATGAGCGCGAATAACTTTGGGCGGTATATTGAAATTCTACAATGATTCTTTTGTCTTTAGTGATAAGTTGGTTAGCGGTAAATGTAATTTCTGCTAGGTTGTAATCAATTACATAA
This sequence comes from Crocinitomicaceae bacterium, assembly GCA_002705995.1. GTDB lineage: Bacteria > Bacteroidota > Bacteroidia > Flavobacteriales_G > Salibacteraceae. The sequence continues at coordinate 16,240 of PAJI01000027.1, read as the reverse complement.
TCATAATCTTGACCACGTGTAAGTAGCTCTCCGTTAATGTATACACGTTCTGTTCCTGATAAAACAATGATGTAACTTTCGTCATCTGTTCCGGTAAGTTGATAGGGTCCTTGACTGCCTTCTACACCTTGAATAATGTTCCGTGCAAACTTTCCTCTGGAGAGAGAGGCACTTACCTGNACATCCATTTTGGCAGATTCTGGGTTTTCTTTATTGAGCTTAAAATGAGATTCAAAACTTCCCCCGCGCAATCGCTTGTTAAACTGAAGAAAATACCCTTTGGGCTTTTGAATCTGAAAATCACCGGCAGTAAGCTTGTTGTTGTCATCAAACAACTGAATGTATACCTGATCAAAGTCCTGGATTTGCTGGGTATTTCCCTCTGGTTGAACCGGAATGTTGTTGTCTGATATAGCTGCTAGAATACTTACCCGATCAGTAATTTTACCCGATAACTGAAGGTTAAGGTTAGAATTAACACTTAAGTTCTGGCTATTTCCAAAAGACAAACCGCGCGAAATACTTCCTTGTTTTTGGAGCTCATTAAAGCTGTAACGGCCATTGTCTTGAGGCGTAACAGTGTAGCGAAAAGGGTTTTTTAATGTGGTATAGTCTGGCTGTAACATTGCTGTGTCTTTGTTTTGAACAACCTGTGTAAAGTCAAAAGCCAGTGTACGATAACTTACTTTTAAAGAATCTGAATTGGGGCGTTTTTTCCAGATTAAAACACTACTTGCCGGGTTAAATGTGTAGTAAGAACTGTCAATGTCTATAGAGAAAGAAGCCGGGGCAATACTGAGTGAATCTAAAACAACAGTATCCGTTTGTGTAGAGATATAACGTTCATGAACATTAGATTCCTGTGCAAAAAGAGGTAGCCCTCCCAGCATAAAAACCAGCCAACAAAAAATGCGCAAAAAACCCTTCAAAGACAAACAGCTTTAGTTGAGCGAAAATAGCCAATTGAGGCGTTGCAATACCTTTGCTGGCATTCAACGCAATAAATAGTGTTTTATGGTGATTGTTACTTATAATATCAACGGAATACGTGCAGCAATAAAAAAAGGGCTTTTTGATTGGGTAAAAGCCTCCAATCCTGATGTTATAGGATTACAAGAAGTTAAAGCCGAAAAAACACAAGTTGAGTTAACCGAAATGGAAGAATTAGGTTACCATATTACATGGCATGCGGCCAAGAAAAAAGGATATAGTGGTGTGGCTTTGCTCTCCAAATCAAAACCACAAAAAGTGGATTTTGGAATAGGACATTCTGAGCTAGATCAAGAAGGGAGAGTGATTACAGCATATTTTGAAAATGTAGTCATTGTCAATGCCTATTTTCCCAGTGGAGCTTCAGGTGAAGACCGTCAGTTGTTAAAGATTCAGTTTTTGGAAATGATGACCGGACACCTTGAAAAACTTAAAGCTGAATATTCTAACATCATCCTGATGGGGGATTTTAATATTGCTCACTTATCAATTGATATTCATAATCCGGTGCGCTATGCCAATGTACCGGGGTTTACTCCACCAGAAAGACATTGGATGGATCAAACACTTGAAGATGGTTTTGTAGATACATTCCGATACTTCAATACGGCTGCGGGTCATTATTCGTGGTGGAGTTACATGAATCGTTCTCGTGTAAGAAATGTAGGTTGGCGTATTGACTACATCCTTTGTTCAAGGCCATTACAACCCCAATTAAAACGTGCTGTTTTGCTCCCTTTGGCAATGCACAGTGACCATTGTCCTGTTTTAGCAACATTCGATTTGGGATGATATTCAACAACCATTGTTAGTAAGTTCATTCACCTGAAAGAGAAGTTGGGCATATGCCTTGCATCTTTGTAATTGGATAAAAAGTATTTCCAAATCAACTATAGTCGATGAAACGGTTCGTTAAAAAATCAATAATGGGATTGGCACTGTTGTTTGCAGGTTCTCAGCTTACATCGTGTATTCCTCCAAAACAAGTAGAAGAGCTTAAGACAAAGTATGAAGCCTGCGATGAAGAACGCGATTTCTTAAATGGTGAAAAACAAAGTCTTGAGACCGAAAACACTGAATTAAAAGCTGAAGTTGAGAAGTTGAAAGGACAAATGGTTCAGATAGAAAAAGACACCATTAAATCTGCTCAGCGAGTAAGGAAAGCAATGCGCGATTTAGATCAATTGCGTGAAACCAATGAGGAGTTAAAGCGTCTTCAAGACGAATTGCAAACGGGTTCTGCAGCAGAAAACAGAAAGTTGCTGGCAGAATTACAAGTTAAAATGGAAGAACTTCAAGAAAAAGAAGATGCTTTGAAGCGTTTAGAAATGGAGTTGAATCGCAAGAAAGAAAACCTCGATCTGTTAAGAGCAGAATTAGAAGCACGTGAGAAACGCGTAAAAGAACTGGAAGATTTGTTAGCACAGAAAGATGCAGCAGTGCGAGCATTGAAAGAACGCATTAAAGCAGCGCTTTCTGGTTTTGCAGATAAAGGAATTGTTGTAGAGCAGCNCAATGGGCGTGTTTANGTTTCAATGGAAGCTAAATTGCTTTTTGCTTCAGGGAGTACAGCTGTTGGAGCTCAAGGGAAAGAGGCTGTAATTCAGTTGGCAAAAGCGCTAGAAGGTATCGAAGACCTTACGATTTTAGTAGAAGGACACACAGATGATGATCCGATTAAAACGTCAAGAATTAANGATAACTGGGATTTGTCTGTAATGCGCTCTACAGCAGTNGTGCGTATAATGATGGAAAATTCAAGTATNGATCCGGCTATTCTAACNGCAGCCGGACGTGGAGAATTTTTCCCTATAGCGCCAAATGATACACCAGAGAATAAAGCCAAAAACAGAAGAATAGAAGTGATCTTAACACCAAATCTGGATAAACTTTTTGAACTTATTGAGGATGGCGGTTCAGCCTCACCTCAAGAATAGATAGATTTCGTTTTCAGAGAGAGCCTCGTCTAAATGACGGGGCTTTTTTATTTTTGGGAGAAGAGGTCATTTGTTCACTCAAAAATTACCGCCATGCTAATTCAACTCATNATTCAATTTTTCGGAGCTTTTCTGCTGATACGCTTGTTCAAATATTTCCAGCAATTTCAATTGCTCAAAAAAGCTGGTTTTGCCATGATAATCTTTTCTGGAGTGATTTATTCNAGCACATTNGGTGAAATGCTTTCGCTTTCTAATGAAACGTTGAATCAAGTCGTTACTTGGAGCATCATATTGGCCATTGGAATTGTCATTACTGTAACAACTCTTAAGCTAGACGAGCTTATTTTTGATCNCGATTAGCCAAACAACTCTTGAAAAACTTCTTCGATTTTTTTCGTGCAAAAAACCTCAATACCAAAGGCATTNAAATCCAATCCTTTTTGATTGTAGCTAGAAATGAAAATTCGTTCAAAGCCAAGTTTTTCTGCTTCTGTTATGCGTTGTTCAATGCGTGTTACAGGACGAATTTCTCCGCTTAAGCCTACTTCAGCNGCAAAACAGTAATTGGGNCTNACGGGCATGTCTTCGTTCGAAGATAAAATGGCAGCAACAACCGCTAAATCAATAGCAGGGTCATCTACACGAATTCCACCGGCAATGTTCAAAAACACATCTTTGGCAGCTAGTCTGAAACCACAGCGTTTTTCTAAAACTGCCAGCAACATGTTTAGCCTGCGCACNTCAAACCCGGTTCCGGCACGTTGAGGTGTTCCATATGCAGCAGTACTTACCAGAGCCTGCACTTCAATTAACATAGGGCGTAAACCCTCCATTGTAGCCGCAATGGTAGATCCGCTTAATGTTTTGTCGCGGTTAGAAATTAATATTTCCGAAGGGTTCGCCACTTCGCGTAAGCCNCTTCCTTGCATTTCATAAATNCCCAACTCATTGGTAGANCCAAAACGGTTTTTGATTGCACGCAGCAAACGGTAAATATGGTTGCGATCTCCTTCAAATTGGAGAACTGTATCTACCATATGTTCCAGCACTTTTGGCCCGGCAATTTGTCCNTCCTTGGTAATGTGGCCAATGATAAAAACAGGCGTTCCGGATTCTTTGGCAAATTTGATGAGTTCCGCTGTGCATTCACGTATTTGCGAAATACTTCCCGGAGAAGACTCAATCGTATTGGTGTGAAGCGTTTGAATGGAATCAATCACCAGAATGTCAGGTTCAATTTCGTTNATCTGATGAAAAATATTGGGCGTTGAAGTCTCGGTAAGTAANTAGCAATTCTCGTTTGAGAAACCCATGCGATCTGCCCGAAGCTTAATTTGCTGTTCACTTTCTTCACCCGATACATACAGTGTTTTTTGATCTTTCAGTAAGAGTGCAATTTGTAGCAATAAGGTTGATTTTCCAATTCCGGGNTCTCCNCCAATTAAGGTTAGTGAGCCGGGCACAATTCCTCCTCCTAAAACACGGTTCAATTCCTGATCGGGNACATGAATACGNGGTTGCTTTTCCAATTCAACTTCATGAATACGTTGAGGTTTNCGAATGCGTTCATGAGAAGATGAAAAGGCTTTGTGNCCCTTTTCTGGTGCTTTAGAGATAATCTCTTCTACATAAGAGTTCCANTCNCCNCAAGAAGGACATTTTCCAACCCATTTGGGAGATTGTGCTCCACAATTTTGACAAACAAACTGCTTTTTTACTTTCGCCACGATCAATACTNCTTTGTGCGAAAATAGCGCAAGTTTTTAGACTAGAACTTATGCGTTAAGACGTATGATTTTTTCTTCTAATGAAGTGGTAGAATGTCCNGGAACAAATGGAATAACACAAACTTCTCCTCCNGCCGCTTTCACAAGATCAGACCCTACAATAAACCCTTTGGCTTCTGGGTTGGTTTCATCAGGATTGTAATCNCCTCCTTTGACCAAAACATCAGGCAATAGTGTTTCAATAAGATGAAAAGGAGTATGNTCGCCAAAAAGAACAACAGCATCTACAAAACTTAAAGCAGCAAGAATATGCGCTCGGGTTTGTTCGTCTTTTATTGGACGAGCAGGACCTTTTGAAAGTGTTCTTACTGATTCGTCATCGTTCANTCCGATAATCAGTTTTGTGCCAAGATCTGCGGTTTTTGCTAAATAATCAATNTGNCCAAGGTGNAATAANTCAAAAACNCCATTGGTGAAGACCACTTTTTCTCCGGCAGCTTTCCAAAAAGAAACTCGCTGCTCAGCGGCAGCGAGTGAAATGATTTTATCCTTCAGCGTTTGATAATGCGACATGCTTCATTTTTCGATTATAGATAGGCATTAGCCACAAGGCTAATAAACCAAGCCCTAATACAAGNATNGTTTGNCCGGTCCANACNATCCAGCCGAATGCAGTACCTATGTTTCCATCAACCCCATAGAGAATTAAAATGGACTGAATCGCAATAGGNTATGCACCAATTCCNCCTTGTGTTAATGCGATGGCAAANCTACCCAAGACAAANGCTGTTAAAAGAGCTCCAATNCCTAAGTGTGAGGTTTCAGGTAAAGCGTAACAGCAAATGTGGAACATCAAATAATAAGCAAGCCAAATAAATAGCGTATGTGCAATAAACGCCCACTTGTCTTTCATCTTGATGATGGAGATTACGCCTTCAACAACACCTTTCAATAAGTTTTGGATGGTAAGAATAATCTTGTTTTCAGATTTTACACGATAGATAAAGATGAGTGTTGCAATTCCGGCAACTCCCGCCCCTACAAGAATGGCAATTAGGGTTGTAGTAGAAATATTTCCAATGAATTTTGCAAGAAGTTCATTGAGTAGTTCTTGAATNACNTCAAACTGGATNAAGATAACAGTAGTAGTTATTGCTAGCAGCATAATAATATCAGCTACGCGTTCGGCAATAACGGTTCCCAATACCTTTTCAAAAGGAACCTTTTCATATCGCGATAAAAAACCACATCTAGATATTTCACCCAAACGAGGAACGGCCAGATTTACCAAATAACCAATCATTACAGCAAAAAAGCCGTTTAAAAATTTAGGTTGATAGCCCAATGGCTCAAGGGTATATTTCCACCTGTAAGCTCTGCTCATGTGAGAAAGTGTAGCTAAAACAAGCGAAATAAATACCCATAAATAGTTNGCCTCTTCAAAAGCGTTAAGAATGGCCTCTTTGTCTTGGTCTTTAAGGTCTTTAACAGATAACCAAATCAGGAATACACCCAGTCCTAAAGGAATGATGATTTTTAGGAAGGAGACAATGAATTTTTTCAAGGGTTTAGGAATTACTTTAAGAAGTTTGTTTGTTCATCCGGAAATACGATGGATGGTTTGAAACTTTTAGCGTCTTCAAAATCCATAATTCCATAGGAAATAATAATAACAATATCTCCAACTGCTACTTTTCGTGCTGCAGGGCCGTTGAGGCAAACTTCACCGCTTCCGCGCTCACCGGTAATTACATATGTTTCTAANCGTTCGCCATTGTTAATGTTAACAATTTGAACCTTTTCGCCTTCTATCATATTAGCAGCTTCCATNAAATCTTGATCAATGGTGATACTGCCTATATAGTTTAAATCGGCTTCGGTTACTTTACAACGGTGAATCTTAGATTTAACAACTTGTATTTGCATTCCAAGTAAAAAATTTGCGTAAAAGTATGGATTAATTTAAAGCGATGTTATCGATTAAACGCACCTTTGAAAGGTGAACAGAAACGAATGCTCGTGGAGCTTTAGCCGATGATTTATCCTTGATCTCTTCAAGTGTATTTCCATCAACCATCGCAAAATATTCAAGGTCAAATTCTGGTAGAGAAGTGAAGTTCCGGTTAACTGTTTCATGAATNTCNTCAAGCGAAAGGTCAAGATAATTTTCTCTGGCCCATTGCAATTGCTGATAGATGAATGCTGCATTTTCCCGTTCAGTTTTTGAAAGGCGTTCATTTCTCGAACTCATTGCCAATCCCGAAGATTCGCGCTGAATAGCACAACCAACAATTTCAACATCTAATTGCTCAATTTCTACCAGTTTTTTAATAATGAGCAATTGTTGGTAATCTTTCTCCCCAAAGTAAGCTTTATCTGGCTGCACAATGCGCAAAAGTTTATTCACAATGGTTCCAACACCATCAAAATGGCCGGGTCGAAATTTTCCTTCCATCTTGTTCTCCAACCCATCGTAGTGATACTGTTGTGCAGTTTCTCCCAACGNATACATTTCATGATTAGATGGAGTAAAAGCAACATCGCATTGATGAAGCTCCAATAACTCAAGATCTTTCTCTGTTTTCCGAGGATATTTTTCTAAATCTTCAGGATTATTGAACTGTGTGGGATTAACAAAAATGGAACAAACAACAATGTCATTTTCGGCCTTTGCCTGGCGAACAAGTGACATGTGTCCATCGTGTAAAGCGCCCATTGTAGGTACGAATCCTACTGATTTTCCGAGTTTTTTCTGAATGCGGATATATGCGCTTAATTCGTCTTTAGACGTAGTAACTAACATTTGTTTTAATGTAAAGGCACATTTAGCTCTAAGCTGGCAAAGCTATATGAAAACTTGAACCGTGCCCTAATTTTCCTTACTTTTGTAGCCATTTCTCAAAAAAATGTAATTCTATGGATAAGCCGAGAGTACTCTTTATTTCTCAAGAAATTACACCTTACCTTCCTGAAAATGAAATATCAGCCGTTGGTCGAGAGTTGCCACAAGGAACTCAAGAAAGCGGTAAAGAAATCAGAACCTTCATGCCAAGGTACGGGTGTATTAACGAAAGACGCCACCAACTCCACGAAGTTATTCGGCTTTCGGGAATGAANCTGGTGGTAAATGATATGGATCACCCNCTGATCATTAAGGTTGCCTCAATTCAACCGGTAAGAATGCAGGTGTATTTTATAGATAATGAAGAATACTTTCAGCGTAAAGCTGTTTTAGAAAATGAAGATGGAGAAGCCTTTGAAGACAACGATGAGCGTTCCATCTTTTTTGTTAAAGGAGTATTAGAAACAGTGAAAAAATTAGGCTGGTCGCCAGATATTATTCACTGTCATGGTTGGATGACAGCAGTTTTACCATCTTACCTTAAAACTGTTTACAAAGACGATCCTTTGTTTTCAGATACAAAAGTGGTTTACTCTGCTTACAACCGCACGCCAAATGGAAAATTAAGCAACGAATTTGCNGATAAACTGAAGTTTGACGGAATGGAAGACGATAAAGTAGAGATTTTATCGAGCCCTGAATACAATAATTTACACAAACTGGCAGTTAGAGACTCCGATGCTGTTATCTTTGGAAATGAAATTGCTGGCGAAGTAGTTGATTTTGCCAAGGAAAACGACAAAACTTTCATCCACCACACAGAAGAAGAATATATCGCAGCTTACAATGAGCTGTATGATAAAATTTTAGACGAAAGTTCTGTACTAGCTGAATAATGAAAAAACTGAATGTAACTTGTTTTAAAGGGATAAATGCAATTTATCCCTTTATTTTTTTTCTAGGGATAATTGTGCTTTCATCGTGTAAAAACGATGAGCTTGTGGGATTGGAAGTTCAACCGGATGACATTGAGATCGGGTATATATATACTGATTCTACAACGATTAAGACATCAACGGTAAGAGACGATTCTGTNNNTACCAGTATTTANACCATTGCNAACTTAGGAAGTTATGTAGATCCTGTTTTNGGAAAACTTACATCTTCTGTAGTAACTAGTTTNCGTTTAGAAGATGANGATCCAGGGTTTGCAGANGATAATNACCTNCGTTTAGATTCTGCTGTCTTGTCGTTCTACATTTCAGATGTGTATGCAGATACAACCAAGGTAAACACAGAGACATTAGACAATCAAACTTTTAGAGTGTATCGGTTAGATGAAGCTATTGATGAAGATTCATATNATTACTCGAATACCGAAATACCGCAAGGGTTAACGCTTATTGGTGAGGCTGTTGATATTCCNATTAATGCTGGTGATGAAGATAGTGTTACTGTAATGGATGAAGGTGAGCCCCGACANATCAGAATCAAATTAGATTCGGCCATCATGTCTGATGTTTTGAAAGCCGGAGCAAGCGTTTATGCTTCAAACGAGAATTTTATTGATTACTTCAAAGGAGTTGTTATTGTTCCTGAAAACACCAACCAATCTACAGGTGAAGGAGCAATTATTCGTTTGGGAATGGTAAGCTCATATTCTAGATTNGAGTTTTTCTTTNAAAGTNATTCNGATCAAGATGAGCGCTTTGAGCTATTAATCAATGAAAACTCTCCNTTTTACAGTGTTTTTGAACACGATTATACCGGTACAACCATTGAAAANGTATTGGACGATCAAGCTTCAGGAGAAGAAAATCTTTACGTACAAAATTTCTCAGGGACAGCAGTTCGTGTCGAAATCCCATACCTTGAAAAATGGGCTGAAAAAGGCAATATTTTGATTAATCANGCTATGCTGGANGTTCATTTTGATCAAAGTGAGTCTGGTGTTTATGAAAAAAATGACCAGTTTATACCCTTGTTAGATTCTGCAAACTCAGGCAATACAATATATCCTGNAGATTATAGCGANGGAAGTTCTCACTATGACGGAGAGTATAATGATGGTGTTTATGAGGTAAATATTACAAGACACATTCAGCAGGCAATAATTGATTATCAATCCGGACTAAATAGTAACTTTGATTTGTTGTTGGTAGGTTCAGGTACAGGATCCTACCCTCAGCGTACTGTTCTTTACGGGTCTGATCCAACAGACTCTTCAAAAAGAATGAAGTTAAAAATTACGTATACGCCACTGTAAAAATTAATGTATGTGTGGGATTGTAGGTTATTTGGGTAATCAGGAGGCATATCCAATCCTTATCAAAGGACTTAAACGACTAGAATATAGAGGTTACGATAGTGCAGGTGTTGCACTTCAACACAACGGAAATATTAACCTGTATAAAAAACAGGGAAAAGTAAGTGAGTTAGAAAAGCTTACCGAAGGAAAAGATNTGGCTGGTAACGTTGGTATAGGACACACNCGCTGGGCAACTCANGGGTCTCCAAGTGACACAAACTCACATCCTCATTTTTCCGAATCAGAAAANCTTGTGATCATTCATAACGGAATCATTGAGAACTATGATACGTTAAAGAAAGAGCTTACCCGAAGAGGATATGTTTTTCGTAGTGAGACAGATACGGAGGTTTTAGTAAACTTTATTGAGGAAGTTCAAAAATCAAACAACCTTTCGCTTGAAAAAGCAACACGTGCGGCATTACAAGAAGTTGTTGGTGCTTATGCCATTGCTGTAATGGAAAAAGGGAATCCTGATTTAATGGTGTTAGCCAAAAAAGGAAGCCCTCTAGTAGTAGGTGTTGGTGAAGACGAGTTCTTTGTGGCTTCAGATGCAACGCCTTTTCTGGAGTATACCAANAATGCCGTGTACCTNGATGACGAAGAAATTGCAATCATAAGAAGGGGAGAAGAATTAGAAATTCGTTCCATTCAAAGCAATAAAGAAAAACTACCATTCATACAGGAACTTCAACTTAGCCTTGAGGCTATAGAGAAGGGTGGTTATGAACATTTCATGCTCAAAGAAATTTATGAGCAGCCCAAAGCCATTCGCGATACACTTAGAGGNAGATTGCTTGTAAACGAAGGCATCATTTCTATGAGCGGTATCAAAGAGTATGAGGCCAAGCTAACTTCTGCAAGCCGCATTGTAATTGTTGCATGTGGTACCAGTTGGCATGCCGGAATGGTAGCAGAATATTTGTTTGAAGAACTGGCTAGAGTTCCTGTTGAAGTGGAATATGCCTCAGAGTTTCGATACAGAAACCCTATTATCAATGAAAGTGATGTTGTTATTGCCATTTCTCAATCTGGAGAAACAGCTGACACATTAGCGGCTATTGAGNTGGCCAAATCTAAAGGAGCNACCATTTTTGGAATTTGTAATGTGGTAGGTTCGTCAATTGCAAGAGCTACNCATTCGGGAGCTTATACCCATGCAGGACCTGAGATTGGAGTGGCCTCTACAAAAGCATTTACGGCACAGGTAACCGTATTGACACTTATAGCGCTTCAACTGGGGAGAAAACGTGGCGTACTTTCTGAATCTGTTTTNAGACAATTGAGCCAAGAGTTNGCTGCTATTCCTNATAAGATTGAATACATGNTGAAGNCAGATGATGATATCATTGAAATTTCAAATACCTTCAAANATGTTAGAAACTTCCTTTACCTGGGAAGAGGATATAATTTCCCGGTAGCGCTAGAAGGAGCATTGAAACTGAAAGAGATTTCTTACATCCATGCAGAAGGATACCCTGCNGCAGAAATGAAGCACGGGCCTATTGCACTTATCGATGAAAACATGCCTGTTGTGGTGATTGCCACCAAGAAAGGACATTATGAAAAAGTAGTNAGTAATGTTCAGGAGATTAAGGCTAGAAACGGAAGAATTATAGCTGTAGTTAATGAAGGGGATGAGGTTATTGAAGAAATGGCTGAATGGGTGATCAGAATTCCTGAGACAGAAGAAGCTTTTACTCCTCTGTTAACAACCATTCCATTGCAATTGCTTTCATACCATATTGCAGTAATGCGTGGCTGTAATGTAGATCAACCCAGAAACTTGGCAAAATCGGTTACCGTAGAATAAAAGCGTATACTACCATTAGTATAAAAGAGAAAGGTCACAATGTATTGTGGCCTTTTTTAGTTGGCCCACATTATGATTCTCTCATTGTCTTTAAACTTCGAAAGGTCTCTTGTAGTAAGTATGGCAATGATGTCTACAAGAGGTAAAATTCCCAGTCCGCCACCCAGTGTTAAAGTATAAATAACAGGAACCCTCGGGTGTGTTCCTAAATATAACCGATGAACGCCAAAAGGCCCCATGGCAATAGCAAGCAAAATAGCATTGAGTTTTTCGCGATTTTGAACCGACTTTTTTTGCAATTGCTTCAATGCCCATTGTTGAATTTTCTGTTTCACCGGAGTGAAAATGGGATGAGCGTATTCTTCTTGTCCAAGAGCCGAAAAAATGATTTTATTGCTGTCGATAGAGCTATAAGAGACAAAACTATTGTCAGAAGCCACGCTTTTTAGCGGAATTGAAGTGCAAAAAAGGCAAATTGCAAGGGAAAAAATGAAATAGTTAAAGGATTGGCAGTTTGTCATTTATTTTGATTTCCTAAGAATTTGTTAAATCGATTATTCTTATAAATTTGTTCACGAATCTATTACAAATCTTGTTCTAACTTAAATTTTTACGTGATGAAAAGAGTTTATCTATCAATGATTGCTGCTGCTGCATTTGCTTTTACTGCTTGTGGTGGACCAGCTGCTGAAACTTCTCAAGACGAAGCACAAGAAGAAGTGCAGGAAATGCATGATGAAGTTGAAGAAGCGGCTGAAGAAGAAGCTCCAGCTGAAATGGAAGCTGATACAACAGTAGCTGACTCAACTATGGAAGTAGAAGCTGCTCCTGCAGAGGAAGATGCTGAAGCTCCAGCTGAAGAAGTAGAAGCAACTGAAGAGCATGCTCATTAATCAATGAGTTAAAAAGCTTAAGACGTTTAAAAAGCACTTTGGATTTCCAAAGTGCTTTTTTTATGCTTATAATTCNTGAACGTTAGCTGGGTAAAAATCGTTGAGTGCTGCTTCCACAGCATGATCATCTTTGTTGATGATGAGGTAGAAACCCTCATTGTTCCATATNTTTCTGGCNATGTATGCTTTTAAACGCTCTTGAAGTAATTGTTTAGAACGTANATAGCCTTTTTCATCCTTTTTAATTCCCTTTTCATCCGCAAATANAACAAAGTCATCTAAAACGGCTTGAATAGGAAATTGTCTGTCAAAGTTCTCAGGAGTTTCATATTGGGNCTTAATTTCATCTCTGCGGCTNTCGGCATAATTAAAGGCATATTCATAAACAAGGCCTTTGTATACNAAACTGTTGAGGTAAAAAGAACCACCGGTAGTGTCCATGGGTACAAAATGATCTGGCATAATNCCTCCACCTCCGTAAACAATCTTTCCNTCAGGGGTTTCATATTTTAAAGAGTCCGGAAAATCGATGGTATCAGGATTGTATAATTCTCCCGTTTCGTAACGGTGATAATAATCTTCGTTGTAGGCTTCAATACCGTTATTGTAAGGGCGTTGAATGCATCTTCCTGTTGGAGTGTAATAGCGGGCAACNGTAAGGCGCGTAGCACTGCCATCTGGCCAAGGCGTTTGTTCCTGAACCAACCCTTTCCCAAAAGAACGTCTGCCTATAATTTCCCCGCGGTCATTGTCTTGAATCGCTCCGGCTAAAATTTCACTGGCCGAAGCAGAGCTTTCGTCAATTAAAATAGAAATAGGAGTACTTTGATACTTCCCGGCTCTTCTGGATAAATAGTTTTCCCGTTCGCGTTTACGCCCTTCGGTATAAACAATCATTTTACCTTTAGGAAGCAGTTCGTCAGCAATGTTAACCGCGGCATCAAGGTATCCTCCTCCATTTCCACGAAGATCAATAACCATGTTTTTCATGCCGGCATTAGAAAGCTTTTCAGTAGCCTCCATAAACTCTTCGTAGGTGGTTTTAGCAAATCGACTGATTTTTACATATCCAACATCTTTATTGAGCATGTAAGAAACATCAACACTGTAGTAAGGNATTTGGTCTCTGGTAATTACAAAATCAAGGTNTTTTTCGTTTTGACGATCAATCGTAAGNTTCACTTTAGTCCCTTTTTTGCCCTTNAGCAATTTCATTACCTTTTGGTTGGTAATGCCATTGCCGGCAATTAATTCACCATCTACNTTAACAATGCGGTCTCCGGCTTTAAGGCCTACTTTTTCAGANGGTCCNCCAGAAATGGTGGTTACCACAACAACCGTGTCTTTTTGAATGTTAAATTGTACGCCAATGCCTTCAAAATTACCTTCCAAAGGTTCGCTCATTGCTTTTAANTCNGCTGCAGGAATGTAATAAGAGTGAGGNTCTAATTCTTGCAACAGGTGTTGAACGGTCTCTTCTATAAGTTGGTCTTTTTGAACCGTGTCTACATATTCCTGATCGATGTATGTGATAATTTCATTCAAGATGTTGAAATTACGGTGCTTGAACGAAATAATNGAATCGGTTTGAGCAGTTGGCCCGGGTGAAATGTTTACACCCAATAAGAATCCCACAACAACAGCTACAGCTACAATAATGGGAAGNTAAATAACAACTTTGCTGGTCTTTTTCGACTTATCCGGCATGAAATCAACTTTTTGAATTGCGAAATTAAGGTTATTCCTTGGAGTAGGTACGCTGAGTGTAACGTAAAAATGANGGGTAGTGTTTTTACGGTTGATGGATTTGTCCGGAAAAGAAGGTCGATTGAGCTTTGNACAACTTTCTTTTGTGTGGAGNATNTGTTGTGTTATATTTACANTTTAGACGCATTTATTGCACAAGAACAAACTGCATTCATNTTTTTACGTATAGAATAGAACCAANATGAAANTACACGTATTTGCATTATCCCTTTCATTGCTNTTTTTCAGTTACACCACACAAGCACAATATGAGTCGATGTTTGGANNCAATCAAACATCTTGGAATGTACTAACAGAAGAATTAGCGGGGCGTTTTTTGGATAGTTTAGTGGCTTGTTGCGATACAACAGTAAGTGGAGAGAACTATAAGCTGATACAGCATTATAGACATGCTGATAATGCGTTAATGGGACCTACTGATATTGGTTTACTAAGAGAGGATACAACAACAGGCGAAGCATGGTTTTTNTCCTTGGGCGATCATGTGGAACGAAAGGTATGTGACATGACCCTAACTATTGGGGNCTCATTTCAAATTTATAATATTAANCCATCTGTTCCGGGATATAGCTCTGCTTTTGTTGATAGTGTATATTACGTAAATGGAGTAAAATACATTCAGTTAGATACCATGCCATATTACTTGACAGGGAATAAAAAAGAGAAATTTACATTGGTGGAGGGAATNGGTCCTAATGTGGGAGTACATTATGGTGATTCATATTGGTTTATTCCCTTTCCGTATTTGCTATGTGCCCANAAAGANGGNCAGCAGGTTTANCAAAATTCAAATGCCGCCTTCGGCAATTATTGCAATTCTTTAGGAATTCCTTATAGNGTAGATGATGCGAAACAGGTAGAAAGTGCCATCAAAAACTACCCGAATCCGTTCTCCGAATCNATTACNNTNGAATATGANGGAGANNNATNCCTTGGAGCAACAACAATCACGATTTATAATGTCAATGGTCAAAGAGTAATAACCGAACAATGGACAAGTGGGGCATCAAAAACAATAGCCACCGCGGCATTGCCAGCCGGCTTTTATTTTATGCTCTTACGAAGAACCAATGGGGCTTTATTGTTCCACTCAACACTGGTGAAGCATTAGCTGGCCTTAACCTGAACAAACTAATTTTTTAATGGATTGAACGAAACCAACATGAAATTACACGTATTTGCATTATCCCTTTCATTGCTCTTTTTCAGTTACACCACACAGGCACAATATGAGTCGATGTTTGGAGCCAATCAAACATCTTGGAATGTTTTTACTACGGAACTAGCTGGAGATTTTCTAGATAGCTTAGTGGCTTGTTGTGATACGAATATAAATGGACAAACCTATAAGTTAATTCAACATCACCGGAGGTATGAAAATGGTTGGGTTGGACCAGGTAACCTTGGTTTTTTGCGAGAAGATACAACAACAGGCGAAGCATGGTTTTTATCCTTGGGCGATCATGTAGAGCGGAAAATATCGGACATGACATTAGTCGTTGGCGATTCCTTTGCGGTATATAACTTGAATACATCAGGGTTTGATTCTGTTGCCGTAGATAGTGTTTATTCTGTCAATGGAGTAAAATACATCCGATTAGATATTATCCCATATCATCTCAATGGGGGAAATAGAGAAGAGAAATATACATTGGTGGAGGGAATAGGACCCAATATAGGGATTCAGTATGGGGATTTGGGATGGGCAATTCTTAACCCATATCTTTTATGTGCACACAAAGACGGACAGCAAGTTTACCAGAATTCAAATGCTGTATACGAAAGTTATTGCAGTGCACTAAGTGTAATCAATGATATTGATGATGTTGAACAGATCACAAGTACTGTTAAAAGTTACCCCAACCCGTTTTCCGAATCCATTACCTTGGAATATGAAGAAGGTAAATACCTTGAGGCAACTACGATCACAATTTACAATGTCAAGGGTCAAAGAGTAATG
>PAJI01000026.1 GCA_002705995.1 Crocinitomicaceae bacterium | reverse complement strand
CTCAGGGCGCAATTGACACTCCCGATACTCGGGATCTAGAACTATTATCGTTTCACTTAAGATGAAAACGATATACTTCTACGATCAGGATGACACTACTCTACCGAAAATCTTCAGAGGCCAGTTGTGATACAGAACGAGCGAAACAAAATCATTTCAACTTCCATAAACACCGAGCGTACACCCCGTTGATTCGGCCAGTGATAGCGAGGTGAGCAGTCAGAATTGCGATTCGCCAGAATCATAGCATGTAGGCTGAGCGAATCCTCTGGTTTCGAAGTGCAACGGAGAAAATCACCTTCGAATCAACTTGACTTTTTGATTCTTTTGTGTCAAGACAAAAGAATGGAGAAAAATAAAAGAAGCCTATCACACTGAGTGAGCAAGGCACGAGCTCGTAACGAAGTGTGTCCCCTGTCATGTTGAGTGACTGAGAAACGAAGCTGTATCGAAACATAGACAGGGAGTGGTCGTAAATTTTTCTTTACCACTTTTTCTTGATAAAAAGTGGAGTAAAAATCAAGGCGCTGAAGACTTTCATTGAAATGTACGTTTCGCTGCACTACTTCACCCCAACTCGGAAACGGCTTTAACGTCTTTCTTACAGAAAGCCGAAGCCTGACCTCAGGCAGGGGTTCAGCTTAACGTTTCACTGCAACTCCATTTCCACTGAAAATCCTCAGAGGCCGATATAAAATCTCTGTGCGGAAAATCATTTCATCAATTCCAACAATCATCAAGCGTACAATCTGTTGATTCGGCCAGTGATAGTGAGGTGAGCAGCCGCAATTGCGATTCGCCAGAATCATAGCATGAAGGCTGAGCGAATCCTCCGGTTTCGTAGTACAACGAAGAAAATTACCTTCGAATCAACTTGACTTTTTGATTCTTTTGTGTCAAGACAAAAGAATAGAGAGAAATAAAAGAAGGCCTATTATAATGAGTGAGCGAGGCAAGAGTTTGTATTGAAGTGTAAACAGGTAGAAACGAAACCTTTCAGGTTTTCAAAACCTAAAAGGTTTGAGCGCAAATTCAAAGGCTTGTCTGTCACACTGAGTAAGTGAGGAACGAACTCGTATCGAAGTGTGTCCCCTGTCATGTTGAGTGGCTGAGAAACGAAGCTGTATCGAAACATAGACAGGAATAGAAAACAAGCCGTGTCTCCTTCGATACTTCGGTTTCGACTCCGCTCAACCTACGTAGTAAAACTCCGCTCAGGGCACAAAAAAACACTCCCGATGACACGGTAAACCTATAGCTGAATCCAGCTGTTTTTCATAAAACAGTTTTTTTCCTATCCTTTTTCACTACGGAAAGTTTTATTTTTCGATGGAACAACAATAACCCCAACAGTGACTTTAATACAATTTCAATAGAAAATTAAAACGGGGTAAGAGCGAAAAACCGCACTTATCCCCTGTTAGCGTTTATTGAGATACATAATAGAAACATTAAATGCCCAAAATAAGAAAAGAAGATATAATTCGGGATCATCTTAAACAAGATATAGAGTTCATAGAAGAAGGATTGAACTTAATTGAAGATGAATATCATCTAAAAAACCCAGATGGTGCAAGTGGTTTCGTTGATTTATTCGCTCATGACGATAAAAATAACCTTGTTATTATTGAACTAAAGAGGTCAGACGCTGCTTCCCGAGAAGCAATTACAGAGCTTTCAAAATATGCTGCGCTCATAAGAAGAGCAAAAAACGTCAAGAATAGCGAAATTCGATTAGTGGTAATATCGACTGAGTGGCATGAACTATTAGTACCCTTTTCTGAATTCTACCACGCTACCAATTATCAACTTGAAGGTTATTTGTTAGATGTAGACGAAAATCTTAAACCAATTGACATTCGCCCCGTTCAACCACTTCTCCAAATAGATGGTAGAAACATTTGCAGACGACATTTTGTAAGATATTATAAGTCAGATTTAGATTTAGAAAATGCGGAGAAAGCAATTGTAGAAAAAGCCGAAGAGTTAGGTATTTATGATTTTATCCTCGCAAAATTCAGATTAAACTTCAAGAACGAGTTTTATGGTGCTACTCGTGTTCTATATTGGGCACAACAATTAAAAACACGAGAATTCTATGAGAGCAAATTGACAGAAGTCTTAGAGAAGGAAAGTTTAGAGGAAATAATGTCTTGGATTGAAGAATTGGATGAAGATGATGCCCTTGATGAACTTGCCGATCGCTTAGGTGATGAAATTCAAGTTGAGAATGAAACATGTGAAATAGGTTATCCTGAAAAGTTGATTCAAAGGCTCAATGATGGTCTCTGGACGTTATACGACATATCTAGGTATGGAGTTTTCAAAGAAGATGAAAGACTCACTGATGAGCTACTTATGAACGACCTAAAAGGACTTACAGGTACGTCATTTGTATATTATTTCGCTTCAACAAGAACTGAAAATCGGTCTAAAGTTGAAGAAATAATAGAATCTCTTGACAACAGTCTTTTCTATAATGATACTTGGAGGCATTACATTAGAGATATTATTGACTATTGTAGACAAAAAACGGCAGCAACTATTACTGTATCAATCTTTAATAAGGATGATTTACTCGAAACAATTTGGGGAGCATCAGTGGATGATATCCGGAGATGGGAGCCTTCATTCTATGTTATTGTAGATTCGGATACAGATAATCCTTTGGAAATTTTTGAAGGAAAGTTGGTATGGAATCAAATAGACTTTGAAGTCGATCAAGTAATAAATGATGTATTTAGAGAGTTTAAAAACTATTTGATAATTAGACATTTTGGGGAGCAAAGAGCCTTAGATCATCAAATAATGTCACAAATGGGATTTAGTTACGAAGTCAACTATATTCTTTTTGGAACTGAAAGTACTATTGAAAAGAAGAATATAAAGATTCGAGGGAAACAAGTTGTTGAATCTGGAACCTATGATAAACTAAGGTTTTCGGAATTTGTAGAAGCAGAGCATAGTAAAGTCCTTGAAATAGCGAACAAATTTAACAGTCATCACTATGGAGAAGGGGGGCTTTTCAATGTAAAATAAACGCTAACAAAACCTAAACTGCATTAAAACGCAGTTTAGCCAAAACGTTGTGTTGCATTATGAACCGTCTTAAAATCCGTAGACCTATTTTAGTACGTAACATTTAAGAACAGAACTGGTACCAGACAACTTAAAAAATGAATAAAGGACAAATGACAATATTCTCAATCTTGCTCATAAGTTTTTTCACAACCTTTACCTCTTGTGATGGACACAAGAATTCAAAAACACAAAAAGAGCAGACTATTGATGTTGGAGTAACTGTTTCAAGTATTGACAAAACAATTTGGGCTATTTATCAAGATAAAAACACAAATTATTGGTTCGGAAGTAAAAATAATGGTGTATACATTTATAACGGACAGCAAATAAAGCATCTTACTGTCAAAGATGGATTGGTCAGTAATGATATACGTGGTTTTCAAGAAGATTCCGAGGGCAATATTTTTATTGAAACCGAGCGAGGTGTCAGTAAATTTGATGGTCGCACTTTCACAACTTTACAAATAGCAAATCCCGAATCACCTAAGAATGATTGGGGTTTAGATCCGGATGATTTGTGGTTCAGAATAGGCTTTAGTAATAATGGTGTCTATCGATTTGATGGGAAATATTTAAATTATCTAAAATTTCCACAATCACCGCAAGAAGACGAATTTAAAAGCAAAAACAAGAATGAGAGTATAAGACCTTATGGGCTTTATACTATCTACAAAGACCATAAAGGGGTTATGTGGTTTGGAACGGTAAGTTTGGGTCTATGTCGATTTGATGGCAAAACATTGAGTTGGCATTATGAAGACCAATTACAAACAACTCCAGAAGGTGGAGATTTTGGCACACGAGCCATTTTTGAGGATACAGAAGGTAAGTTTTGGATAAATAACACTCGATTTCGGTATAACTTAATACCCACAAGTAGTATTAATATAAATTTCCAAAAAGAAGACGGAATTGGTTATTTGGATGAAGGAAATAAAAAAGCATTCCCTTTTTTTCTATCTATTACCGAGGATAATGAAGGCAATTTGTGGATGGTAACCTACGATAACGGAGTGTGGAAATACAACGGGAAAGAGCTTATTCATTACCCTATTAGAGATGGAGAAACCGATGTATTGCTTTTTACAATTTTTAAGGACAACAAAGGAGTCCTTTGGCTAGGAAGCCATAATGCTGGGGTTTATAAGTTTAATGGAAAATCATTTGAAAAAATGTTTGAATAAAAAAACGAATGAATAAATGAGCCCTGAAGTACCTTTCATAATTCTAGTTCTGGCAATTCCAACCTACTTCATTTGTTTGTGGGTGATGAAAAAGCTCAAAGTAGGTACGGATAGGAACATGAAATGGCTCGCCCTTATTCCAACCATCATCTTTAGCCCAGTAATATATATTGGACTAATATTCATTTGGATACTATCAATATCATATTATCCTGAACATGACTTCGACCAAGTTGAATGGAGCTCAAATATTGAAGAAAGATATACGATGTCCGAAGACATTATTGAGAGTAAAATGTTGATTGGGAAAACACATGAACAAATAATCGAAATACTAGGGACAGATTATTCATCCAATAATGAAAATAGGATAACTTACGAGTTAGGTCATGTACCTGGACTGTTTAATATAGATCCTGATTATTTGGATATTAAGCTTGAAAATGGAATTGTAGTAAGAGTAAACCAAAATGAAGGATAATAAGAACTAACAGCAGCTACTAATTGGTTGCTACTCTTGCTTTATATTAGCCCCCTTAATTTATTCTCTTTAAAACTCCACTTCAAATTTGTCATTAACCGGAAACAATCATTTCGACACTGAAACTTTTTCAAGCAATTGAAGAAGTTTTTCATTCTTCTGTTGATGTGCTTGACCAAGAACAGCTTATTACTTTCTATAAGAAGCACCAATATACCTTTGATCAAAATCCTCCTAACGATTTAAACGCCCCAAAATCGTGGATCAATCCCCATGCAGAAATTGCACTTGCCTATGCATTGGCACACCATTTTCCGAAAGCTCAACTTGCTTCAAAAACGAAAAAAATCGTCTAATTAAGAGTTGTTTACACGTTTTCCAACAACAATTGTTCTGCTTTTTCATTTACCTTTCACTACATACATTGTTATACTATGTATTATTCATAACTTTGTTCTGTGAACGAAAGTTTTGTGCAAAAATGGAAATCGCAGGTAAAGAAAGGAACACTTGCTTTTATTGTCTTGAACTTACTTAAAGACAATGAGTTTTATGGTTATGAGTTAATTGAGCAAATCAAAAAACACACACAAATTGAAATTGCTGAAGGAACGCTTTACCCGTTGATGAACCGATTAAAAAATGAAGATTTAGTAGCTTCTAAATGGGTTGAACAAGCCTCAGGTATTCCCCGAAAATACTATACCCTTACTGCTACAGGAGAAGCTACTTTACTCCAAATGCAAAACTTTTGGTCTGATTTAGAAACCTCTATCAACAAGTTATCTTGATGAAAGCAATTGAATTTACAACCCCGGAAGCTCAACAATTGTATAACGCTTATTTCTTGCGAGTAAAACGTACAATTTCTCCCTTAAACAAAGCTGACCAAGAAGAACTGCTGATGGAAATCAATAGCCACATTTATGAAGGACTTCAAGGCAATTCTACTTCAAATGAATTGGAAAAAATCACCCAAATCATTGAACAATTGGGAGCTCCTGAAGTAGTACTTAAGCCATTAGTTGCAGAAAAAAAACTGGAGCAAGCCACACGTACATTCAACCCTCTGGATGTTATTAAAGCACTGCTTTTAAACCTATCCAACGGAATAAGTTACATCATCTTCGCCCTACTCTACTTAGCATTGTTTGGGTTCATTTTTCTTATTGGTGCTAAGCTACTTCATCCCAAAAGCGTTGGACTATTCTTCAAAAACGGTCGTTTTCATTTGTTAGGAACAAGAAATCCTGACTCTCTCCAAAAGTTAGGTTTAACAGAGGTTTTAGGACATTGGTTTATTCCTACCATGCTTTGTTCTGCAGTTGTTTTGTACTTCTCCATCACTCTTCTACTTCGGCTTAAAAAGAAAGTGATTAACTAATTTTTTTACCCAAAAACATAGTATTACTAGGTAATAAAAAATTAAAGAAAGAACATGATAAAACAACAGTTAGTAACCTACTTCACCTTACTCTTTAGTATCACATTATGGGCACAAAACAAAGGGTTAACCGATTTCAAACAAAAATATGAACCTTACTACAAAGTGAGCAACATCAGTATGGAGGTTTTGCTAAAAAATGAGGACAGTTTTTCTTCACAGCGTTTGAATTTCGAAACGGATAATCAAAACAATGTATTCAACATTGGCAGTGCTACTAAAACGTTTACGGCTGTTTTAATCTTACAAGAAGTAGACAGAAACAAATTAAGACTATCTGATAGCATTGGAATGTATTTAAGTCCTATTCAAAACGTCTCTTCTTCTTTAACAATAGAACAACTCCTACGTCACCAATCTGGGTTAGCTGAAGTGGTGGGCAATCAAAAATGGAACGCTTATAATATTCCCCATGACAGTCTGTTGAGAAGAGATGTTTTAAGAGATGTTCATCCCCCCTCGCCAACAAAAGTGGGTAAATTTGATTATACCAATACCAACTACATTTTACTGGGTTTAATTCTTGAAAAAATCAACGATAAAAACTATTTCGAACTACTTCAAGAACGCATTTTCTCCCCCTGCAAAATGCGTCACTCTTATCCTTATGTCTCCAAAAACATCGATCATTTGGTGCACCCTACGGATGAGAAACTTGAACAAGATCAATACAATGGCATCAACTATAAATTCTTTGCCGATTACACTTTTTCTGCTGGTTGTATAGCTTCTACACTAACAGATATGGCATTATTTTATGAAGCGTTGTTTGAGTCTGAAACACTTATCAGCACGACAAGCAGAACTAAAATGACTGATTTTCAAGATGGAAATTATGGTTTAGGACTTCAAAAGCTAGTCCTTAACGGAACAATCTATTACGGACACGGAGGCAACAATTATGGTTATGCTTTCCGCAATTACTATAACCCTCAAAATGGCAATATGATGCTGTATTACATTAACCGCTTTAGAGTCCCAATGAAGAATGCTGTAATTGAAGATTTACAGAAAGTATTGTACCATCAAAACATACCTCTATTTAGAACGGGAACAGTCCGGGAATTCAACGCTTTAAAAGGAACATATATCTTAGAAGAGATAGGTTTAAAATTCACCATTTACGAAAGAGAAAAACTTCTATACCTTACCATTAACGGTCTTAAGGTTCCGCTAGTAAGTACTTCTCCAGAGGTTCTTTCTGATCTATCTTCGGGTATCGACTTCACACTTAACCCTAAACATTCTCATCAAATTATTTGGACACAGAATGGAAAACAACTTATTGCCACTCGACAGCAATGAAGTAATTGAATAAATTATTAAAAATTGCTTGGTTATTCTCATCAAAACAAAAACGCTATCTCCCTGATATGCTGATACAAAAAACGTAAAATATCCATTTTGCAAGCGCTACTTCATTACCTTTGAAAGAGATACCCTGAACATGTATGCGCATATACCTATCCCTATTGTTTGTTTTAACCGCTGTTTCTACAGGGTTTACGCAAACGACTAATACACTCTCTTTTTCCCAATTTATTGATAGTGCTACCTCGTGTCTAAAAACAGACTCTGCCCTATCTTTTAAATATGCCCAAAAAGCTCTGGCTTTAGGAGAAGCGCATCAAAGCCTTAAAGAACAAGTAGAAGCACAATACGTGATTGCACGTATACACACTTTTTATCAGAATGATGAGCTTGCGCAAACAACACTGCTTAAAGCCTTAGAAATCGCTAAAGAGACAGAAGATGTTTCTCTTGTTACCAGAGGTTATATACAACTTGCCTCTATTGAAAGATGGAGTGAAAACATTCCGGCTGCAATTGAGGCTTGTCAAAAAGCCATCACCCTATCAGCTCAAGCTAATTTAGATTCTCTTAAAGCAGCATCTTACTTAGAACTGGGATTAATCTACCAGAACTCTTCAACACTCGATAAAGCAATCACCAATTCTTTAGCTGCTTTAAAGCTATTTACGCAACTGCACGACACTCTAAATATTATTTCAAGTTTAAATCAGTTAGGAAACATTAACCTTCGTTTTGAAAACTATGATGAATCTTACGCTTACTTTAACCGCATTGAACCTTATGCCTTTGGTTTAAATGACTCTTCAGAAATTATTGATGTCTTTTTTAGGAAAGGGCTAATTCAGCAAAAAAGAGAACATTATGAAGAAGCCATCATCGAATATCAAAAAAGCCTGAATATCGCCAGCAAGTTCAAGGCTGGAAATACGGAAGCGATACTCAATGGCAACATAGGAAGTGCGCTAACGCAAATAGGGCAATATCAACAAGCTGTGCCTTATTTACTTAAGGCACTTTCTCTCAAACAAAAAAACAATGCTTCAACGGGTAGTATTTGCCACACTTACCTTGATTTATCTGAGCTGTACAACTACTTAGGAGAGTATCAACAATCTATGGATTGTGCGCAAAAAGTCATTGACCTTACCGAAAATACCAATGACGATTATTACCGGCAATACGGGTTCTTTTACTTGGCCGAAACCCAACGCGAAGCCGGGCTTTTAAATGAAGCTTATGACAACTTGTTGACTTTCTCAGATTTAAAAGACAGTTTTCTGGATGCTACAAAATCGCAACAGCTTATGGAGCTGCAAATTGCCTATGAAGCAGAAAAGAAAGACAATAAAATTCAATCGTTAGAGCAAGCTACAGCGTTAGAACGCACACAAAAATATTTCTATTTAACCCTTGGAGGAATCATTTTAATATTAGGCGTTAGTGTTTTCTTTATTCAGTGGGTAAAGCACCAAAAAAGCAAAGAGATGCTGGAAAAAGAGAAAGAGATAGACACCTTAAAAAGTAATTTCTTTTCCAATATATCACATGAGTTTAAAACACCTTTAACACTGCTTTTAGGTCCCATTACAACCCGACTTGAAGCAGCAAAAAACGAGAAAGAACGCGATGAGTTACTTCTGATGCAACGCAATACGCTTCGGTTACAACGGTTGATCAATGACCTCTTGGATTTATCAAAAAGTGAAGCCGGACAACTTGAATTAAAGACTACTCCTACCGCAATAGATCAACTCATAAAAGATTTGTNCAACTCTTTTAAGCCTTTAGCCAACGAACGAAACATCCNGTTTTCTNCTGAAATAGATGATCGTATTGTAACCAAGNTTGTTTTAACCGATAAAGACAAATTAGAAACTATCCTCATTAACTTACTTTCAAATGCCTTTAAATACACTCCTGATTTTGGGGCTATTTCAATCAAAGTACGCCTAACTCCTACACACTTCTTCGCNATTGAAGTNTGCGACACAGGAGAAGGCATCTCAAAAGATCAGCTAAACAAGATTTTTGATCGCTTTTACCAAGCNGANNTGTCNTCAACACACAACAAGCAAGGAACCGGAATAGGACTTTCTTTCTCTAAAGAACTTGCCTCTCTAATGGGAGGTGATATTGCAGTTAAAAGNACCCACAAAGAAGGAGCTTGCTTTACNGTTTCGCTTCCCTTAAAAGAAGCTACAGCCAGTGATTACATTTCTGAAACCGAACCCCAATTAACTCACAGCCTTCACCTTCAAGAAGCTTTGCTCGCATTAACCCCACAAGAACAACCCGAAGAGGCATCTTCTCAAAAACCATTGCTTTTGTTGGTTGAAGATCATGCAGATGTTCGGAAATACATCCANTCTATTCTGAACAGTGAGTACACGATTATACATGCTGAAAATGGAAAAACAGGGCAAGAAAAAGCATTTGAAACCATTCCGGATTTAATTGTAAGCGATGTGATGATGCCTGTTATGAACGGCTTTGATTTATGCCAATCGCTGAAATCAGACATCAGAACCAGTCATATTCCTTTTGTATTGTTAACAGCCAAAAGCTCAGCTGAAAGCCGCATACAAGGGTTAGAAACACAAGCCGATTGTTACCTCGAAAAACCTTTTAACCCNAAAGAACTTCAACTACAAATCAGAAATCTTACAGCACTTCACNATAACCTTAAAGCAAAGTATCAANAAGCTAANCTGTTGATTCCTGCAGGAGTGAATTTAAACTCTGCCGAGAACCGGTTTATAGAAAAGCTCACAAANATTATGGAAGAGCAATATGCCAACTCAGATTTTAATGTGCAGGAGTTTAGTCGAGAAATAGGNTTGAGCCGATCGCAATTNCACCGAAAATTGATTGCAATTACAGGNGAATCTCCAAGTCAATTCATCCGATCATACCGATTAAAAATTGCAGAGAAAATGTTAATCGCTAAAACCGGNNCNGTTTCAGAAATTGCCTACAATGTGGGGTTCAACAGTGTCTCTTATTTTAACCGTTGCTTCTCTGAAAAATTCGGCAAAAAACCTAGTGACGTTTAACAGTCTTGTCTAAAAAACACCTCTTAACTCACTAAATACCAACACTTACAACATATGTGCAACACTGTGCGACATTTGTTATAACCTAGCAATTGGGCCAATTTACCTTTGGTGCATATTCACATCAACCAGAGTTTTTCTGGAATCCCTTTCCTAAGGAATAGGCATTACTAACTAAGTCAATTTATTATGAAAAACGTTGCCCCTTTATTATCAAAAAGCACAATTCTATTATTCTTTACCTTATTTGTAATTGCTCCTAAAATAAAAGCACAATGCCCGCCTGATGTTACCATTTCGCTTAACGGAGNAGGTTCTTCTATTACTATTTTTCCCGGAACTACTATCACTTTTACGGGAGATTATGAACTCTCTAACCCAACGAACTGTGCTTCGTGCTTACAACAATTGTACATCGGTATAGAGAACAACGGTATTGAATGCCTTTATTCAGGTCTTCCGAGTGTTTGTCCTTCTTCTACCAGTGGAACNATTAANTTCAGCTACCCGGCTCCNAGTACACCCGGAACGTACAATATCTATTCTAACAATCCATTCAACTTTAGTTGTGACCTTAACGATTACGATGGTTCAAATGGTAATAATGCCGAACTATTGGGCACCATAACAGTTACAGAATGTGACCCTGTGGTTAATATCTATTTAGATGGTGGAAGCAATACGGCTTCTGTTTCGCCCGGAGCAACTGTTGCTATAGCAGGTAATTTAGACATTGGAAACCCTACGAGTTGCTCTGGCTGCACGCAGCAAGTGATTATTGGAGTTGAAAATGATGTAATTGATTGCATGTACTCTGGTACTCCNCTTACCTGTCCATATTTTAATACAGAAACATTTAGTGGATATTTCAATGCCCCAACTACTCCGGGGAATTATAACATTTATTCAAACAGATACTTTAACACNAACTGTAACCTTAATGATTACGCTGGTGCCTCAGGAAACGATGCCACNATTATTGGTAGCCTCACAGTAACNGGTTGTGAACCCGAAATGACCCTTTCACTAGACGGTGGCGGAAGNACTATAACNGTACCTGCAGGAACAACTATTTCTGCTACAGGTAGCTTTGAACTTTCTAACCCTGCTGATTGCCCGCTTTGTATTCAACAAGTTATTATTGGTGTTGAAAANAACGCTGTAGAATGTTTNTACTCTGGCACTCCTGATCCTTGCCCGGCTNGAAGTACCATTAGCTATAACACAACACTTACTGCTCCTTCTAGTCAAGGTGTTTATTTCATTTACGCCAATAATCCATTTAATTTCAGCTGTGACTTAAACGATTATGCCGGTGTNTTAGGAGACAGACCNATATCTCTTGGAACCATCATTGTTGACAATTCTAGCAGCATTAATGAGTTAAGCAACATTAGCCAATTGGTCATTGCTCCAAATCCTACTTCAGAACGAATAAANATTCAAACNCAGTTGCAACAATCAAGTGAGGTAACCATTTTAGTTTATAACCTTACAGGACAGGTTTTATACACGCAAACCACTCTAGCCAACCAAGGTGTTTATTCAAAAACCATTGATGCCTCAAATTTCAGTGCTGGTGTCTATTTCTGTGAAATTAAATCAGGTAACTCTTCAGTCATCGAAAAAGTTATCCTTCAATAAAGTTTAACGAACTCTTTTTCCCCTTGAATTATTAAAGCGTTCGGATTTCAAAAATTCGGACGCTTTTTTTGTATCTAATTTGCGTTCATCCATTTGTAATCGAACAATTCTTAACCATTCTGTTCAGAAAAATTTAGTTTTGAAAGAAGAGCAAACAAAGCCAACATTTGCTTTGATTACACCTTAACAAGAAAGCGAGATAACAACAAGAAACCGCACTTATCATGTGTTAATAATCATAACATGAAGAATATTCTACTAGCAACATCACTATTTCTAATGACTCTTGGACAAGTATCATTGGCACAGAGCGTCAAAGACTTAGCGTTAAATAACCAACAATCACTATTAAAAGACAGGGTTTATTTGAATTTTCCCGATTCTGCAAAAAACGTTGCTAGACCTGTCGATATAATGTCTCATGATCCGAATGCCGAAAAAGAATAAAGTAAAAAAGATGATAATGAGGCATACAACTCCTCATCAGCAATTATATACCTCATTAAACCAAACACAAATGATCAAACCCCATAGCATGATATACCTGATTGTATTGTTGGCCCTCAATTTTTCATGTACTGAAAAAAAGTCACCAGAAAAAAATGTTTTTCAAGCTGAACATACTCCTTTAAAAACAGATTCCTTAACGTTTACATCCAGTATCAGAGCAATTTTTGAAGATAGCCAAGGGAACTTTTGGTTTGGAAGTCATCAAGAAGGTGTAGCGCTATTTGACGGAAAATCATTCACTTATTATACCACCAATGAAGGACTAGCTGATAACCAAATTCGCTCTATCCAGGAAGACCACAACGGAACCATTTGGTTGGGAACTGCAAACGGAGTAAGTAGTTACAAGAAAGAAATGATTACAAACCACATTGCTGTTCCACAAAGTGAGTGGATGAAAACAGACACTGACTTATGGTTTAATGCTGGCAATCAAGAAGGTGTTTACAGGTACAATGGACAAACATTGAGCTATTTAGCTTTTCCGAGTTCAAAGACCACCAACACAGACTATTTTTATGCTGTAACAGGCTTATCCAAGGGGAAAAACAACATGATTTGGATGAGCACCTATGCAAGTGTTTTTGGCTATAATGGAACTAATTTATCTAGTATCAATAATGAATCACTAGGACTGGATATTGAGGCCGCACCTCTTCATGTTAGAAGTATTCTTGAAGATTCAAAAGGCCGACTTTGGATTGGGAATAACGGAATTGGTGTATTACTTAAAGAAGGCGATTCGATCGTTAATTTTTCTGAAAAGAACAACCTGATTCACCCTGCTAGTACAAGAAGAGGAGATCAATCTCCACCGGGTACACTTGAACATGTTTTTACAATTACAGAAGATAGTCAAGGTAATATTTGGTTTGGAGATAGAGATGCCGGAGTCTGGAAATACGATGGTAAAACAATGACAAATTACACCCAAAACGATGGATTAACAAGCAATTTTGCTCAATCTATTTACGAAGATAAAAACGGGCAATTGTGGTTTGGAACCTTTGATGGGAATGTGTTTACATTCAATGGAACATCGTTTGAAAAACGGTTTTAAAATGATACAAACACCATTAGAAATGAAAGTGCTATTGAACACCCCTTTTTTGAAAAAGAAATGATTAAATTATTATTTATGATGAATTGTATACTGAATCTGCCCATTTAAAAGCATAACAAATTGATTTTGTTCAAATTAACCCTCCCTACGAATTGATTTATTATCAAGAAAAAATAGAATTTGACACTTGTTTATATGGAAAACAAGTTCTTAAACTCAAAAAATAAAGCTACATTACAATAAAGTATTTTGAGGTGCTCTTACTTCATCAATCACTAAAACACCAAAAATCAATTTCAAATGAAAAAGTTACTTCTACCCCTTCTTACCCTCTCATTATTTATAGCCTGCCAAAAAGAAGATGATGACAACTCAGAAATAGAGTTGGACTTAATAGTCCTTGCACTTGAGGCACCTGATACTGTTTATGTCAATGAAGAGTTTACGACTTTAGTTACTTATGGTTTAAGCGACTGTTCTTACTTTTCAAGGTTTAAGAAAATAACTAACGAGGATTCTACTATTCTACAAGTATTTCGAAAAAGACCTGCTAAAGCTACTTGTCCAACGGTTATAAAAGAAAGCTCCAGCACCTTTAATTATAAATTATCTGAGGCTGGCACNCATTACTTCATCTGTAATCAAGGTGAAAATGGAGAAATTCAAAAAGCCATTTATGTCCTAGANTAAACNACAAAACAATTCCTCCTCNCCTCCTGTTTCTTTTCTTCGCTATGGTTATTTATGCTGAACAAGTAGCTCTGCTCCATTCAACTAAAATTTGGCATTGCTTTACTTTAGCGNCATAAATCAAACTGATTTGGAAAAGCAAACCGTGTAAGATGATCTATAAAGGGCAAAATGACGAATTTCTAGAACTCACGACATTAAANAATGAGGGCACACTAACATTTGACAAAGACNTNTCNTTTCCCTTACTTTTTATTTGGCTTAAAGGAGAAGATTCGGAGATCATTTACGAGGGAATCCGGCAACAATTACCCAACAATACTATACTCAGTTTAAGTGTTTTTCATTCTATTGAATTTACCCGGNTAGCATCTGCCAGAGTAATTAAGTTTAACCGTGAATTTTATTGTGTTACAGACCACGATAGNGAGGTTAGNTGTAAAGGACTGNTGTTTTATGGNGCGCACCAATTGCCNTATTTTCAAATTCCGGAAGAAGAACTCGAAAAGTTTGAAACGCTGTGGCACATGTTTGAAATTGAAATGCAATCAACAGACGAACTACAGCTCGAAATGCTACAAATGATGCTCAAAAGGTTNATTATTTTGAGTACGCGCATTTACAAAACNCAAATGAACATTTCGAAACTNAAAATCAATGAAGTAGACATTGTTAGAGAGTTTCATTATTTAGCAGAGCAACANTTTAAGACCAAGCACACGGTTAAAGAATATGCCGATTTGCTACATAAGTCGCCCAANACACTGTCCAATATTTTCTCAAAGATTTCAGACAAAAGTCCGCTTCAAATTATTCATGAAAGAAAGCTGCTAGAAGCCAAAAGAATGTTGCGTTATACCGACAAACCCATTAAAGAAATAGCCCTGGAACTTGGTTTTGACGACATACAAGCCTTTAGNCGATTCTTCAAAAAATCAGAAAAAACCAGCCCTTCTGAGTTTAAAAACTCACAAGTGGGAAATATTGCCAACTCATCGGGATTATTGACCTAACCCCTCCCCTTTTTCTCGTCACAGTTTTGCATCGTAATTAAAAAATTAAATGCGATGACAACATTTACAGTTCCAACCCGAGGAGAAGTATCGGAAAACAATCAAGCCATCTTTGACAACCTTCAAAAAGGATTAGGTTTTGTGCCCAACTTATATGCTTACTATGCTAAAAGCGAAACTGCGCTAGGCGATTATTTGGCTTTACAAAACAGAAAAAGCACACTTAAAGCCAAAGAAAAAGAAGTGGTTAACCTAGTNACCAGCCAAATCAACAACTGTCGTTATTGCCAATCGGCACANACCGTTTTAGGAAAAATGAACGGTTTTACAGAAGAACAGGTTATTGAATTNCGGAAAGGTGCTGCTTCTTTTGACCCGCAATTAGATGCGNTGGTGAAATTTACAGCCTCTGTAGTCGAAAATCGTGGTAGAGCTAGTGAAGAAAGCAAATTGGCATTCTTTGAAGCNGGTTATACNGAAGCTCATCTGGTTGATGTNGTAATTTTAGTNGGAGATAAAACCATCAGTAATTACATCCACAATTTAACAGGCTTTGAAATTGATTTTCCAATTGCTCCAGCACTTTAAGAACCATGGCCACAACAATCAGCATTAAAAACTTACCGGAAGGGTATCAAAGTATCATTACCAACGGTACGCACACCATTGTTGGAGACGAGCCATTGCAAAGCAAAGGCACAGATTTAGGGTTAAGTCCATCTGAACTGGTCTTGAGTGGTTTAGCCATGTGTAAAGTAGCAACTGTTCGTTTCATTGCCCGAAAAAACAATTGGGACATTGGCGAAGTCAGAGCAGAACTTTCGCAAGAAGTAAAACGCAACCGTGAAGGCTTTCACTCTAACGTTAAAGTAGCCATTCAGATAGATGGAAATGTAACACAAGAACAGAAANACGAATTGCTTCAACAAGCAGATGCTTGCTACATTCACCGTCAACTTACTGGCGAATGGAACATTGANCACAGCACTGAGCTGCAACCATAAACACAACAGATAACCAACATACAACATCAAAAACGGTTTGGGTAAGCTACTCAAGCCGTTTTTTGTTTGAAAGTATTTATGATAATTTAGACGCCATTCATAAGAAAACCTACTCAATTTTAATGCCCATGCGTATACAAATCATAAGTGATATTCATCTAGAGTTTGGGCATGATTTACTTTCNTTTGAAAAGGCAGACATTGTNGTTCTTGCCGGAGATGTTCACCTTGGTGTTAAAGGNATTGAATGGATAAAAAAGACAATTACAAATCAACCCGTTATTTATATACTGGGCAACCATGAATATTACAAAGGCTCCTATCCCAAAACATTAAAAAAGATTAAAGCTTTAGCGGAGAATACCAATATTCATGTTCTTGAAAATGACGCTATTGAAATCGATGAAATCAAATTTCATGGGGCTACGCTTTGGACGAACTTTTCTTTATTTGGCAACCCAAAAACTTATGGAATGATTTGTCAGGATAAAATGAATGATTACAAACTCATTCGAAGAGATCCTTCTTATTCAAAATTAAGAACACTTGATACTTTTAGCATCCACAATCAATCTATTAAATGGTTAACCAACAGCTTAATGGAGTCTAATAGCAAATACAATATTGTTGTAACACACCATGCTCCTAGCATACAATCTATTCCTGAAGTTTTTAAAGAAGACCCTATGTCTGCTGCCTATGCTTCTAATCTTGAAGAACTCATTTTAACTTCTAAGCCTGATTATTGGATTCATGGACATATTCATACACCAGTACGTTATGCAATTGGGGAAACAACAGTTATTTGCAACCCACACGGGTATCTCTCCGAACCTTATAACGGCTATGAAAAAGAGTTATTCATTGAACTCTAGCCACAAAAAAAGCCCTCAAAAGTTAAAACCTTTGAGGGCTGAGTTGTATGCTGTTTAAACCACTATTAGAACTTCATGAAACGTTGTGTTCCAAGTCCTTCGGTTTTTACAAAGTACATTCCAGGAGCCAATGCCTCAACATTGATCGATTGCTCTTGCTGAATGCTCATTACTTTTTGTCCCATTTGGTTGTAAACCTCACCCTTAATTACTTGGTCAAAGTTTAATGTTCCAACTGTTGGATTAGGATAAGCTTTGAATTTTACTTCATTTCTGATGTATTCGCTAATGCCTGTAACAGCATCGCCCACCTGAATAAAACCTACTGTTCCGCTTACTTCATAACCTACAATCAGCATTTCTTTTCCGTTAGGACTGTTGCTTGCGCTAACAAATTTGATGATTTCAGGAGCAACATCTCCTTCTACATCTCCATTGCCATCATAACTACGGTTGTTGTAATAAGTGATGAATTGTGGCGCATAAGGATCTGTAATGTCGTAAACAACAATTGCACTCTGACGCTCAAACCCGATGAATGCATAAACGTTTCCATCGATTTCGCCAATAGCAACTGCCTCAGGCTCTACTCCTTTGTCATCACTACGTCCGTCAAATTCTCCTTCGTCTTCGTTAAACAAAGCGGCTTCTTCTGAGCTGGTTTGAGTTCCGAATTGGTTGCCACTGTCAAATACTAAGTTGCCGTATTCGTCAAAGATGGAGAATGAACGTCCACCGTATGAATAGATTTGATCGTAATCGCCATCGTTGTCGTAATCGCCATCTGCATAGGTTGTTTTCAAACGACCTAAATTCTCATCTTCTTGTAGCGTAGCTGCATTAGGATAAGCTGTTGCATCTAGTGTAAGGTCTTTCACCCGGTCTTCTTCTGAATAACCGTCATAATCGCGCGAATCACCTTCGTTAGCAGTTACAATGTAGTTAACACCGTTTACGTTGTAGTTTGCAATCGCATCTGGCATGTACATACCCAATGTAGGATGATTGGTAATGTCAATTACACCGTCTTCGTTGCTGGCATCAAATCCGTTATCGTCACCAAATGTGATGATTCCTAAAACAGAATTGTCTGTAATTCCGGCTCCGGCTAAACCAAAGTCGTTATCGTTAAATACTGCAATTTGATTTTCAGCAAGCAATGAAATTCCTTCAACTTTATCAGAACCTTCATAACCAACGCTTGGAAGGTTAATCACTTTCGTTTTGTGTACAGGTTGAATGCCCATTGCCACTAACTCATCAACGGTTTTAATCTCTAGCGTATCGCTGGCAAAAGCTGTTAATGTATTGGTAGCACCCACAAGGCTAATTTCGAAGATCATTTTCTTCCCTTCTTTTACGGTTGGCCCTTCGCTATCGCGCTCAACAACAAGGAATTTTCCGTCTCCGGTGTAAAATGCATCACCAATTTTGTCGGTACGACTAAGGCTGTAGCTTGCTTCGCGGTTATTTTCAAGTATGTAAACATATTCTGCAGCAGGTGAACCATCTGCAGCATTAACAGCAAGAATACGGATAACATCACTGTTGTTTTTGGTTACACTGCTTGGGTTATACATTGGCGACTGAATGAATGCATAAATCAAGTCGTTCGTTGCATCATAAGCAATGGCTTCGAAACCACGGTTAGCCCAACGCTTGTTGTATACAGCAGGAAGTGTTTCGTTACCATAAGTTCCTGTTGGTTGTGCTGTAGTTCCCAATTGAGAACATCCGTCTGGCACATAACGGTCAATTAAAGTTCCACTAGTGTTGAACTTGTAAATCGCTGGACGATATTCGTCACACATCCAGAAATTACCGCTGTTATCGCGAACAATACCTTCAAAATCACCACCAAATTCATCATAAGGAAGTGCATGGTATTCTTCACCCGATCCGTCTGTGTAATCAACATTGCTCCAGCTTGTGTTTGCATCTGCATACGTTACAGGAACCTCATCATACCCTGGGATATTTCCTTTTCCTGTAATCGGTGTTGTTCCATCTTGGCGGTAAAGCAATGTTTGATCAGCAGTTGCTGTGTTAGAAGCTGTATTCAAGGTAATTTTAACAATACGACCTTGATAATCTGGCAATTTAAACGGACGAACATTTTGGTTTACCGTTGGTGTTACACCAGCTTTAGCAACTGCAGCATCATTTGGTCCACGATCTGGAACGGCATAAAATACAAGGTCTGAAGCAGTACTTTCAGAAGCATCGTAATACAAACCAGAGAAACCACCCAACATAACGGTGTCTTGTCCACCATCATAAACCGGAGCACCCAATGCAGGCCAGTTAGCTGTAATGTTGTTGATTTCATACATCTCTAACGAAGGAGTACCTAACGCATGGTTCTTATACCCTAACGGCTGGATATCAAGAACAGACTCAGCAGCAATATCAATAACAACAAGAGCATTGGCTTCCTGACAGTTGACATACGCCAAAGAATCGTTAGCTGTAACGGTGATGTATTCTGGCTCAAGGTCTTGAGCTACTGTTTGCTGACCATTGTTTCCAAAAATACGAATGCCCTTGTTTTGCAAACGCGCTTTTTGACCGTTAAACGCTGTGAAAGTAATGCTACTTACTGTAGCTGAACTTACACCGTTGCTTAAGTCTACAATAGAAACTGAACCTTCAGGATCTGTTGTGTAAGCATCATTGGGCTCACCTTCGTTTGCTACTAATAGCTTTGTTCCGGCATGGTTAAATGTTACCATATCTGGCAATGCACCAACGGTAACCTGCCCTACGTATGTACCTGCAGTATCAAAAAACACAACTACACCGTTATCTGTTTTTGGGTCTGCCTCTACCGCAACAGCTACAATGCCATTTTTGGTATCAATCGAGTTTGGCCCGGCTCCGTAAGGAGATAAATCAACAGTAGTTACTAATGTTGGATTTGAAGGGTCGCTTACGTTAAGGATGCCCATTTCATTACCACTACTGCTGGTAAAAAATGCTTTTTGTGAAGAGGGATCGAAAGCTACAGTCTCTGCAGCATCGCTACTACCTGTGCTGTAACTAGCAAGATGATTTAGATCTTGAAACTGTGCACTTGCACCAAAGGACATCGCCAAAAGTGCCGATACAAAAAAGTACTTTTTGATCATTTTGGTTTTTATAAGTTAGAAATTGTGTCCCACAAAACAAGTTCATCTCCCTCCCCTATTTTTTACCTCAACATTAAGATGAATTCGCACTCTATTAAATGTACATTTCTAACCTTACTTTTACATTACTAAACCTTATCGTTTGTTTACGTAAAATTTACAATAGCCATCTCCATCTTATAGTTAGTGCTTATACTTGGCACGCGAAATACTTTAGAAGTTATGACAACCATCGAGTACAAAACAGACATTGTTCCGGATACAGAAGCCATTATTGAAGTGTACAACAGTTCCGGAATTAACCGCCCTACTCATGACAAAGAGCGCATTGCAGCCATGTATGCCAATTCTAACCTGGTGGTTACAGCTTGGCACAAAGAACAATTGGTGGGCATCTCTCGCTCGTTAACTGATTTTTGCTACGCCTGTTACTTGTCTGATTTAGCAGTTAAGGCTGATTACCAAAAAGAAGGCATTGGCAAACAATTAATTGCGCAAGCACAAGCTGTTATTGGTGAACAAACCGCATTGATTTTA
Source organism: Crocinitomicaceae bacterium (assembly GCA_002705995.1). Classification (GTDB taxonomy): domain Bacteria; phylum Bacteroidota; class Bacteroidia; order Flavobacteriales_G; family Salibacteraceae. Next base: position 106,127 of record PAJI01000026.1, on the reverse strand, counting down.
CTTGCCGCTCCGCAAGCAATGGAATACTACCCTAAGGTTGGGTTTGACAACATTCAAAATGGATTTATTATGAAAAGGAAAAAGTGATGTTGAAATAAGACTTAATCAATAACAAACCCTTCCTGCTTCATATGAGTCTCAATAAAAAATACAGTTCAATTTTTTTGTGGAGAATTGGATACCTTTTAAGCTTCTTCCCAATTCTCTTCATTCCTTTGTTAATGGTTGTTCTCATTAACATCAACGACTTATATGAACTCATTCCAACAGATGCCAACTCAGATTTATTTCCAGGTCTCCCATTTGTAGCTATTGCTGTTGTAACTACTTGGATTTACGTTTCAACACAATGGAAAAAATGGGCTTTAAAAGCTGTTAAAACAGCTGATTACAATGACCTTATCAGAAGAATTAATGACAAAGAGAACTCTTTCATACTAAAAGGATGGAATGAGCTTTCTTCTAAAAGTAAAGGATACAGAATAATTGGACTCCTCATCTTTTCTGGTGCTTTCTATGCTTTTGATTACATGAATGCTAAAACTCACCAACAACTTAATGCCGAAGGTAAATATACAGAGGCCACTGTTTTGTCCATTACCCAAAAAGCCAAAAACAAAAAAAAGTACATCATTGCCAATATCACATTCAATGTAGGCGATACTGCATATGAAGATGAACATGTGTTGAGTACAGGTTTTTTCAACCGGATTGAAGAAACAAATGGTTTCCTGATACAAAAAGGTGATGCTTATCAAATTCTTTACGCAGCATCAGACCCTATGCTGAACCGGTTAATGATGGATTCTCCTTCAGCAGAAACTGTTTCTCGACTGATGGAGGTAACTCAAAACAAGCTAGTAAAAGACGGTCAGGATTCCATTTTAAGTAAATGCATGGTTCAAGCAACTTACCAAACATTTGGTTTTAAAGGTATTGCTCAATTGTACCATAGAAACACTTCATATTGGAAAAACGAGAATTACAACAGTATTAAATACAGGCTCATGACTGAAAAACCTGAATTTACAACTATTATTGAAGCCTGTAACTAAAAACATTAACCCTATTTACATGAAAAAAGTAGAACTTATTCTGGGAGCTATTTCCCTGATATCCTTTATCCTCTATTTCTTTTTTATTCAAGGTAGCCAAATCACCTTTTTGTTGTCGATGTTGTTCCTTGCTTGCTTGTATTTTTACCTCAGTTTCTTTTTCCTGAACAACCTTCGCTTAAAAGACTTGATTCAAAAAGATGCTTTTAAAGGTTTGAGTTCAATGCGTATTGTTGGCACAATCTTAATGGGGATTGCACTTTCTATCATTGTAATTGGTATCATCTTTAAACTACAGGGATGGCCAGGTGCTATGGCCTATTTTGTAATAGGGTTATCGGGTGTGTTGATTGCACTTGTTGTAGGAGGTGTAAGATATGTGCAAACAAAAAACAGCTACTATCTCCCCATTTTTAAGCGCATTGCCCTTTGGGGTGTTTTGGGCGGAGTATTTCTCTTTATTCCTCATACTTATTGGATTGAGCTCAAATACAGCGATTACCCTGCTTATGTAGAAGCGTACAAAGCAGCCTATCAAGATCACGGGAATGAAGAATTACAGGATAAAGTTGATGAAGAGTGGAATAAAATTCATGGTGAGGATGCAACAGATTTTCCCACTGAACAAAACACCAATGACACAACTGGCATGGATTAAACGACCTCTCAAGCATTCTACTTAATCTTCTACATTTGAAGAAACAATTCGCACACAACAATGGCAGGTTTAGCAACACAAGAAACCACTAAAAGTGTTTCGGCATTTATAGACAGTATTGAAAATGCTTCTAAACAAGCGGACAGTAAAACCTTACTTGCTGTTTTCGAAGAAATCACGGGATTTGAACCCAAGATTTGGGGCGATAATTTTATCATTGGTTTTGGCAAATACACCTATACTCGAAAAGGCGGAAAAGAAGAATTCGAATGGTTTCATGTGGGATTTGCTCCGCGTAAAACCAAAATCACCATCTATTTAACATTCGACATTTCGCAAGAACAAGACCTTATTCAACAACTCGGCAAATGCAAATGGGGAAAAGGCTGTTTGTACATTAACAAACTAGCAGATATAGACCTTGATGTATTGAAACAACTGATTGAAAAAAGCAAAACTGCTCAGTGGCACTAAACGTGAAAAAGCGTATTCTAACAATGTATACGTCATTAGTGGTAAGCGTCCACAATGGCTAGTAATAAATCCTTATTCATGAAACACGTTGTATTTCTTATAGCATTTTTGACTCAATTACCCGTTTTTAGTCAAGAACATACGTTTGTCGTAAAAAATCTAGAAAATCAACTTACAGGCATATGGAATATTACCAATTACTATGATGAAAGGCAATTTCATGACATTTTTGAATTCAAAGCTGATAGTACTTTTTACCAATTAAAGTACTTGAATGAAGCTAACCCTCAGACTCTATCTCCAGATGAGTATGGAACTTGGTCAATAAAAAATGATACCATTACCATTGTAGGAATTGGGGAAATATCAAATGGTACCAAAGTGGTATATCATCAGCCTTTCATTTTTACTTTTAAAGTTATTCAGGAAAAAGAAGAATATTGTCTTGTTCCTGTTAAAAACAATGATAAAACTCCGAACATTACGCTTAAACTGACAAGAAGAAAACAATAAGACTTAGGGTAATTATTTACATTCATTTCGCACTAATACTTAATGGCTATAGTGTTTAGAATATATCTCAAAAAACACGCCTTAAAATCAACACTCCCCTCCCATGGAATACTTCAACTCAAATGCCTTTCTACTAGGAACTTTAGCATTGGGCTGTTTTTACGGATCCACCTTAGTTACTGCTCTGTTGTGCATTTTCAGCAACATTAAAATTGTTGAGCTCGATCTGTTTTTTAGTCCGCTTTTTTCTTTCTACCAAAAGAAAATCAACAACACACTATTTACCTTTGGATGGCTGCCCACCGGAAGCTCCATAAAACTACTTGGTATTACTCCTGAAAGTTTTGAAGATGATGAAATTACTGAAGTTGATTTTCGGTATACTTATTTCTTCAAGTCCAAAGCACTAAAAGTGTTCATCCAATTGAGCAAATGGATATTTCTAACAACGCTCTTTTGCTTATTGGTTATTTTCTACTTTGATCAAACCGATATATTTACAGCATTTAACACCATTGCAGATTACATTCTATTGGCTTTAAAAGCCATGTTTGACAATAACAGCTTCCGGTCACAATTCATCGAAGCCACACAAACAATTACAGTAAACAAAAGCATTCTACATTTCAGTTTCATCTTGTTTGTTTTGTTTTTCCACTTGGCCATACTCATCGACTTAATACTGAAATGGACATTTAACAGCCGTGCGAACATTCCCTTTTTCCGAAAATTCATTGGTGTACCTCTCCTCCTGGGCATTCTCTGGCTCATGGTGTGGAAAGTTCCTACATTCACCTTCTCGTTTTTTTCTCACACACAAAGCATTCTTTACAGCATCAACTTCATAAATGGCTTATACACAGCAGGAATCATTTGTTTTTTTGCTACGCTACTCATTGTTAAAACCAATCGCATTTCTTTTTACGAGAACAGATTAGATGAAGAATGAATTGACGCTCTGTTTCCTTTAAACCATAGGACAGCTAACGAATGAAAGAAAAAGTCATTACCAACATCCTTTTCAGTTATGCCGGAACAATTTTAGGCTTTGTTATCACCCTTATAATNTTTCCTCCCGGTGGTGAAAACAATNTAGAAAATTGGCACATGTACATTGTACTNCCGCCACTTTTTGCAGCCATATTCGTTGGCTTCAAAACAAATGTTTCTAAAAACTTTTTCATTGAGTTGGTTATTGCTTTANCAATTACCATTACGGTTGCTTACTCATACCTTTTTTTAATTGATTCTAAGGTCATTCCTTTTTTATTTGGGGTCGATTTATTCATCTATATTGGCCTGTCAACAGCCANTCTCAAATCCCTCATCGACCGCTTAGTCATTGAGTCGATTAGAAGAATGAGACACAAAAAGTAACCTCTTGAAAAATCAGGTACTTTTTCTATTNTTGGCGAAAAGCTACGGTAGATGTAAACGCTAGTATTGTTCTGAGAAAAAGTTGAACCTCAGGTAGTCTTAAAACACAAAAGTCAATAGGGCTATAAAAAAACCTCTTTTGAGTAGTATTCAAAAGAGGCTTTCAAAAATCAGAAAACTATTCATTAGTTGACNTCAACTACCGGACAATTGACCGTAGCAACGCCATTCGCTAAAATGTTGGCCGACATTGCACTACTCAAATCCATTACACTTGTAAAATCAGCATTATCATATACGTTAACCGACCACAATGGAGAATATGCTGCATTTGAAGGAATTGTAGCAATCACATTGTGTGTTTGAGCAGAGTTCATTTCTGTTACAAACCCCGAAGCCGGACCACTATTGGGGTCATTCTCATCTGGGTTAACATTAAACGCAACATAAATAGGAGAAAGCGGTACCATTCCTTGTTCATTCATCAGGTCTTTTTCCGTAAAGTTGAAATACTTTACAACCTCGCCTTTATACCACCCGCTGGTAAGCGNATTGCTACCTCCTCCCAAACGTTTTGTTGCCGTGCTACCATCTGGAACAACCGGACAGTTAACAATAATATCAGTAGCAGTCATCTCAAAGCCTCGTTCCATAATGTCTGTAAGACTACTGGCCGAATTGGCTTCATAGTTCATTGGAACTGTTACTTTTTGAACATGCCAAAAATCGTTGTACCCGTTATCTCCCGGTATAACATNAATAATATTTANCTGTCCTTCAACCGGAGTATCTTCCCCTTCTTTAAACAACACATATATTGGCGCTGCTTCGGTTGATTGTACATCAAAGTTATAGTACTCAACCATGCTTCCATCCGGAGCCAACCCCATGGTNATAAAAGGTTCTCCTGCATCAAAGTTGATNGGTTCATTAGCNGCTGGTAAACCATTTGAACTTGTTCTCACCATTAGCACACCTGCCTCAGCACTAAAGCGATCTACCTCAACAATAGAAGCCGATGCCGGATTATTTACAGGATACATTTTTGTTGTTTCTTCCATATCGTCATCCTTGCTACATGNAGCGAAAAGAAGCATAGAAAATATGGCAGAAGCCATCATTTGTTTTTTCATAATTGAAGGTTTATTAAATTACTGCTTCAAAAATTCAATAACGGTATCACGAAAAAATCACAAAACCATAAAGGTTTTATTCTGTAACTGGNAAACGAAAGGTAAAGCGGGTTTCTTGGTGCAAAACACTCCTCACTTCTATAACACTGTGGTGCATGTCCAGTATCTTTTTGACGATTGCCAACCCTAACCCGGAACTNCTTTGTCCGTTTTCTTTTTGGTTGGCCATGAAATAACGGTTAAAAATATTTGGCAAATCCTCTTGGGGAATTCCTTCTCCTGTATTGANGATTTCAATTTCTACGCTCTTTTTCACTTGTTGAGCACTGATCTTTATTGTTCCGTGTTCTGGAGTATACTTCAANGCATTGTCCAACAAATTCTGAATNACNCTTCCAATAAGGGCTATATCTCCCTCAACCCGGGGTAGTTTTTCAGAAAAATCCANCTCNACCTCTAATTTCTTCTGCTGCGCAGTAAGCTCATACTGCAACACGGTGTCTTGCAACAANTCATTAATACAGAAAGGTTCTGCCTGNAGTTTTATTTGTTTGGCTTCCAAGCGAGAAAGCTCAAACAAGTCTGCAACTAGTTTTTTGAGTTGATTGCTACTTTGCAAAATTATGTCCAGGTACTTTTTCCGTTCAGCTTCACTCAGGTTTCCTTCTTTTAAAATCAACGTTTCTATGTAACCATGGATCACAGACATAGGACTNCGTAAATCATGCGAAACATTNGCAATTAAATCTCTGCGAAGCTTATCCACTTCTTTGAGTTGATCAATGTTTTCCANAATGGTATCTGCCATGTGATTAAACGTATGNGCAAGTTCTGAAAGCTCCCCGGAACCAGAAACCGGAATACGNTCTTCATANTGTCCTTCTTCAAAGCGCCTCACTGTTTTTTGGATTTTACGCAAGTTGCGGGTAAGAAAAGCAATCAAAAGCAATCCAATCACAAAGGCTGCTATTAATGTAACCAGAAAAGTTCTTGTTCCAATTTGCAACATGTAACTCCCCCACAAAGTACCTGATACGTGTTCATATTCTTCACTNGCAAGTACCAGNTATACATATCCCAATAACTGTCCATTTTCTTTAACTTCAGTAGCAGAAAACACCGCTTTTTTTCCAGGATTTCTGGGGTCATCTCCCAAAATGTATTTTTCACCTCCAGTGGCTATAAAAGCTTCTACNGGAGTCAAATCAATTGTTTTCAAACGGACTTTTTTGTCCAACACAACATGTGAAAGTATTTTCCCTTGCGGATCAATCANGTATACTTCTAACGAAGGATTAACCGCCATCATGGAGTGCATAATTTCTCCCACNGCTTCTTCTTTCACCTGTCCGTTTTCAAAAGGCCACACCTCTTCCAATAGATGATCTGCTACATGTGCATTAAGACGCTGGGTCGTTTCTTGGTAGTATTTTCGGGAATAGTANCTGGTAATTAGCACATACGACAAGCCTACGATAAGCAGTAGACTGAAGAACACCAGTGATAGTCGCCAGAGGAGTGTATTTTTTAATTTTATAGAAACAGCCATTACAATTCATCATTAAAGCGATAACCAACGCCCCAGGTTGTTAGAATGTATTGCGGATTGGAAATATCGGGTTCTATTTTGGCCCGCAAGCGGTTAATGTGTGAGTTTACCGTATGTTCATATCCACTAAAATCATACCCCCAAACTAGTGATAACAATTGATCTCGATCATAACTTCTTCCGGGATTTTGTGCCAAAACAACAAGGAGTTCAAATTCTTTAGGAGTAAGAGCTACTCTTTCGCCATCTAAACTTACTTTTCTCTTTTCCAGGTGAATCAAAAGAGCACCTAATGAGAGTTCTTTTTCTACAGGTTTGGCTTGCTCTTCATTCCGCTTCTGTCTTCTGAGAATAGCTTTTACACGGGCTATAAATTCACGAACGCCAAAAGGTTTGGTTAAGTAATCATCTGCTCCAGACTCTAGCCCAAGCACTTTATCAAACTCTTCTGATTTTGCCGTAAGCATCAAAATAGGAGTATGTACTTCTAATGCCCTTAGTTTTTGACAAATAGAAATACCATCCATTTCAGGCAACATCAAGTCTAACACAATTAAATCAAAGGTATTGTTCAACGCCAGTTCATACCCTTCTTTACCATTCAAAGCCTTATGTACTTCACACCCTAGGTCTACCATATGGATGTTAATTAACTCTATAATGTTTGGGTCATCTTCAACAACCAATACCTTGTTCATCTGCTCTTTCTTTTTAACTGTGCAAGATAACTGCTAAATATCACGAAAAAATCACAAGACCGAAGTTGGAGTATTTTTATGTGCCAATTCTTCACTCTTTTTTAGCCTTGTTAGGGCTACTAAAGCAAATGAATTCCAGTATCCTCGTACTTAAAATTATTCTACTTCGTTATTAAAAAAACAGGTCTACATGAAGCTTCTACTCTATTTCATTTTAGTAACCTTTCTACTTCTAAGCGGTTGCCAATTTGATTATCAACCACAACAAAAAACAACAGTGATTCAAACTACAGCAATTGCTTCCAATAAGCATTCTGAACAGTCCAAGCTAAATCATTCTCAAATCAACCCTGAAGGAAAGACTATTGCTACACGGTTTAATCCTCCTGTAGGATTTGAGCGCATTAATGCAGAGCAAGGTTCATATGCTGCTTACTTGAGAAATCTTCCGCTTAAACCACATGGCACACTAGTAAAACTCTACAATGGAGAAGTCAAATCTGACGAAGGGGTTTACGATGCTGTTGTAGACCTCGAAATCGGGCAAAAAGATTTGCATCAATGTGCCGATGCCGTTATGCGACTAAGGGCCGAATACCTTTGGAACAATAAGCATTACGATCAAATTCATTTTAATTTCACCAACGGATTTAGAGTCGATTATTCCAAATGGATGCAAGGCCAACGGGTTTCGATCAAAGGCAACAAAACCCAGTGGTATGCTGCTACTTCTCCGTCAAACACCTACACTGATTTTTGGAAATATATGGAACTGGTCTTTTCCTATGCCGGCACATTATCACTTGCTAAAGAATTGGAACCTGTTGCTGTAGGCAACATGCAAATTGGCGATGTTTTCATCTATGGCGGAAGTCCCGGACACAGTGTAATTGTTGTCGATATGGTCCAAAATCCAACTACAGGAGAGAAGCGTTTTTTGCTGGCACAAAGCTACATGCCTGCACAAGAAATTCAAATCTTAAAGAATCCTAACAACGTGGCTTATTCACCTTGGTACAGTACCTCCATGGAAGGCGAATTGCGCACACCCGAATGGACTTTTTACCTTCCTGCTTTGAAAAGGTTTCAACAGTAAGCGAATTACTCGCTTTTCATCATCGCTTTCCAAAAGTTGAGGCTCTGCCGACCTTGTGCCATCATTTCTTCCAATTGCTTTTCGTTCATCGGAAATTTATACGGACGCACGGATGGAATTACAATTTCAAACAATACCGGGCCATCAAAACCAATTTCTTTCAAAGTCTTAAACTGCTCTACAAAATCAATGTGCCCAGTTCCTATTCCTCCTCTCCCCGAGTCTGATACGTGGTAACTGTGTAACAAGTCTTTTCCGATTTTATGCAATGGTTTGACCATATTTTGCTCTGCTATATTCATGTGGAAACTATCCAATACCAATTGCAATTGCTGTGCTCCCGAAGCCTCTTTGATGTACAACAACTCATCGGCTGTTTGTATACAAGGCAATTCGTAATGATTGCATGCTTCATAAGTCAGCGTAAGGTTGTGTTGCTGCGCTTCAACATCTAACTGGCGAACCGCTTCAACAAGCATTTGCAAAGCAGATGCATAATCGGGCTGATTGACCGTCCAGAACGACAAACCCTGTAAGGTTAACATGGGCACTTTTAAGGCCAAAGCAAAATTCAGAATGTCTTTGTACCAAGCCACACCATTTTCCAAGTTAGCTTCCATGCCTTCAGGTGGCTGACTGTTAAACGGATCGTAAGCCAACAGCTCTACCTCGTATTGCTCGGCCGCGGCCAACACATCTTTCGGATCATAAACCGTGTGGTCACCACTGAACTGCAAATAATCAAAGCCCGTAGCTTTCACTTTTGAAAACAGTTCGTCTAAATCATCAATTCCAAATGTCCACGATATAGTTCCTAATTTCATACGTTGTTATAAATCAATAGTTGATGAAACAGCAAATTTCGTTGAATGTTGCAAACTGTACGTTGTACATTAGTGTCGCAGTTTGGTACAAATGCAGGCATTGTATTTTCAAGTGAGTTTCCTACCCAATATTGCATTACATTTACACCTTACCGATACATCAGCCTCATGTTTACCTATAAGAATAACTTCATCAAAAGTGCAGGCCTTATTTTTGGAATATTGTCCGGCATTTTAGCCTTCGGACAAAATCAAAACCTTTCTAATGGATTGGTATTTGACGGTGAGCCTTACATTGCCATTAACCCTAACAATGCCCAACACTTGGTAGTTGCATGGATGGGGTGGATCAATCTCTCCAATCAATTTAAGATCAAGACTAAAACCAGCTTTGACGGTGGACAAACTTGGAGCGCAGCTACTGAATTGCCACATACGGTAAGCAATTACAGCTCTGCAGATCCTTCACTGGCCTTTAATCTTAACAACGAGGTTTTTGCCTGTTACATCGATTTTACCGGAACAACACCCCCGGTTACAGGTGGTGTTTATCTTTGTAAATCTACAGATGGTGGTCTTTCATGGAATACCCCAACAACGGTAATTACCACCAATTACGATGGCTCAAAATGGCCCATTGATCGCCCGTGGATGGCCATCGATCAATCTTCCTCTGCCCAGCAAGGCAACATATACATCACCACCATGAACCTGAATCGCACTGATTCACCTTACAACCCTTATTTCTCTGTTTCTACAGACAATGGAGCCTCTTTCTCAACACGGTATTTAGACACTGCAAACTGGTTGGCTGGCAGCATTAACCCTTTGCCCATGTGTTCTCCTACTGTTAGTAGCGATGGTACTTTTTACGGTGCATATCCTTCTTATGTTATTACACAAAGTTTTTATGCACAAAGCTTTTTGGCCACATCCGACAATGGCGGTGCAAATTTCGCATACTCCAACATCATTACCTTTAACTCACCAACCCAAATAGACAGCTACCCATCTGCTAAAAAAGCCAGTCAATTGTTGAGCGATCCTTCTGATCCCAATCATTTGGCCTACATCTACCTTAGTGCCATTTATGGCGATTTAGATGTTTTTTTCATTGAGTCTTTTAATGCCGGAAACAGTTGGTCTTCTCCCTTACGACTCAACGATGACACTAAAGGCAATAACATTATGCAAGACTTAATTTGGGGCGATTTTGATCAGGATGGTGATTTAGTGATTAGTTGGCGAGACCGCAGAAACGGCAGTGACACCACTTACCAAACGGCTACTGAAATTTGGGCAACTTACCGCGGTAAAAATGCAACAACATTTACTACCAATTTTCAACTCAGCAGCGAGTTGGTGACTTATGATTCTGTTTTAGAAAGTAGCGGCAACGATTTTATGAGCATTCAGTTACAAAATGACACCATTCATGCTGTGTGGGGCGATACGCGTAATGGCAAGTTGAACATTTGGTACCAAAACTCAACTACAGGTGGCACACTCATCAGCGTTAAAGCAATTGCCTCAGAACCTTCGCTACAATTGCATCTCTATCCCAACCCAACAAATGGAAAGCTGACGCTTGAAGGTCTGCCAAACAACGCTACCGTTACCTTGTACAACAACACCGGAAAACAGATTTTACAACAGCATTGGAAAACCAACACTGTCCAACTTGCATTGGAACACCTTTCTCCTGGTCATTACCTGTTAAAGGTAAATGCACCCAATGGAGTCTGCATCACTAGAAAAGTTGTTAAACAGTAATGAAACATGTCAAACAGAATTCTCCTCTTCATTCTCTTTCTATTCACAACACAGGTTGGAGTTGCCCAAATGTGTGATTGTGCGAAAGACATGGCTTTTCTTGTTGCTGCCTACAACAACGATTATGCGGGTATGCAAGATTTTAAAGTCAAACACTCCGAATATCAACAAATAGTAGATTCTTTAGTGCAGGCTTCTCAAGGCATTACCTCACTGCAAGCGTGTGGAATTCGCATTGCTGCTTACATCCATTACCTCAACAATGGCCATGTTTATTTTGGCAAAACAAAAGAGCATCCTCAATATGCTCGAAAAAGCCACATTTCGGAGCAACCTACTGTTCAAATAGTAGATGAGCAGCAAGTGGTCGTTAGCATTCCTTCAGCAGACTTGTACCTTAAACCTGTTTTAGACAGTTTAATTGATATTTACTCCTCTCAAATAATGCAACATAACCTCCTTATTATCGACCTGCGGGGAAATGGCGGTGGCGGTGATGCCATGTTTCATGCTTTACTTCCTTTCATCTATACCAACCCAATATATACGCATGGCACAGAACTCTGGACATCGGCCAATAACGTTCAACTTTTTCGCGATTTACTGTCGAACCCTCACCTGCCAGAAGCTGACAAAAAAGACATTCAGCGTATTGTTAAAAAGACCGAAAAACATCCTAATCAATTTATTTTACTGTCTGAAAACCGTGTAGATACGCTAACGCTAGATACGGTTCTACCCTATCCACAAAAGGTGAGCATTCTTATTGATAAAGGCTGTAAAAGTGCTACCGAACAGTTTTTATTAAAGGCACAACAAAGCGAAAAAGTCACCCTTTACGGAACCGAAAATAGCGGTGGAGCCTTGGATTATGCTAACCTCAACACGGTTATTTTGCCTTCGGGCTATTGGTATGTTTCACTTCCTACAACCCGCACAACACGTTTACCCAACAACCCTGTTGATCCCGATGGCATTGCTCCTGATGTAAAAGTAGCAAAGGGAACAGACGTGTTAGAATTTGTTTTGACACATTAATTTTTGCTTCAAACGCATTTCTAGCATTTTCACCATTTATTGTTGTTTGCTGAACCTTAATTCGCGGTTCTGAGCATATTCCTCGCTGTAATTTGTGTGCAGTAAATGCATTGATAACCTAACACAGCAACAATGAACAGCAAACAAGAACTTGCCACCATCAAAAACCAGATTTTCTTTCTTACCATTTACGCCATTCTCATCACCATTATATTAACCGTTAGTATTATTTACTTCAACACCAAGACACCTACAATAACCACTGATTTTGATGTAATTAACGTTAAACGCATCAACATCATTGAAGAAGATGGTACATTGCGGTTGACCATTTCAAACAAAGAAAAATCACCGGCACCCTTGACTTACGGAAAAGAATTTGGGTTAATCGGTGGCAACCGTTGCGGACTTATTTTTTTCAATGAAGAAGGTACAGAATGTGGTGGATTAACTTTCAGTGGCGTAACCGACTCAATAACCGGAGAGCAAGATGCTTTTGGGCATTTGTCATTTGATCAATACAACCAAAACCAGGTGCTCTATTTTCAGTATTCCGATGATCGGGAAGGAAGACAAGTTGGGCTGCACGTAACCGATTGGCAAGATACACCTCCATTTCCTGTATGGAATCAGCAACTTCACAATGTTTACAAAGACTTTGAAGAAGGATCTAAAAGAGATAGTGCTCTACAACATTTGTTAGAACCTGTTGAAGGGCAACCGGCTTATGCCAAACGGGTGTTTTTAGGGAGAGATACCAACAAAGCGGCTGTGCTTAACCTATCGGACAAAAGTGGAAATGTGCGGTTGCAATTTATGGTCGATTCAGCGGGAACGGCCAAGATCAACTTCTTAAATAACGATGGAGAAATTGAGTCGAGCTTTCTATAGTCGCGAAAACGAATTGTACATGAATTAAAAACGAATTGTACACATTTTATAATTATACATAAATTTCTTTGACTAGCTGAATAAATGTGGCTTCATAGCCATTGTATAAAACTAGCACTTTCAACTATCTTTGTAGCGCAACACTTTTATATGATTTTTAAGGGTTTCTATTTCATCTAACCAGCATAGTAAGTCAAAGTAACATAGTATATACCCAAGATCGGAATGGTGATATCTCCATTGGTATTAATGGTTATTTGCTCAACTCCAGATGTAGCTTGATTAACACGTATTGTATCAATAATATTCGTTATTGGTCTATAATGAGCTGGTAACTTTGCCACCAAAGTTCCGCTAGCATTTGTACCATCAACCACTCCGCTAATGGTTACAAATCCTTCATAGCTTCTAGTGACATATAGCTCGCTTAAATCCCAATTATTTTGAACCAATGAGGCGTTTTGACCAGTAAAACCATGAATTTTGTTTTGTAGATTTAAAACTTCAGGTTGAAGCTGAGTAGCTAGAAGTGAGTTATATGTTTTGAGGCTTACATATGTAATATAGTTTGACCCCGATTGACCAGTTTCAGCAACAACAATTTTAGCTTTTCGAACCAAGTATGTATCAATTACTGTTGCTAAATTTGTGGTTCTGTTTCCTGAAACATCATAATCTTCTACAACCTTGAAATAGACAGTTGGAGTATTTGGCGTGCCTTCAGTTGCTATTGAAGCGCCTGAAACTTGATATATCTCGCCATCATAAAAGATAAATCCATCAGTATTATTAGCGTTGTTGTTTTGGAGTTCACACCCTGACAAAATGCAATTACCTACTGATGAGCCTAACCCTGCTAAAGCTTCAATATACGCTGTTTGCATCCATCGTAAGTCATCCCACTTAAAGTCCCATCCACCAAATTGATCATTCTTAATTTGTTTCATCTCTAGTAAGTTTGAATTGAATATTGTTTTCCTGCTTTCAGATAGAAAGCAATTTTAGCTCTCATGTGATTTTCTGAAAATGTAATGTATTGAGGTACCCACACAATGAAGTGCTCTGATACAGCATAATCAGAAGTATTGTAGGTGACATTTCCAACAGTATTTTCTGAGGTATTGTAAACTGTTATTCCAACCTTATTTTCATCTAAATTATATACTGTATTCGCCTGAATGAACTCAGCGTTTTCAATCCAAATGATTGAACCAACTGCTATGTCATTATATCGCGTTGCTATATCATAGAGCAATGAGTATTCTCCATTCAAATAGTGCTCCAAGTAAATGATTTGATCAGTGAACTTGAGCTTGTGATTCCATAAGTTTCTGAAGGCGCTAAACCTTTGAAATAAGTTGCTCAATGGTGAACCTATCGACTGAAGATAAGCTATGAACTTTGGCTTTCTCCAATCTCGGTACAAGTACCTTGTTAGAATGGTATTTAAATTCCAGTTAAACATGCTTAAACGGATAAATAATTAATTGTTGAACTGCCCGAATCAATAGCCATGTGACCAGCAAATGAATCGTAATACACATCAACCAGCGTGTAACTCAAAAGCCCATATTTGGCTTGAATGTCATTCACATCTACACTGGTTACTCCTTCAGCTGCTTGAATTGCATCTACTAGTTTGTCTGTCCAAAAGCGACCGTTAAATGACAGACCTTGCAAATAGCTTGTAATAGCCTCATCAACTGGTTTGGTTGTTCCATCAGAGCGCAAAGTACCATCTGAGTTCATCACCAATGGATCATAAACCACATCGATGTTCACAGCTAAATCATCAGCTACTTCAGAGATCACTTGAAAGTTCGTACCAGCAGCACGAATCAAATTCCAATACGCGGTTAAAGCATCACGCTCACCAACTGTTAATGGACTCAATGATCCACCAGCGTCTTTAGCGACTTTAATGAGCACCTTTCCTTCAACAGTGATAACAGCACATTGTGCTACGATTTGATTCGCTGTTGTGATGGCCGCATATGTATACTTTGTGCCATCCCACACCAATGCATCACCGTACTGGAATGCCTTTGTTTGATAAACCATCCAACGATCGGTTTGCGGAATCATGGCCGCACCCAAAGCTTCAATTTCAGCTTTCAATTTGTCATACATCACCTCAATGGTGTGAATTGCATATGACACGCCATAAATGATGTGTCTAGCCACACCAACTTTTGAGTTGCTTGTAACTTCATCTGTGAAAGTTTGAAAGTCATCAGGCACAGAGATTAAACCAGCCAACACTGTATAGCTTGTAATCTCTGTTACAATGCTGTTGTATATTTCTTCAGTAGTTCTAGCCATTTTATGATGCTTTTAAGGTTGCATAATCAGGTGTATTCAACCACGTGATATTAAAAGATGGATTATCATCAGCGAAAGCCTTCAGGATCATCATTTGAGTTGCGTTCAAACGATCACCTAAAGCCGATGTCAGAAACAAGGCTGTACCGTCTCCTAAGTCTTTGATACCTTGGGATGGAGTAGTATTTTGAAACCAGTTAGCAAACGTTCTATTGACCGTTTCTTCATTCTCATTAATGTATGTTGCTCCTGGTAATCCTAGAGGCACATTTTCCGTAAGAATATCAGTTGAAGCACGAAAGGCCAAGAACACATTTTCAAGTGAGCAATTGGCAGCTGTGGCCATCTCTGCTAGCTTCCACATTTCATCCCAATACGTGAATCCTTTGCGTTCACACACTCCTCTAATTGTGGCCTCTGTTACAATCAAGCATTGGTAATTGGAATCAGCTACATCGCACCACGTTACTTGTGAGCGTTGTGCTGCTATGGCTTGAAGAAAGTCAAACAATAAATTAGCTTCACCATTGATTGATGCTTCTTCAATTAACTCTGTTGGGAATTTGATAGTAGTTAAACTCATGACTTCACGTATTTTTCTGCTTTCGTAATTATCTCAGTATTAGTTTTCCCATAGGTCACAAGCTTACGAGCTCGACCATTGGCTTGACCAATGAATATCTTGTTGTTATTGATAGTTTGTAGGTCTGCAACTGTATACTCAACTGTTGGATCAAATCCTGCCGCGCGCATTTGAGGGCATTCTGGAACTGTGATTACGGCTTCGTTTTGGGTATGGAATTCCCTTGAAGCTTGCACCCCTATATTCTCCGGATTGGAACTATTAACTAGCTTCTTAACAGTGTCCTCTATATAACCGAAATAGTATTCTAGCCATTGATCTTCTCCTAGACTATAATCTGATGCTCTGATATATATATTATCTATAGTTGTTAGTGGTAAACCTAGAATAGCAGATTTTCGATCGGCTTCGGAAGAATCTGTCGATTGCACCGTAAATGAAGATTGCTGATAAATAGTATAACTAAGAGCATTCACCTCAAATCGGGAAGTGAAACCTACATTATTTTTGAGAATTCCTAATGAATTTATGTTAGGAAAAAATTCCGTGACAAAATCTAAAGAAGTCGTTAACGTAAATAAGGCATTGAATTCATCTTTTTCCGCTTGTGCAGCAGCAGAATCAGTAAGCCAATCGTATATTCCCTGCGTGTACGGTATGTCATTTCCTGTGGCTGTTATTTTTGAATTGGGGTCTACCGACAAATTTCCGAAAACGTTATCTACTATGTAATCCTCTAAAGATATATACGAATTATCTTCAACTAGAATAGAAATTACTCCGTTTGACTTCAATCTAAATTCAAATGCACCGTTGAATATCGAAATGAAATCTATTTTTATATACGATGTACCATTTACAGAAATATTATTGTGGCAGTAAAGGTAATAACCGTTAGTTGTATCATAATAAACGCCAGCTACTTTACTGGAATTAACTGTACTTTGATAAAACGAATCATCAGTTGGGTCAGCGTATAAATAAATGCGATGACGTCCTGTACCCGTAAATACCGTGTGTAAATACAAATGTCCAGAGACCGTGTTACTATTACTGGTACTCATTTCAATAGGGTTGTTTTCATCTACAACTCCTGTTAATGCATCAATAGCTAATTGGGTAAAATCAATTGCTGTTGCATTATCAAACCCCTTTGCGAAATTCCAAAACCATTGATCTTGGCGTTGCCAAATTGATACTGGCGTGTATGTACCAGCTACAATGGTAGCTATGGAACTTGTACCAGTTGAATCATAGCCACCTACCTCATTTCCAGAACCGTTGGAAACGGGGTAACAAACATCATCTATGTATAAGTTGAATACTTCCAACTCATCAGGGAATAGCGTATCCCAAGTTCCATCACCATTGTCTGTAATGGTAACATCTGCGGTCACATCAACTCCATGAACGGTTACGGTTATCGGCTCATGAGTAGTTTGCAAACTCCAAGTTCCATCACCCAATAAGCACCATGCTTTTTTGAGTTGTATAGGTAATCGAAGTTTTCCTTTATAGTCTAGGGTGTTCCCCAATGAATCTTGAGTGAGATGTAGTAGGTTGATTGGTACGCATTCTGCCCCTTGGTAACTTCCCCCAAGCTCATTGAAAATATTGTAAGGCACATCTTCATCGGTTGTAAACATGATTGTCTGAGCAGCAATTGGAAAACTCAATCCAAAACCACGCAATGCAGCCCCTGCCTGATCTTCTCCAGATAGAAAACAGAATAGTTCTCCATCCTCATAGATGTGTAATCCGTAATACTTCTTATCACTTGAAAGAATGATCTTCTTATTGGTATTGTCAACTTCAGTAACTAGATCAATTGGTGCTGTTGTCACATCAGCAAAGTTTCTTCCAACTTTCACATTTTGGATAATCGTGTCAATTTCTTGATAAGTGAGGGAGTCGCCATGCACTACGCCATTATCTTTCAACCACCACACCTTGGCAGTCAAAACACCAGTAACCGCAGAGCAATCAATCTCGGCTACATCATCACCTTCTAGGCAATCACCCGGATGCGGTTCACCTGATCTGTCACCAATGGAGCTTTCAATTCGCCCATCAATACCGGGAGTGTGCCAAAACCTCGTGAACCACTCACCAATTGCATGTATAGGAGCTGGTACTTTCATTACATGTTTGAGCTTTCAAGGTTTATTTGGTATTCTCCTGTATCAGTTATCGTAATAGCTAGCATATCCACTTGTTCATCTTCAATAGAAAGCAATGGAGTAACTCCATCAGGAAGGTAATAGACCGCTTTCAAATCACCGTTGGCAATGTCGCTATCAATGTCTACAGTTTGGTAATCATCTACAACTTGATAAACTCGAGTTCGAACAATGAATCCATCATTATCAATATGCGTGTATATGTACTTTTCACCAGCTGTTACGTTTGTTCCTGTTGGTGGATAAGCTGGGGCTAAAGTCAATGTATGACCGCCTCCGTTTGCTTGAGTTAGCTTAAGGCGGTAGGCCATTCCAATCATTCCTTTTGAAATAATTAGTTGAGTGATATCCGCTTCAACAGACACTCTCACAAACTCAGAATCATCAAGATCAATAGTTAAGACTCCAGCTGCATTGTGATCAATATCTGAAGCCGTGAACTTGTCTATTTTGGTATCCAATGCCGCCTGTTGAGCCGTTGATACTGGCTTTTCAGCATCAGAGGTATTATCAGCATTACCAAGGCCAACTTGAGCCGCTGTATGAGTATGACTCACATGAGACTTCGAATCCTTAAAATCCTGAAGTAACTCATTCAACTGAGCACCTTCAATTTCATTATTACCGTTGGTTGTAATGAAGTTATTGATCTTGGCCAGTAACTGATTATCTGTTAGTATACTCATGAGAAATCGTTATTAAAATCGTTATTAAAATCTCCAGCTGGTTCAACTTCAACTGATTCTGTTACAGCTGATGCTGGCGCAGCTCCAACTTCGTCTAAATATGCGGCCATCTCTTTATTGGTGAAATAGTCTTTTTCAATCAACAGAACTTCACCGCCAATCAATTCTGAGTCCCAACTCAAGTTTGGATTGTCCTCTAAAATTTTAGAGACACCATCAACACTTCCATATTTCAGCATTGAAATATCTTCAAGTGTTTCGCCTACTTGGATGTTATGTCTAACCAGCATAATCAGCGTATATTTTCATGTCATCAAATGACTTCATTTTAATTTCCTGAACCTCAAGGCCATCATCTTCATAGGCTTCAGTTATTTCGCCTCTAAGTCCCGATACATCATCTTCATGTAACCAACTCAAAATGTCAACTCCCACTTCAGGATTGTGCTTAAAATCACCTTTACGAGCCTTTAATATGGTCGCTTGTCTTTGGTTTAAATCAATCCCAATGCGAAGGCCATTTGTGCCAATATCCAAGTCTCCATCATCATCCAACATTATTCCGTACTCAGCCATGTTTTACTTTGGTATTTTCTAGATTACTGAAGCTCTCTTTTTGAGTAACTGCACTTAGTATTGTTACAATAGCTTCCTTATAAGTAGCTCCACCATCTTGAGCAGCTGTAGACGAGTTTTGCAAAGCATTGTACAAGGCATCTACACGGGCTGTTAGGATATTTAATTGCTGAACGGCATCAGGCCATTTAACTACACCTCCAAATGAATCCCCATTCAATTTCACTGTATCACTAACCTCAACATAGACATCATCTGTTTTGATGATATGTTTATCAATTTCACCGGGCACAATTACCGCAATTGATCTTCTGTCTTCACCCAATTTGGCAGCTATTACCCAGCTGCCAATTTTAGGGACTGGAATAACCCCATTATCACCTGACTCAATGATTGGCTTTAAGCGCACATCATAGTAAGGAGCATCTTCTTCACCATCTTCAGCAATGGTGCAAGTGAAGTTTGATTCATCAACTTCTTGCACTGTAGCCACCATCATTTCAATAGGCAGCATTTTTTTAAATTGCTCATAAATTTCATCTCCTAAACTCATGCTTGATAACCCGGTTTAATTGTTCTGTTGAAACCATTCGATCCATATTCAGTAACCACTTCATCAATGAAGTATTTACCGTTTCGTTCAGGATGTTTTTCATCTATGAGGTGTGCAACCATTCCATGAAAAGGAAGGGGCTGACCTTTGGCTTTGAAGCTCCCTCTGTAACCATCATACTTCAGTAGTCTGATTTTTTCTTCAGCTAATTTTCTAAGTTCTGATTCAGAGATATTGTAATAGTGAAGTGAGTGCTTTTCTCCATCCGGATCACCAACTTCAACTTTGATTTTTTTGTTATTGTGATGGATGCTTTCGGCTTCAATCTTGATTCTAATTGAATCTGAATTCACATACTCCAATTCATCTTGATTGAATGGGAGATTCTTTTGAAAATGGTATACAACCTCACCAACATCTTCAGTTAATGCCAAGCCTACAAAAAGCTGTTTGCCTCTGAAGTAAATATCTAAACCAAATGCTGATTTTATATCCTTTAGGACACGAGCTACACTTGTTTCTTTTCCAGCTATTCTATAAGGAGCTAATGTTACATTAGGAACATCAATGGTTGCATCAGGTAACAAATACTCTAATACTTCTTTCAGAGTGGTAGATTTCCAACTTACTGGCTTAACAGACTGTTGCTTCAGCTGCCACATTTCATCTTCACACACCAGTACAAATGGAGATTTTGGCGAAATAGAAGCAACATAGCCAACAAACTCTTCGCGTAAATCTTCATCATAGCCAAGGTTAATCACAACAGCATCACCAACAGCTACTGAAGACTCCAGCATCTTACCCAAATTTGGCAAAGTAATAGTTGCTGTATCGGTAAGTTTTTTGCGCGAACTTTCAATTCTAACTGAATTAACACGCTGATTAAATACCAAGCTACCAACTGTAATATGGCTATTCATCCATTTCATGATGTTGGTTTGATATTTTCAAGATTCCACAACATATCTGACTTACACTTCAAGGTGTATGCTTGAGCATCAATTTGCCCCTCCATACTATCCGCTTCGAAATCATAAATTGCTAATCGAGTAATTTTGTATATGTCGAGTAATCTATTTTTAACTGGCAAACTTTTACGCTCTAAAAACAGCTTTCTCAGCTTTCGAATTTCTTTTTCAGGGATGTCTTCAGAATTGTCTTCATTGAAAACAATACCTTGAATCGTAACCTCCCAATCACCAACAGAAAACAACTCTTTGAATGTGCCTTGGTAAGAAGGATCATTTGAATCAATTTCTGTTTCAATAATCTTCTTTGAAGCTCTAACTGTAACTAATGGCTCGTTGGGTAGTTTGTAGCCATCAATTTCTATTGGTAGATGAATGGTTACTCCCAACAGATTTGTAGTTGCTTCAGGTGCTGGTTCATCCGCTTCAACTTGTTCGTTTAGTTGACTACCAAGTGGAACATAATTGGCTGGATTTGCATATAAACGTGGTATTCCAATTGGATTGAAATACTTCTCAATTCTGGACAGATCTGCTCGTTTTCCAGTTTGTCCAAATTGCTTGTCGTATAGTTGTTTTACTTCAAATTCCATAACTATCCATTTGCAAGCATTTGTTCTGATCCGCGCACACTTCTAACTAAAGCCTCTTCAACTTTAGCCACCAACTCATCCATATTCAATTGCGCGCCTTGACTTTGAATTACAATAGATTCTACTAGCTTACCAATGTGAACAGTAACATTTCGCTGTCTAGTTCCGCCACCGCCTCCAGCAACTGAATTGATAGATGTTGCAGAAGTACCAGGACCAACCCCCGGTATTGTTTTTGAACCTCCAGCTGTAGCACCTTGAGCAGCTTTATCAGTAGCTCCATCAACTGCCTGATCATTCTTATAGCTATCTAAACCTTTCTGATAGCCTTTTTTCCAATCATCAGCAAGTCCACCAGCATTTTTGGCGAGGTTTATTTTGGCTTGAGTTCCTGTTAAATCAAGCATTGCTTGCTTACCAGTTTCCCATGCGTTTTTCCAATCTCCTTTAAAAAATGCCCTCAGTGTTTTCCCAAGACCGGTAACGCCTGTAACAACCCCTTTTATGCGGTCTATGATGTAATCTTTAACCAGTACTCCAAAGCCTTTGATAACTTCCCAAGCACCCATTAAAATAGCTCTAAACTTTTCGCTTCTTTGCCAAGCCAAATAGAATGCTGCACCCAATGCAGCTAATGCACCAACAACAATTCCAATTGGATTAGCAGTTAAAGCAGCATTTAACAACCATTGAGCAGCTGTTAAAACAGCTGTACTACCTTTAACCCACAACATCGTTGCACCAGCTGCAAGCATAGCCGCATTTGAAACTACCCATGCTGCGCCCATTCCTACTAAGGCAATACCAATTGAAACAAGAATATCTTTGACCAATCCAGCATTCGATGAGA
Source organism: Crocinitomicaceae bacterium (assembly GCA_002705995.1). Taxonomy (GTDB): domain Bacteria; phylum Bacteroidota; class Bacteroidia; order Flavobacteriales_G; family Salibacteraceae. The sequence continues at coordinate 83,734 of PAJI01000026.1, read as the reverse complement.
ACCAACTCATCATTGAATTGAAAGCTGCAAAACCTCGAATCACAATTGGCAATATTTGTTGGCCAAGCATGATCATGGCAGTATTAACTTGGTTGCTTACCAAGTTCTTCAATGTGGTATAATCTCCTTTAGCATTTTTAAGAGCTTCCTCAATAGAGAATGAGCTTCTATCAAATGCATCAAAAGTTGTAATCACATCATCACCAGCAACCTTCAATTGTTTAAGTAAATTCCGCAAACCTTCTGAACCACCAATTTGATTCAATAGGTTTGAGAACTGCATATCAGTCATGCCTTTCAATCGAGGAACCAAGTCTTTTACAACGGCATCTACATCGCGCATTTGCCCCTTGGCATCAAACATATTGACACCAATAGACTTGAGACCTTTAACTGTATTGGTTTGGGTTAATCCCTCAAATGCAGCTTTGGTCATGGTGGCAGCTGTATTACTGTCTTTGGCAATGGCTGTAAATGCCGCAAATACCTTATTGGCAGTATCTACTTTCTGATTAACAGCCGCAGCTGCACCAGCATACTCTGTTTGCACTTGAGCCAGTTCATCAAATGTGGTTATCCCAACCTGAACCGTTTTAGCATTACTAGCCAAGTAAGCATCAATCTCATTAACTCCCATTCCAAAAGCTTTCATCGCTTTTACTGTAGAGTTTATTGAAGCTCCCATATCAGCTCCAGTTGCTATACTGAAGCGGCCAACTTTGCGCGTGATGTCTTCAACAGCTTTGCCATATAAGCCAGTTGCTGACTGAACATCATAAAAAGCCTTAACTGTTTCTCCAGCATTAAAGCCTTCTTGCAAGCTCAATGAAAGGATATTGCCTTTCAGCTGCTGGAGTTGATTGTTTGACTTATCAAGGTTTAGGTTTTGAATGGATAGAAACTCATGATTGAAATTGGCAGCTGCGGTAGTTGCGCTCCCTAATCCGAGAGCAATACCAACCGCCAACCCTCCAACGATGGCAAATGGGTTTTGAAGTAAATTAACTGCATTTCTGAGTAATGGAATCTCGTTTATAGTGCTTCTAATGCCAGCTTTGAAACGATTAATCTTAACATTAATCTTGTCAAATTTTTTGGCAACATGATCCTGACCACCAGCAATCTTTTTCAATCGCGACTGTACATTCTCTTTGAACTTTAAAACGTATTCCGAAACTCTCTTACCCATTTTCTGAAGCTCTGCGTTGTTGATTTTGAATCCAAACTAATTCCTCATAGATTGGAATTAGTTCTCTTGGTGAGTAGTGGTCAATGTTCATTTTGAAGTGAAATCGGATAACAGCTTTCATCATCCGAAAATCGGATAAGCGAGGAACTTCCTCGCTTATCCGTTCTATAGCTCCTTTACGTCTGCCTCCTGCATATCGATTATTTGATCGATCGCATTGAAGAATCTTTGTAAACGCTTATCATCTTCACGTGCTCCTGCATCTTCATACAGCTTGCAATTCTCAATGATTGATCTGTTGAAGTTGAATACCTTTTTACCTTTTGGATCAGCTGCCAAGGCTCGTTCAATATCAACTGTTTTGGGTTCTCGAAGAATCATGATAAACTCTCCAACTTTCAGTTGGTGAATTCTACCATACTTTTTCTTCCATTCTTCAAGTAGTTCAGGAGTAGGTCTGCCGCCTACTGGTTGGTTTTTTTGTGTTGCCATTATATGTTGTATTTAATTTTTGGTAATCGCAATGGAATTTCAATCTCAGCATGTGTATCATCTGTACCCATACCTTTTTCAAATTCAGACCAACGCACTCCCAATAATTGATCTACCGTAGCTGCACCACCATCTTCAGGTGTGTAAGCTATTGATATCATCATTGGAGGTAAGTCGGTTAAGTCATCAAATCGGTTTTCCAAGCTTCGTTGTAAACCTTCAACCACACTTTGCCAAACTTTAATAGTGGCTTTGTATGATTTCTTACCCGGTTGCAGTTTATGAGGGTCTTTTCCTCTTCCGTACAGCTCATTGAATTCTCTCGCTGAACCGTATCTTATATCCATAACACCATCAAGTGGAATGGTATAGCCTTCAACTACAACCGTAATATCTTCCCAAGCATACTCGCGTCCGTTAATCATATCTATGCTAATTGTGGATTGGTGAATCCTAGTTTAATCTTAATCGTTTTCGCTTTGCCTTTAGGAATGATTGCAAGCTCAACCTCAATGTTATTTGTACTCAAAACATTCTGATCAGGATCAATAAGACCCTCAACGCTACTGACTTCCTTCACATCAGGAGTTTCAATCATTTGAAGGCCAATAGCCGTTTCAATTGATTGTTGTAGATTCTTGATTACTCCAGCAGCCATTTTGCCACTTTCATCAACATCAAAATCCTCTTGTACTTCTTCCAAATATGTCAGGTATGCAATACGAGCTGCTTTATCAATTGGCCTTCCACGATCTACATAGGCGTAATCATCTGTTAAAGGCACAGCTGCGTAGCCGTCATTCACATAGAACCCTGTTTTACCAAAGTGCTTCCAAAAGAACATGTAACCTTTGCCGTCTATGGCATTGCGAGATGTTTCACTTTGAGAGCTGAAAGCTGTACCATCACTCCATCCAGCATTAATGATTGGAGTTGCACCTCTTCGAACTCGCCCTGGGCTTCGTTGTACTTGAGAGTTTGAAATCCAACCAACTATGAATCCAACATTCGCATATTTAGCAGCATACGCTTTGGCAGTTGAAACATCATTATCAGCTCCAACCCAAATATGGCAACGATTGTAGCTTCCATTATTAGGATCGTGATAGTTCAATAAATCTCCAGCTGTACCCGTGAAATTTCTACCCTCCAAGAAAATAGAGATTGGTCGATATTTTGAGAAGCTATACTCAGCTAGAGCTTGGCCCTTCACCAAAGCTGTAGCAATATCATCATCCAAACCATTCACCAAGGTTGGTGCATACAATGCATCAGGAACTCGGCCAACCCCTAATAACCTAACTCGGCCATTCACATCAGGACTAGCCAATAGTTTAGCTGCATAGTCATTGTTCACATCCAGCATTTCAGTCATGGTTACAGCTTCAGAAACCAACATCAAGTACATTTCTGTACCTTCAGCTGCTGAGTCATAAAACTCTTTTAGCTGTTGCCAAACCAAAATTTCATTGGCTGTGTCATAGGCTTCATCAATACCGATAGCTTCAACATCATCTAAACTGTAAAAAGCACCAAGTACTTCACCAAGAACAATTGCACCTGAAGCAACTCCAGTTAAAACAAATGCTGCAATCCCATCTTCAGCTTCACCAACTGAACCAAGGTTGCCATTTGATTTCTCTAATTCTACACTACCAGCCATGTTTGTTTTATTTGAGTTTGAAAATGAATAGAAGTATTCCTACAACTATTACTATTACATCGATGGCTAGGAGCCACCAAGCCCACTTGGGAGCTTTGGTTTTCACAATCACTTCTGATTGTGTGGTTGTATTCGATTCCTTTCGGGATGTCTCCAGCTGCTTTTCCAAGTAATTGATTCGCGCTTCTTGTTCTGCACAATTCGCGCTGGCTTGTAATACTCCATCTTGAATAGATGCGGTTACAGTTGCCGAACCATTGGTAATGGTTTGTTGGGGCATATTGATAGAACCTAAACTGTCTGTTTTCACCACAAACTGTAGCCGAGCTATTGAACCGGGCAAAGTCATAACTGCCGATCGCGGTATCATAGTCAACTTGGTAATTGTAGAATCGCTGCGATGTGTCTCTGTTACTTTTCGGCTTTGCTTGCATCCCAAGAGAGCCACTGACATCATTATCAGTATTACAATGTTTCGCATAACTAGGAGTGATATAATTGGTTATTGCATAAATTTTTAGAGGATTTCGTCTGCGCCTGAATACGCCAATACCTTCACTTGATCCATCATCATTAGTATTGCCCTCGATGGTTACGAAATAGCCCGTTGAACGATCTCTTTTGATGTAGAATCCCCCGTGTACAACGCGACCTTTGTAGTTGGAATAAACCGTGAAAACATCTCCAGTTAATGGCGTTGATTTTATCACTTTGCCTTTATACCAAACCATATCATTTCGTTTGGCATAATCAGGAGACCAAGCACTGTTGGGGTTATCAATTTCGAACTCCTGAAGATTGTAACTCACATAAGCTACACACCAAGCGTGGCCCTCATCAAGTCCAACACTATTCAAGTATCGTTTTACATGATCACCGTCATTTCTTCCTGTTGCTTCACGAATACCTACTTGATCATCTAGTGAATCAAGTAAAGCAGATCTCAACCCTTTTTCACTGGAGTATTTACATGGTGAACTGGCGTGCGCCTGATAATTAAGTGCTAAGAAAATGAGCGTTGCAATTCCTACAGTTAAGTACAATTTGTAATCTGAAGAAAAGGACTCATATTTCTCATATATGCCGTCACGTAAATACTTGTATGCATTTGGCCATGCCACACGCATAATCCAATATGTGAGCATTATGAGTAGTGAAACTTTCACCGTAGCAAATGCCACTACTTCTAACTCGCTCATTAAGTCAAATACAAGGGTATTTGGAAAATACTTGGCAATAGCGAAATGAACCGCTACAAAGGCCAGTAATACTAACACACCGTATGTTGACTCCTCTTTTAGTAATTTGAAATTTTTCATTTGAATGCTATTTAAATCGTGCTTAAATGAAAAAAGGGCGGGCATGTCGCCTGCCCTTTTCAACCATCAACCCGGTAACGATTATTCATCGCCTCCGCCTTCATCCAATTCTTTTTTAGCCTTTTCAACTGCGGCTAATACTGTTGAACGTTTTTCGCCTTCAGGAACTAAAGCATCTATTTCAGCTACAGTTTTAGCAGCTTCAATTTGATCAATCAGCTCTTTTGCTGTAACTTTTTCAGATTCCTCTTTTGGTCGCTCGTGCGTTTTAACCGTTTTATCTTTGAGCGTTTTTGAATGCAACTTGGCATTGTGCTCATTCACGAAAGGCATCCCGTCTGAAGTAGTGAATACCTTCTTTGCATTTGGGTGGCTCTTAAAAACCTTTTCTACAATCTTAGACATGATTATTTTGATTAGATGTTGTCGTTAAATAAGGCCATCATTCTAGCTTGTTGTTTCAAGCGAACTAAACCTCTGTGACTGAAGTTGACAAGTGTACCTTGGTAGTCTACATCATCAACTTTATCATACATTTTGGTTGTACCATCAGCATAAACAAAGCTGTCTTTTTCAAGATATGCCAACGATACTGGGAAGTGAGTTCCAGCAACTGGTGTGATACCGAAAGGTGTACGCTCTATTGTACCCAAATTGTCGTACACATAGCTTCTTACATAATTTGGTCTACGTTTAATCCCCCATCCATGAACGGATATTAATTCTGCGCCAATTTTACCAGCAGCCAACAACTCAAGTTGTTTCTTAAAGATTTCGGAATTAGCTTTCAAATCCCAATACATCTCATCAGTCAAACTCAATACACGGCCTTCAGCAGTCCAATCCAATGAATCGGCTAGTTCACCCAATGACAACAGATTGTTATCTGTTAAACTTGTGAAACCTGAAGCATTTCTTGTCGCTCCCGTTGTAGCTATAATTGGAGTATCAACCGTGTTAGCATCAGGAGTTATACCCCATATTCCACGAACACCATAATCCTCACGGATTTTCTTACGATGTCTCAATAGCTCAGACTCCATTTTGTTGTAAGACAACTCTACAGCTACAGCATCTTTTACAACTGTTGAATTAGTAGAGAAACTATCTAATTCAACTTGACCCGGAGTCTCTGTTAATTCTTCAACAGGGATTGGATATGTTGTTCTGTTGATTTCTGAACCCGGTGAGCTGCCTTCAATAGCAAAATTGATTTTATCGTTCTCAACATCATTAGACCAATCTTCTCCATCTGTCCAAAAGTCTGTTGGCCTGTGGAGCTTCTCTATCAACTGAGAAGTCCAAATCTCTTTTTGCAACCCTTCGAATGCCGATCCAGCTTCCGTTCGTAATGCAAAGCTCATAACGGTTAAAACCGATACAGTTAACCAAACAGGAACGGCAAAATTCATAGCTAAACCAACTGCAAATAATACAGCCAGTATTAAGTTGGCCATTACAGCCATTAGATCAATCTTCTTTTTCATCTTTCACTTTTTTAAATCGATTATTCCATAGGTAATCCAGCCCTTTTTTGGTTACATACCCCACAACTGTTGTCACTATGGTTAAGCCAATAGCATCAATTTTTGATGTGAGTTCAACCATAGCTAGAAAACCGTATATAACCCCGGTAATTAAACTCAATATGTCTCCTTTATCGTAGTGGTGCACGGTTACTTGTTAGAATGATTCTTAACCAACTCTTGGTAATTATCAGGCTCTTTGCTTCTCATCTCAGCCAACCCTTTAGGGTCATTTTTACGCCAATCTGTTAAAGTCCAATTTGCACGGTTGTTCGGATCATCAGCTCTTTGTTCCGGAGACTTATCATCCTTGTCTTTGGTGAATGATTTAATCGGAGACAAACCATTGATAAACTTGGTAGCACCTTCAAGATCAGTGTTAGCATAGTTAGTCATGCTTTCACGTTGATCTTCTTTGATTCTACCGTCTTTTACGGCATTATCAATTAGGCTTTTTACAGCAGCTTTTGTTTGCTCTTCAGCAGCATTTTTAAGCTCTGTATTTTCACTTTCCAAAGCATCAACTTTAGCTTTAGCAGCGATGTAGTCTTTTGAGAGTTCTTGAACTTTATTCAAGATTTCACTCTCGTTAGCTTCATTGCCAAGTTCAACGCCAGCTTGTGCCAGTGCAGCAATGAAAAGAGGTAATTTTTCCATCTTCTTATCTGAGTTTTGATTATCCTGTTTGGGTGGTTCGAATTGTGCATTGTAGAAATTGGCAATAGCAACTTGATCTGCACTATTCATAACATCTTCAGGAGGGTCGGATTTAACCTTTTTGGAATTGATGATCTCTGATGCAATACCTGCATCAACAGCTTGTTGAGGGGTGAAGTATTTATCTATACCGCGCTGAAACCATTCAGCTCTAACAGTTTCTACTTCTTTGCCAGTAGCTTCAGCAACTGATTCAATGAGTTCATCTTCCATGCCCCTCATTAACTCAGCTTGTTCAATTAAGTGATCAGCATCACCCATTGCACCGCCACTAGCTCTATGAGTCATAACTCTTGACCCTTTAGCTACCAATCTGTTTTCTTTTTTGGGCGGTGCTAAAAACAATATTGCCCCCATAGAAGCAACTAATCCTTCAGCACGTGTGGCTACTTTTTTGGATGATGAGCGAATAACATTATAGGTTGGCCAACCTTCCCAAATGCTCCCACCATAACAGTTGATGAGTTCAATGTTGATTTCATCGTATTTACTCTCAAGTTCTTTAAAGTTCTTGCGAATCTCAGCTCCTGCATTTTTGTTCCAAGGCGAGATGTAACCGGTAATGATCATTGTTACTGATTTACCCTTGGCCGCATTACTTATTTGAAATTGATTTTTGTCCACGTTCAACTGTTTTTGATATTGAATCAGGGTTCAAAAATTCAATGGTTTCGGTCGGTTTCAAAAAAGTTGTCGGAAGTTACGTGCTCTCAGTACGCAACTTCTGTATGCTCAATTCTGAACTTCAGATCAATAATTTTAAAGCTCTTTAAGAGGTGTCACTTTTGTCTTCATGAATAGTAGTACAGAAAGAATGTCAGCAGCTTTCAAGATGTGGAATGAGGGGGTCACTCAAAAGGAGATAGCCCGCATATTCAGTGTATCTGAGAAAACAGTTGGGGAGTGGAAGAAAAAAGGAAAATGGAACGCGAACAAAGCGGCTACTTTTCTAAGCCGCGATCAACAGATTAATTTCTTGTATGATCAAATCAATGAGATTAACACCTTCATCCGTGATCGTGAAGAAGGGCAACGCTTTGCAACTTCTAAAGAAGCTGACGCATTAATGAAACTCACAAAATCTGCAAAAACATTAGAGGGTGAGCTTGGCCTTTCTGAAGTAATTGATGTGGGGCAGGATTTTTTGAAGTTCTTGAAAATGCTCGATTACGAAGCTGCTCAAATACTGCACAAGTATTACGATCAATACATTCAATCTAAAATGCCTAAATAATGAGACTAACCAAGCTAAAAGACAGGGAAGCTCTCAAACGATGGCAAGAGTTTTCAAACAGTTTTTCTACTCCAGTAGATGATTCATTGAATGAAAACGAAACTGAAAAACACAAACGCATTAAACGTTTGCTTGGCAATTTTGAAGAGTTCTCTTATTACTATTTCCCAAGGATAACAAAAGCAAAATTTGCTAAGTGGCATAAAAAGTTCACCAAGTATTTAATTGAGGTAAATTATGACCTGAATATTGCTGTTATTAAAGTAGCTCGTGATATGGCTAAATCATCAGTTACCGCATTACTCATTGTTTTCTTGTACTTCAATGGCGAATTCAAGTCTTTAGCCATGTTCAGTTACAATGAATACCAAGCTATAGACTTACTCGCACCCGTTAAAATAGCCTTAGAGCAGAATGAACGTTTAATTGCTGACTTTGGCAACAGAAGAGGTGTAAGCGGTTGGTCTGATAAGAAATTCACAACCATTGACGGTGTTAAGTTTGCTGCGTTTGGAGCTGGCCAATCTCCTCGTGGTGGTAAAACTGTAGATTCTGATCGTTTTGATTTTGAAATCTTTGATGATTTCGACCATCCTGAAGTATGTGAAAATCCTGCAAGATTAGATAAGAATTGGAAGTATGTTTTAGGTGACTGTTTCCCTGCTATGCACGTTAGCGGAAAAAAGCGTGTTCTTTTCCTCAACAACAAGATTGCTGAAGACTGCATCATTGAGCGAATGTGGAAACATGCAAAAGCCAATTTCAAAGGCTCAGCTCTTTGTATAACTGTAAATCTTATTGATAGCGAAGGCAGAAGTAATTGGCCTGAAGCATATACTGACAAGCAATGTCAAGAAATGATCATTCTTGCTGAAGACGAAGCAGACACTGAGTATTTGAATGATCCAAAAGCCAAGGGTACAGAGTTCAAAAAAGAATGGATGCAATTCAAAAAACTGCCTCCATTATCACGCTATAAAATCCTCATTGCATACCTAGATGGTGGCTTCAAAAAAACCAAAACATCTGATACCAAAGCTCTTGTTTTAGTCGGATTCATGGAGGGCGAATACCACATTCATAAAGCATATGTTGACAATACCAGCATTGGTGGAATGATTGCTTGGCATTATGATCTATGGAACTACCTAAAACAGAAAAATGCTACTGCTGTGTGGTTTATGGAAGAAGTGTTTTTGTTGGGATTGCTTCACGATCATTTTGATGATGCAATTAAAGAATACGGATTCCGCATTCCGATGATTGGTGATAAACGTAAAAAGCCCGATAAGGATTTACGTATTGGCAACATTGCTGGGTACTTCGAACGTGGAAAAGTGTGGTTTGATAAGTCACTTGAAGAAGATCGATACACTAAGCGATTAATCAAGCAATTCACAAACTTTAAAAAGGGAGTTCGCAACAACGAAAAAGATGGTCCGGATGCAACAGAAGGAGCAATTTGTCTAATCAATGAACAAGTCAGCAATATTACTGGAGGCGTTGAAACTGGCAGACGTCACAAATCGAAACATAAACTATGAGCGCATTTCTTGAAAAAACAGACTACAGCACGGTGATCAAAAACTATGTGTTAGATGCAATTACTGAAGCTGATGATTCAATAATTGATACAGCTGAAGGTGAAGCCATCAGTTTAATGTCAGATTATTTAAACATCAGATACGATGTTGCCGCCATCTTTTCGGCCACTGGTGAAGATCGTCATAATAGCGTGGTATTGTCTTGTAAAGACATCACCTTATTTCTTATCCATCAACGACACAATCCACGCAAAATACCAAAGTATAGAACTGATGCTTATGAACGTGCTATTGAGTGGTTAGAAAACGTGCGTGATGGAGAACGTGACCCCTTCGAATTACCCTTAAAAGAAACCACTGAAAACAACACTGTAATTGAAATCAAGTCGAATCCCAAAAGAGTAAATCATTACTAAGATGGCAAAGCAAAATTTAGGCGCACGAATCGGTAAATCATTCACATCAAGAGGTATTAATGTTCGTCAAAACATTCTAAAATCTCAAGATATATCACATGTTGTCAAAGCAATAAATACTGCTCGTAGTGTTACCCGACCTGATAGACGGTTATTATTAGATTTATTTGAAAACATTTTGATTGATGGCCACCTTGATTCGGTAACGGATAAGCGAATGAAAGCCCTATCTAACAAACGAATCAAGTATTCGCTTGAAGATGGTAAGGAAGATGAAAACATGCGTGACAATGTAGTTCAAACACCTTGGTTCTATGACTTAACCAAAGCTTTCAGTGAACGTCCTGTATGGGGCGCAACAATAGCCGAATTAATTATTAAAAATGGTATCATTTCAAAAACCAAAAAAATAAACAGGAAATTGATGATACCTGAAGAAGGGAAATTGTTGTGGGATGAAAACAACCGAGAAGACTTCATTTACTATGAGGATGATCCAAGCTACTCTAGAACGTTGCTTTCTTTTGGGGGAGCTGAATTTGGAAAACTTTTCAAAGCTGCGCAATACGTAATTTACAAACGTGGAGGCTTTGGAGATTGGGCACAATTTGCTGAGATATTCGGTATGCCATTCCGAATCGGGAAGTATGAAGGCTGGGATCAAGAAGGTAGAAAACAGCTTTTAACAGAGTTAGAAAATATGGGGGGTGCAGCTTATGCGGCTATCCCACGCCAAACTGACATTGAATTCAAAGACTCCAATTCAGCTGGTAAAAGTGAAGTTTTCCATGATCTAATTGAGATGTGCAACTCCGAAATGAGTAAAATCTTCTTAGGGCAAACCATGACCACAGATAACGGTAGCTCAAAAAGCCAATCTGAAGTTCATAAAGAAGTGGAATCTGAGATCATACTTGCAGATATGATCGAGTATGAATACCATTTGAATTGGGAGTTCAAAGACAAGTTAGTTAACCTTGGAATTAATCCTCCAAAAGGACGATTCCATTTTGATGAAACCGAAAATTTACCGATAGAAAAGTTCATTGATGTGGCCATTAAAGTGGCTTCTAAAGTTCCAATTGAAGATGCTTGGTGGTATAAAACATTCAACTGTGATCCTCCAAAACAAGCCATCAAAAAAACCAAGGAACAAACTAAAAAGGATGATGAAGATGGAGGCGGTGATCCAAAGCCTGAACCTGAGCCTGAAAACTCTTTGAACCCGATGAATTACATACTACCACCGGGAACAAATATTGAAATGAATTACACTCCCAATCAAGATGAAAACAAATTGATTGATGAGTTATTCAATGGAACTGCCGCATCGTATTCACCAGCGGTATTAAGTAGATGGTTTCAACGCCTTGGTGGTGCTATCAGATCAAACTTGAGTGTAGGTACCAGCTACAATGAACCCGACCATATTAGCGGTTTAATGTTAGAGATGAACATGCACCGTTTTGGCTGGAACAAATCATTGGGATTGATCTATGAATTGAACCAAGCTCTTGATATTTCTGAGAATTACAGCGACTTTAAAAAGAAAGCTTTGCTTGTGATGGGTAAGTTTGATTCATACCTTGAAACGGAGTATAATCAAGCAATTGCAGTTAGCCAAAATGCAAGGCGTTGGAACGACATAAAAGCCAATCAAGAAACTTTTCCTTACTGGCAATATACAACTGCTGGAGATAGCCATGTAAGAAGCTCACACGCTGATTTAGATGGTAAAGTATTCTCTGTTTCAGATAAGTCAGCAGGCAGTTTTGTACCACCAAATGGATATGGATGTAGATGCAGCTTGAGAAAGTTAACCAAAGCGCAAGCAACTAAAATTGGAATCAGTAAAGCTAGTGATGCTATTGCCGCAATGGGAGATGAAGAACTGAGCCGAATGAAAAAAGGCGGTTTCTATGGCAACAAGGGCGAGGCCAATGAAATTTGGCGTTTGAATCAAGCTTATGTTGATCAAATACCTAGTAACGGTAAAAAGCCAATAAGTAAATTAACCTACCAAGATGCAGGACTTGAATCTTCTGCAACTCTTCGAAAACTGCAAAAAAACAAGTTGCCAAAATCAGAAGATACGGCTCAATCTATTTTAGAGAATTTCGATAAGAGTGCCCAGGAATACAACGGACAAAAAAGAGTGCTGTTAAAAGACTACAGCGGTCGTAATGTTGCGGTGAGTAGAAATGTTTTAGATGATCATCTAAAAGGCAAATATGTCAATGATAACGAGGAACGTCAACGTATTTATTCAAACGTAAAAAGCATTTTACAAAATCCTGATGAAGTGTGGTTGAACGAATACAAGATTGGTAAGTTCCAATACAACTTTGTGAAACATTACAACGATGAAACAATGGTTGTGAATGCTGAAATATCTAAATATGGATTCGATTTGAAGACATGGTATAAAGGTAAAATGAGCCAAGATTCATTCAGAAAAGGATTGGTAATAAAAAAGTAAGGAATTAATCCGCCCGATTTGAGGTATTCACCGCTTTGCATTGCCTTGAACGGTTATTATCCGGACTAAATCCTTACTCGAAACAAATATACGAATTATGGCAGACAAAAAGTTTCGTGATATTCTGTTTTCCAAATCGTTGCCTAAGTACAATCGGTTCAGAGAAAAGCTGCCATTGGTAGCAAGTGAGATTTTCGCAAACCAATTTGAAGAGCACTTTCGCAAAGAAGGCTACTATGATGAAAATGGAAGTTTTCACAAATGGAAACCTTGCAAAAAAGGTGGATCAAGAGGCATACTTCAGAAAAGCGGAAGAATGCGAAGATCACTCAAGGCAGCACCAATTCGTGACGAAGCTCGTGTGGTTACAGATGTCAGTTACTTTGAGGCGCATGACAAAGGTTTTGAAGGAACTGTGAAAGTTAAAGCGCATAAACGAAAGCGATTCAAAACCAGCAAAGAGGAGTATACCACTAGAACTGGTAAAACGAGAAAGAAAACCGTAAAGCGTGAAACTGGAGCTATTGAAGTAAAGTCTCACAGCCGAAAAATGAACCTACCGAAACGACAAATTTTCTCAGATGCAAAACCTGCATATGATGAATTAGAACAACACATTTTTGATTCACTTGATGAAATATTCTTAGGACAATGATTGAGAAAGAAGTTTACAACTCGCTTATGGCCGTGCTTACCGAGCAGCAAGAAGACAAACCAGCTGTTATGGCTCATTTTGATTGGTACAACCAACAAGATCAAGATATTATTCAGCGTGATAATAATAATGACGAAGAACCTGATACGTTTCCATTTCCAGCTGTATTCCTTTCATTTCCTACAGATATAGATTGGGAATATAGAGGTGCTAAAATGAAAGAAGCATATACCAAAATTGAGCTGGTTATCATTCAAGAACAACATCAGGACATTAACTCAAACACAGCTCCAGTAATTAAAGATGCTGGCCTTGCGTGGATGGATGAATTGGATAGAGTTGTTGAATTGTGTGAAGCCTCACGTGCAGATCATTTTGACAAAGTGAAACATGTAAATACCCGGCATGATCATAACCACTTTGAAATAAGAACAACACGCTTGTTATTTAACATCCTCCTTCGTGATTTATCACGGATGAAGCAATACCAAAAAGTAACACCTGATGTTACAATAACAACAACTTTGAAAGCATAAAAAAAGCCCTGCCGGCTAATTGTTGACAGGGCTTTAAACGGTATTTAAATGCTATTTAAGCAACGTTAAAAACCTCCTTAAAGTTTGATTCTAAAAACTGGATAACCTTGGTTTTATCCTTGTATTTGCAAGAGCAAACAACCACTTGTTTTTGGCTTCCATTAGTTAACTCAATCGAAAGTAACAGATCAGGCATTTCAGCCTTTTTAACGCCATCTTTAAGGCCACTTAAACCACCAATAACAGCTCCAACGCCACCAAGTAATACACCGCCAACAATAGCTCTTCCAATTATAGATTTTTCTTTCTTCTCAAATATCTGCTCTTTATCTTCTAATGTAATGCTGGTGATCTGCTCTTGAGGTATGGCCACTCGGAAAGTCTTAAACTTATGCATTACAGAAAAAGCCAACCCTTTTGGTTTAATCTCAAGGTTACAAATGTTAGGCACTTGAAAATTGATTTCACCAATAACTTCATCAAGAGATTGAATGCCTCCAATATAGTGCAACTGTCCAGCTAGTTTTTTTGTATTGAATAAACCTGATTTACCTAGTTCGGTAGTCAGTTCTTTTTCGGTAAGTAATTCCATGATTTAGGTACTTTTAAACCCGATGGAATATGATATCTTCAGTATACCTTTCGCTGTAGCCATAGTCTTCAGCTATGGTGCTAATGATATGCTCTTGTGAGTAGATTTGTTTTCCAGATTTTGACACCTTAGAAACCCAACTTTCATAAGCTGCTCTAACCTTGCTATGTCTGCGTTGTGTAGTTGATCGCATTCCAGCTTGTTTTTGTTGAGGAGAAAATGAAGGACTTGGACTACTCATTCACATATATCGGGTTGATTAATAAATGGTTTCTACAAAAATAAAGTAATTTAACGCTTGTTTGCAAACATACTACATTCATTCACCTGTGATAATATCAGCATCACCATTCAAGTAATCATCATCAGTTGGCTGTCTGGCCTCAGTGTATTTTTCTAATCCTTTCAATTTCCTTTTGTCAGTTGCGTAATAGTAGCTTCTTCCATTATGATATTGAGTGCCTTCCTTTACTTCTATATGAGGGTCTTTTAAGTCTCTTTGTCTGTTTGCTTCACCATGCCTAAACTCTGATGCTTGGCATAGCCTCCTAAATTCTGTTACACACATGTATTGAAGATTTACATTAACATCTTAGTACCTTTAGAAATGCCGTATTCATTGGGTGGTACATCGGTTATTACAATGCCAATTCTTCTGATTGTTGCTTTACCGTCTTCAATCTGTAAGAACTTATCATCAATAGCTTCAAGGTCAAATTGTAGCCCTTTGTTGTCAACTTTTTTCACATAGCCAACTTCTACTAATTCAGGATCTTCTTCTTCATTTTCGTAAATCAATTCATGCCATTGTTTATATGCATCAGCAGCGGTTAAATCTTGTTTACTGGACAGAAGAAGTCCGTACTCATCTGAGCCTGTATCAATATTGTACTTAACTGGAGGTAATCCAGCCATAGCTATTTTATTCCAAGCTTCTGCAATAGCTTCAAAATCGGGTGTTTCTTTCCAATCCCAACTAAATGCAAATGTGTTTTCCATTTTTAATTCTCCCATCTCATTTGGTTTAAATAGGTTTCAGGATACATTTTCCCATGTCCTGATTTCCGTAAGTTGTTTTCATACTTTGTTATCCATGCCAGTGCAGCTATTTTATTGGCTTGGCTGAGTTTTTCCCAAAGTTTAATTGCTCTTCTCTTGTTGCCATATTTATAGTCGTATGTATTCCAAAAGTTATCAAAGCTCAGATCGGGTTCGATCTCTTTTACTTGGCCTTTTACATCCTTTTTAAATACCATTAAATCTTCTATGAGTTTTGGCATGTTTTTATAGAAGTACAATAATTGTTTCTCTGTGAGATCTGCCTCAATGATGAACTCAATTAAGAAGCCTTCAGCATTGTATTTAAAGTGAATGCTTCCAGTAAAACCATCACTTGTGAATATGAAGTGTCTCATGATAATTTGAAGTTTGTTAGAAACTGATCATTGGCGTTGTAGATGGTGCGGATTAGATTCTCTGTGTAGCTGTTGTAGTTAAGTGCGTAGTTATCTATAAAAAGGTTGAATGCAACGGCTTGAGTATCGTCTAACTCTAGCTTGAATGATTTAGAGTCAGTGAGTAGTTTCTTCAGTAAACTCAGGCGTATTTTCTTGATAACTGACACAATGATTAACTCATTATTTGATTCCGGTACCACGTCATGTAAAACATGGATCAGATACGATACTTCGTCACGCTTCAACTTGTGTTTTACCTTCATTTAAATGATGTTTAAACAGCGTTAATAATTGATTGATGAAGTTGCTCGGCTTGAGATACCAGCGTTACCAACTCTTTGTAATTGTGATCTTGCAATTTCTTGTGAGCATGGCCGTATTTGATGCACCAGTTGTCCATTTGTTCGGCAGTATAGCCGCACTTGTTTACTAAAATGGCATACACCTTTTGGCGCATGCGGTTGGCTGGGCTTTTTAACCAATCTGTATCATTGGACTTGTCAGCCATCCATGCTATTAATTGGCTGTACTCATCTGTTGTTAGCTGGCGTAGGCCAGACTTCACACCATTTGTGAAGTCTAGCACCAGCTCCTCCCTCGAAATGCGCATGCCTTTAGCTTTGAGTTTTTTCTCTAATCTGAAGTAGGCTTTGTAACTCATTATCCACTACAGCTTTCACAGTTATTCATATCGCATTGGGTAGGTGTAAGCTCTCGGCCTTCTTTGTTTGCTTCAAGCTTTTTTATTTTCTCCATGATGTCAGCATCATGAAAAACATCTCCAACTAATTGAGAATTCAGTTTCTCAATTTTCACATCTATTTCTTTTAATTCATCGGGTGTCATTTCAGTAAAATTCCTTGGTTATACATTTCTTTAATGCTTGCTAAAAAAATCATGATAATGTCAGGGACAATTGAGTTCCCTGCGAATCCAAGTCTAGGAATGTGATCGGGTATCTCATCATCCATAGAGAGAATCGCGGATTCGCCTGTCCTTTCTTCAAACCGTAAAAAAGGATTGCGTTGTTTTGCCAATGCATCTGTTTGCCTACTCGTGATTGAGCTGTAATCAGGGTAACCCTGTAATGGCTCTCTCCATCTTTGAACATTGGAGTAGGCAATAAGGAAAACTCTTCTCCTGGTATGATCGGTGTCAACGGACACAGCTGGTATAATGTACGCTTGGCAGGTGTAACCGATGCTCTCCAAATCAGTAATCTTTTGGTCGAGTACCATATTTGAGATGCTTCCAACAACATTTTCGTTAATAACGAAATCGGGTCTTCTGTTTTTAATCCCTTTAAACATTGCTGGCCAGCGGTAACGGTCATCTGACTTGCCTCTTCTGAGCCCGGCATTACTGCTCGGTTGACATGGGTCGCCCCCTGCAATGATGTGTACCCATTCCTGTCTTTTGATTTCACTTGATTCATCATGAATTATGATTTTACAGTTTGGATAATTCTTCTTCAAGTATTTATAGGCTCGTGAATCTGACTCTATGTGATAGCTAACCTCAAACCCTCCAATTTCATTTGCGGCATAGGCTACAGCATCTATACCACCCGAATACCAGGAGGCTATTTTAATTAGTTCACTCAAAGCGAAGAAAATTGCATTGGTATTTCAATCCATTTATTGCTTTCATCGCGCTTGTATGCGCGCACGTATGTAGCTGATCCAGCCACATAGTAGCTTTTACTCAATTCATCCAAAGCCGCTGAGAATTCAGGATCATTGAGTGCTTCTTCATGCTTCCGTAACTTGGCCACAAGTTTTGGGTCGTAGTCTCCAGATTTGTTCTTCATCAAAATATCATTGATGATGTTGTACATCGCTTTGTTACGGCTGGCAAATTTGTTGTACAGTATTTCTTTGATGCGTTCAATGGCAATTTGTGCATGCTCATTAAAGGCGTTTCGCTCTTGGTTTTCAACCACCAATTTGAACTGCTGATCTTCAGTTACAATACTGAATTGCTTTTGATCTTTTGGTTCTTGATTTTGCAATTCCCAAGCACGATCGCGAAACTCAGATGCGCGATGTATAGTTTCTTTTTTCAACTGGCTCAAGATGGCCGAAACTTCACTAAACTGCGCCAACGTCAACGCGATAAAAGCATCACGCTCATTGGTATATTTGTTCTTTGCAGCCTTGGCAGCTGATTTCTCTTTTTGTTGCTTTTCTTGAGCTAATTGCATTAGCTCATCAGCAGTCATTTCGTTTACGTCTTTCATTTTTTTCTTTCTTCCTTATTTGATAGCATTTAATACAGATGTTGTTGAGGCAATCTTCACACACTAGCAAGTCTCTATGACTTGGATGCGGTTGTTTAAAGTTCAGTTTCTTATTAATCTTCAATGTTTTCAATGAGGTATTTAATAGTGTAGTGATCACCGTCTTTTGATTGGATTGAAACTCGATCGCCTACTTGGATGTTATTTACATCAAACACCATAGTTCCTTCCCAAATTGATTGTTGAAAAGGCTCGCATTCAACAACCTTAGACCACACATCACCATCTTCATACTCAACCAACCAAGTCAAAAAATCCTGTCCTTGATCTTCAAATTCAATCCTAATTTTACTCATCTTCAACCTCCAGTCCTTTTGATTGTAGTGAAGCTTTCAATGAGCTTACAAAGTGTTCTTCAGGTAAACCCAGGTACTGGTTTTCGCTGATGTATTTTGTGCAGCCATTTTTAGCGCAAATACCATCTTCTTGAATGAAATCAGCATGTTTACACTTAGTACCTATGCAGGAGTAGTTAATCTCTAATTTGAAGGGCTTTTTGGGATATAGTGTGGTTAGTTCATCCATGAAGTATTCCAACACAAAGCTCAAAAACGATGATTGTGAAGCTGATTCTACTCGCTTAAGTGCATTATCATAAGTAATATCATACTTGACTTCAATGTGTCTTACAACAGATTCTTTAGCAACTTGATATTCCATTTCATTTTTAGAGACTATAGGCTCTTTAGTTATTACTAGTATGTGTAACATTAGATTTTGAATTTTGAGTATTTCAGAAAGAATGTGTTGTAGCAATGCTCTAGTTCGTCACTAGTTGGTAATACTTCAACTTCATTGAGCCACACTTCAAGGCATAAGTCTTCAGCATAACCTTCAATGATGTTGTTTTCAAAAACTTTCCATTCATATTTGAACCACTTCCAATAATCAGAGCTATAAGCAATTGATTCGTAGTAGTTCTCGTAACCCTCTTCTTTTGGGTATAGCTCGTGAAGAAGCTGGCAACCTATTTCCACAATCTTCCAGAAGTAGTCCTCTTCGCTCAACCCTGTAACCCGAAGGATACGCTGTTGATTGGATGAATATTTGCTTCTTAATTCCTGTATTTGCGTTGGTTTCCATGTAATTTTATTTTTCATTTGTGTGTGATGTTGATGATGTGTTTAACTATGCATTTGATGAGGCTTACAGCTGTTAAAATTGCAATTGAAGCTACCAGTAGTAAGCTTGGTGAAGAAGCCCAAAAAGGGCTTAATTTGACGATACCTTCAGCATTGAAAACAAGCAATGAAGCTTGTATAATGGCATAAACAACCATACCAATGTGAATGGCTATTATTTTAGATTTCATCGTATAGGATTTTTGAGCGTTCAGGAACTATATCGAAGTACTCACCGCCACCGAATCTGCTGACTTTTACGTGAGCTCTGAATCTGTCAATATGTATCTTGATGTCAGCATCATACATTACAAACTCAGCTGTTTTCCCTTCAGGTTTTTTACCGTTTGCGTGAGAGCTGAAGATTAAGCTCTTGCCTAAAAAGTCAACCATGTATTCTTTGAAGAAGATGTATTGCGCTTTATTCAGCCCAGCATATTGAATGGAATCAATGAAATAGAACTGCGGTGATTTTCTGCGTTCAGCGCGGCACACTAAGTCAGCAATGCTTTCGCGGTGCAGAAAAACTATTTTGCCTTTCAAATCCTTAAAACCAGTTCTTTTAACTACTTTCTGAAAGCTAAATCTTGCACCTTCTTCTAATGAGTTGTAAGCGATTCTACCATACTGTGATAGCTCTTTTGCTAGCTTCACATAAAAGGCTGTTTTCCCTTGCCCTGAATCTCCGAAGCCTAACCATACGCTATTCAGTTCAATCTCTTCGCCAAATGATCTTGCAAACTCACCATCTAGCATAAATGTGTTGAACTTCATATTGTACATCTGATCTACTGAAATGGCTCTATTAGGATCACCAACTTTGGTCATTAAAAACTTCAACCTAGTTGGGTGGCCACTTGCTAATGCGTGAAGCTCTTCAACCATTTTTCGATCAACATTCTTAGTCACATACTTTTTGAATGCTTGATCTAAGCTGATAGCCTCACTCTGCAACTCCTTCCATATTCCTGTAGGTACTAGAGTCATGCAGCATTACGATTTTGAGCCAATTGTATCTTTTCAATCTCGCGTCTAACTTTCCGTAAATCACCATTCGACACATTGTAGATGTAAACAATGTCACCTTCATTATCTACTCCATTAGCTTTACAAATGCTCTCAACATCTTTCATTGTTGGTTCATTGAGACCATCATATACCTTTGAGCCAATTCGACTCCAAATTTCTCTGTATCCGGGTTTATCAGATTGAACGCCTTTTAACAGTCTTTTTTGAAGGGCTGGTACGCCTGACAATACAAATCCAACATGGCCAAATAGATCATTGTAGAAGTCCATGAATAAATCGAACTGGTTGGGTTTCAATTTATCGGCTTGATCTATTATCATGAGCAAACTATCTTGCTCTTTAGCATATGTGAGAAATCTCTCAATCAACTCTTCAGTTGTTCCGTGTTGAGAGAGTCCACATGTTTGCAAAAGGTTTTTTACATAACTTTTTTTGCTCCAATATTGCTTGCACTCAACATGAATTACATTGATATATTTTTTTGAATAGTGTTTATAAGCCTCTGATTTTCCAAAACCAGCATTTTCAGAAATCAAAATAGATAGATGCCTTTTTTGTACAGCAAAAAGCAGAGCTTCCATTGTTTTAAGCGTATGTGTCTCTGCTATATTCCAAAATGGATCAAGCTTTAAATTCACCATAACTTTTCGCCATTTTGAATCTGAAATCAATTGCCATTTGCCATTCTGCATGTGGTTACATGTTGCAGATGAAACATCAATCATTTCAGCCACTTTAGCTTGGCTATACTGCGTGCTTAATCGCTTTATTTCTTCAGCAATAAGCTCCTTTACATGATTGTCCATATATTTGAATTTTGAAATTGTTACAAACCATTAATGAAGGAGCTCTCTAGCACAGTGCGCTCCTTCTTTGGTAAAGAGCCACCCATTTTCATGAGTAGTTCTTGTTCTTCAATAATTACTTCAGGGGTAATTCCAGCACGCTTCCTAGCTGCAATCATATCAGCTTCATCAAGAGACATTTCAATTTCTCTTACTTGATAATCTCTTCTAAATCTTGCATCATCACCTTCTTCCTTGAGCGCAGGAATAACTTCATGAGCGCGTTTTGTTTGGGCGTTTGCAATAAAATCAAGATTACCGTCTGAATCAGGTAAGTAAAGGCGTATAAACTCACTTAGGTACTCAGGATCGTACTTTACTACGAATTTTTTACCAACGTATTTACGTCTAAAGGATATATCTATTCTATTATCAGAATCCAACACTTCAAACCAGTATGTAGTGCCTTTCACCTCTAATTCTAATCCACCTCTACCATAAGTACTTGGCCTTCTAGCCTGAATCCAAAACATTTCAACTTGATCAATAAAACTGATCTCTTGCCTCATCGGCATTTCATGCTGAAAAACTTCGTTTCTTGAGCTATCAAAATGGGGATGTTTGGCTGAGTTCCAAATATTCACCATAGCTTTAAAAGCTTTTAGCAAATCTTGCTTTGGTTTCAGTAGATGTTTGTATTCAAGGATGAATTCCTTGTTTAATTTTGCATCTATATCCCTAGACTTGATTGATTGCTTGTCAGAATTCCACATGATATTCAACACTTGCCTTTGCAAGCGTGAAAAAATCTGCTCAATTGGATTACCTTTTCTTCGCGCCTTGTGTTTATAATGATCTCCTTTAGGGTGAGCTACAAGCCTATCGTATAGGCTCTGCATCATACTTGAAGTATGGCCAGACTGGCCATCATAAGTAAATAGATAGGGGTGAACACCACTATTATTTACACTCATTTTAACAGCTGTAAAGTGATCTGTATGATCTTCAGTTTCAGAGAATGAGTAACCGATTATTTTCTCACTATAAACATCAATAACAACGTCTATCTTCAAGTGAGCAGCCATTTTTTGATCATTATCATAGTAATGAACCCAATCAAGCTTAGAACCATCGATAACCCAATAGGCGTTTGGAAACCAATTATCTCTTTTTCGCTTTATAAAGTGACTGTATTTCGCCATGTAGGCATCTTCACCATGCCTACCTAAATACCATTTGCGCTCTATTTCAGGCTCATGAAGTCTTTTATTTACAGCTTGATGTGTTAGTGATGGCCAGCCTTTTTCTTCTCTAATGGAATTATACCTAACCATCTCTTGAGGTACTGAGAATTTCATAGGCATAGAATGAATAGCTATCCACCAATCAAGAATTTCACCTGTTATTTTCTCAGGATTATTATTTCCTTCAGAACCATGTATCAAACCCTGATAGCTATGCTCTATATACTTGTCGTATTTACGTTTTACAGCTCTATGATTATTTTTTATAGAATGCGGATAAGTGCCTCTATCAAGTTCATGAATAGCTGCTGTTACGTTTATCCAAAAATCTGTTGAGTTAGATTTTTGACCTCGTTTGAATTTTGATCTATACTTGATTAATTCAGTAATAGCATTGAAAATAATAGCATCGGCTTGATACTTCTCTTTTGATTTTTGAGATAGTGGCTGACCATTTGTTTTTATGAATAATTCAAAGAAGTCTTTAGCAGCTAGATCTTCTTGAAGATATTTTGTTAGAGAATTAGGCTTTGACTCTTTGAATAGTTCTTCAGGTTTTCCACCTAAAAATTCTTCAATTGGCCTTTTGAATCTCTGAGGTAGAGATTTATATTCAACCCAAGCAATAGTATCAGAACCACCACCTCTTCTAACCCTGTTGATTCGCTCACGATTAACTAAAGCTTTATAATTAGGGTAGGTTAGAATCTGAACCTCTTCAGAGTATAACCAGTTAGCAGCTACGCATAATATGTTATCGATATACTCAAACATATTACTCGCCTTCAAGTATCTCAACCATTTGTTTGGCTTTAGAAAGTATTCTCTTCGCTAGATCAGTGTTGGTATTACGTTTTCCATGTAACACTTTCGATACATAATCAGGATGACAATTCACCACTCTTGAAATGGCTGCCATGTTAATTTTTCTGATTTGTTCTGCTGTGAGATTCGTCATGTTAAATACATTTGTCTTGTTATAAATACAAACATAGATTAAATTTAGACCACTTCAAAAAGAATGAGTCGAAATATAGCCCATACGAAACGAAGAATGATAGAGTTCCTTGATAATCAAGGTATTTCGAAAGCTCAATTTTTCCGTGACACTAAATCTTCACCAAGTAATTTTAAAGGAAAAGGGCTTTATAGTGAGCTAGGAGCTGATATGATAGCTAAAATTTTAGCTGCATATCCTGATATTGATGTCCAATGGCTTCTGACGGGAAAAAAGAGTAATACACATCAAAATACAGCTAATGAACCAACAGCTGAATACGGCAAAAATGAAGCTGTAGCCCCTATATCTCATAGGGTTATGGAAGTACCTTTGGTTAATCAATATGCTCACGCTGGCTACATGAAAGGATTTGCTGATCAATATTTTATTGAAGAACTCCCAAAAGTTCCATTTATAGTAGATAAAGAGTATAAAGGAGAGTATATCTGCTTTGAAGTTAAAGGTGATTCAATGGATAATGGTCAAGATGACGGCTACATTGAAGGAGATGTAATCCTCTGCCGAAACGTTAAGCAAGAGTACTGGAAATCAAAGCTCCACATCAATAAGTGGGATTTCGTTATAGTACATAAAACTGATGGTATACTTGTAAAGAGAATCACCAAACACAATGTTGATACTGGAGATATCACTCTGCACTCTTTAAATGATTATTACGATGATATCACTGTCAATTTAATGGATATTGATAGGATATTCAACATTATTGAACTCCAGCGCAAACGCATGCGCAGATAACGAATTGTACATCTACAAAACAGCTTTTAAAAGCAAACTCGTTCTATTTTATTGATTTATTGATGCTTACAAATTACATCCGAGTATTAACAAGTGCTTAAAACGTGTGTTTTCATGTATTACCCCCCCATGTAAACAATAAAAAGGGTTAATATTAGACCTTTTAAGATATTTATCACTCTTATATAGGTCTGTATTTAACTGGTTTTGTAACCCCAAGTGTAACCCCAAGTGCACCCCCTTTCGTTTTTTATGGGCTTTTTTCAAAAAAGAAGAGCTCGGTTTAAATGATGTTTAAACTAGGTTCAAAGGATCAATTAATAGTAGAGCACAATCAAGCTATTTAAGCCTGTTTTATTGAGTGAATGGGAGTTTCAGCAGTGTTATACTGCTATAATGGTACTAAGATTTACTGAAGTGAAGTATTAGTCTATAGTAATGGAAGTAGAATGGAAGAGAATGGTAGCTAGATGTACATTTTGTTTTTATGATGGTTTCATGTTCAATTCGCCATTTTTATAGTGTTTTCGGGCTTTTTATGGTTTTTCGGGCTTTTTTTGTTTGTACACTTCGTTTTATCCCCCCTATTTCCGAGTAAAGAATAGCCTGCAACCTTAGGTGTGTTAGTCATATAGTTTTGTACCCGATTCGCTAATTTTGCTGCGTTTACAGCAAAAGACAAGGCACATGCAAATCACACTATCAGAAACCAGAGACCTTAACATCGATGAGGTTGTTGCGTTATACAAAGCCAACCAATGGAGTGCGGCCGAAAAACCTCAAGCATTGTTCAACGCTTTACTACATTCGCACACCTTGATTTCTGCATGGGACAACGATAAATTGGTGGGTATCGGAAATGCTATCTCAGACGGATACTTGGTGGTGTATTATCCACACTTGTTAGTTCATCCAGATTACCAAGGAAAAGGCATTGGACACCAAATTGTAGCCAAAATGCAGGAAAAATATGCGAGTTTTCACATGCAAATGCTCACAGCAGATGGAAAAGCCATTGATTTTTACAAAAAGAACGGATTTGAACGTGCCGGCCAAACCGAACCCATGTGGATGTATAACGGGGATGAGCATTGACAACTCTGAACTTATACACCAAGAATAATTCCCATCATGAAAAAAGAACTCCAACTTTTTCTTGTTCATTACAACATGCCTGAGTTAGGTAAAGCATGGTGTCGTTTCTTTGACAATCAACCAAATGTAAACGTTGTTGAAGCTGATATTTTCGACATCAATGTCGATGCCATTGTAAGCCCGGGAAACTCATTTGGTTTTATGGACGGTGGGTTAGATTTACTCATTTCCAAACAAATGGGTTGGGCTATTCAAACCGAATTGAAAAAGCGCATTAACGCTTCTCCTCTGAGAGAACTTCTGGTGGGACAAACAGAAACCATTGCAACCAACAATCAATTGGTTATTTGTGCACCAACAATGCGCATACCCGGCAGCGATGGAATTCTGGAGTCTGTTAACGCCTATCTGGCTATGAAAGCCATTCTTATCGAAGGGTTAGCCAATAACAACATTACTTCTATAGCTATTCCCGGATTGTGCACTGGTACCGGTAAAATGTCGCCTTTTGTAGCCGCCAAACAAATGTTTGCAGCCTATTCTGAAGTTATTTTAAACCAAAAACCTGAATTTCCACTCTATATTGATGCCATAAAACAACAGCGCTACCTTAAACGAGACACTCCTAAGTACGAATAATCCTATTTTAGGCTTTAGTTGCCAAATCGGTTCCGCAGACAGCACTATCTTTGAGTCCTCAAGTAAAACAATCAATGGAAAACAGAATATTTACCTACGACATGACCATCAAAGAATTTCACCTCGATACTTTTGGTCATGTTAACAATGCCACCTATTTACAGATTTATGAAGAAGCCCGTTGGCAATTCATTACCGATAATGGTTACGGATTAGACAAAATCAAAACCACAGGATTAGGTCCTGTTGTACTGGAAATCAATATCCGTTTTATTCGCGAATTGCGCCTGCGCGAAAAGATTACCATACACTCTCAAACGGGTGAATACAATTCAAGAGTGGGTGTTATTAAACAATGGATAACCGACAGCAACGGCAAAGTTTGTTCTGATGTTGAAATGAAAGTTGGTTTGTTTGATACCCACCAACGTAAGCTGGTAGCACCTACCGAAGATTGGCTCAATGCCATCAAATAATAAACGATGATTGCTCAAACACCATCTCCGCCCTATTATGCGGTTATCTTCACCTCTATTCGAACAGATAAGGAGGATGATTATGCACAAACAGCTCGCTTAATGCTTGAATTAGCGCAACAGCAAGATGGTTTTCTAGGCATTGAAAGTGCCCGCGATACATTGGGCATTACCGTTTCTTATTGGCGCGATTTGGCTTCTATTCAAAATTGGAAACAGCAAACCGATCATCTGGTAGCGCAACAAAAAGGCAAAACTGACTGGTACAAACACTACAAAACTCGCATTGCTTTGGTAGAAAGAGATTATGGGTTTGATTTACAATAGACTTTAAAAGCACATATGCTCCGAAAAAACATACTGATTTCCTACTTAATTTGTGCTCCTACAGGCTTATTCACAGTATTATTCACTTTTATGCTTCCTGCAGGATTATCAGGCGAAGGACTAAGCACTATCTTTATTATACTCACCTATGGTTGGGCGATTGTGGGTTTAATTCTTTCATTTCTACTTTCGATTTGGATCGGATGTAGAAAAGCAGAGAAGCGACTGATAAAAGGTAAAAAACTATTGAATGCCTCTTTTCACTTTTCTTTCATTGTCAATACAATTATTTGGTCCGTATTTGTCATCATTACCACGGTTGTTAATCTTGACAATACAATGCTCTTCTATTTGATTCTTCCTATTATAGCTGGGTTTATTCTTTCTGTAACCGGAACTACATTTACGCTCGGTTTAATCATGGCTTATCTTTATAAAAGAAACCTAATGAATAAAAATCTAATCCCGGCATAAAAAACGACTCTGCTTATTGAAGCAATATCATTACCAAATCTCATCAAATAAAAACAAACAATACTTCATTTCAATTAATTTACTACGAAGCCTATACACATGAACAATAGAGAATACCGCAAACAACTTGCTGAAGAAACCCTTCAAATTCTTGACAAAGGGTTTTATACTTCTGTTTCAGGTAAAAAAATAGACATTAGTCAACTACAGCATAAAGCAGAGCAATTCACCAAAGTTTATACACCTGAAGAAAGTGATGAATTGCTCAAACAACTCCCCTACACTACGGCTGATTTTGAAACAAACATCAGCGTTACCAATCAGGCGACTTTAGATGCTGTTCGAATGCTCATTGCTGAAGGACATGAAGATGTTTTGTGCCTCAACTTTGCTTCTGCTAAAAATCCCGGAGGAGGATTTCTCGGAGGAAGTCAGGCTCAGGAAGAAAGCATTGCCAGATCTACCGGACTTTACAACTGTCAGATTAAAACGCAGGGCTATTACGAAACCAATCGTAAACATAAGTCTTGTATGTATACAGATTATATGATCTACAGTCCATTTGTCCCAATTATAAAAGACGAAGATGGCAACAACCTTAATCAACAAATGCATTGCGCCATTATTACTGCTCCTGCTGTGAATAAAGGTGTGGTAAAACACCGCGAACCGGGACGCCTGCAAGATGTTGAACAAGTAATGAAACGAAGAATTCGAAAAGTATTGGCCATTGCACGCACCAACAACCACAAAACACTTGTTCTTGGTGCTTGGGGGTGTGGTGTTTTTCAAAACGACCCTAATGATATTGCTGTTTATTTCAGGGAAGTCATAACTTCAGATTTTTCCCATCAGTTTGAAAAAATAGTTTTCGCCATTTATTCCAGTAATCCAAAGTTTATCACCCCGTTTATGGCCGAATTTGAACAATAACATCTAAAAACATTGAGAAAATTACCTCCTGATATCACGAATGAAATGAAAATCCGATTTGGTTCGGAATTTCAGAGAGCAAAAGCGCCTTGTTCTTCATAGCCAATGATCAGGTTGGTATAGTAGGTTGAGATGTTGTCAGAAATAATGCAATTGCTCTTTTCGCTTGTCGTTATACACTACCTTCTCTAGCAACAATACGGCTTGCTCATAATTGCGAAGGTTAAACTGGGCAATGCCCATCATTTTCAACAAGTAGTCTGATGTACCTTGTTCTAACTTCACCAAATGAGCTGCACTTGCCAGTACGCTCAAAATCTTTTTGGTGATAAGCCGATTTTAGCTAAAAATGGTACAACGTAGCGTTAGAACTGTCTAGTGCCAATCCCTGTGCGATTAGTTTGTCTGCCCATTCATATTGCTACATTCCTTGATAGATTTGGTCAAATGCGCAAGGGCTTCAACATCTTTTGGATTCAACTCAATAGTCAACAGGGTATATCCCATAGCAAAATCAATTTGCTTCATTTTATAATACCAACCCGCCAATACTTTGTAGTAAGTAATATCCATTGAGCGTATCGATAGCCGATAAACGCTGGTATTACTCCACTGCTAACTTGTAATTCGATTGATTCGAATAAATTACCCCCAATTGATTGAGTGCACTTACATGCGGTTTCCCAATCTTTAGCATAACATGCTTTAAGCGAAGCCAAATCGAACTGATAGTTTTGTATGAAATATTGCGCTTGGTCACACACTTCTTAATTAAAATTCTTTTTGACAGCCGTGGTATCTTGAGCTATAAGGCTTAATGAGCTCAGCATTAGAAATGTAAAAAGCAGACCTTTGCGCATTGAATTATTTGATTTTTATATGCTTGATTGGAAACCCTAAACACATTATCTATTTGATAAATTAGCTCACACAGTGTATAATAAATAAACCTTAATAGCTCTTAGATATACTTTTAAAGAACCAACATACATTCAGCTCTTCTCCTTACTTTTTCTGGAGTTCTCTCAGGCTTTAAATATGAAAATGTCCATTTTTTCTCTCCTGCATGTATAATGAAAGCCGAAGTAGCATTTTCTGCTAACAACTTTAATTGTTCCTTGGTTAAAGAACATTCTATTTTATATACTGTAAATACTATTCCCTCATGTACAACTCCTAACGGCATAACTTCAGACTTAGAGAATAAAACTAATGGCTTTTGACCTCTTATTCCTATCAACAAACTGTCTCCTTCATTAATTTTATAATCAGTATCTCCTGTTATAGGAGCCTCAAAGGTCATGTAATAATCATCACTAGATTTATAGATCGAAAGTACCCACCAATTATGTACTATATCATTAGTCTGATAATCTTTTACTAAAAATTTTTCCGAAACACCAATTAAAGATTCACCAGTAAGAATATCTTCTTTATCAATATTATACTTACACTTTTTTTGGGCTTGTACTGTAAATACAGTTAGTAGTAATAAAGCAGCTGTGAGTAAATTTTTCATCTTATTTAATTTGATTTTTAACTGTGCCCGAAAATAACAATTCCAAATTTAAACTTAGAATTTTAGCACTTAAAAATGTTTATCAAATTATACTCTTTCACAACCATTACTTTAATAGCAAAGCAAAAACAATAGAACACGTAAATCCAATAAGCTTGGAATTGCTTTTCACAAGAATAAAATGGATTTTGGCCGCTGAAAAGCATCAAAAATTATCTACAGTGGAACAAGATCTAATCAAAGCTACCTTCAAGAAAAGAAAAAACAGACAAATTGTATTGGCTGTATTTTTAATCCCTATTATCGGTTTCTTATTCTCCCTCAAGCGTCACAAAGACTTCACCTTATGGGGAATAGACTATGATCAACTAGGGTTAGCTGCCTTGGCTATCATTATTCCTGCCGTTATTTTCTCTATTGTAAATTGGAGGTGTCCAAACTGCAACAAGTATCTAGGCAAAGGCATCAATCCTAATCACTGTTCAAAATGCGGTGCTAACTTGCAATAAATGAAGTTCATGAATAACGTTTTAAAAGGCCTCTTATGCATTGCTTTAACCACATTCTACAGTTGTTCGTTTTTCAACAATGACTATACTGAATATGAAAACCGAGAATCTTTTGAAGAATGCAAATGGGTTCGGAATTTTAACAACTCGTTTTGACTTCAAAACGGTTTTATTGATCTATCCCCCTTCACTTCCACTTTAGCGCTGTTATTGTTCATTTCAGCCTAAGAATCATCCTAATTAGGATACGAAGCCTTTAAACGTTTATCAAAAAACATTATACTTGCATACCAAACGTTCAGTATAGTGCCAAAAGAAAAAATAAGTAAGCAAGATTTAATTGCCAAAAGCATTGATGTTTTTTGGAAAAAAGGCTATTACAGAACAAGTATGGCAGACTTGGCTACCGCTTGTGGATTAACAAAAGGTGCCTTTTATCATCACTACAAAAGCAAAGAAGAAGTAATGATGAATTGCCTTGTCTCTACCTCTGACATGTTTGAAGACAAGATCTTTTCTATTGCCTACAAAGAAGAATACACAGCTTTAGAAAAGCTAAACAAAATGGCTGATGTTATCTATTATGCCTTTACGAAAGAAAACGGTGGCTGTTATTTTGCCAATACCATATTAGAAACGGTGCATATTGAAGCTACTTTTATTGATGTAATCAAAGATTTCTTTTCGAGGTGGGAAGCCGCTATGGTAGAAATTTTCTCTTCTAACCATTCTGAAAGTGAAGCCAAAGAACTTAGTTTAAAATCTATTGCCGACATTGAAGGTT
Source organism: Crocinitomicaceae bacterium (assembly GCA_002705995.1). Lineage (GTDB taxonomy): Bacteria > Bacteroidota > Bacteroidia > Flavobacteriales_G > Salibacteraceae. Next base: position 52,922 of record PAJI01000026.1, on the reverse strand, counting down.
CTATCATTCTAATGTTGTTGCACAGTGATACTTCTTACCTCAAAAATGCTCTAAACCGTAGCATCGAATCCTATTAATATATTTTTTATTTATAAAACATACCAAACGTTTAGTATTATGAAAAAAAGAATTGCCCCTTTGTCATTACCACTTGAAAAAAGAACACAAGAAGTAATGGATAAAATTTTTCCAAGCAACATTCCAAGTCCCAACCTATACAGAATTGTAGCAAAGAATGAAGCCCTGTTTGCAGATTTAGTCGACTCTAAATTCATTGGTATGACCGGGTTATTTGACAAAGGAAGGTTGGCTCCTGCCTTGAGAGAAAAAATCATTTTAAGAACATGTGTCGCTAACGAAAACCAGTATGAATTTAACCTGCACGTAGAAACCATTTCACTTAAAATGGGACTCACCCAAGAACAAATTCAAGACATTGCACAGAAACAGTGCACACTGGAACTCTGGAACAGTAAAGACCTGGCACTATTCCAGCTTATTGACCAACTCACCTTAACCAGAAAAGTAGACGATCAGGTAGCTCAAGAGATGCTCCAGCATTACTCTGAAGAGACTATTGTGGAAATGATCCACATCATTGGTTTTTACACAGGAGTGGCGATGTTGGTAGCATTTGCTCAACCAGAATTTGACAACTATAAACAATACGCAAAATGAGCAACCAGCTACCACAACTTTCTTCAATGATTTTACCTGCATTTTTAACCTTGAGAAGAAGTAGCAAAATCACAGAGAAAGGGATCCAAACCAATAAGACATTTAAAGCTGTTGAAATTGAAGAAGAACATTTGAATGCATTCAAAGCCTATTTTGATTTCAGCACCAATGTACCTTTAACCTACATCTACACCATTGCTCAAAGAGCTCAAACAGCTTTAATGTTAGACAAACACTTTACCCTTCCTATTCCGGGCATGGTGCACATCGAAAATCAGCTCACCCAAAAAAGTGAACTGGACCCTTACAGTTCTTTTGATGTTACTTCATCAGCATTTGTAGCCTACGAAGAAAGTGATTCTTTGAAGCCCACTTTTGAGGTAGAGTTAGTTCAAAATGGCCATGTGGTTGCTACATGTAGAAGTATTTATACCGTTAAACGAAAAGATAAAAAGCAGAAAATCAGAAAAAAAGCACTCGCTCCATTACAACAAGCCAAACATCAGGAATTGTGGAATGTGAATGCGAAAACAGGTAAAGAGTACGCCTCCATCTCTGGTGACAAAAATCCTATTCACACTTCTTTGATCTTTGCTAAAATGCTTGGCTTTAAAACTCAAATTATGCACGGTTGGTATTCCGTCTGTAAAATAGAGCAGTTTTTAGAAGGTCATTACAACCAAAATGTATCAGATATATCGGTTAAATTCTTATCTCCGGTATTACTTCCAAGTCAGCCAAAGTTTTTGTTACAACAAGACGAAAACAAGGCGTTCAACTATCAATTAGTAAATCATTCAAATGCTCGAATTTTATTAACCGGAAAAATGAAATGATTTCTCTCCCGCTTCCGCCTTCTTTTTAATCATTTTTTGATCACACAAGAACACCTCATTGAGAATCAACTCTGATTCAACCATTTAACAACTACAAACCTCCTTTTAATCATCAAAGCATACCGCAAAAATGCATATAGGTGCCATTTGCTAACTCTTTTACAAAAAGCATTATTCCTTAGTAGAAATTTAATGGAACAACTGCTGAGGAGTTTGCCGAAAATCCTCTCTCCAAAGAGTAGGCTTTATTTTAATACCTAAACCCATGATGAAAAAAGCAATTTTACTAGTTCAGTTATTATTTATTTCAAGCATAATCAATGCTCAAATTTTCACGTTCTCAGCCAAATCGTGTTACCAAAACATTGTATTTGATGGTAGCGGATCAACGTATAATGTTTTAGAAGGAACTTCTTTCGAATTTTATTGCTCCCACCCGGTTGAGTACATCAATGTCTACGACCTCTCTATGAACCTTTTAGGAGTTTATGAACTTGGTGAACCCGTTACAATAACAGCCGGAGAAGCCATCTACATCGATCCTTGGGGATACAATGATGTGGGAGAATTAACTGCCTTTTTTATGAATCCTAATGTGCTGAATGCTACGCCTGTAGAACTTATGGTAGCTGCCTTAGATGGTGAAGATTGTATAGGATTTGATGAGATGCTTGATTTTTCATCTACACTCGATGCATTTGAAGGTTTATGTGATGTTGAATGGTCTGTTTACAATCCATATTCCGGAAACACAGAAAATAAAAACTCAAACTCCCAGTTTAGTATTTCAGCTGATGGATATTGTACTCCTCCTCCGGGAACAGCTTTTTCAGGAGGCAAAAGATGCATGGATGTAGACATCATAATCACTTTTAACGCTTGTTCGGGCATGAGCTGTCCTCCATTAGAAATAACAAAAACCTTGAACGTTTGCTGTAACGATTGTAAACCTTACAACATTATCTATACAAAAGAAGGAAGCTTCACGAATGTTGAACAACAATCAAACATGGTTTTATACCCTAACCCTGCACAAAGCACAATTACGCTTAGCATTTCTTATAACAATGATGAGGCTGTAAGCACAGGAAACATCTACAACCTTAGCGGTCAATTGGTACACAGTGTTCAACTAGGATCTGTTAATGATCAAAGTGTTCAATCTACAGAGATTGATGTGAACAACTGGCCTGCTGGAATTTATATCCTTAAACTGGAAAAAAACGGAGTATTGCAAGAAACCAAACGTTTCTCTGTAGTACACTAAATTCATTCGATCATTTTTCTCTGGTACAAAAGCCACTTCATGCATGTGAGGTGGCTTTTTAATTATTTTAGCCACGTTTTAATGTATAAACTCCTCTAATCTGATGAACTACTTTTATGATTTCTATCTATAAAATAAAACCTGCTTTCCAGAAACTCTTGTTCCCCGTTTTAAGGTTTTTGCATCAACTGGGGATCACTGCCAACCAAATTACGTGGGCTTCAATTCTTCTTTCCATTGGTATTGGCATTTGCTTTTGGTATACGCAACAATTTCATTGGTTATTGCTGACTCTACCCCTTGGACTTTTTACCCGAATGGCTTTAAATGCCTTAGATGGAATGATGGCCAGAACCTACAACCAGCAAAGTAAACAAGGTGAACTTTTGAACGAATTGGGAGATGTAATTTCTGATGTATTCATTTATTTCCCTCTACTGAAACTTGAACCTCAATCGGCATATTTAACGGTGATTTTCATTGGCTTGAGTATCATCAATGAGTTCACAGGGTTACTCGGAAAAGTAGTGATCAATGAACGCAGATACGATGGTCCAATGGGAAAAAGCGATCGGGCTTTTGTTGTGGGACTTTATGGGCTATTGACATTTTTTAACGTCAACCTCAGTCCGTTTTTTAACTGGATAATGGGCACTATTCTACTTTTGTTGTTAATCAGTACCACAATTCGATTAACTCAGATCTTGAAAAAATTATGAAAGACTACTTACGACTCGACTTCTTGAACAATAACCAAATTGTGCTGGTTGTTCTCATCATTTTTAGCCTCTTAACTTTTGCTTCACTTTTGTTCTTTATCATCGGAAAAATTAATCCCAATGCGCAATTGCAAGAGCTGAAAGCCAGAACAAAATCGTGGTGGGTAATGGCTACCGTGTTTATTATCGCTACCATTTTCAACACCAACATTTCATACATTGCCATTGCTTTTCTTTCGTTTGTTGCCTTCCGAGAAATGTATTCCATACTAGGATTTCGCCAATCTGATCGCAGGGCCATTTTCTGGGCATACATTTCCATTCCAATCCAGTATTATCTGGCATACATTGGCTGGTATGGCGCCTTCATCATTTTTATCCCTGTAGTCATGTTTTTGCTACTTCCTCTACGGTTGGTGCTCAAAGGAGTTACTTCTGGTATTACGAAATCAATGGCCACACTGCAATGGATATTGATGCTAACAGTTTTCGGAATTAGCCACATGGCTTATTTGTTGTCTTTGCCTGAAATTGAAGGTTTTGAAGCTGGCGGACGCGGATTATTATTGTTTCTGGTCTTCCTCACCGAAATTAATGATGTGATGCAATTTACTTGGGGAAAGTTATTGGGTAAACATAAAGTGGTTCCAAAAGTGAGTCCCAATAAAACCTGGGAAGGTTTGCTGGGTGGACTAATCTCTACAACGGCTATTGGTTACTTTATGGCCTTTCTCACACCATTAGACACTTACCAAGTGTTATTCATCAGTTTTATGCTTGCGTTGGCTGGATTTATTGGAGACATTGTGATGTCTTCGATTAAACGCGATATTGGCGTGAAAGATACTGGCACAGCCATTCCGGGACACGGTGGTGTATTGGACCGCATTGATTCTTTGGCTTACACCGCTCCTACATTTTTTCACCTGATCTATTACATCGCTTATTAGATGCAAAAGCTGATTTTACAGTTGACGTACAGCATTGTTATTCGATGGATACTTAAGCTTTTTGTAGGTATAAAATTCGAACGGGCGGATTTTTTATCCCATGAACAGCAATTCATTCTGGTGGCCAATCACAATAGCCATTTAGATACGATGAGCTTGATGGCAGCCTTACCACGTAACATCATTCACAAAGTAAAACCGGTAGCCGCAAAAGATCATTTTGGGAAAACCAAATGGCAAGAAAAGCTGAGTAATTACTTCATCAATACCTTGCTCATTCAGCGAAAGCGCGATAAAGAACATCCTGAGAATGACCCTATCCACCAAATGGTAAAAGCGTTGGATGAAGGTTACTCGTTGATCTTATTTCCTGAAGGCACACGTGGAGAACCTGAAAAAGAACAACCGCTAAAACCAGGAGTAGCCATGGTTTTGGCTCAACGTCCTACTGTAAAATACGTTCCGGCATACCTTAGCGGAATGGGAAATGCCATGCCGAAAGGAGACAACATTATTGTTCCCATTAATGCATCCATTACTTTTGGAACACCTAAATTAATTTCCCACCAATCGGACACAAAAAGTATTCTACATCAAATAAATACAGATTTTAACCGACTAAAAAAGTCCTTAAGATGATTGACCAAAAACACCTCAATAAACGCAGTAAATTTTTAAGTCTTGTTCTGCGCCATAAACCCGAAGAAATTGGTTTACAACTAGACGAACAAGGCTGGGCTGATGTAGATGAACTCATTACCAAAATGAATGCTATCGGGCAATCGATTAATAGAGAAACGCTTGAAGAAATAGTGGCTACAAATGCTAAAAAACGCTTTGCTTTTAATACCGATAAAACACGCATAAGGGCCAATCAAGGGCATTCGATTAATNTTGATTTAGGGTACACTCCCCAAACGCCACCAGCTGTTTTATACCATGGAACAGGAAGTAAATATGTAGATAGTATTTACCAAACGGGACTACAGAAAAAGAACAGACACCATGTACATTTAAGTTCTGATATTGAAACAGCCAAAGCTGTTGGTCAACGACATGGAAAACCCGTTGTTTTTAAACTGGATGTAGCTGCCATGCTNAAAGATGGCATTGTGTTTTATGTGGCCAATAATGGTGTATGGNTAACCGATGAAGTTCTGCCAAACTACCTCATCCGAATAGAAGGGTGAGTATTAAAACTTGCTATACTCGCTCTACTTAGAATACAGAAANGAAAAGTAAAATTCATATGCTCAAAAAAGTACTACGTACTCTTGGACTTGTCTNCCTTAATCTGCTGCTTATTTTCATTACAATAAAATACACGGTTAAAGTCATAGCTCCATTAATNAATACTACAGAAAACTACAGAGAATCTGACTTGTCAAACCCTTTCTTGTACATTTTATTCCTAGGTATTNTGCTTTTTATTTTTTTTAAAAAGTTCAGANCCTTAGGTATTGGAATATTACTTTTGACTTGTCATGTTCTCTTTTCTTTATTCCATTTAGCCAACAGACAATGGGCAACTGAAGGTCAGTACAACCTATTTAAAACATCGTATGAAAACTTTAAAGACCTTTCTTGCGTAAAACCTAAGATACATGGCTATCCCTATATTCAAATTGATGTTGATTACCAGCAAGCAATTGATGTTGATAGNATGGAATTTAGAATTGACAAAGGNTTATTTGGAATCAAATTCATTNCNGATAAAGTAAAAATTCCTGAAAGTAACTACTNTAAACATTATGCTACAGTTGATTCTCTAAACTGGGAACAACATCATAANCTTGGAAAAGAANTAAAATACAANCGGTGCTTTAATAATGCTATTGATCACTTTAAAACAGCAATTGANTTAGATTCCACACAATCTAGCNCNTATAAAGAATTAGCTGAAATTTATCTTGTACAAGAAGATTACAAAAATGCTCTTCTCAATTTTNACCANGCAGCCACCATTGATTTTGAAGATATAGAGACATTAGACGATAAACTNAAAGNGCGTATCAATGAAGGAAANTCGCTGTACAAGACNAATAATTACGAGATTTTCCCTCAATCAAATTCTGTAGTGTTTTACGGAAGAAATCAAGCACAATTTATCCTTCAAAGTCAAGAGTTGTATTACATGACCAGATTAAACTATTGTTATTCCAAGCAAACTGGAGAANGNCCCTTTAAAATTCANTCTACAGACTAATCACTCTTATCATTATGAAACCTTTCTTGACACTTTTTCTCCTCTGTATTTCTGTCATTGAATGGAGCCAAAAANCAGANNNAATTCAGCACATCAACATCAACCTGTAAACTATTAGCCATGTGTAGATACGCTTTTCATGCTTACAAGCCACATTACNTNTGTTTCAATTGCCGCAAGATGTTTAAACAACCGCTTCTTGAAGACATGATTATTCAAAATGGAGATTGGGACAATTATCAGCGTGCATTTTTAGAAAAGAACTCAGCCAAAAAGCAACACTACATCAACGAGAATCCTGATGTTGTTCAATACATTGAAGAAAGGTATTTGAATAAAGCCTACAAATGTCCGGAGTGTGCTCAAAATATGCTACCAATTGGAATGGATGTTAGAGCGCCNAAAAAAGACGATAAAAAAGCATGGAAAATACTTGAAAGCATGTACAAATTGGGCAATACCTTTCATTCTTGTGGTTGTTATGGTCCTGGCTATATTCCAAAGGATACAAAGAANTACTCAACNTACCTTCAACAAATCGAAAACCAATACAAGCTCCGCATTGCCGATCGATCAAGAGCGTTTTCCGAGAAAGATTTATCCGAATACATTCGTTATTGGGAAACGAAACTACAGCTGGTTCAACAAGAAATCAATAACCTTAGCAACAACAATAGCCAATAACTTCTGGCAATGTTTTTGAAAGCTCTTTCGAAAATCTATCTTGTGTCTTATTCGCAAAAGCTTTTATGAAAAAANTCATCNTCCTTTTTTTNTGCTTCATTTCGCTTTCTACCACTGCTTTAGCCGAATACAACGGTTGGTTCATCCAGTTTAANTTGGTCACCAAAGACCAGCAACACCTNACCGGACACATTTATGTAGCCAGTGCATACATTGATCTCGATTCTCTTCAATACACCGATTACGTAGCCCAAAAGTTTGACCGATTNGACTACAACTNTAACNACACCATTCGTTTTTTCNAACACCGCATTGCNTANCACTANACNCCATACATGTCGCAAGACACGGCTACCATTTATACNTTAACAGAAGAACAATTTGTTGCTGTAGATCAGGTAGAATCCATTACCATAGAAGAAAAAATAAGCTTTGGTTACCTTATGGNTATTGCCACNGANCACGCTTATGCAGATAGAAAATGGATGCAGCAANCGCCTGTACAAACTGCACACGATGGCGGCTATTTATGCGACTGGCAAATCTTCATTCATGAACGCAANGCACAAACCGATGCCATTCTGAAAGAANTGGAAANACTAGACAAAAAGCTAAAAGCNGAAATGCAGGAATTGGAAGANNTTTTGAACTACGAAGGACGGGACGANTATTTTGAAGCTCAGGAAAAAGCCCAAGCTTTGGAAAACAGCATTGATGAGCAAAAGCAAAAAATCCTCGAAAAATTCCAAGGTCAAAAAGTGGTTATTGTTGCTTTTTGTTCCTGTTAAAGATCGCCAAGCAACNCCTTCTATACTCCCCTCCTTTTCATTTTGAACCTTTCCTNTTTTTCGATCGATAATTTTCCAATTGTAGACATAATCCATTACTTTTACTTCTCCTTTTGAGCATACTTCCCAATAAAAATTTTTGAAAATTATTCCTGTTATGAAAACACCCCTGTTCTCATTCGCNATGCTTTTAATTTTTAGCTGCATAACTGCTCAAGCACAACAATTTACTTATCTGGGCTTAAAAACTGAAAGTAACGTACGCGAAGCGCAAAATCAACTGTCAACATCTGGTGCTTATTGGCCAGAATCNCAGCTTATAGAAGGTTATCTNTATGTGCCCACTTCTACCGGAATTTACCGCAAAAACCTCAACACTTCCATGAACGACACGTTGTGGGAACCGTATGCATTTTCNGGNATTCCTATTCGNGATTTTGTAAAGCATGGCGACTCCGTTTTAGCGGCTACAGCTCACCATCTAAAAGACAGTATCCTCTTACTTTCTACCGATGATGGAAACAGTTTTGTGAACCATACTCCCCCTTTTTTCTTTCAGTTTGATTCGATTAACACCGTTTGGAAGATTGATCAAAACCCAGCTAATCCTAGCTCTATTGTTGTTTTACAAAACGCATATGGTGTTGCAAAATCTACCAATTATGGACTCTCTTGGAACAGTTTAAGCCAAGTAAGTGGCGGTTATCAAGAGCGTTACCTCGGTTTCCATCCGCTAGACACACACAGTCTTTATTATGCCGGAGAACAGCTCTTTTTTGAATCTTACATCTATACCTCTCTTGACGATGGTAACAATTGGACATTAACCGGCAATTTTCACAACCATGCCAAGCATTATATCGCCTATCATCCTACCGATACCAATACGTTAATTTGTGCCGGAGAAGGCATTATGAGTAAATCAACAGACCGTGGTTTAACTTGGAACAACACAGCCATTCTTCCTTTGTACGTGTTTTCTATACAGAACCATCCTGACTATCCTTCTTACTATTATGCTACGGGAGATATGCACGGACCAGATGATACCCTATCGGTTTATGTTTCTAGTGATTATGGCGATTCGTGGTCGTTGTTTTTAAATGAATATTATCCCGATTCAGATGGGATTTTAAACCTCCACATCTACAACAACACTTTGTATTTGGTGACCATGACGAATGGCGTTTTAGCGTATCAATTGCCCATTATAGACCATGTTTATTCACCTGAGCAACACACCGAAAAGGTTACGATCTATCCGAACCCTGCATCTAACCAGTTTACCTGCGAAGCAGAAGTACCTATTCAAACCATTAGAGTCATTAATGCCAGTGGTCAAACCGTGTTACAACAAAACATAAACAGCACAAAAGCCAGTGTGAATTGTGCACCGCTTTCAGCTGGAAGTTATGCTGTGCACATAACCACTGCAAAAGGAACACAGGTAGAAAAGCTCATCATTAAACATTAACCATCAACAAATTATGGTTTAAAATTAATTCATTAGATGAGCCCCACTTATGGCAAAAAAATACCTCAACGTAACACAAGAAGCCGGACGAAACTTTGTACAACGCAACATTAGCGGAAACGTAGTGATGCTAAACCTGTTAAAATTTAAAGCTGTTGCAGATTATGCACAAAGTCCAGAGCTTGCACCTGCTCAACCTATTTCAGGAGAAGAAGCCTATCAAAAATACATTGAGCATACTCTCCCCTTTTTGAAAGCTTCTGGTGGAGAAATGCTTTTCTATGGAGAAGGGGGTCATTTTTTAATTGGTCCCGAAGAAGAATATTGGGAGGTAGCGATGCTCATTCGTCAGAAAAGCGTTGATAGTTTCCTTACTTTTGAAAGTAATGCCGCTTACCAACAAGGCATTGGACACCGCACTGCCGCTCTTAAAGATTCCAGATTACTCCCTCTTGTTGAAAACCTTACTATTGTCCAAGAAAATGAAGACTAAAAAAGAAATTAAAGACGAATACAAACAAAAGACCTTTCGCATGGGAGTTTTTCAAATCCGCAATACAGAAAGCAACAAAGTCTTTATTGGAAGCAGTACCGACCTTGATGCTATATGGAACCGCATGCGCATGGAGTTAAAGTTTGGGTCGCATCCCAATAAAGCACTCCAACAAGATTGGAACACAATGGGAGAAAATCTGTTTGTTTATGAAGTTGTAAAGGAGCTTGCTGAAAAAGAAAGCGAACAAAACGACTACAAGAAAAAAATTAAAGCACTTGAAGAAAGCTTTATCGCTCAAACACAGCCGAACTACAACAACCAACCAATTACCGTAACACACTCAAAATAAACCAGTAGCACAATGTATAAACCAAAAGATTACAACTCACTCTCGCCCTATTTTGTAGTTCAAGACCCCACTGCATTTATCGCATTTCTAAAAGCTGTTTTTGATGCCGAAGAGCTGCGTAAATATGCACGCGAAGACGGAAGCATAATGCACGCTGAACTGAAAATAGACGACTCTGTTCTAATGCTGGCATCTGCTACGGAACAGTATCCGCCCATTGAGCAACTGGTGCATGTATATGTTTCAGATGTAGATGCTGTTTTTGAACGGGCAAAAAACGCACAGTGTGCAATTTTAGCAGATCCCGTGCAACGACCAAACGATCCGGATAAACGCGGTAGTTTTAAAGATATAGCCGGAAACTTTTGGTCTGTAGCAACTCAACTAGAGAAAAAATAAACCCTCTACATTCTATGAAACTATATATCGGTATAATATTGGTCAGTGCCCTACTCATTGTGTTGAACTTCATTTTTGCTGAAAATTACACCAGTACAGCTTTTTGGTTACGCGTAATGTCTAGTGTAACAATCATCATTGCTATGGCTATTTTACTTTTCTATAAAAAGAAAAATGCGCACAAGTAAAAATAGAAACTTAACCCTCCAACATTTTCACTTTTTACTCCACTAAAATCAAGTATAAATACCTGTTTTAAGCGAGAGAAAGCGATGATCTTTCGCAATCGTAAAAGAATGTACTAGTATTGTTCTTATTACTTACGCTAAATACATTCATTTGATGAAAAAGACATTTTCACTCTTATTATTTTCAACTGCTGCAATTTATTTAACAGCATGTGATCCTCAACAAAAACCAGCTGAAAATGAACCAGCTACAACAGAAAAAGCTGAAGAAGTAGAAAAGCCGGTTGAAAAGAAGCCTGTAGACTTAGAATTAGAAACAACAGACATTGTTCCATTAAGCGAAGCAACTACAGCCATTCAAAACTATGCTTGTGTAGGAAACATTGACACCAAGCTTACGTCTAATGAAAACAACTGTAACATTGAACCTACTGATATGACGCACACACAGGCGTTTACAATTGGTAGAGACGATTTATTAAACGCTCTTGGTGTTACCTCTGACTGTACGGTAATTACAGAATTTAACAGTGTAAGGTGTTACATGGGAATTGACAACAATGCTGTTGCGCACCTGTACATTGTTCCTGTTGATCAAGAAGGACATGATGTTATTCCTGAGGGAACAGATAACCAACAATATGTTTATGATCTTGTAAGACCTTGTCCAAACACATGTGACATGAACAGTCCGTTGTATGAGGCTTACCAAGCTGAATAATTAATCAATTATTGAAGTTCGAAATGAGTATTTCGGAAGTAGCAATGGCGTTAGCAGACCTGTCTGTGCTATGTTCATTCGTTTACTATGTATGGCACTATAAAAAGCTCTCTGCCGAGTTAAAAGCATTTTCTTGGTTTGTAGTTATTCTATTCATCACACAAGCTATTTCAATGGGGTTTTGGCTAGCTGATGCGAATAACATGCCATTGCTACACTTCTTTTACGTACCCTTTGGCTTTATTGCCATCACCTATTTTTATTACACCGTTTTAAAGACTTTTATATCACCTTATATCTTAGTCTTAGCCTTGTTTTTTTTCTTGACTTTTACGGTCATTAACTCCATCTACTTTCAAAGCATATACACCTACAACTCTTATGCGCTAAGTGCCGAAGCCGTTATTGTTTTAATCTTGTCTTTATCTACCTATACGCTACACCTTAACCATTGGGTAAAAGTTCAAAAAAAAGACACTTTAGTTAGCCTCAACTGGATCAATTCCGGCTTATTTATTTACTTCACCTCTGACCTTTTACTCTTCTATTTTGGAAAAACACTCATGCACACCCTATCGCCTGAATACAGTCGCCACCTTTGGAATCTACATTCGCTCTTTTTTATTTTGATGAATTGTTGCTTCTTAGTCGGATTATGGAAGTTTCCAAAGAAATAGACCTTATCAATACCCTTTTGCCCTTTACAGGAATTCTTTTCCTGATTGTAATGGGCGTTATTGTCTTGAATTATCAGTTTAGAAAAAACCTTCACAAACAGCAACTTGAGGCAGAAGAACTGAAAAGCAAACACCAACTCAACATTTTAAAAGTTACCATTCAAACCCAAGAAGACGAAAGAAAACGCATTGCTTCTGACCTACACGATGAATTGGGCGCTTTGCTCTCAATAAGCAGAATGCAACTGGTAAATGTAATTAACACGCACCAAGACCAAGACAATGTTGCTGTTCTCAATGAACAACTTAATCGCGTTAAGCAACAAGTAGAAGATGCTTTAGCCACTACCAGAAGAATTAGTCACCAATTGATGCCGGCAGAATTGGTCAACCTAGGATTGATTAAGGCTACAAAAGCGTTGGCAGATAAAGCAGAAAACACCGGAGAGTTAACATTTATATTAAATTTGCCCGATAGTGATCCGCCCCTCTCCTGGGCAACAACACTTGGTGTATACCGCATTTATTCTGAGCTAATTAACAACACATTAAAGCATTCCGGAGCCAATAAGGTATGGATAACAATGCAGAAAGAACACACTTGTTTTGAATGTTCTTATGCAGACAATGGAAAAGGGTTAAACACGGATGAAACCAGTGCTGGCCTTGGACTTAAAAGCCTGGAAGGAAGGGCAAATGCGTTAGGTGCAAAACTCGAAATAGGAAACCATAAACAAGGAGGATTTAGGGCAGATTTAAAAATCCCCATTCAATCGTCATAAAAATGGCACAGATAAAAATAGGACTCGTTGAAGATCAATTACTGTTCAGAGAAGGCATTAAAGCCATTCTGGAAGCCCACCCCGATATGGAAGTTATCTTTGAATCGGGAGACGGCTACTCGGTAATTAACTCGCTTCAAAAATGCACCACAAGGCCAGATGTAATGTTGGTAGACCTTTCGCTTCCTGCAGATGGCACAAAAGAATACAACGGACTAAATCTTACTCTTGGTTTACAAGAGCATTTTCCTTCCATTAAAGTCTTGATTTTATCGATGCATGCCGATGAATATTTTATTGCACAATTGATTGAAGAAGGCGCACAAGGGTATTTGGTAAAAGACAGCGATCCGCAAGAAGTTATTGATGCCATCTGGAAAATTCATACCAAAGGTTCATACATCAACGAGCGAACGCTCAAGGCCATTCAAAACAAACTGGGCAACAAAATCAAAGGCAAAAAGCTCAACGAAACACTTACCAAACGAGAAATTGAAGTGTTAAAACTTACCTGTCAACAACTCACAGCAGAAGAAATTGCAGAACGCTTATTCATTAGTGTTAAAACCGTAAACGGACACCGCAATAACCTCCTCCAAAAAACCAACTCTAGAAATGTTACCGGACTGGTTCTTTATGCTGTGAAACACAATATTGTAGACATACTTTAACCTTATTCTACTTTTTTAATCTATCCGTTCCCCTTTTCATTTTCCATACCAGCCGCCCCCCGGATATATCAGTCTGGCAGCTAAAACCTTAGCATCAGCCATATTTTGTGTTGTTATCAATTCTTTATAAATTGGTCAACTCGCCCTCTGTAATTACACATCAGATACCATTTTTCCCCTACCCCCACACTTGTAACAAACTAAATCCACAAAAATGGACTACATTTCTTATGTAAAGAGACTGTCGTATTTAAAGGAACTTATTGAAAAAGGAAAAGTAAAATCACCCAATCAGGTAGCCGACAAATTTAATTGCTCTGAAAAAACAATCAGAAACATGATCAATAGATTGCGTGATGAAGGGTTCGATATTCGATATTCTAAAGCGATGTCACGTTACTATATTCATGAGTAAACGGAAAAGAATATTCCGCCAGCATTTTTTTATTTGTAGTTATGAAATATAAAATCATATTGATTATAATGATTCTATTAAGCTTTTTAAGCTGTAATTCTGAACCTCAAAAAAACAATTACAAAACCTTTTTAGTCGATTTTGAATCTATTGATGTAGGACACGTTAAATGTTACATTGAAATACAGATTGAAAATAACAAAATAACGGGAGGAACAATTAAAAATTCATATCGTAAAAACTATGGATTTATTGATCGCACAATAATTAAGTTATTTTCAGGAATAAAAAACAATCGTTTAATTTCACTTGACGGAATCTGTAAACAAACAGATTCAAATCACATAAAATACAGTTCTGTGTTTTCTTCCCCAATAGGAAATTATGTTATTTACGGATCAATTGAAAACGATTGGTTAGAAGGACGTATAATTGATAATGACAGCACTCTACGAGGGTTAATCAGTGGTAGCCTTGTTCCCAACAATGAACCTGTACCCATCACAGATTATCAACAAATTACTACTAAAATCGATTCTTCATTCAAGTCTAATTTTTTTAATCCGGGTTTTACAAAAGAAAAAACCTATAGAAAATTCATAACTGACCTTTCAAAATATGCTACAGAATCTATTGATGATATTCATTATATATTTTCATTCTTTTATTATGCCAGAAGTTTACCCTATTCACACGTAAATCTTTGGAAACCATTGGATGAAAACAGTGAACTAAACAAAACTAAAGATGAAGAAGCGCTAAACCTAGAACTGAAAGACAATGTTGCTGTTTTAAAAATCAACTCATTTTCTTCAGAAAAAGGCATAATAGCTACTCATTTACAAAAAATCATTGCCGCTGATGTTGAAAACCTAATTATTGACCTCAGAAATAACCCTGGAGGGAATATCGGTCCAGCTATAGAGTTAGCCCAATTCTTAATTTCTGACACGATCAACGGAGGATACTTTTTATCTAGACCTTATTTTGAAAAGCCCCTCTCCTTTGAAGAAAAGTCATGTCATGTTTTCAGTGCAGGTACAATCGAAGATTTTATGCATGATCTGAATAATCACGCATGCATCAAATTGACTGTTTTTCCTAATGCTCAAACTTTTAAGGGCAATACATACATATTAATAAACAATAGAACAGCCAGTACATGTGAACCTATTGTATATGGATTAAAAAGTGAAAAAAAGGTGAAAGTCATTGGCCAAACAACCGCTGGTAAAATGCTAAGTGCCAAAGAAGTTCACCTTTCAGATGGATATAGTTTGTTTGTTCCCACTGCAGATTATATTACCAATGATAAAGAAAGGCTTGATGGCAAGGGGGTTGAGCCTGATATTTCACTCAAAAAAAATATAAATGCCCTTGATTACACTTTGGATTTAGTCGATTAGATCTACATATTAATTTTTTAACACTTAAAATTTAAATCTTATGAAAATTACAGAAATTCAGTTGGAGTATTCTCAACCAACTTTTCCGGGAGGTATGTCTGTTGAGGACATGACTCAAATTTTAAAAGACATGACTTGGGAAGACGGTGATGAAGTGGCACAAGCTGCTGTTCGTTGCAACAATCGATGCAATGGAAACGATACAACAGTTGAAGTACCAGTACTTGAAGTTGAAACAGGTATCAATTAATAGAAAAACCGAAGCTCGAAATGAGCTTCGGTTTTTATTTTCAATGCTCTGAAATGATGAACCGTATTCTACTTTCTCCACATTATTCCCCAAAAAGATTACAAAGCAGGTATTACTTAGAACATAAGCACACCAAGAAAATAATCCTAATTAATTCTTCTCTCTATGAAATCTTTTCAGATCCCTACCACCAACTATTCGGAATTGACAACACTTCTTCTAAATTGAAAAAATCATGTAATGAAAATTCATTACACATGTTATTTCAAGAGCATGCTTTTCTCAAAGAAGGTAGTTCTTACAACGAAGTCTCAATTTTTTTTGTGCGCCCTAAAGGAACACTTTTAGGATTACCATTGATTGAAAAAGAAAAATCTTTGAATAGCATCGTATTGTTTGGAGTTCCAATTAATATCGGAAACCCCAACAAAAACAACCTTGATCAAAGCCTCAATATAGCTCGAAATTATTGCTCTAAGTATAACCTCAATATTTCACATTTGAAAAATGCAAGTAGTATCAAAAATGAGAACTACGCATTTGTTTTGTCTAATAAAATATATGAAATGGGGGATATTTATATTAATAAACGACAAAACATTACCGACACATTCATTAGAGTTCAACAAATATCAAAAGAACTCATACAAAACAACAATTTATATATTGCTATAGGAGGAGATCATTCTATAAGCTACCCTTTATTTAAAGGGGCAAAAAATGTACATAAAGATCTCATATTTATTCATATCGATGCCCATAATGATTTATTCATGCTATCGGAATGTAATTTTGAAGACCTTTATCTCAGTCACAGTTCTCTTATCGGAAAGTTATTAATTGAAGAGAATAAAGTATACAGCTTTGGCTTGAGAGGCTTTGTCAATTCGGATTCAATAGCTATTGGAAAAAATGAAAATTATAATTATAATTTTTCAAATTCTTCAAATGAGTTTATAGAACAAATAAAAAATGAATTAAAATATAGTCTAAAAAAATCTCAAAAAGTATATCTATCAATAGACATTGATGTCCTTGATCCAAGATATTTTGAAAGCGTTACAGACCCTATACCTAATGGGATAAATTATGACGCTTTAATTGAGGGCATTAAACTCATCATTTCTTCTACAAATATTATAGCCATTGATGTTGTTGAGGCTAATTTAAATCACAACTCTCCTATTGACACTCATAATTACCTACAGTTTATTATATCATTACTTAACTTAACCTGTCAATATCATGGAAATAAACAAGATAATTGAACAAATTAATCATTTAAATATTTTCCATAGTGATAAATATATGCATGATTTCAACTTTCTATCAGTTGCTTTAAAGCATCTGTTGCCTTCATTATCGCTAGATGATCATCTCCAAATTGCAAAAAAGTGTAGCTATTATCAAATACTATCCAGCCATGATGAAAACAATTATGACCTCATAAAATCAATTGATAAACCTCATTTGGATTTATCCAACAAGATAATTGTAACTTACCATTATTCTTCTTACCGATTACTTAATTCTCTACTAATCAATTGGGGAATTCCATTCAAAATAGTAACTGATAACAATTACATTAAAAACCAGGGAGAAAAAACCATTCAATCTTACCATAAAATTGCTTCCAACCTTCAAGCAAAACCTCATCAGTTTGAAATTTTAAATGCCGAAGAACGTACTATACTGTTGAAATGTAAAAAGGCTATTTCGGATGGTTATTCGCTAATTTTCTATGCAGATGGAAACTCAGGAGTCGGTGGAATGACCAAAAAGAATAACATGATTAAGATAAACTTCTTAGAAAATGAAATTTACGTCAGAAAAGGGATTGCTATACTTTCAAGTATTTTGAAAAAACCATTAACATCAATCTTATTATCTCGTGACCTGACATCCAACAATGTCACTTTCTCCATCGAAGATAACATTCAATATTTGAACGACAGAAAAAACGAAAAACAATTAGAAGAAACTGTTCGTAAAATATGGAGGCCACTTGAAAAACAGGTGAGTAATGACCCCGGACAATGGGAAGGATGGCTATACTACTACAACTTTATTAACTTTCAAAATAAGGTCTCAAAACACATTGAACCCGTAAAAAAATCGGTCTTTAATTGTACTGATTTTGGAATAGGCCACATACCAAAACAAAACTTATTTTACCTCCTTGATAAAAAAGAATTCAAATTCACATTAATCGATCAGGAAACGTACAAAAACCTTCATAACATTATAAAAACCAACAAAATACCCACTGATTACCCCGTATACGAATCAATGCGTAAAAAAGGTATTTTGACATCATGATATTTTGATTTTGCTAACGTCATTTATCAATGCATTGCACTTTGTGATGTATTCCTTATAAGCATCTTCTCTCTCTGAATCGGAATATTTACTTTCAGCATATTCGCTATTTAAAAAGTCAACCATTTTTTTATTATTTCTTTTCGATGCCTCATTAATTTTATCTTTCATTGTTTTTATTTCGTTTGATTTCTTCAACATATTTACGATTGAAAAATCAGCTTTATTAATTGCACTTATACTTTTCAATTCTTCTTTTAGTTCTTTTATATTTAAATCTACGTATTCATTTATATTTTTCATAATTTAAATTTTAATTGTTAAGCACTAAAATATCAAAATAAAATCACAAATAAAAAACATATTAAACCAGCAAAATTCAACCTATAAAATAGGTCTAAAAATTGAATACACGCCTTTTTCACTGAAAAGATTCGGTATTATGATTCCTCTTCATTTTTAATGGAGTTCTTATTTTTACTGATACATTAATCCATCACACAAACTACCTGAGGTATTATGAAATATTCTCTGCTTATTAGCTTCTCTTTGTTATTATTCATTTCGTATCAGGAGAATTCACCTACTACTCCTCAAAAGAATCAATTGAATGAAACCTCTGAGCAGCATCAACCTGAAGAACATCCTAGAGATAGTCTTAAGACATCTATTGCAGAGGAGTTATTCCCTACTACACTTAACTGGAACAAGTTGGAAATAGAACTTTCTGAAAAAGAACGACTAAATCTTATTCATGCAGCCAAGGTTTCAATGCAAACCACTTTAGATCAAACAATACTAGAAGACTCAAGCCTTAACCATTCATATCACATTCTACACCTCAATGAAGACGCTTTGCCTGACGTTATTTACCACGGCTGGAGTGGTGGCGAGCCACTTATAACCATTGCCACATTAAACCAAGGCGATCATTTTAACCAATGGTTTTCAGTAATGCAAACTCCCCTGAACCTGGAGTTTGAGGACAACCGCTTGCATAAAATCACCATGAACAACCCAGGGTGTTGTGCTAACCCAGTCATTACCGTTACAGAATACCTTGTTAGTGATACACTAACTCCTATCAAACGTTTCGCTTACCTCGATTTCATCGATCTTGAAGGGACAGATATGACACCTGTGAAGTTTACTGTAACACAAGAGCACTATAACCTGCGTTGTACTCCTGCGTTAGACGACACCAGTGAGTATTATTTCGGAGTAATGGATTTCGGTAATATTATAGGTGAACTTCATAGAGGAAACCGTGGAATCGCATACAAATCGGCTACAGATTCAACGGGAAGAGTTTGGTGGCTCATTGCTACCGATCCTATGGAGACAGCTAACAGTCCATATGGTTCTGATGATTCGGAAATACCTGTTCAATACATTGGCTGGATTAGCAGTAGGTATGTTGAAACAGATTAAGTTCTTTTCTCTAAAAACAAAGGGGAACATAACAACCATACGATTCTAATTACTTTAACGTTATGCGTATGATTTTCATCAAAAAAAAAAACCTATGTTTTACACTTTGCTCTACCGCCTTGTGGGACTGCTATTGCTGCTATTAACCGGAATCAATGTCTATGGACAACAACCTGTTCTTTATGTGTACGATTTTGAAACCGGCACACTCGATTCTCTCAACGTCAATTACGACTCCACATTAGAAAGTGGTTTTACTTCCTACAACATTGGAAGGTTTGATACAAATGTGCTTACTCTACCCCAAACACCACCAACAGCACATCTTTATGCCAACACTGCATTTACCAGAAAAGTCAGAGCTGCAGATAAATTTAACCTTTCGGGCTTTCCGGTACGGACAACAACTAAAATTTTTAGCGTTCAAAACGATTCTTTGAAGCATAATTGCTCTGGGAGTTTAATCAGCAGAAAACACGTTTTAACAGCCGCACACTGTGCTTTACAGATAAACACGAACTCCCTTAGCCATAACGCATTGTACGTTTGTCCTGTTTTTAACAACGGAACCCAGCACCCTGATTTTGAATGTAGTTATGTGCAAAAAGTCTATTTTATAAAGGGTTGGTCAATAAATGGCGAAGACATTGCCATTTTAGAACTGGATGATTCAATAGGCGAACAAACCGGCTGGATTGGTGTAGGGTATGAAAAAAACGACAGCTTGCTCACCGATGGGATTTTTTACAAATTTTCTTACCCTGGTTCTTATTTTCCTCAGTTTGATTCTACGCACTATAACGGAGATACGCTTTACTTCAATTATGGTATTGCTGACTATGTTGTTCCAAAAACAATTGGCATAAACGGTACTTCCGGAATACCGGGAGAAAGTGGCAGTTCACTCATTAAAGTTGAAAACAACCACCATTACATCAGTTACGGCACACTTACCTATTCTACTAATTTACAACACAGCAGAATAAACAACTGGCAATTTAATGCCCTAAAATCCATCATTCAAAACGATACGGTTTTGTCTACTCCTACCAACAATGCTACGCCTTCGATTTCAGTATATCCCAACCCCACGCATGAAGCGATTTACTTTAAAAATATTTCTCCAAACCAATTGCTAAACATTACCCTTTATGACAATACCGGCCGGATAGTTCTTCAGAAAGAAAATCACTCTCCAACAAACAGCATTTCGCTCTCAAGCTTACCTGCCGGAATTTACTTGCTTAATCTGGAGAACAATCATTTCTCTCAAACACGAAAAGTGGTTAAGACCTCGTATTATTAATTGATAGAGTAAATTACTTTAGTAATTCAATTAGTTATACATTCAATAGAACATTATAGGAAAGGCATAATAACATGCTAATTGTAAATAAATGATTAACGACTGGATTACACTTATACTTATCTCTGGCTTATTGTTATCTATAGCTCTGAAAGGTTGGATACAACAAAATAAAATACCTACTCATCCTAAAAGGTCTTCTAATAGTAAGAACATTAAGCAAGCTCTCTTTATGAGTGGAAGCATACTTTTTTTCTACCTAATTTATCCCGATTTATTTACTCCCATTAGAAGCACTAATATTGACAAAGGTTTTAACATCAGTTCTTCTATTTTATATTCTCTTCCGGGATTGTTTCTCATTCCTATTTTCACAGCTTTCCTTCCGGGAGAAAGTAAAAACTACCCTAAAAAAACAATTGATACGGCTAAGAAAATAATGGGAGTTCCCGTTTCGGAATTCCCTGATACTTACAACGAAACATTCGTTTTTACGATCAACATCATTGTTGCTGTAGTTGCTGAAGAACTGCTTTGTCGTCAGTTTTTCTTTTATGCATTCAGCAACTTAACTCATTCTAATGGTGATCTGATTGTACTGATCTCCTCTCTTTTGTTTGGAATTAGCCACAGTTATCAAGGTATTCGGGGAATCATAACAAATACAGTTATGGGGTTAATCTGGGGAAAAATCTTTTTAATCACTGGAAATTTACTTTTTCCCATCATCCTTCACCTATTCATAAACCTTACAGCTGTTGTATATAGCATCAGAAGAATTAATGATTTGAAACAATTAGAAGCTAAAAAGACCGACACTTAAAGTATCGGTCTTTTTCTTTCTCAATTTATTGAAGTAAAAATCAACTACTCTACAAACTGAACAATGTGTCTTGAGATTTCTCCATCTATTGACACAATCATTATTAACGTTTGTGTATTGCTCACATAGTCAGCAATGTTAAACGTCCACTGTTGTGCACCTCCGGTAGCATTGTCTGTCAAAAGACGGGCTACTTTACGGGCAGTAATGTCATACAATTCTACTGTAACGGCTTCTCCTCCATTGGCATTGATGCTGAAAGTAATGTTTCCGCTTGTTGGATTCGGATACCAGCTAATGGCTGTTCCGTTTGACAAGTTTTCTTCAATGCTTGTTCGCTCATTCACTTCAATGTAAGACGACCATACATCCGGTGTACTTGCTCCAGCCTGATTGCTACTGATTAAAGTAACATCATACAAACCTGGGGTATTGTACTGTACAACAGGCATTGAATCTGATGATGTAGCTGGAGAACCTCCGCTAAAAATCCAACTCCAAGCTGTTGGGTTGTTGGTACTCAAATCGGTAAACGTTACCGAATCTCCCGTGAAGATCGATGTTTGGTCAGCGATGAAACTAGCCACAGGAACAGGATCTAGTACGGTAATGTAAGTTGCCTTAGTTGTTGTATCTCCTCCTGCTGCATTGAAAGCAGCCAAGGTTACAGCATAAACTCCCGGAACGTCATAGGCTACTTCAGGAGCAGTATCATTCGATGTTGCTGGCGAACCTCCGGCAAATGTCCACACTAAACTATCCGGACTGTTGGTACTCAAATCAGTGAACGTTACGGTATCTCCGGCCACAACCACTGTAACATTCCCCATAAAATTGGCTACCGGTGCCGGAGCAATCACTTCAATGTAATCTACTTTGGTCTCAATGCCCATTCCTGCCTGATTATAGGCATATAGAGTTACACTGTATACTCCGGGAGTAGTATAACTTACAGTTGGCATGGTATCCGTTGATATTGAAGGTGTTCCTCCAGAGAAAATCCAGTACAAACTATCAGGATGGTGAGCACTCAAATCGGTAAAGAAGGTTGAATTTCCTGCAATTACTACTGTTGTATCTGCTTCAAAATCTGCAACCGGTGCTGGCTCAATTACATGGATGTACATCAACTTGGTCAATGTATCTGACCCTGCCTGATTGTAAGCTGTTAACGTTACATCGTAATAACCACTTGTAGCATAAGTAACTGTTGGTGCAACATTGGTTGAAGTTGCCGGTGAACCACCTGCAAAAGCCCAATGCACACTATCCGGGTTATTCGTACTCAAATCGGTAAACGTTGTTGCGTTTCCTTCAACAATCAATGTATCGTTGGCCACAAAGTCGGCAACAGGTGCAGGCTCAATGACCTGAATGTACTGTGTTTTAAGCTCTGTTCCAGATCCTGCAGGGTTGTATGCCATTAGTGTAACATCGTAGAAACCAGTTGCATTATAAGTTACATAAGGCATGGTATCAGTTGATGTCACAGGTGAACCTCCGGCAAAAATCCAGAACAAGCTATCAGGATGATGGCTACTCCAATCAGTAAAGAACGTTGAGTCTCCTGCTACAACAATGGTTGTATCGGCTTCAAAGTCAGCAACAGGTGCTGGCTCTATTACATGAATGTACATGGCCTTAGTCATCGTATCTGTTCCTGCTTGATTGTAAGCAATCAATGTTACATCAAAATAGCCATAGCCAGTTCCGTAAGTTACGGTTGGCATGGTATCCGTTGATGTTGCCGGTGTTCCTCCCGCAAATATCCAGCGAACACTATCAGGATTGTTGATCGTTAGATCGGTAAACACGGTTGAATCCCCTTGAATCAGGAAGGTATCTTGTGCAACAAAATCTGCAATTGGAGCAGGCTCTGTAACGTTAATGTACATCGACTTGGTCAATGTATCGGAACCCGCCTGATTGCTTGCGATCAATGTAACATCATATACACCTGTTGTGTTGTAGGTTACCGTTGGCATCGTATCGGTTGATGTTGCTGGCATACCTCCGGCAAATGTCCATACCAATGCTGTTGGGTTATTTGTACTTGAATCGCTGAAAGTAGCCGTATTTCCTACAATCACAAGCGTTGTATCGGCTGCAAAGTCAACCACAGGTGCCGGTTCTATCACTTGGATATACTGCTGATAAACAGCGGTATCTCTTCCGGCTTGGTTACTGGCAATCAACTGCGTGGTATAATACCCCAATGTGTCATACACTACTGAAATACTATCGCCTGTTGCTGTGTAAGGATTCCCTCCTTCAAACGTCCATGTTAAAGTATCCGGCAAGTTCGAACTCATGTCGTAATAAGTCACTGCATTTCCTTGAATCACAACCGTTGTATCTGCAACAAAAGCAGCTAAAGGAGTCAATATTTCTTCTCTCCAAGCGAGTGTATAAACTCCTGTATCAATTGTTACACTATCAAATGTCACTAGATAACCAACAGGACTAGCCTCTGCTACAAAGCTGTAGTTTGAACCGTTTGGTGTCCCCTTGATGAGGTAAAATGTATTCGTAATGTTTAATACCGAATCAGGATTTGTCATGGCTTGTTCCAAGTCCACAACAACACTGTTTACTTCATTTGAATAGTTTCTCAAATCGGCATACCAAGCACCGTTGACATACGAAGTGTCTTGCGTTCCGATTTGACTGATGCTGTAGTCCAAGTCTCTTCCTACAACAACATTGCTTGAGTAATCTGAAAGTGTATTCCCAAGGTAAAAACCTCCGTAACTGTCACTCATCACACTCCAGTTACCGCTAACGGTAGTAGTGTAAGGAGCATTCATCACACGAACAGGATCTGTAGCCGGTACAATACCTGCATTTGTAAGCAAAATGCTGTCTAACACATTTGGTGTACCTGTATTGTAAACGTATCCGTTTTCAACTTGATTAAAGCTCAGGTTGATCTTCAAAGTCGTATCATACCCAGCCGGTAGTTCGCGGTACATTTCTTCCTGAATTTCAGCTGCCGTTTTAGGACGGTTCCAAATGCGGAATTCATCNAAATCTGTTAAAATACCATTNCCNTAGTTCTGACTTGTACCAAAGGCCAAATCCATTGAATTACTAGGGTAATATTGCGTAAANGCCTGTGTATTTACCAAATNTCCGTTNATGTATATACGGAAACTATCGTTAGGCGTAACAGACAATGCCAAGTGATTCCACTCTCCGGTATTTATCGAAGTATTGGTGCTCGCAGAATTCCAAGAGTTGGTATTCGTACCAAATCCAATNATCGGTGTTGCACTCCCTCCGGGAAATTCAAACGTCATCCCTTTTGATTGTGAGTTTGGTTTGATATGNCTGGCCAGCATTTTCTCTCCTCCTGAAATNGTTTCTGTTACTTTAAACCATGTTTCAAGGGTAAACCCGTTTGCTGAACTCATCAATTGGTCTGCTACGCTATTGTTGATCACCACATTGTGGTTCGCANACAACTCCAATTCACCACCCAATTGGTTAATCACATTTTGTTCGTCTGACAAGAATGCAATGCGGTAAGTTCCGTATTCTACCGGAACATCATCAAACTCAACAACACCNTTAACAGCTGTATCTANGCCTAAAATGGTGTAATTACTCTGCGGATCGCCAAAGATTAGATAATACTCCGTTGCATACAATTCAATAGAATCTGCATTAGACAAAGCCTGGTAAAGGTCTATGGCAATGTCTGCCGAATCCATTTCAAGTGTATTGANCAACCAAGCNCCTTCAACATAAAATGTATCGTTGGTTGATGGTAATGCTACTACTGCATCATCAAAAGCTCTTCCNACTACAAGGTTTGAAGTATAACTTGTGATGTTGTTGTCTACATACAAACCGTTTTCATTGTTGGCGTCCACACTCCAGCTACCTCTTACGGTATTTCTGTAAGCTGCATCCATTGCACTCACGGGTGTTGTTGCCGTTACAATTGAAGCATTGGTATAAGCAACACTNTCTAACAATACGCTCGATGTATTTTGGATGTAACCGTTATCGTCTTGATCGAAAGTAAGGTTATACACCAATGTGGTATCCGAAGCATCCATCGAAAGGTGCATACCGTCTTTGATCTCTTGTTGCGTTAGTGCACGGCTGTAAATGCGAAACTCATCAAAGTCGCTCAATACTCCGTTGCCATAATTTTGGCTTTTACCAAAGGCNAAATCCCAGGTTCCGCTAGGCACATAAGTGTCAAAAGCTGTCGTATTGGTTAATTCTCCNTTGATGTAAATGCGGAAGCTATCGTTTGGAATTACCGTTACTGCCATGTGNTTCCATTCNCCAATGTTAATGGCTGTGTTGGCAGTAGCCGCGTTCCANGAACCTGTATTGGTTCCAAACACCACATTTGGAATCATTGAGGAATTGTTTGGCATCTCAAAGGTGAACCCTTTTGAAATTCCATTGATCTTACCATGACAAGAAATGATTTTCTTATCCTGTGCGTTGGCATTCACTCTGAACCACGTTTCAATGGTAAAGGNTTCAGAAAACACCGAATCAATTACTGCATGAGGAAGTACCACATCATAATTGGCATTTAAAGCCAACATGCTTCCACGGTTTGTTGTTCCGCTAGTATCTACTTCAAAAGCTAAATAGTAATAACCACCTGCAATGTATGCATTGTAAAAATTAACGTTTTGTCCATCGTAACTTCCGGTGCTGATTATGCTAAAGTTTCCGGCNGTATCTNCTTCTAACAAGTAATAATTACTTGCTATGGCTTCTATAGAATCACTTTGAGGAATTGCCTGATCTAGGTTAATGCTCAAATTGGCAAAAGGAAGGTTGTTTTGAACAATTTGCCAGCCTGCTGTTGAGTAGTATTGATTATTGGTTGAATCGTATACCGCAACAACAGTATCTACNCCATGTCCTACCACCATATTGGTAATGTAGTCGCCAATGTTATCCAATAAAGACAATCCATTGTTGTCATTTACTGCAATGCTCCAGTTTCCTGTTACTTCGCTTAAATAAGCAGCATCAACAGTCGCTACCGGAGAAGTNGCACTGATNAAAGAAGCCCCGTCTAGTAAGATTTCATAATTGGTATTGCCCGAACTCATAATGGTAGAGTCTGTATACGCTGTGAAATCGTAGTACAAGCCTAAGTCAGTTTCATTTCCAGAAAGTTTATAGTGCATTCTGCTTTGGATAGAGTCTTGTGAAAGTGCTGCTGTCCAAATGCGCAATTCATCCATTTCGGCATCAACCGTACCCGAATAATAAGGACTGTAGCCCAAACCAAATCCCCAAGAGTTGGATGCATAGCTGGTGTAAGTTCCACTTCCCGATAATTCTCCGTTGATGTACAACTTCATGTTTCCGTTTGCTTCAGCTGTGTAGGCCACGTGATTCCACTCACCTACAGACCAAACTTCGTTTACATTGGTAATGGTATTCCATCCTGATCCACCTGTTCCATTACCAATAATTAACTGGTTACTTGAGTTGTATTCAAAAGTTAAACCGGTAGTGTTGTTGTTACCGTCACGACCGTTGCTCGATAAGATCTTGCAGCTTGAACAAGGGTCTGAATTCAATTTCGCCCAGAATTCTACGGTATAATCGTTGGCTAAAAGGCTGTTCACTACCGATCCCGGAATTTCCATGTTTTGAGAACCGCCCAGGCTTAACACTTCACTCACCGTTTCATTCTCAGCTTCAAGCTGAATGGTTTCAGCAGAGATTAATTTACCGTATACATTCACCTCATCCAAAGCACCTTTGTAATGTTGGCCTTGTGAAGATTGGCCAATGTAAATGTTTGAAGTTGACTCCACCGAAGAAATAACACCTTCCCAAGATTCGATCATCATTCCGTTGAAATACAATTCTAAATGACGTTTTACATTGTCGTATATCCACGTTAAGTGAGACCATTTGTTGGTCAACAAACTTCTTGAGCTGGTGTATGTAGTTCCTGTTGCATGGTCTGTATATTCCGGATACCCGTCTTCATCAAATCCAATGGTAAAGCCGTTCGTGGTAGATCCGGTTGAGAACACTGCAGATTTGCTACCATACTGAGCCGGTTTTGCCCAGTAAGTAAGGCTAAACGCTCTGTCTTGCATGTTCCAAGATTGCTGATAAGGCACCTGAACATTCGTATTTGAACCAAAGTAAGCAGCAGAGCCTGCATTCTGATGCCTGTCTTCTACATAAGATAATCCAGTTGCATTAAGTGTATGGTGGTAAGATGATGAATCATACGTTGAAGACGAAAAACCCAAATCAACGTGTTTAACACTATCGTCAACACTGGTCAACATTTCAGCATGTACGTAAGAAGAAAAGTAAGGTACACCTGCTGTATCTGTATAGGCAATTTTCATTCTGCGGTCTGTAGCATCTCCTTCTAACGATACCTTCACATACGTTTGCTTCACACCAGACATTATAGCATTAGAAGTATAGTCAACGCTGTAACTTGGATTGTTTCCAACGTCTGAGGCTAAGTTCCCTGAAAGCACATCATACAACGGATACTTGTATTGGTAGCTCCCGTAAAATTGTTGTGCGTGAATGTCTGCACTAAAAGCAATTACACCATCAATGTTATTGTCTTGAATGTATTGTCTCAGGTCTGCACCTTGAGACGAGTACGAATAGTTACGTCCGCCCCAATTGGGGTTAAATACAGGTGTTCCTGATATGATAACCTTAAACGTTGCATCTGAATTAAGTAGTGCTTGTTTTAACCAAGCTTGTTGTTCTGCCCCAAAATGTGCCAGCGTTCCTGTACGGTAACTTCTGTTATCGGTTAAGAAAAACTCAACGTCTTTGTATTTGTAAGAAGAGAACATTCCCTGTCCTGCCTGTGTAGAAAGGTATTCCGGGTTAGGCCACCAATCCATAAAGATTTCACGCATCTCTCCCAGCGTAGCCATATCATAGTTGTACTCATCCGGCCCTACATCATGGTTGTCTGTAATGGCCAATTGTGGCATTGCACGAATAAGCGAATCGTGATACTGACGAACAAACCTGTATCGGTCAAAAGCCATGTTCTTATTTGCCCAATCATCTACACCATTCGGACATTGTCCGTTGGCATGTTGAAGTCCGAGTAAGTATACCGCATCTCCCAACCACACCATCATGTCGCTGTTTTCAGTGGCCATTTGGTTAAAGATTTCAGGCGTACCATCTATATATGTCCCTGAAGTATAAGCCGGTAAATCCATACAACGTGTCGTATCGAAAATACGGCCACAACCTCCTGCTAAAAAGGAGAAATCGCTCAACTGATTTACTCCATTTTCAATAGAGGCCGACCTGTACATAGCCACATTGTTTTTCTTGATAACAGCCGTATAGGTCTCTCCAGCTGTTAACCCTCCGTATTTATAAGAACGAAGGTGATACCCTAAACGGCTATCAGAGTTATAAACTGTTCCGGTTAATGGTGTGTTGGGTGAACTTGCCCCCGTTAGTTCAATGGCGAGTGAGTCACCTGTATTGGTACTGTCTTTTGTCAGTACCCATACTCTAACCGTATCGTTATAGACCGGACTGAGCATTGGTCCAAAGACAATGGAGTCTCCGGGTAACGTTTGTGCTGTTCCATAAAGTGAACTACACAAAGTAGCAATGCACAACAGTGCCCTTGCGATTTTTTTCATGCGTTTTAAGATTTTAGCGTTTTTGAAGAATTCGGGCACAAAATTGCCACTGTGAAGTTCATCGAATCTTAGAGCGCAATTATTACAAGGTTAATTGTTGAACGCTTTGCCTTAATGTGGTTAAGAAATTTAGGAGAGACAAACAAGGGACAAACAGGAGACAACGTTAAAACAAAGCACAGTGAATGTGCCGCTTCTGGCTTACTTTACAAGTGTAAGTATTGCAAATGCGTAGACTTTAACGATAATAACAGTTGTGTAATGTATAGTTAACAACAAACACAACTGTCCTAAAAACACATGNATTAATACGTGTCTGCAGCCAGCATAACTAGTGTACATGCAGCTTCTACCTCAATCCCTTTGTCTTTTGCCATACGCATAAACTCCATGTTCTCNGTTCCNGGGTTAAAAATAATGCGTTCGGGATTTAAGCTTAAGATATAATCGTAATAAGCCGGTTGGTTTTGCGGACCAACATACATTGTAACGGTATCGACTTCTTCAACCNGAGGNCGGTCTTTATGAATAGGAATTCCGGCACATTCTCCGTTTTTAATTCCAACAGCAACTACTTCGTGTCCNTTTCTCTGTAAACGCTCAGATGCCATCCAGGCATAACGCTGTGGATTATTACTTGCTCCGATTACTACTGTTTTCTTTCCCATCGTCTATTCCTCCTCTTTGTAATTTTTAGGTTCCATTGTCCAATCGTATTTTCTAAAATGAAGCCTGTAATTGGTATTCGGTATTACGTTTAACTGCTTTAACAAAGCCAANATATCGTCTTTCCCACCAAAATCGCCTCTGAACCAAGACAANGTTGCCGGAACGGTTANNGTTTGAGCACTGTCNTTGACTGTAGACTCCGAAGTTAAAAATGCTTTTTGTGCTTCNTTNAATTCCTNATCAATGGTTTCTGGCTCATAAAACGAAACCGGTGGNGCACTGGCTGCTCCTGAGTTTAANGCAAAATGAATACGCGGATCGAGNCTATCTACCTGCCATTCNTTGGCATATTTCTTTTTGAACAAGNGTGGANTATAACCATGCCCTATTACACTTTGTTGCTGTCTTAAAATGCGATGTTTTATAGCATTGAGCGACAAATCTTCTCCACCAATGTGAANAAACTTTGTTTTAAGGTACTTATTGCGGTTGCGATAGGTNTGGGGCTCTTCTTTCAACCGTATTTGCGCATAAGCATTATACACATTGATCCAAAAGGCATTTTTCTGTGCATCGGTTTGCAATTGTGAAGAAATGGCTTCGTGACTCAGNCCTTCTAGCGCTGTTTTAAAATCGTTGTAAGACTGCCCCATTTGCATGGCTAACAACAAGTCTGCCGACAAATCATTGGCATAGGTAGATGTATCTTGTTGAGAAAATACCGTTGAAGANAACAACGCTAGGGCTACAGTAATGAAAGGGACTTTTAGGCGCATAAGTTTTCTTGTTTTATAACGTAACAAAATTAGCGCAGGAATGATTACGCTCGCCCAAAGTTTGACCGAAAAAAAAGAGCAAAAAAAAACCCGATTTCAGTTTTTGAAATCGGGTCTCAAGTGGCGGAGAGTGAGGGATTCGAACCCTCGATACCTCTCGGTATGCCGGTTTTCAAGACCGGTGCATTCGACCACTCTGCCAACTCTCCGCTGCAAATGTATTTTTCATTTTATAATTGGCAAGCCCTTTTTGCGAAAAAAATTAAGCTAATTTTAAGCCAATGTAACTTTACGGTCAGAAAGGATTTGTAGCCCAAACAGTTACCTCCGGAATAAATCCTCTATTTTTCATCAATAAATTTGAAATAATTGTGTGTGCAATCTCTTCAGACGACAATTTATTGGCTTCATCTTCTCTTTCTACCCTATCCTGACGGTTAAAAGCTGTTGGAACTTCACTGGGGTTAACCAACATTACACGCACATTGTACGGACGTAATTCTGCTTGCCAACATTGAGTCATTCCACGCAAAGCAAATTTTGAAGACGAATAAATCGATCCGTGTGCAAAACCTTTCAATGCTGCCGTTGATGCGATGTTAACNATGTTGCCACTTTTTTGTGCTTTGAACAACTTTGCCGCATGAGCTCCCATCACTGCAGCTCCAAACACATTCACTTCATANACTTCTTTCAGTGCTTCTCGCGTAAGCTGATCTACTTCTGGCCATTCTGCACTGGCTATTCCTGCATTGTTAATCAAAATATCCAGCTTGCCGTATTTCTCTTGGATAGTAGCAAATAGCTTTTCGATGTCTTCATCATTGGCTACATCGCTCTGCACNCCCATTACGTTTAATTCTTGTGCCACTTGCTGCACTTTTTCGCCATCTCTACCTGTAATAATTACTTCGGCACCGTGTTCTTTCANCAGTTTTGCCGTTGCTTTTCCCAANCCGGAACTCCCTCCGGTTACCAATGCTATTGATCCTTTTAATTCCATAAGTGTATTGTATTGCTAATTGATTGTTTTAATCGGTTAAACTTACCGTTAGCTAATTTTTAATTTTTCGCGAAAGGCGAATTGCTAACTTTGCAACAAAGTAAAAAAGAATGAAGCGTCTGTTAGGAATCTTATTTATTACACTTTCCCTTTTCTTTAAAGCTGAAGCTAANCAGTTNGANGCCTACCTCTCTCACTCCTTCTTTTACAGTCCTGAAGTAGGACCTTATGCTGAAGTTTATTTAAGCGTAATGGGGAGTTCGGTAGAATATATTGAAACCGAAAGCGGAGGATTCAAAGGAGCCATTCAAATTACTTACCTTTTTAAACAAGATGAGGAAGTAAAAGCTTTTAAACGCTACGAATTGAATAGTCCGGTAATTTACGATACGGCTACCGGTTACGTCAACTTCATTGACCAACAACGCATTTTAATTCCCAACGGTGCATACGATTTTGAAGTCATTATTAAAGACATCAATTCAACCATGGAACCGGTTGAAGTTAGCCAACCAGTTGAAATCAATTTTCCTGAAAATGAGATTTCTATTTCAGACATTGAATTGGCAGAGTCGTTTAAATCTACCGAAACCGAAAACCCNTTGGTAAAAGCCGGTGTAGAGGTTACACCAAANATTTCTGACTTCTACCCCGAATACATTACTTCGTTGAAGTTCTATGCTGAAATTTACAATGCNGCTGCCCTTTTGGGAGAAAACGAACCTTTTATCGTAAAATACACCATTACACAAGAAGGTAAAACCAATGCCTACAAAAANATTTCNTCGTTCAAGCGCTTTAATGCACAAGCTGTAAGTGTTCTTTTTCAAGAGTTTGACATTTCNAAAGTGCCTACCGGAAATTACAACGTATTGGTGCAGGTGATCAATAAAGAGAACAGCGTATTGGCCAGTAAAAGAGTNTTTTTTCAACGNGCTAACGAGTCGGTGAAGTTTGAAGAAAAAGACCTCGCTAACCTCGATTTGATGAACACCTTCGTAGAAAACATTTCGGGGAGAGACACACTGGTTCAATATGTAAAATCAGTGCGCCCCATTGCTACTGTTGGTGAAGCTCAGTTCATTGATAAAAACTGGCGCGATGCCGATGTNTTGACCCTCAAAAAATTCTTCTACCAGTTTTGGCTTACACGCAACAACGAAAATCCTGAGAAAGATTGGAATGAATACCTCGAAAAAGTAATTTTAGTCAACAGAGAGTTCAGCACAGTCAACAAAATGGGCTATGAAACCGATCGNGGTGTGGTTTATCTGAAATACGGACCTCCGAATACCATTGTAAAACGCGACAACGAACCTACNAACTATCCTTACCACATTTGGCATTATTACCACCACCCTAAACAAACTGATGCCCGTTACATTTTCTACAATCCTGATTTGGTTACAAATGAGTATACCATGTTACACTCTAACGTAAGAGGNGAAATGTATAACCGCAGGTGGCAATATGAATTGCAGCGCAGAGACACGCCT
Organism: Crocinitomicaceae bacterium; assembly: GCA_002705995.1. GTDB lineage: Bacteria > Bacteroidota > Bacteroidia > Flavobacteriales_G > Salibacteraceae. Next base: position 19,494 of record PAJI01000026.1, on the reverse strand, counting down.
TATGGAAACGCAGATGATGAATCTATTGATAATTCATACGGTAGTGAAGCTGAACAATTTTTTAACGCCCCGCGATAACCGTTTGATGGTTAGTTTAACTATACTTGCACTCCTTGAACCTTTACAGATAGCACTTGGAAACCTCGCCTGAACACATTCCGCATGTAGCCATTGTTTTATTNAGCTACAACAGCTTGCCTTTNATCAAGCAATTTTTACCCAAAATTGTTGATACCGTTCCGAATTCANCGGACGTTAAAGTTGTTGTGGTAGACAATGCTTCTACAGACAGAACCGGAAATTGGGTGCGCGAAAACTTTCCACAAGTCCAATTGATTACTATTACTGTTAATCATGGATTTACAGGAGGATANACCGAGTCACTTCCACAAATCAAAGCCAAAAATTACGTCTTAATCAGTTCTGATATTGAAGTAACTCCGGGCTGGCTAGAAGCCGGATTGGAAGTATTGGATTCNGACGATAAAATTGCTGCTGTTCAGCCAAAAGTAAAATCGTTTGACCGNAGAGACGAATTTGAATATGCCGGTGCAGCCGGAGGTTATATCGATTATTTAGGCTANCCTTTTTGTAGAGGAAGATTGGTNAACAGCGTTGAAAAAGACACTGGACAATACGAAGATGTTCGCGAAATATTCTGGGCATCCGGTGCTTGTTTGTTCATCAAAGCAGACCTTTACCACAAAGCCGGTGGTTTAGACAACGATTTCTTTGCTCACATGGAAGAAATTGATTTGGCTTGGCGNTTGAAAAACATGGGCTATAAAATCATGTACCAACCCAAAGCCGAGATTTACCACATGGGCGGTTATGTGATNGCCTACGGAAGTCCGGGAAAAATATTCCGCAACCACCGCAACAACCTTATCATGCTCTTGAAAAATCTGCCGGCATCTGAAGTCTGGTGGAAAATCCCTCTGCGTTTCTTACTCGACTATTTGGCCTTNTTCAAAATGNTAGCNGATGGCAATCCAAAAGCAAGTTTAGCCGTGTTTAAAGCACACCGCGATTTTGTCAATTGTTTCGGCAAATGGTACAAAAAACGCAAAGAGGTTCAAAAATTATTTACAAAACGCAACACTTTTGGCATTTGCAACAAAAGCATCATCTTTCACTTTTACGTACTCAGAAACAGGTACTTTAAGGAATTAAAATGGGATCCTGCTAAAAAGTAAGCTTTGATTTTAAGGTATGTTAACGCTTCCACACTTTCTGCTCCTCTCGGAATAGATATATTTGTGTGCAACATAACAAACCCTTGACATGAAAGTAGTCATCTTTGCCGGTGGAAAAGGCACCCGCATTTCTGAAGAATCTCATTTACGCCCCAAACCCATGATTGAGGTGGGTGGCAAACCCATTATGTGGCACATCATGAAAATTTATGAATCTTATGGTCATAAAGAATTCGTGATTTGTTTGGGTTACAAGGGCTATATGATCAAAGAATATTTCNTGAACTATTATTACCACAATGCCGATGTAACGGTTGACCTTGAAACCAATCAGGTTGAAGTGCACCGCAACAAAGCAGAGTCGATTAAAGTCACTTTGGTAGATACTGGTTTAGAAACTATGACTGCCGGACGTTTGAAGCGTGTAGAGCAATATGTAGGTAATGATGACTTTATGCTCACCTATGGTGACGGTGTNGCCAACATCGACATGAACGAACAATTGGAATTCCACAAAGCACATGGTAAATTGTGTACCATGACCATTGTTCAACCCGGAAGTCGTTTTGGGATGCTAGACATTGCACCAGATAATGTGGTACGCAGTTTCATGGAAAAACCCAAAGAAGACGGTGCGTGGATCAATGGCGGATTTTTCATTTTGAAACCAGAGATTTTCAAATACCTGAAAGACGATGCCGATGACATCATGTGGGAACGTCAACCCTTGGAAGACATTACTGCAGANGGACAACTGGTAGCCTACAAACACCACGGTTTCTGGAAGTGCATGGACACTTTGCGCGATAACGTGGATTTGAATACAATGTGGGACGACCAACCAAAATGGAAAACGTGGGAATAGAAGCACTTAGAAAAACATACAACGGAAAAAAGGTATTCTTAACCGGCCACACCGGATTTAAAGGCTCGTGGTTAACACTTATCCTCCATGAANTGGGNGCAAAAGTGAAAGGATATTCNTTGGCTCCAAAACGCGATAACGACCTCTACAACCTTATCAATGGCGATCAACTGTGCGATTCTGTTATTGCAGACATTCGCAACAAAGAACGCCTTCAACTTGAAATTAACGAATTTCAACCCGATTTCATTTTTCACATGGCTGCTCAGGCTTTGGTCCTCGATTCTTACGAAATGCCAGCCGAAACCTATGAAACCAATGTATTGGGAACCATCTATGTATTAGATGCCATTCGTCAGTTAGAAAAGCCATGTAAAGCNATTATCATCACTACCGATAAGGTGTATGAAAANATGGAACGCATTGAGCCNTATGAAGAACACGAGCGTTTAGGCGGNTACGACCCCTACTCCAACTCTAAGGCTTGTGCCGAATTGGCTACATCGAGTTACCGTTTGTCTTTTTTCCATCCTCAGAATTACATNAAACACTATAAAAGCATTGCTACCGTAAGAAGCGGAAACGTAATTGGCGGTGGCGATTGGAGCGAAAACCGCATCATCCCGGATTTGGCGAAATCACTTTCTAGGAATGAAACATTGATTTTACGCAATCCAAATGCTGTGCGTCCGTGGCAACACGTGTTAGATCCGTTAAACGGTTACCTTACACTGGGTGTTAAAATGAATGAAGATCCGGTACAATATGCCGATGCATTCAACTTTGGNCCTGAAGACGAAGACACCTTAACNGTTGAGCAACTGGTACAAACAGCCATCAAAAGCTGGGGAAGCGGTGAATACGAAGTAATTCCAAATNCNGCNCAACCNCATGAAGCNAAGTTGCTACGTTTGGCAATCGGAAAATCAAAAGCCCTATTAGGTTGGAAACCCAGCATGCATTCTGAAGCGGCCATTCATTTAACCATCGATTGGTACAAGCATTACCAAAAAGANCCGAAAGGCTATACGCTACTGCAAATTCAAAACTTCTTTGCGCAATTATGAAATTCGTAGCAACCGAACTCGAAGGTGTATACATTCTGGAATGCTTTCATGCCGCTGATAACCGTGGCTCNTTTACCAAAACGTTGCACAAATCTACCTTTGAAAAACACGGTTTAACAGCCCATTTTGAAGAGAGCTTTTTTTCGGTAAATCACAAAGGCGTTGTGCGNGGCATGCATTTTCAAACTCCTCCGTTCGATCACGTTAAATTGGTGTATTGCAACTACGGAAGCTTAAACGATGTAGTACTCGATATGCGTCAATCTTCACCCACTTTCGGAAAAAGCATTAGTGTGAAACTCAGTGCCGAAAACCACAGAGCGTTGTATATCCCCAGCGGATTTGCACACGGTTTTGAAACGCTAGAAGACCACACCCTCATGACTTACCTTACTTCAACAGAACATGCTCCTGCCAATGATGCAGGAATTCTATACAATTCATTTGGGCACCAATGGGAAACAACCTCGCCTATCATTTCTGAGCGCGATTTGGCTTTCCCTGAACTTGAAGCCTATAAAACCCCATTCGTATGAAAATTATTATCCTGGGAGCCAGCGGCCTTGTAGGCAGTAATTGCTTNCGTTACTTCAATACTAAAGAGGAGCTTGAAACCGTTGGAACTTACTTCAGTTATCCTGCCAAAGACACGGTAAAATTCAATACGCTTGAACTTACTGATCCTGAAAATTTTGACATTGATAGNTTNAATCCTGATGTAATTCTGCATTGCGGAGCCTTAACTTGGGTTGACTATTGCGAAGAACATCCTGACGAAAGTTTTGAGAAAACCGTAAAAAGCACGCAAAATGCCATTGAATTGGCCAANCGNTTTAANGCCAAGTTGGTGTACATTTCTACCGATTATGTCTTCGATGGCAANAACGGTCCTTATACCGAAACAGANGCNATNAATCCGTTGAGTGTTTATGGAAAACACAAACTGGAAGCCGAGCAATTGGTTGAAAAATTGAACGATTATTTGATCCTTCGCATTACCAACGTGTATGGAGATGAAGAACGCAACAAAAACTTCATTGCCCGTATGCTTGACAATGTGAANAAAGANGAAGACATGGAACTCAAATTACCGTTTGATCAATACGCTACTCCNGTAAATGCGGCAGACATTGCNCGTGCCATGTATTTGTTATTGAAAGANGGTAAAAAAGGCATTTACAACATTGCCAGCACCGATTTCTTAAACCGTGTGCAATTGGCCATGCACGTGTTGAANTATTTCCCNCAACACAAAATTAAGATTGAGCCCGTTACAACAGATGTGTTTAATCCACCGGCAGACAGACCNTTAACAGGCGGATTGATTACNNCTAAATTCTTAAGCGAATACCCTGATTTTCATTTTACCAATATTGACGATTACCTGCGNAAGAAAGTAGCCGATTTAAGCTAACCCTATTTAAGCTGGATTTACGTTATTTGCAGGTCTGAAATTTGAAACAATGCTAAAAAATATAGAAGGTCAACTCAAAGACTTATTAACCGATAAACTAAAAGAGAAAACGTTTAAACGTGCTATTCCGGGGCAAGATTACATTCCTGTAACCGGAAAAATCGTTACCGAAGAAGATTTGCTTTTTGGTATTGATGCCGTAATGGACGGATGGTTAACTACCGGAAGATTCGGTCCTGAATTTGAACGTCAGTTTGCCGATTATTTCGGAGCTCCTTTCTCTTTGTTGGTGAACAGTGGATCTTCTGCCAACTTAGTGGCCTTTTCAGCATTGACTTCTCCAAAATTGGGCGATCGTCAGATCAAACCCGGAGATGAAGTGATTACCGTTGCTGCGGGATTTCCTACTACGGTAAACCCTATGATTCAATACGGTTGTATTCCTGTTTTCTTGGATGTTGACATTCCAACGTACAACATTGATGTAACGTTGCTAGAAGATGCCATCACTGAAAAAACCAAAGCGATTATGATTGCCCACACTTTGGGAAATCCATTCAATTTGGAAGTGATTACCGCTGTAGCGAAAAAGCACAACCTTTGGTTAATTGAAGACGATTGTGACTCATTAGGAGCAACTTACAACGGACAAAAAACCGGAACCTTTGGCGATGCGGCTACCGTAAGCTTCTACCCTGCTCACCACATTACGATGGGAGAAGGAGGAGCTGTTATCATCAATAATCCTTGGTTAAAGAAATTAGCTGAATCGTTTAGAGACTGGGGACGTGATTGTTACTGCGAACCCGGAAAAGACAACACTTGTGGCAAGCGTTTCAGATGGCAATTGGGCGATCTTCCACGCGGTTACGATCATAAATACACCTATTCGCACATTGGTTACAACTTAAAAGTAACCGACATGCAAGCTGCCATTGGTTTAAGCCAATTGAAACGCGTTGATGAGTTTGTAGAAAAACGTAGAGAAAACCATGCCTTGTTGTACGAAATGCTAAAACCATTTGAAGAGCATTTTATCTTGCACGAAGCAACAGCCAATTCAAATCCATCGTGGTTTGGTTTTATGATTACCATTCGTCCGGAATCTCCTTTGAACCGTAAAGATGTGGTACAACACCTGGAGAAAAATAAAATTGGAACACGTTTATTGTTTGCCGGAAACCTGTTGCGTCAACCGGCTTATACCGATATTCAACACCGCATTGTGGGATCGCTTGACAATACAGACTTAATCATGAACAACAGTTTTTGGTTGGGCGTATGGCCAGGGTTAGATCAAGAGCATTATGCTTACATTGTTGATGTCTTAAACGACTTTCTAAAGGCACAATAAATCCAAATTAATCAAAGAAATTCCCAATTTGAAACAGTTTTTAACGTATAAGCCAAAAACAAACATTGATTTTCAATCAGTTACAAATTAGGCGTAGAAAATGATATGTATTCGTTGCTAAAAATTATGCAATGAAAAAACTATCCTTTGCGCTCCTTTTAGGATTAAGCCTAATCGCTTGTAAAGAAGAAGACGGAACTTCTACTTCAACGGGAAGCACATCTACTTCTAACCGTATTCTGAACAACGATAACTTCGAGGGAAGAATCAAATATTATTATGAAGCTGTTCCTACACAAAAACGTGCCGGAAGTAGCTCATCGTGGAATTTTATTGCAGAAGTTTCATCACCTGTAGTAAATGGTGCTACGCTTTCTGCTACCGGAGTAGAATTTCACAACAACAAAGCCTATGTTTCTTACCACTGGAATGGCCAAGAAAACGACTTTGCCGGTGCATTGGAAATCTTTGATGTTACCAATCCTAACGTTCCCGTTTTAATTAGTCAACTGTTATTTACAGATACTGATTTGAACGAATTAACGGTAGACAACGGTGTGGTTTACACTACCGGAGGACGCGACATTTACAGTTCTGGCTACGATCAGAATTATACCAAAGGAAGTATTGTAGAAAGCGTACAGTTGGATGCTAGCGGCTTGTTAACAACCAATACTGTACAAGCTCCTCTTCCATCTTATTCAGGAAATGCGGTAAAGAAAATCGGAAACAACTTGTTTGTTGCCAGCGGTAACTCTTTAGGTGGTGCTTACCAAGTAGATGCTACTACCCTATCGTTAATTAGCCAAGATGCATACGACAACTCAAAATTCGTAGACGAAGCTAACGGAAAGATCATTTATTACCGCGGTGGAAACGATGCTAAGTTGTACATCCACGAAGGTGTTATGGATTCTGCGACTAAATACACATTAGACATTGCAGCTTCTGCTAGTCCGGTTAACGGAAAAGGCGTTTTACACATGGATGGTCCTTTGGCATATGTGTGTACCGGAACAAACGGTATGAAAGCATTTAACATCAACAACCAATCAGGAACTCCGGCTTATTCATTCATTAGCAACGGTAGCGGATTGGCCAACGGTGTGCATACGGATGATGAATTTTTGTTCATTGCTAACGGACACGATGGAGTTTACATTTTTGACAAAAACACGCACATTCAAGACGGGCTTTTCTACTTTGACGGATCGGCTAACTACGTTAAGTCAAACGGAAACAACGTATTTATTGCCAACGGTGTAGGCGGACTTAAAATTTTAGGCAGAGCACAAACCAACATCAATGCTTACTGCTCTAACCTTACTGCTTTTGTAGAATATAGCGGTAACCAGTCTGGTGTAACACTTTCGCCAATGGGTTACTATTACGAAAACGGTTACTACGGCAGAAGATGGAGAATCCGCAACGGAACAGCTTCAGCGAAAACCATTGATTGGGAAATTACAGAAAACGGAGCTACAGGAACGTATACTATTCCTGCAAACAAAGAAGTACACTTTACCAGTCATTTTACAACCGCAACTACCGGAACGTACACCATGAAAATTTATGAAGGAACTAGCTTATTGAGTACGCAGGTGCACAGCGGTTCTATCATCGATATTGCAACATGTAGCAGCACATCTAACGGTTATTCGATCTATTTTGATGGATCTACAGGTTACACCGGATGTGATTATGTTTTGTCTACCGATTACACGTTTACCATGTCGACATGGTTTAAAACAGACGGTACAACAGGAAGCTCAGACCGTGCTATTTTCACAATGGGCAACAACAATAACCCTAACCTGCAAATTGGAATGTACCTTAAAGAAGAGGCTGGCTCTTCTGATGACGGAAAAGTAGTTTTACGCACCAGCATGTATGCATCAAGCGGAAGCGAAGCTTTTAGTACAGATCGCTTTGACGATGGACAATGGCACCATGCAGCAGCTGTTTTTGACGGAACAAATATGTTCTTGTACGTAGATGGCGTGCAGCAAAACTCTGCCCCTATTATGTTGAGTGCTCAACCTCAATATTGCAACCGTTGGGATGTAGGAAAATGGTCAGACAGTACACCTTCGGGTTATTTTAAAGGATGGATTGACGAGATTACGTTCTGGAGTACAGATTTAAGTACTTCTCAAGTTCAGAACTTGTTCAACAACACCTTTACCACTACAGCTAGCGGATTCCAGCATTACTGGACGTTTAATGAAGGAACAGGAACCATCAATTACGATTACGTAAGTGGTACTTCTTTAGCCAATATGGCCGGAGGTAGTTCTTTCAGTACGGAAACTCCGTTCTAAGGAAAAGAGACAAATCGAAATACAGCAAGAGCCGTTGATGTGCATACGTCAACGGCTTTTTTAATGCTTATCGGTTTAAAAAACTGTAAACACCCAGTTTGTAAGAGTCCAATCCAAAACCAACCACTACGCCCTTACAGTTTTTAGAAATCAACGATTTGTGCCTGAACTCTTCTCTACCATAAATGTTTGAAATGTGCACTTCTACCACCGGTAAATTGATGGCCACAATGGCATCTGCAATGGCTACGGAAGTATGCGTATACCCTCCGGCATTTAAGACAATACCATCGTACTCCGGGTTATTGCCAATTTCGTGCAATTTGTTGATGATCTCCCCTTCTACATTACTTTGGTAATAGAAAATACCACACTCAGGAAAAGCGTTCTGTAATTTTTTCAGGTAATCTTCAAAGCTTTCCGTGCCATAAATGCTTTGTTCGCGATTGCCCAATAAGTTTAAGTTAGGGCCGTTGATAATCCAGATTTTCATACCACTTTATTTTTAGGTGTGTCGTTTCAATTGATTCGATAAATTCGCCTTTTCCAAAATTAGCCAATTTGAAGAACTGGGATCAGTATACAAAAGGATTTAGAAGTTATCTAAAAATAGAGCGCTCCTTGTCGCAAAACACCGTTGAGAATTACCTCCGCGATGTAGAAAAGTTGCACGGTTGTCATCCTCATGCCTCTCCCCTGGAATTAACGGAAACAAACATTCGCGATTTCATTTATCAGTTGCACGATATTGGCTTATCGGCCACCTCTCAAAACCGCATTTTATCGGGCATAAAAGCATTTTACAAGTTTTTAATGCTGGAAGATTACATCCAAAACGATCCTACGCATTTGTTTGAGTCTGCCCGCACAGAACGAAAGTTTCCCGAAACCTTATCGAACGAAGAAATTGAATTGCTCATTGGAGCCATTGACCTTTCTAAACCCGAGGGCGAACGCAACAAAGCCATTATCGAAACCCTTTACGGGTGCGGTTTACGCGTATCTGAGTTAGTAGGCCTGCGCATTAGCGACCTCCACCTCAACGAAGGTTTTATCCGGGTAATTGGAAAAGGAGACAAACAACGTTTGGTACCCATTGGCGCTGCTGCGATAAAACAAATTAACATCTACAAAAACGAGGTGCGTGTGCACCAAACGCCCAAGCCAGAATCGCGCGATATTCTTTTCCTCAACCGCAACGGCAAACAACTTACACGTGTAATGATCTTTACCATTATCAAACGCCTGGCTGTTGCTGCCAATATTCAAAAAAACATTAGTCCGCACACCTTGCGCCATTCTTTTGCTACGGAACTGGTACAACGCGGTGCCGATTTACGAGCCGTGCAAGAAATGCTCGGCCATGAATCCATTACCACTACGGAAATTTATACGCACATCGAAAAACAAGACCTCCGCGATGCGATTATACAATTCCATCCGCGTTCTTGATGGTAAGTTCTCGCAAGCTAAACCTTTCAGGTTTTGAAAATCTAAAAGATTTAAGCCCAAATCCAAAGGCTTGTCTGTTACAATGAGTGGGATAAGACACGAGCTTGTACCGAAGTGCCCCCCACTGTCCTATTGAGTGGCTGAGGAACGAAGCTATATCGAAACATGGACAGATGTTAGACTAGAGCCGCTTACCCTTCGATACGTTACACTTTACTTCGGTTCCGCTCAGCAAACGTGTAAAACTCAGGGTGACACTGCTCCCCTATAGCTGAATTCAACTATTTTTCACAAAAGCAGGGTTTTCCCTCAATTTTTAAAACTGGAATGTGTTAATTTTGAGAAAGAACAAACAACAAACCCAACACTGACTTTAATTAGAAAATTAAAACGGGATAAGAGCGAAAAACCGTACTTATCCCATGTTGGCAGCAATATAAAAATGGATAGCAATTATTTAAAGATTGACTCAGACCTCAAAAGTTTGAAGTTTCAAATCAAAAAGGATTCGGCACTCAACTTCTTTCATGTATTCATGCTGAGCCTTTTGACCATTGGTCATGTGATTATTGCCCTGTTCATTTTAAATTCTATCAGAAACGATGGAATTATCGTAATCAAAGTGGCTTTTGTGTTATTTGGCTTGCTTGGGCTTTGGACTGTTAACAAACAGCTTCGGGAAATTTTGATTTTTATAAAAGGAACTGAATCAATTGAGATTGATGATAACTCCGTACGTTATAATGGGGCGTTTGGCATATTTAAAAAGACTCTTTCTCTGAAATTGCATGAAATTAAGAGGTTAGAGTTAACATCTTTAGGAACAGACAAATTTTCTCAATCTTCGAATATGTTCACACAAATGAAGTACGGCATGATTGTGCTGGAAAAATCAAGGAAAAGGAAAATTGCATTTGGGCAGTCTCTTAATAAACAAGAATTAGAAACCCTTTATGCTGAAATAGAAAAGAAAATGAAGCTGCCAACATAGAACTAAGCTAAAAAATCATAGCCACCCTAAGGGATGGCAACGCTTTTTAGCCGGAACGTTGAGAGAAACGAGGTCTGATATGACAAATCTTGAAATAATAAAGAAATTAAAAGAATCCAACTTTACGAACGAAGATGGAGAAAAATACCAACTTGAATTTCAAGACGGATTGACTGATTCAGAAATTGAACAATTAAAAAAGCAATTCCCAAGTAACAATATTGACAACGAAATAATTGAAATACTTAAAGAAACGAAAGGTTGGGACGGTTATGGCCCTGAAATGGTTTACTTCGACTCAATTGGAGAATTCGGATTTTGGGAGTTATCTGCAAACTCACTTACTCTTGGACATGATGGATTTGGAAATCATTGGATTTTAGACTTAAATGATAATGGAGAAACTAATAAAGTGTTTTTTGCTTGCCACTCCCCTGCTGTATTTATAGTTCATTCTCAAAACTTGAATGAATATTTAAAGCACTTATTAGAATTTTATGAAAATCCAGACAAATGTCACCTGAATGAAATTCACGACAAAACTGTAATGACAATTTGGAATGAAAACAACTTGTGTTCATCCAAAACTGAATTTGAAAATAAGAATCCTGAATTCAAGGACTTTCTGCAAAAATTTGACGGAAACGAATGGACTGTTGCAGACTTGCGAAATGGAAAAAACAAGGATGGTTTTGCTTGGGGAAAGTTTGGCGCGAATCAGTTTACAGAAAGACATCCAACCGAATTGGTTTGGGTAATAAAGAATAAGAAAAAAGGCTTTTTATCGAGACTTTTAGGGAAATAAAAAACGCTTGTCAACAAAAAATAAATGCTCGTTAAAATTGAACATACAAGGGATTTCCGTGCATTGGCGAAGTTGAACGAAACTGTTCAGTCTTGGCATCATAATAACTTTCCTCAAGAGTTTAAACCATTCGATTTGAATGAAATAACAAATGCCTTCAAAAGAATGCTTGAAAATGGAAATACAATAGCGTACTTGGCTAAAGACGAAAATAAGCCTATTGGATATCTTCTGGGGTTTATTAAGGATCGACCAGATTCAGCATTTCAATACAAAAAAAGCGTTTTATATATTGACCAGATTGTTGTTACTCAAGAATATCAAAATAGTGGAGTTGGACAATTATTAATGGACAGAGCTTATGAGATTGCTAAGGTTAAACAGGTAACGGAAGTTCAGCTTGACTTTTGGTCAGGAAATCAATCAGCTGAGCATTTTTTCTTAAGAAATGGCTTTGACTATTTTAACCATAGAATGAAAAAATAACAGTTGCCTACATAGAACTAATCGAATTTTAAGTATTAAAGAGTGGGGTTTTTCTATGTTGACGTGCTTACTGCACTACGGCTAAGTGAAACTTACTCCTCTCTTTGTTCTTTCTTTTTATTTTCTGAATGTAATATTTTGTAAACTTGGAAAAGCTAAAGCGTTATCACCAATAAAAAAATGAAAACACCACTTATCGTCTCAATACTTTTAATGTCTGTCATTGCAGTTGCTCAAGAAGCTAAATATTGTGATTTGGAATGGTGCAACCTTCCTAAAAACCACGAAGCTCATTTTGATCCTTATTACAATGGGCACCTTTGTGAAAATTTTGATGCTAAGCAGACCGATTTCAGCAAAGAATACCTCAAACTTCAAACAGAAAGGTTGTCTAAAATAGCTACCGATATTACTAAAGAAATAGCTGATTACAAGTTCAACACAAGCGCTCTTTTCAACACTGGTGATTTTCAACAAAATGGAATCCTAGGGTTAGATTACAAAAGAATTCGAATACACATTTCTGAAACGAAACAAACAAACGGAGAATTAGAATTTATTATTCTCGGAAAATCGAATGTTTCAAGTAACATATGTGATTTTGAGGGTACAATAAAGGTTCTTAACGTTTATGAAATTACTGAGAATTATGATTTTCCGGGGCAAGCTACGCTTTTTGCAGCGTATGAAATCTTTGAAGATAGCACACAAAACCATGTAGGGGTGTTCAAAGGGACATTAGAATGTTCGATTGTAATTGACCACACTACAAAAGAAATTATGCTTGATGAAAGTTTTGCAATGGCAGATGGTTATTACAACCGCTCATATGTAGGCATATGGAAAAGCTATAATTCAACCGTAGTAAAAAAATGTATTTGGGGTGATTATCGTCTTCCATTTACATTTGACTTTGATCGTGGTGACGGTGAAATGATGGTCAATCAAAAGTACATTGAAAATGGGTGGACAACATTCGCAAATGGTTCAGAATATGACTTCTCAAAAGATAAGTTGCGATTAAAAAATCAATGGTGGAAGTAAAAAACTACAGGCAACAACTCCTAAATCAAACACGGTTTGACGTTAAGCTTGACACATCTACACTTTCTAATAACTTTATCTCGACCGATAGCTAAGCAGGTATTTTCACCGCACTAGCCATAGCTAGGAACGTTAGGCACCATTTGAAAATGAAAACCGTACTAACAATCATATTTATTCTAAGTGGCCTTTCCATTTTCTCACAAAAACAGTTGACCTTAATAATAGACACATTAGACTTTGTTGACGAATTAGACCTGAAAGATGTTAGCATGATCGAAACAGAATTGGAAGAGTTTTATGTAGCATTCTTAATTGATAAGAACCTAAATGGAATAATTGACAAAAGAGAATTAAACAAATTGACAATTAAAATAAATAGCATGGCTGAAATTAAAAACATTGAAGGACTTTCTGTTGATGAGATTAATCGAGAACTAAGTAATGGAGCAAAATTTGTCGTTTTCCAATATTGTTTCTCAATCCTAATAATGACTTTTAAACAAGGAACTGATGTCTATTTTATTAAAGCTGGAGAATCAACGGCCAAGCATAGTATTGGTTTTACTTTGATTACACTACTTTTTGGATGGTGGGGAATACCTTGGGGACCCATTCACAGCATTGGAGCATTGTATTCAAACTTTTCCGGTGGAAAGGATGTAACACAAGAAGTGTTAAATTCAATCAACTCTAATCATCAAGAAGCTGACCAGTAACAAAAAACTTCACTTTTAACATCAAAACACCACTCTAAAACCATAAAAAATGAAACAAATAATCTTATTCCTTTTCCTCTTTATTGGAACATTTTCAACCTCTGTAAACGCACAAGAAAATGGCGAAACAGAATTGGTTATCATACGGGTTATTGAAATCAGAAAAGGGTATGCATCAGACTTATCTCCATTGATTCACATTACCGAAAATGACGGCTCTTACAGAACCATTGAACTTGAAATTCATGAGAGAAACTACTTCCTTAATCCTACGGATAATCAACAAAAGATTCACCTTGAACTTAAAAAGTACCTTCAAGACGGCTATGAAATTAAAAGTCATAGCATAGGGAATACAAGTAATGTTTCTTGGTACGAAGACTATGTACTGATCAAAACTCCTTCTCCATTAACTGAAAAGGCTTCTGACACAACTCCTCCAACGGAATAATTCTTCGGAATTTATTGTACGAAATAAAGTAAGTGGCTAGTGGTCGGTCTGGTTTACTCTTTCATCAACTTCAACACTTGCATCGTCTCTTTCGTTTGAACTTGTACAATGTACAATCCTCTAGTTAAGAAAGCCGCTGGTATGGGTTGATTGGTGTTAGTTTGGAGCGTTGTAACTGCCCTTCCGTTGCTGTCAAAAATGTTAACGGTTATGGCCTCTGCCCTGCTTGACTGAATGCTAAACTGGTCTTTTACTGCATTGGGCACAATTTGATAGTTGTTTGTTGCAAGAAGTAGATCTCCGGTTGAGTTAATCACGGTATCGGTTGTGTCTGGCGCAGGCGCTACATAAACTGCCACTTCTGCCAACAAACGAACATACGATGCCTGATAGTAAATAGCCGGTTCGGTAATTTCCCACGAATTATCAGGTGAACCCGTATTGAAATCCAAATACGCCTTCAATGGCGGTTGTCCATAAGGAGGTATTAACGCTGAATTGGCGTAGTAATACTGATTGGGTCCACCAGTTACATACCCCGGAGCAGGACCATAAAGTGAGGTTTCCGCATTGTCCCAATCGGTGCCGTCATAAAACCAGGCATGGAACATTTCATTGGCACTTTTCTCTGCACCGTAATCCCCCATATTGGTCAGGTACACCTGGCTCAACGGATTCACTCCATGAAAGTAATGCAAGTGTTCTTTTACCCTTAACTCATAGGTAGATGTGGCAGACGTATCAATGCCGTAATGGTGGAACATGTAATTTAAAATGCCCATGTTCGACTTTTGGTTGTTGCTACCCCAATGGTAATTCCAATCGTTGTTAAAAGCACGGTACAGATCTATTGTCTCGTCAAATTGAAAGTAATGGTTCCAATTGCCACTGGATGCCGTACTGGCCGAATTCAGAATAGTACTCACTACTGAGTTGTCAGCACCGGGCAATGTGGTGTAATGCAACAAAGCGTCTGAGGTTTTGATGGTGTAGTTGCTCCAGCCTGTTGAAGCAATTTCATCGGCATCCGAAATGTGATTGATGACGTACTGGTTGTAATCTGTATTTCCCGTGAGGTCAAACAAATAAATGGCTGCAGCCAACGCCATTTGGTATTGCTCGGTGGCTGTTTTATCAGCATCGCCTGACTTTACCGAACCATCGTCACAGTTCTCGTCTAAAGTATTGTTGTTCAAATCAGGCAAAACATAATTCCAGCAATTCACCGCTTGCGTTTCTAACGTTTGCGCATAAGCCGACAGCGATGGAATTTGCTCAAAAACCAGAGCGGCATGTGCCAACATAGAAGCGGCAGCTATGCCCGATGAGGTACAAGTTGGCGCATAATAACGCAAAGCTGTATTTGCACTTGGAGGTGATGAAATGTTTTCCGAGTAGCTTCTACTCCCTATTTTGATGTGTACCGAACCATCGTTGTTGATCATCTTTAACAACCAATCCATTTCCCACTTGATTTCATCTAAAATATCGGGAACTCCATTGCCCGATTCGGGGATGTTCATGTTGTCGTTAAAAATCTCCGGATTTTCTTGGTAAGCCCAGAGCAAATCGTGCACAGGAGCTTCGGCAAAAGTCACGTACTTGTTGTAGTCTCCGGCATCGAACCAACCGCCACTCATGTCTTTGGCTGTAGCTGCATTGGTTTGATCGTATACATCTCTCGATGCCGTATCCTGCGTAAAAGCAATGGCATCTGTAAACCCGTTAGCAGCAGCCGGAGCTGTTTTTTCAACACCACAGCGGTTGTAGTAAAACATTTTCAAAGCCGCTTGCAATACAGGATTGTACACTGTGTCTGAAATGGTAAACACAGCCGAACTATCGTCATTTACCGGATCGTAAACGTAATAATCTCCGGGTTGAGTCACCGTGCTAAAATCGAACCACCAGCCCTCATCTCCTGATTGGCTGTGCGTAGCTCCGTTGTTCCATTGTTGAATGGCTCCGGTATAAACCGACATTCCGGTAGCAACATCGTGCACTTCCAATTGAGTGCCCGGCACATAACTGTTACTGGCATTAAAGCCATCTACCGGGTTACTGATAACCGCCACTTTGGTATGTGTGGGGAGGTAACCAAACTGATCTACATGAATAAAATCTAAAGATTGCGCCATTGATATATGGCTGATTAACAAGAAGAAGTAAACTATTTTTCTCATACAGCAATTGTTTAAATGTGTTACAGTAATTTCTCTTTTCCTTCGAGATGAATTGTTTCGAAAGGTATTTTCGTTTTATGCCGTATGTTGAGCGAAAGAACGTGAACCGAACAAATCAGGTGGTGAATTACCCCATAAAACGAGGCATACAAATTGTTACGGTCAATTGGTTACCACAGGCTCCTATCAATCAATGAAATGATTTGATCTTATGCTGAAATTTATCCACCCATTGTTCCTTTTCACTTTTATGGTCTGCTTTTTAGAGAAAGGATTTTCTCAAAAAGACACTGTGCAATTTCAGCAAGATTCAGTGATAATTATCCATGACTGCCCCGATACACGGCTTCACCGATGGTGTGGTCCTCGTTTTGCCAGATCAGAAAATTCGATGGGGATTGTTCCTTCCATACAAGGAGTGAATCAACTGTATTTGGGACTGGGAATATCAAAAGCACAATTCCATTCAGGAGAAGGTGGAGGAAATGGATTTGGAACTACACTGGGAGTAGACTACAACCCAATAGACAACATTATTGTTCCTAAATTGACTTTATGGGCCACCGGATTTGCTTTCTTTTTGGGTGGTAACATTGGAGTTAGCGGCTTTTACTACATGAAAGATCAAGCTTCAAATTTTGTCGTCCGGCCCGAAATTGGAATTGGATATTTAAAGCTGTTCATCAATTATGGCTATAACCTGTTTTTAAACAACGACTTTGGGGAAGTAAGCCAACACACCTTAACATTGAGTTATTATTATACCTTTCTGCCTTTTAAGAAAAAGCGTTCTAAACAGCATATTCAACCATGATGAGAGTAAAAACCATTACAACTTTGCGCTGCACACATACCCCAGATGATCGAATCCCTTATTGAAATTCTCAAGTTTATTAGCAATGATCTAATCATTGGTTTTGGAATTTACGCTGTACTAAATTTTAGTATTCGATTAATTACAAGAAAAAAACGATTAAACGCTGCGTTTGACAATGCGGCAATTGATGTTGCATTTATACTTGGACTTTTGACAGGATTGACCTGGTTAATTTTGACTTTTACAAATACTGACTTTAGGCTAACTTTCCTTATACAACCGTTAATTTGGATTGGCTTAAGCTTGATGCTTGGGCTGAACAAATTCAAGAGTAACCTTATTGTAAGGCTTCTTTTCAGTTTATCGTTTGTGCTGACTTTTGAGCGATTAGTAATTTTAATAACCTACTTTCACAGAGATTATTTACCAAACACTTGGTCAACAAATGACTTACTTGACGAATCGTTGAGAACAACACTAATTGTTTTAGGGCTTGCATTAAAACTGATTCTATTTACTACGCTTTCAGCCTTATACTTCCTTTTCAAGAAGAAACTCAACAACAATTAACTCCGTCAGACCAAAAACAGAAATGGATTCAAGTCGAATGAAAAACCGACAAGAACTGGCTTCTCCTACGAAAAAAAATAGCATTTTAGATTTGTTTTGAAGTCATTCACTGTAAAATCAATACTGTTTTATCCTTGGTTGTGTGTGTTTCATTGTTGATAGTCAATAGTGAGTGAGCACGCCACAGAGCAAGGGCAAAACGTTTCATTTCAACGAAAAGATAAACCTGTTTCGATTCAATGCTTTTTAACTCCATCGATTTTGCTGTTTTCTTGCCAATCGTTTTCGTGCTCTATTGGTTCGTGACTCAAAAAAAGCTCACCCTTCAAAATGTGCTTATCGTAATTGCCAGTTATGTTTTTTACGGCATGTGGAACTGGAAATTTCTATCGCTCATTTTTTTCAGTACAGTAGTCGATTACACTGTTGGCATTAAACTCTCTCAAACAGAAAACAATAAAAAACGGAAGGCCTTACTCTGGACAAGCATACTTGTTAACCTTGGTGTTTTAATGTTTTTTAAGTATTTCAATTTCTTTGCGGAAAGTTTTTCAGATGCGTTTACGCTATTCGGAAGTACAATAGAACCTGCCCGACTCAACATTATTTTACCCGTTGGCATTAGCTTTTACACGTTCCAAACTATGAGCTACACCATTGATGTGTATAGAAAGAAGCTAGAACCCACCAAAGATTTTATTGCTTTTGCAGCTTTTGTTAGCTTTTTTCCTCAGTTGGTGGCCGGACCTATTGAAAGGGCTGCGCACCTTCTGCCCCAATTCTACCAAAAGCGAACATTTGACTACGTTAAAGCTGTAGACGGCATGCGACAAATCATGTGGGGATTGTTCAAAAAAGTAGTCGTAGCCGATAATTGTGCAGAATATGCCAATTACATTTTTAACAATACTGCAGACTTTAATGGAAGTACATTAGTACTCGGTGCACTGTTTTTTACTTTTCAAATTTATGGCGACTTTTCAGGGTATTCAGACATTGCCATAGGCACCTCTCGCTTGTTTGGGTTCGACCTGATGCAAAACTTTGCTTTCCCCTACTTCTCTAGGGATATTGCCGAATTTTGGAGGCGCTGGCACATTTCACTGTCTACCTGGTTTAGAGATTATTTATACATCCCATTAGGAGGAAGTCGTGGTACACTAGGAATGAAAGTGCGCAACACATTTATCATCTTTTTGGTGAGCGGTTTTTGGCACGGTGCCAACTGGACGTTCATTGCGTGGGGTTTTCTTAATGCCCTCTATTTTCTACCGCTATTGCTTACCAACAATAACCGCAACCACATCGAAATTGTAGCCCAAGGAAAGTTATTGCCTTCTCTAAAAGAAGGAATTCAAATGCTTGTCACTTTCAGTTTAGTCGTTTTTGCATGGATATTTTTCAGAGCAGAAAATATGCAGCATGCTTTCAGCTATATCGCTGGTATTTTCTCTCCTTCGCTCTTTACGATGCCTACACTATTGCCCAAAACAGTTTTTCTAGCGCTTCTCATTTTGGGGATAATCGAATGGTGCGAAAGAGATGGGAAATATGCACTCGAAACAATTGGACTGCGTTGGAAAAGACCTTACAGATGGGCACTGTATTATGCTTTAATGGTACTTTTCTTTTGGTTGGGAGGCAAACAACAAGCGTTTATTTATTTTCAATTTTAACCGATGAAGAACTTCGTACAAAAAATAGCTTTGTTTGCCTTATTACCCATTATTTGGTTTTGTACGAACATGGTCATCAACCG
>PAJI01000025.1 GCA_002705995.1 Crocinitomicaceae bacterium | reverse complement strand
TCTCCTTCGATACTTTACACTTTACTTCGGCTCCGCTCAGCAAACGTGTAAAACTCAGGATGACACTTAACCCTATAGCTGAACTCAGCTATTTTTCATAAAAGCAGGGTTTTACCTACCATTATCCAGACCAAAAGGTTTTAGTTTTAAGGGAGAACAAACAACATTTACACAGCTTAATAGTTACTATTTTAATTTTTAATTAAAAACGGGATAAGAGCGAAAAACTGCACTTATCCCATATTAGCTACAAGTAAAACTAAATGAAAGGACTTAGAATAAATGAAGAAGAGTTGTCATGTCTTATTGAAGATGCAATAATCCATAAGAATGACTCTTACTCACGGATTATAGGCAACTCAACCAAGGGTTTCACCATAGAAAAACCACAAAAGGTTGACAACATTGAAAAAAAATGGATGGAGCAAACTATATCCATCTCTGGAACAAAACAATGAAAAGTATAGCGTAATTGCAGGTGAAACAAGTTGGGGCGGGACTGGATTTGTTACAGTTAAAAATTTGACGGACAATTCGTACGAATGGGTATTGCATTTATCAACTATGAATAACCCAACTGACATTAAACTTGAAAATGATTTGATTCAGCTAACAACTGATCTCAATTATCCGGATGGGCTTGATTTTATAATACCAATAAAAGAACCTGAAAAATTTAAAATAAAAACCAGTAGCTAACACAGCATATAGCTTATGGCAGGTGACGGCTGCCAGCAAGGTTTTCGCTCTGTAGATAAGTTCATCACGGGCGAACAGAAAAGTGCTCCGAAACCGCCACAAACCATATGCAAACCGTTAGCACCAATTTAATGAAGACCCAAGAACACATAGACAATTTCAGTTTGACGTTAACGAAAATTCTAAATCATGAAGTTGAATTAGGAAATGAAATCGTTGAAACTTCAAAAGGTTGGCCGGACAAAAAAACTATCATAATTATTCTCAAAAAACCTTTTATTGGAGAATATCAGCTAGAGAACACTGTATTCAGGAACATTGACGACCCTCATTATTGGAAAGCAGAATATGTTGACAACTCAACAAACCATGTTTTAGCTTGTAAATTTTGAAAAACAGCACTAGAAATGAAACAAGACTTTTACTTTTTCAAGACAACAATGCTATTAAACAACAGATAAAGTGGACAATGAATATTGCTCAAAAAGGAAAATAGAGCATCGATCAGCAGAAACCGTTTGACACCTTCTCCATCCATACAATTGCACCATAACACCATAGCTTTTTACAAGTGAACTCAAGGTAGTTGCTCTTTCCTTTGTTCAATATTCAAAATTGAGATCATTACAAACTCCAATGCTCTCCTTTTGAACAATCAATAATATCCAATAAAAGCAACAAAAAGTATGACCTTGAAGTTTTTGAAACCGTTAAACAATAGCCTTACCCTATGTTCACTTTTCATTCTTGCAGCTTGTGGAAATCCAACCGCAACAAAAGAAGACAGTACTCCTAAAAGTGTTGCACAAGCAACACCAGAAGACACCGTAGTTGTCATAGATGAAGAAACCTATCAACACATTGCTTTGGCAAGCATTAAAGATGAAATGTGGGACGAATATGTAGCTGCTATGCACAACAACATTGCCAACTCACGACAAGAACCTGGCAACATCATTTTTACGCTATTTCAACCCGAAGACGGTACGCATCAAGTGGCTTTTATGGAACGCTTTCAAAACAGAACAGCTTTCGAAGAACATTTAACAGCAGATTATTTACCAGAAGCCATAACCCAAAAATCGCTAATCGGTGAGATGGAAATTAGAACATTGAAAGAAGTTGCAGAAGTACCAGCTGTTGAGCCCGAAAATGCAGATGAAGTGTTAACACCACGCAACATCATTGTTTTCTTTGACGTAAAGCCCGAAGAACGTAAAACCTTTGTAGATGCTATTGCTGAAGTCACCAAACACTCGCGGGCAGCAGAAGGAAATGTTCGTTTCAACGTATTTCAGCAAACCGATGATGAGAACAAGTTTGTATTGCTAGAAAGCTGGGAAAGTATTGCACATCACGAAACACATTTAGCGCAAGAATATTCAAAGGTATTTGACAATGCCGTTACCGGAGTATTTGTGACCAACCCAATGGATAGTCGTTTGTTGGCCACAGACATTTCATCTATTGTAGAATAGCATTTCGTTAAAACTCTCTTTTACCAAAACTACCTTGTGCATTGACCATGAGGTAGTTTTTTTTATAGATAAAACATCGTTGCCTACTTTAAACGACTTTCTCAAATTCTATTGGGATAGGATAAAGCCAATCTCAATCAATAAACAGACCTTTGCACTTGCAAATGGAGCTCAACGATTATATCAGAAGATTTGAAACCGATGTGGATGCAATTCCACTTCCCGAAAAGTTTACCTTCCCTTTTTACTACACTCCTCACCCATTGGTAAAACTGGCTGCAAAAGCCATACAGCAAGACCTTTCTACCCGAACATTGGAGCACAATTTTGGATTGGACGCGACTCAAACCGGAATGGTTATCGGGAAAATGTTTGGTGTATTGGTCGTGAAAGACCAATACGGAAAATTAGGTTTTCTGGCTGCTTTCTCGGGCAAATTAGCCGATGAAAATCACCACAAAGGGTTTGTTCCTCCCGTGTTCGATATGCTTAAAGCTACGGGCTATTTCAAGCAAGAAGAAGAAGTTTTGAATCAGTTAAATGCCACCATTGAGCAACTTGAAAAAGCACCTGAATTGGCTGAAGCCAAACGGTTTTTAACCGAACAACAAGAAGCTGCAGAGGCAGACATTACACGTTTAAAACAGGCCATAAAAAGCGGAAAAGCACAGCGCAAGCAACAACGTAAAGCTGCCGAAAACCAATTGAACGAAACTGACTTTAAAGCTTTGTTAGAACAACTTTCGCAAGAAAGTATCAAAGAACAATATACCCTTAAAGATGCCACGCGCTACTGGAAACACAAAGTACAGGAAGCTACCGCCAACCTGGAACAATTGACCAACGAAATTAAAGCGCTAAAAACAGAGCGCAAGCAACGTTCTAATCAACTTCAACAACGCCTGTTTACCGATTACACCTTCCTCAATGCTAAGCAAGAAAAGCGCAGTTTACTGTCCATTTTTAAAGAAAAAGACGATGCCTTACCTCCTGCCGGAGCTGGTGAATGTGCTGCTCCCAAATTGTTACACTTTGCCTATCAACATCAGCTGACCCCAATTGCATTGGGCGAATTTTGGTGGGGAGCTTCTCCTAAATCTGAAGTACGTGTACACCAACAGTTTTATCCATCCTGTAGAGGAAAGTGCGAACCGATTTTAGGGCATATGCTGCAAGGTTTGCAGGTGGATGAAAATCCCATGCTTCAAAACCCATCTGAAGGCAAAGAGTTCGACATTGTATATGAAGATGATTACTTGCTGATGGTGAACAAACCGGCCGAGTTTTTAAGCGTTCCGGGTAAACACCTTTACGATTCTGTACTTACCCGCATTGAAGCGCTGTATCCCAATGCTACAGGGCCATTGTTGGTACACCGGTTAGACATGTCGACCTCTGGTTTATTGCTCGTAGCCAAAACCAAAGAAATTCACAAAAAGCTGCAAGCACAATTTTTAAAACGCACAGTAAGCAAACGCTACGAAGCTGTTTTAGACGGTGAAATTGAACAAGAATCAGGAACAATTGATCTTCCCTTGCGGGTAGATTTAGACAATCGTCCGCAACAATTGGTGTGTTACGAATACGGCAAGAAAGCTGTTACTAAATGGGAAAAAGTGAAGGTAATGAACGGTAAAACATTGGTTCACCTCTATCCTATTACCGGAAGAACGCATCAATTGCGCGTGCATGCTGCGCACATTAAAGGGCTAAATACGCCCATCATTGGCGATGATCTTTATGGCACCAAAGCAGATCGTTTGTATTTGCATGCTGCTGCCCTTGAATTCCAACATCCTGTTACCAAAGAGTCGATGAAAATTGAAGTAGAATCGGGGTTTAAAGAAGATTAAACGACTTACCACTTTTGTTCTCTTTTTTGTATTTCATAGCTAAGCTACTGCTACATCATTCCTAAATCTTGTGATTTTAGTAGCTGTTTTCAGCTATTTTTAATGTAAAAAGCGCATTATCTAAACAATTATGCTTAAACTTGAAATAGAAAATTACAACTGATCAAAACATTCTAAGGATTCTTCCACTACGAACCTTACTATTAATTGCTAACGTCTAATGCTATGCTTAACTATTTTCTAAGGCTATTTCTTGTTTTTTCTATTTCATATGGAATGGTAACAAGTATTTTGAATGGAATTCAGAATCAGATCAATAAAATAATTGTTGGAGCTGTTTCCTATGGAGTTATCATGGCTGTTTTTATCATTATTTATCATTTGTATACGCTAAAAAAAGAAGGCGTTTCCTTCTCCAATAAAATGATTTACAAAAACAAGCCCAATGAAGAACTTATCACAACTTATAATTTAGATGATATTGAGCAACTTATTAGACTTAATCCTAATTTTAAGCTCATTACAAAAGACAACAACGATCAGTCTAAACGCTACTTTAGAAGAAAAATCAACTCATTTTACGATTCGATTATTGAGATAAAACAACTACCTGAAAATTTAGATCAAAAATTTCATTATTCTATTTCAGCATTTTCGAATCCTAGATTTGTCATTTTTGATTTAGGTAAAAATTACCTCTCTCTAATAAAATTTAAACAAGCATTAAACTAAAGAAAATCCCTCTAAAATAATTTTAGAGGGATTTTTTTTGCAGTGACTTTATTCCCTATAAATTGCTGAAAAGTGATGCTGAATTAAAAAGAGTTGTTTTACTTAACAAATCCAGAAACACTAATTTCGAAGCTGTTGCAAAGTTGTTGCTCATGATGCCTGAGCCGCATTGTCACATCAAAACAGTTAGAACGTAAAACACAAATGATAAAATGGCAAATTACATAGACGGATTTGTACTTCCGGTTCCACAAACCCATTTAGACGAATACAAAAATGTGGCTGAAAAAGTAGCTGAAACCTGGAAAGAATATGGTGCTTTGGCTTACTTCGAATATGTGGGAGATGACTTGAAGCTAGAAGGCACGCGCTCTTTCATTGAAGTAACAGATTTAAAAGAAGATGAGGTTGTTGTATTTGGATGGGTTGTTTTTCCGTCTAAAGAAATTCGTGATCAAGCCAACCAACAAGTTCCTAACGATCCCAGAATGGCTGAATTGGTTGCCCCGTTAACCAACTCCAAAAGGTTAATTTTTGATGCCAGCAGAATGGTATACGGTGGATTCCAATCGCTTGTGTAGTCAAAATCAGTGTATAATTTCATTTCAACAAAGCCTTAAAATTGTAGTACAGACAGCTAAAGGCAGCCTACTCATTCTAATGCTATTACCTTTTTACCGTTAATAAGGTAACTTTGCAAAAATGAAGCTTTACATCAAGAACATGGTTTGCAGTCGTTGTAAAATGGTTGTAAAATCTGAGTTAGAACAACTCGGTCTCCATCCGGTTTCTGTAGAATTGGGAGAGGTAGATATTCAAGAATCCAATATAGATGCGTTCAAGCCTGATTTACTGAATCAACTGCAATCGTTGGGGTTTGATTTAATCGACAATAAAAAAAGCCAAACTATTGAAAAGATTAAAAACCTTATTGTAGAACTGGTTCACTCCCAAAACAATCAAATCAAGGTCAACTTATCTGATTATTTGGCGCAAGAACTCCATCAAGACTATAGTTCCATTAGTAACTTATTCTCTGAAGTTGAAGGCATTACCATTGAAAAATACTACATCAATCATAAAATTGAAAAGGTAAAAGAGTTGTTGATGTATGATGAAATGACACTGAATCAAATTGCCGATTTGCTCAACTACAGTAGTGTACAGCATTTGAGTAATCAGTTTAAAAAAGTAACCGGCCTCTCTCCTAGTTATTTCAAGCAATTGAAAATCAAAAAGCGCCAACAAATCGAAGATTTGTAAATGTTGTAACTCTTTCCCAAAATCGTGTAACACGCACCATCTCTATCCTTCTGATTTTTGTACCATCAAAAAATATTAATCATGGTACACGAATATAAAATCACAGGAATGACTTGCAGCAGTTGCGAAGCCAAAGTAAAATCAGCTTTACTACAGGTAAATCACATACAAGCCGTTGAGGTTTCAAAAACCAACGAATCGGCTATCCTCAAGATGGACAAACACGTTGATTTGTCTACTCTGCAAAACGCATTATCAGATAAATATCAAATCACCACCAACACCGTTAACGAAACCATAGAGCAAACCAAATCGTGGTTTTCAACCTATAAACCCGTGTTGCTTATTTTCATCTACATTGCAGTAATTACACTACTGATTCAAGCCAGCAATGCTACATTCAACCCCACGCAATGGATGCGCCATTTTATGGCTGGGTTCTTCTTGATATTCTCCTTTTTCAAGATGCTTAACCTAAAAGGTTTTGCTGAAAGTTATGTCATGTATGATGTCATAGCAAAAAAGTTCTCAATATGGGCTTACGCATATGCTTTTGTGGAATTAGCACTTGGAATAGCTTTTTTGACTAATCTAAACCCTTTGATTACCAACTCAATCACTGTTGTTGTAATGTCAGTGAGTATTATTGGTGTATTACAAACGGTTTTGAATAAAAAGACCATTCAGTGTGCTTGTTTAGGTGCTGTTTTCAACCTCCCGATGAGTACAGTTACCATTATTGAAGATGGTATAATGATTTTAATGGGGTTAGCCATGCTTTATCTCCAACTTACTTAAATCAAAAAGAGAGATGGAACCTACAAAAATGAATGAAGACGAATTGAAAGCATTGGCTGAGCAATTGCGAAATCCGAATGGTAAGGACGGAATTGAAACGGCAGAAACGATGCATGAAACGAACATCCGAATGACTCATCACTCCATTGATTTGCTCAACATAAAAGAAAACAACACCATTCTTGAATTAGGCCATGGAAGTTGTAAGCACTTACCTTATCTACTAAAACAGCATAAAAACCTTTCCTATCACGGATTGGAAACATCTGAATTGATGTTCTCTGAAGCTAAGAGAATAAATGGTGATTGCATAGAGCATCAGAAAGCCTGTTTTCATCACTACGATGGAATCATGCTTCCTTTTGATCATCTGGCTTTTGATAGAGTTTTTACTGTAAATACCATTTATTTCTGGAGACACCCAAAGCAATTGTTACTTGAACTCTACAGGGTAATGAAAACAGAAGGTATTCTAAACATCACATTTGCAGAGCAAGAATTCATGCAACAATTGCCTTTCACTCCTTTTGGGTTTAGACTGTATAACCTCAATTCACTCAATCAATTGGTGAATCAAACACCATTTAAAATGGCGCACACACACCACCAAACCGAAAAAGTAAAAAGCAAAACAGGTAACTGGGTCTATAGAAGATTTGTAACTGCCTCTTTTATCAAAGAACAATGACAATAGTCTTCTCCCTATACCTTTGTTAATGCCTCCTCAAGTGACCTTTTTTTACTCTAGAACAAGCTTAGGTAAAGAAGTTTCAAAACCTATTTCTTTAATCAAACTCTTTTTAAAATTGCTTTTAATTGTACTCGTAAATACGCTGTGCTTCGTTTATTCTTGGTGTATCAAAACATTAACACAGATGAAATAAAACCTAAATACCTGTCTGTCATAGTTGGGTAACTGAGACACGAACTCGTATCGAAGTGTGACCAAAGCTTGTTATGCTAAGTGAGCGAGGAACGAGCTTTTATCGAAGTGTAGACAGGATAAGAAATGTGTATCCTTCGATACATCTTCATTGCCCTTCGGACTCCGCTCAGGGCGCAAAAGACACTCAGGATGACACTTAACCCTATAGCTGAATCCAGCTGTTTTTTATAAAACAGGAATTTCCCTATCCTTTCCTAAAAGGAAAGTTTTATTTTTCGAAGGAACAATGAACAAACAACAAACCCAACAGTGACTTTAATACAATTTCAATAGAAAATTAAAACGGGATAAGAGCGAAAAAACCGCACTTATCCCCTGTTGGTGGCCATATAAGAAAATCGACAAAAGAACGTTAATTTCGAACTGTGATAAGTCGAATACGAAATAGCATTTTCACGAAATTCCTATGGGGACTAATGGGACTTTACCTGCTCAACATTAGCGTTGACTCGGCAGATCCCAACCCTGAACATATTCCAGAAGACTTGTCCTTTAATGACCAAGAAAGTATTGTCGAAATTATAGTCGAAAAGGTCTTAGGATTTGAAGATGCTATCAAAGAGTATGACGACCATGACACCGAAGACCATAACAAGAAAAAGAATGTGAAAATTGACTTGTCTGTTCATGAAATTGTAGCAGACAAAATCGACAAAAATCAATTCTTCGAAAGAAAAGAACTCTTTCCTGACTATGAAGCTCGCTTAACAAAAGGCTTCAACGAAATAGACAGTCCCCCACCCAAAGTTTGATTTGTTTTTCCATCTCCGCATTAACCTGTGACCAATAGGGCACAGGGCAATTCTTATTGAATTTAAAACAAATCAAAAATGAACATCAAAAAAATTTTGGTGCTAATCATTGCATTGGCACCTTCAACATATATTTCAGCTCAAATCACGGACGCAGAAAAGGACAGTCTTTACATTCAACAAATTGAAGACCAAAAAGAACCTGACAAGGTACTACACGCTGAGCCTTTATACATTGACCTAATCCGAGATTTAGGAGCTCGTAAAGGTGAAAAGGAATGGAACTTAGGACTAGGATTAACTGACAATCTGAAATTCGACTCTTATGAAGCTCTTATTGAATACGAGTGGGCACCTATTGACAGATTAGGATTGGAAGTCGAACTGCCTTTCACTTTTTATTCGCCTGTAAACGGAACAGAAAATGACTCAATTCCATCTAATCGATTGAATAGTATCAAAATTGCTGCTCAATGGTCGTTTTTTGTTAATGAACCAATGGCTACTTCAATGGCACTTGGATACATAAACGAGTTTGAGCTTTCAGACTTCAGGAATTTTGGGAAGCCATTTATTAAAGGTAATGTTTACAATCCTTTCTTGGTTGTAGCAAAGCGTTGGGGTAATAACTTCCACTCATTGATCTATACAGGACCAATGATTGAACAGAGTTTCAGCACCAACAAATTCCATACGACCTATGACATCAATACCAGTTTTCATTATATGATTTCAGGTACACGAAACTTTATCGGGGTTGAGTTTAACAAAACCGTTGACAATGGAGACTTCGATATGACCATGAGACCTCAAATGAGGTTAGGTATTGCGGACAACTTGTTGATTGGAATTGTAGCAGGAATTCCAGTAAGTCGAGAAAATGAGAGATTAAGTTCTTTTGTTCGACTGATATGGGAACCCGGACATAAGAAAAAATAAATACGGCCACCAACATTGTATAAGCGTAATGCGGGCTGAAATGCTCAAATTGAGTATTTTGCAACTATTGAAGTTTGGTGCGGGCGGACAGTGAATTTCTCTGAAAACCCGCACTACGCTTATACGAGACCGTTGTAGCCAATTAAAAATGAACCTAAAGACAGAAATAGCAAAATATGAGATTCTGCCTTCTGAATTGATTGGAAGGAAAATTAAAAAGGTGACCTATTTTGAAATCGATTATGGGGAACCAACGTTTGAACTATCTGACCACCATTCATTGGACTATGGACTTCAATTAGAAATTGATAACGGTGAATCTTATTATATGATTTGGGATTCACAATACTTCCAATACGACCTGAAATTCAAAAAAGGGACACTCAAACAAGAGTTGAATCCTGATTCGAAAATTAATAGTCATGATGTATCGCAGTCAAAGAATTGGAGTGACAGAATTGGACAGAAGTTGAATAATATCAAATCCTATTGGAGTTACGTAATGACTGATGGAAAGCCTGATAAGAAGTATTATCCACGAGACATTGAACTGAGTTTTGACAATGGATTGAACGTTATCGTTTCAGCTATAGAAGTTAGACCTGATGGACAAGTAAGCGGAATGGCAGACCATATTTCGGTGTTTTTCGATTCTGAAACTGCAATAAAGTATGGAGCAAAAAATTAAAAAAAAACTGGCTACAACAACACCTATACGCAATACCCTTCGGGACACTGCGCATAGCCAAAACGTTAGGCAACTAAAACAAACTGCATTCTAGAAATGAAAATTTGCATTGCACAAACGAAATCCGAAAAAGGAAATATCCAAAGGAATATTGAAAACCACTTAGAATTTATTGAACGTGCAATCAAATTAAAAGCTGACTTGATAATATTTCCTGAACTTTCGATTACAAACTACGAACCTGATTTAGCCAAAGA
This sequence comes from Crocinitomicaceae bacterium, assembly GCA_002705995.1. Classification (GTDB taxonomy): domain Bacteria; phylum Bacteroidota; class Bacteroidia; order Flavobacteriales_G; family Salibacteraceae. The sequence goes on along the minus strand of PAJI01000025.1, from coordinate 162,301 downwards.
ACTAGCAACAGACTTTGAAAGCAATATTTTTAATTCTTTTCAAGAAACCTCCAATAAAAATGAAATAACTATTGGAATAGGAATACCAACAAAAGCAACTGACGGAATAAATATCAGTATGTTGATTTTTCAGCCAAATAAGAACAGAACCGTTTATTCCAAACAAATGTTACATTCGGACGAGCTACCTTATTTTGTTTGTGGCAAACACCAAACTTTTTTAACCATTAATAGAGTAAAAATCGCAATTGGAATTTGCTATGAGACCTTGCAACGAGAACATTTCTTAAATGCAAAAAATCAAGGAACTGATATTTACATTGCAAGCGTAGCAAAACCAAAAGGAGGAATTGAAAAAGCATACAAACACTTTCCTCAAATTGCTAACGAGTTCAACACGCCAATATTGATGTCTAATTGCATTGGGCAGTGTGACAATTTTTTGGGCGTTGGACAAAGTGCTGTTTGGAACGAAAAAGGCGAGTTAATGGAACAACTTGACGCCAATAATCAAGGATTGCTGATTTACGACACCAAAACAATACAAACTGAAAAAGAACAGCTGAGAATTGAAAAAGGAAAATTATCAGAGATAAACCAACTTTTTCAAATCTACTTGAACGGAAAAAATGATTTAGATAAAAATGGTATTCATCAATGGACCAATAATTATCCCACTCGCTCAATAATAGAAAGCGATTTAAAAAAAGGTATCCTATTCGTATTGAAAAATGACAAAGAAATTATTGGAGCGATTAACATAAGCGAAGAACAAGAACCCGAATATGAAACCATCAATTGGGAATCTAATGATTTAAAAGTATTAGTCATTCATAGATTAGTGGTTGACCCAAAATATCAAGGAAAAGGCTATGCAAGAAAGTTAATGGATTTTGCAGATAAGTTTGCAAACGAAAACAACTATTCTTCGATAAGATTAGATGTTTACAGTCAAAACAAAAGAGTGATTAAATTTTATGAGAAGCGAAAGTATTTCATACGTGGAAATGTCAATTTTCCTGAACGAGAACACCCATTTTATTGTATGGAAAAAGAAATAACAACTGTCAACAATGACCAAGAACCATAGACCTAACCAACCCAACCGTTTTTACGCTTTTTAGCCGAGACGTTATAGCCCCCATCAAACCGCATCATCCAACGCAATTTCAAATACATAAGGCCACATTTTGCCGGTAATAAAGAAATGGCCGGTTGAAGCTTGGTAGGCAATTCCATTCATTTCTAATGCTTTAGGATAGGTATTTTTGGCCTGTGCCATTAAAATAGAAAGGTCAATTTTTCCAACGACTTTGCCTGTTGCTGCTTCAATTTTTAGAATTTCATTGTCCATCCACACATTGGCATAAATGTATCCGTTCACATATTCTAGTTCGTTGAGCTTCTGTTGCACATAGCTCCCGCGAGAAACGTTCATGGTCTTCACCACTTCTAATGTATTCGGATCTAAATACCTCAAACGGTGTGTACCGTCACTCATAATCAGGTATTCGCCATCTGTAGTCATGCCCCACCCTTCTTTGGTTGGAATGGTAAATTCGCCCAACTTTTTAAAATCGCTGTAATTGTACACAAACCCTTTGCGCGACTGATAGGTCAATTGGTACACCTTGCCGTTTAGAATGGTCATGCCTTCGCCAAAAAACTGTTTACGGTCTAGTTCTGCTCTGGTTTCCAGTTCTCCGGTGGTTAAATCCAACACACCAATAACCGAATGTGTTTGCGGCAAATAATTGGGAGAACCTGTGCTTTCAAACAACAAACTATCGTGAAACAAAAAGCCCTCTGTAAATGATGCCATTGAATGCGGATATTGCTCAATGGTTTTCCAGGTAATGTTCTTTGCCGGATCTGTCTTTTCTGTTGACTTCGTCTCTACTTTTGCAGAGCCACTATCTCCGCCACAAGCAGTTAAAAAAAGTGCAGCTCCAAAAAGTATTGAAGCTGCTGATAATTTTTTCATTCTATCTGATTTAGTCTACTTACAATTCTAATGTAATCTGGTTATCGTCCTCATCATCGTGAAGATTACCACCTTCGCTTTTACGTTCTCTCGATGGAAGTTCAACCTCTTTTGGCTTTTCTTCTTCCGGATCTTCGTAAGGTAACGACTCTAGCAAATCGATGTTTTTCACTTTATATTGTGTCAATCGGTTACCTTTTGCCTGTAATCCTTTTATCGAGATAAAATCAGCCAATTCTATGCGTTCATTTTCCCGGTCGTTGCTGCGTTTGTCAAACGATATGTTGATTACCGGCAACCAGTCTGAAGTTACCAATTCCAATTGCGTTTTAGGGTCTTCATTCAAGAACGAAACTTTCTTGTCCGAATCTTCTACCAAGAAACGCTTAACGGTATACTGGTCTTTCTCTCCGTCAAAATAAATGGCTGAAATAGGCTTGTTGGGCTTCCACTTCTCAAACAAAATGGTGTCGGCTTCAAACTTGGTAGACAAATCAAACCCGGTCAATTTGTATTCTCCGGTTTGTGTGATTTGAAGGATTTTGTCATCGCCTTTAAATTCGCCCAAGAACTCTCCTCTACCTTCAGAATTCAAGCGTTCTACCGTTGGATCGAACCATATTTTACGTGCGGCCAATGTAGAAACACCTTCTTCTTTAAGCGTGATTTTATTCACCGGATATTTCGTAAGGATGTTACCACCAGCAGCTCTTCCTTTAATGTCTAATTCAGCAAAGTCGTAATCAAACTTGAGCTTACGCACTTTACCCGTGTTACGGTGCAATACGGTTATCACCTCAGCTTCACCATTCGGGTTAACACTCAGGTAAAGAATTTTAGACTTTGGTGCTCCTTTGGTTAAATCGTATTCTCTATCACGCGTAATGGCATTGACATGAAAACGCTTGATGCGCACCGGACCAGAAACACCATCTTGATAAATGAGGTTATAGGTTGTGCGTTTATCGCCTTTTTTCCAAATACCTACGTAGCGCAAGTTCTTTCCTACAAACGTTTTATCATCAATGCGAGTAACAATCAGTTTACCGTCTTCGCGAATACAAATTACATCGTCAATATCGGAACAATCAACAATGAATTCGCCTTCTCCACGCTTCAACGAATGGCCAACAAAACCTTCGCTGTAATTGGCATAGAGCTTCGCATTTTTAACGGCCACCTTAGTCGCTTCAATGTTTTCAAACGACTTGATTTCGGTTTTACGCTCTTTACCTGCTCCGTATTTTTTCTTGAGGTTTTTGTAGTAATCAATGGCAAACTCAATCAGGTTAGCCAAATGATCTTTTACACGTTCAATTTCGTCTTCTAACGATTGAATGTACGTATCGGCTTTTTCCGCATCGTGCTTGGTAATTCTACGCATACGGATTTCCATCAATTTCTCAATGTCTTCATCCGTTACATCGCGAATCAAGTGCTTAATGTGCGGTTGTAACAATTCATAGGTTACAGCTTTGGCTTCATCATACGTTTTACCATCAAACTCAACGTAGATCTTGTTCTCAATAAAGATCTTTTCTAACGATGAAAAATGCCATTTGGTTTCGAGTTCGTTCAACTCAATTTCCAATTCCTTTTTCAGCAATTCTACCGTTTGATCGGTATTGCCTTTTAAGATTTCCGTAACCCCTAAAAAGATGGGTTTATCATCTTGAATAACGGCTGTGTTCGGAGAAATGGAAACTTCACAATCTGTAAATGCATAAAGCGCATCTACCATTTTATCGGGCGAAATTCCAGTAGGTAAATGCACCAAAATTTCAACGTCTTCAGCCGTATTGTCTTCTACTTTTTTAATCTTGATTTTCCCCTTGTCATTGGCTTTCAAAATGGAGTCAATCAACGAGGAAGTTGTTGTACCGAAAGGGATTTCGGTAATGCGTAACATTTTTTTGTCATCAATCTCAACCTTAGCACGCACCCTTACTTTACCACCGCGAAGTCCATCGTTGTAGTTGCTAAAGTCAGCCATTCCCGCTGTTTGGAAATCGGGCAATAATGTAAAGCGTTTTCCTTGAAGGTATTTGATCGAACAATCAATCAGTTCAATAAAATTGTGCGGCAACACTTTACACGCCATCCCTACGGCAATCCCTTCAACACCTTGCGCTAAAAGCAATGGAAATTTAACCGGAAGTGTAATGGGTTCGTTGTTACGTCCATCGTAAGACAATTGCCAATCGGTCGTTTTGGGATTGAAGACAACTTCTAAAGCAAACTTGGTTAAACGTGCCTCAATGTAACGAGATGCAGCTGCACCATCACCGGTAAATACGTTTCCCCAGTTCCCTTGCGTATCGATCAAAAGGTCTTTTTGACCAATTTGAACCATTGCATCAGAAATAGAAGCATCACCGTGAGGGTGGTACTTCATGGTGTTCCCTACCACATTGGCCACCTTGTTGTAACGTCCGTCTTCTAACTCGCGCATAGAGTGAAGAATTCTACGTTGAACAGGCTTTAACCCATCATTGATGTGTGGAACGGCACGCTCTAGAATTACGTAACTGGCATAATCGAGAAACCAGTCTTCGTACATTCCTGAAACCTGAATTACATTCTCCAGTTGTTCGGCCTCGGCCGCATCCTGTTCCAGTTCTTCGTCTCTTTCTTCTTCTTCGTTTGGATTGATGTCTTCGCTCATACTTCGCTCAAACCTTTTTATTTCATCAAATAGATACTGACTTTAAACCTACGGTTACTTAAGAATCTCTTCCGGTAAGTCTTTCTCTACTTTGAGGTTTTCAATAATAAATTTCTGACGGTCTGGGGTGTTTTTCCCCATGTAGAATTGCAACAGATTAGAAATAGCAGTTTCTTTTCCAATCACCACCGGATCTAAACGAATATCTTCCCGGATAAATCCACGAAACTCATCAGGTGAGATTTCACCCAACCCCTTAAATCGGGTAATCTCAGGCTTACCGGTCAATTCTTCAATGGCTGCTCTTCTTTCCTCATCTGAGTAACAGTAAATGGTTTTCTTTTTGTTGCGCACACGGAACAATGGTGTATCCAGTACGTACAAGTGACCATTCTTCACCAAGTCTGGGAAGAACTGCAAGAAGAACGTAATTAACAGCAAACGAATGTGCATCCCATCCACATCGGCATCAGTTGCCAATACAATATTGTTGTAACGCAAACCTTCCAAACCATCTTCAATATTCAACGCAGCTTGTAAGAGGTTAAACTCTTCGTTTTCGTATACAATCTTCTTGGTCAAACCGAATGAGTTCAGTGGCTTTCCTTTCAAACTAAATACCGCTTGTGTTTGCACATCACGCGCTTTAGTGATTGATCCGGATGCTGAATCACCCTCGGTAATGAAAAGCGTTGTTTCGTCTTTACGTTCGTGATTGGTATTGAAATGGACTTTACAGTCGCGCAATTTCTTGTTGTGCAAATTGGCTTTCTTCGCACGATCTTTAGCCAGTTTCTTAATCCCTGCTAAATCTTTACGCTCGCGCTCTGCCTGAATAATGCGCTTATGAATAGCTTCTGTCGCTTCCGGGTTACGGTGTAAAAAGTTATCCAATCGCTTACTCAAGAAATCGTTCACAAAGGTTCGCATCGTTGGACCGTCTGGAGCAATTTCGTTCGAACCTAACTTCGTTTTGGTTTGCGATTCAAAAACCGGCTCTAACACTTTTACAGAAATGGCCGCAACAATACCCGAACGCACATCAACCGTATCAAAGTTTTTGTTGAAGTGATCGCGAATGGTTTTCACATATGCCTCACGGAAAGCATTTTGATGTGTTCCTCCTTGTGTGGTATACTGTCCGTTAACAAACGAATAGTAATCTTCACCGTAAGCATTGGTGTGTGTAATGGCAACTTCTATATCATCCTCTTCGAGGTGAATAATCGGGTATAAAGGTTCTTCTGACAGGTTTTTCTGCAACAAGTCTTTTAACCCGTTTTCAGAATAAATTTTCTGTCCGTTGAAGTTTATGGTCAATCCACGGTTCAGGTAGGCATAGTTCCACAGCAGCTCTTCAACGTGCTGCATTTTGTACTGGTAATTGGTAAAAATGGTAGTATCAGGTACAAAAGTGATTTTAGTTCCCTTACGCTGAGTAGACTCTTCAACATCTGCATCAACCGTTAAGTCTCCGGTACTAAACTCGGCACGTTTGATTTGACCTTCGCGAATAGATTCAACTTTGAAGAATTCAGAAAGGGCATTCACCGCTTTGGTACCTACTCCGTTTAGCCCTACCGATTTCTTAAATGCGCGTGAATCGTATTTCCCTCCGGTGTTGATCTTACTCACACAATCCACCACTTTCCCCAATGGAATTCCACGACCATAATCGCGCACTTTTACAATTCCGTCTTTAATGCTGATGTCTATGGTTCGTCCATTTCCCATCACAAACTCATCAATAGAGTTATCGATGATTTCTTTCAGCAGGATGTAAATACCGTCATCGTAGGAAGTACCGTCTCCCAACTTTCCGATGTACATCCCGGGACGCATCCGGATGTGCTCTTTCCAGTCTAATGACCGAATATTCGACTCATCATAATTTACTTCTTCTGCCATAAAATACCCCGTGAAATTTCAATGAGTAAAAATAGAAATATCGCCTATGTGGGGCGAGTTCACACATTATGCACTTATTAACATTTGCACAAAGTTTTCAAGAGTTATGTCCATTTTTGGAGAATAATCTACTTTAGGAAAAAGTCCCAGTACTATGAAATGGATCAAACGCATTCTTATTTTTATTCTTTTAATTGTTGTTATCGGCCTTATTTCAGGAGGTTTATACCTGCGTTCACTAAAACCAACCTATGACGGAAATGCCGCTTTAGCTGGCTTATCAACCACAGTAGAAGTCACTTACGATATGACTGGAATTCCGCACATTGCCGCTGATAACAATGCTGATGCTTTCAGAGCTTTAGGATATGTACATGCACAAGATCGCTTGTTTCAAATGGAAATGTTGCGCAGAGTGGGCTCCGGTACCTTAGCAGAAATTCTAGGCAAGGATGTTATTGATGTAGATCGTTTTTTCAGAACTGCCGGCATTCGCCAACATTGTGAAGAAAATGCCAAACGTTTTATGAACAGCAAAGATTCTGCTTTCCAACAATTGGCTTTTGCTTATCTGGAAGGCATCAATACTTTCATTAAAAATGGCCCCGACCCTATTGAGTATAAATTGGCTGGGGTTCCTAAAAAAGAGTTTGACGAAAAAGACCTCTATTACATCATTGGGTATATTACTTACAGTTTTGATGCCGCATTGCGAACCGACCCTTTAGCCGACAAAATTAACCGCAAGCTCGGCACTGACTATTTTAACGACCTCAACACCAATTTCCGCCCGACTCAAACGGTAATCCCAAGCATGAGTGACACCGACTCAATCGTCTTTTCACAGTTATCAACTTTAACTTCAAATGTATTCAACAAACTACCTCTACCCCAGTTTAATGCAAGTAACGCTTGGGTGGTTAGCGGAAATAAAACCAAAAGCGGGAAAGTGTTGTTTTCAAACGATGCACATATCGGCTATGCACAACCTAGTGTATGGTTCGAAGCGCACTTAAAAACACCTGATTTAAACCTTTACGGGAATTTTTTAGCGGGTTTTCCTTATCCCTTAATCGGTCACACCAATCACCATTCTTGGGGCTTGACCATGTTCTTAAATGACGATTTAGATTTATACAGAGAAACCATCAAAGAAGACAGTGTACTCTACAAAGGAAAATGGACAGCCTTGGAAAAACGTATGGAAGTTATTCCTGTAAAAGGAGCTGAAAACGATACGATAGAAATCATTACCACCCCACATGGCCCGATAATGAACAATGTTTCTAAGTTATTGCAAGAAACTCCTCCAGTAGCCATGAGTTGGACATTTATCGACACCCCAATGGAAGCNCTTCAGGTAGCTTATGGATTTTCGTTTTCAAAGTCAATGGAAGAATTTTACAATGCCGCNTCTCGNNTGAGTGCTCCAGGGNTAAATGTAATGTATGGTGATGTTGACAACAACATTGGTTGGTGGGCTACAGCTCAGTTGAAAATCCGCCCTGAACACGTTCATTCTAAGGTNATTTTAGACGGAGCTAGCGGTAATGATGACATTTTAGGGTATTATACCTATGAGCAAAATCCACACGATATTAACCCGGAACGCGGTTATGTTTACAGTGCTAACAATCAATCTTTAATGCCTGACAGCTCTTTGTATCCGGGTTACTATTANGCNGGTGCTAGAGGCTATGCCATTAGCAGAGCGTTGGAACAAAAANACGATTGGGACATTGANGCCAATAAAGCACTCATTACCAGCTCTACTTCTCCGGTTTTTCCCGGNAATGTTAACCTACTGNCAAANTACATTGCACCAGAAACTGAGCTTGAAAAATCAGCGTTAGACATTGTTCAATCATGGTCTGGAGCACACGACACGGATAATATTGCTCCTACCATTTACTACAAATGGATTTACTACGTATTGCAAGAAGGCATGGAAGACGATTTGGGAGAAACCGATTTTCAAAACTTCTTGAGTACCATGATGTACCTCCGCTCTGTTCCAACNCTACTTCAAAACGATTCTAGTATTTGGTGGGACATTCAATCTACNGAACAACGCGAAACACTGGCAGACATTAGCCAAATCGCTTGGAAAAAGGCCATTACAAAATTGACAGGTGATTGGGGCGACAACATTCATCAATGGACTTGGGGAAAAGTTCACGTTGTAGAACATGTACATCCCTTTACACAATCTGCTCCGTTCTTATCTGATTTCTTGAATGTAGGTACTTANCCCCTTTCGGGTGGCGAAGAGGTTATTGATAAAGAAAGTTTTCGATTAAGCGATGATAAAATCATTTATACCAAGGCTGGCCCTTCAATGCGCATTATCATCGATTTTGCTGATTTAGAGAACAGTGTAAGTGTAATTCCTACCGGACAAAGTGGAAACCCTTTTAGTCCNTTTTACCGCAATCAGGCTCAGCTATTTGTAAATCATCAATTCAGGNCACAAATGATGCATGCAGACACCATTGCTGCACACGCATTTGGAAAATTGGTATTGAAACCGGAATAACACACTTTTTTGATTTAGTTCTTCCACATTTTATTACAAACAAGACATAAAAAAAGCTCTGGANNTCCAGAGCTTTTTCATTATAAATTATAGTAGNATTATTCATCACAACCATTAGGGTCCAGACAAGGCTCAGCAGGCCCTTCACAGGCATAAAAACAAGGGTAAAAATTTCCATTTTCATCTATCCCATCCTCTCCTGTTGCTGTGGCAGGTCTATACAATCCTTGAGGATGACATATACAGTCATCATCATATGGAACTATTTCCGGAGGAGCTGAGGTCAATGAGATTTCTTGTGACTCGTCAGCACGAAGTAGAGAAAATGTCGAATAGGCACCAATCATTGCTACAGTTAAGCTTATGGTAAGCCAAAATGTTCTGTTTTTTTTCATAGAGCAGAATTTTAGTTTTTTTAGTAATAACCCTGAAATTACTAAATCACAACCAATTACACAATTAATAAGTCTTTCCAAGACAGTTNTCAACACTAATTTTAAGCCTTGCAATAACAACTTACTAACATTCTTTTGAGTTAAGAGCAGTAAATTCGCANCCGATTTTTACGGATTATGGTTGCTAAACCNTGTCCTAAACCCCCGTTTTATATATGAGGCATTTTTTTTTCATTCTACTGTTTATCCCACTCATTCTACCATCTTTATCTTATGGACAATCCGGAAAAAAATATCCGGTNAAAGGAACTGTAGTTGANGCTGCCAACAGTGCTCCGTTAGAATTTGCAACAGTTTCTGCTTTTTCAACCAGTGATTCTTCATTAGCCGGAGGCTCTATCACCGATATTTCCGGAAATTTTAACATCGAAGTAGCTNCCGGGTCTTATTATTTTCAAATTGAGTTTATTGGTTACACAGCCATAAACAAAGGTCCNTTTACAATTGGACAACAACGCAAAAGCCTTAACATTGGTACGGTTGCTATTGAAAGCAAAGCAGAACTACTGAAAGAGGCTGTTGTAGAAGCTGAAAGAAGTCAGGTAGCGCTAAGCCTTGAGAAAAAAAGCTTTGAGGTGAGTCAAGANCTTAGNTCTATTGGAGGAACAGCTACGGATATTTTNGAAAACGTTCCCTCTGTAACTGTAGATGCTGAAGGTGAAGTTTCTTTACGCGGTAATTCGAATGTGCGNATCCTTATTAATGGAAAACAAAGCGGTTTGGTTGGCATNAGNGGATCTGAGGCTTTGCAAATGTTACCTGCCGATCAAATTGAGCGNGTTGAAGTCATTACCAACCCCAGTGCNCGCTACGATGCNGAAGGNGTTTCAGGAATCATNAACATCATNCTTAAAGAAGAGAAAAAGCCCGGTACAAATGGTGTTTTATCACTTTCTGCCGGGTATCCGCAAATGTTTAGCGGATCGGCTAANCTGAGCCACCAAAGAGGAAAATGGACCTTTAGCGGAGGGTACTCTTTTAGAAACCGTTCTAACGGTGGTTTTCATTACGATGAACGAGAAACGTATGACACTGAAGGTGGNGAGGTTTTAAANCAAGATGAAGACATGACNCGTTCGAGTAACCGACATGGNATTAATGGTGGACTTCAGTTTCAACCCAATACTAAAAATCAACTTTCTATTTCTGGTAATTACCGCACATCTAGCGGAACNAATCTTGCTGAAGTTGATTATGACGGTACCAATTTAAATGATGTTCCTACTTCTTACAGTTTCCGAAAAAACGAAGAAGCCGAAGATCAAGATGGGTATGACCTAAGCTTTGANTACACCAAAAANTTTGCNAAAGAAAAACAAGAGTGGGTTACCACAGTTAACTTCAATCAGTCGAATGAAATTGAAGACACAGATGCAGAGCAAACGTATTACAACATTTCTGANAACTCTGTCTCTGGTATCGATTTACANCACACTTACACCGAAGAGTTTCAGCAAAATTCTGTTTTTCAAAGTGATTATGTTCACCCGCTAAAAGGAGATGGAGCTCTTGAGGTTGGTGTTAAAAGTAGCTTGCGCGTAATTGAAACCGATTATTATGTAGAGGATTACGACAATGCTTCAGACACATGGACAAGAATTGCCGGATTGTCTAACAAGTTTAATTATGAAGAAGGAATTTATGCCGCCTATGCCATGTTCCGCAAGAAGTTCAACAAGTTTGGCGTTTTAGCCGGTGTACGGGTAGAATATTCAGACATTTTAACGGAACAATTAGAAACCGATCAGCGCAACAAGCGCGATTATGTCGACCCCTTTCCTACCATTCATGTTTCTTACCAATTAGATAAAATCAATTCTGTACAATTAAGCTATAGCCGAAGAATTCGAAGACCTAATTTTTGGGATTTGAATCCATTTTTCAGCTATTCGAATCCATACAGTTATAGAAGTGGTAACCCGAATGTAAACCCTGAATATACCAACTCGGTAGAATTTGCCTTTTTATCGTTTCGTAAAAAATGGAACATCAATGCTTCTGTTTATTACAGACATTCATACAACGTCATCCAATGGATTAGTACTGTTGAAGACAGCACTACTTATTCTATGCCTGTAAATGTTGCAGAGCGTCACAGTTACGGGTTAGAATTAACAGGATCATACACACTCACCGAATGGTGGAAAGTAAATGGAACGCTTAACACCTTTGGCGCNCAGCTGAATGCCAGCAACGTTGAAAACGGTAGAGATGTCAACTACATCAGTGCTACTGTACAGCTGAGTTCAATGATGAATTTCAAAAACGGATATACTTTCCAGGTAAGAGGAAATTATCAAGCTCCTGAAGAACGTGCCCAAGGAAAACGTTACTACACAGCATACATGAATGTAGCTTTAACCAAAGAGNTATTTAAAGGAAATGCTACGGTTAGCTTTAAAATTGATGATGTTTTCAACTCAAGAGTATTTCGCAGTAGATCTACCGGAGACAACTTCAACAACTACTCAGAACACCAATGGAGACCNCGTATGTTTATCATAGGGTTTACGTACCGTTTGAATGCTACGGAAGAAATGAGCAGACGAAATCGTGGAGAAATGGANGGTGGAGACAGTGATATGTAACCCNATGAACTTATAAGACACTAAAAAAGGGATAAGCATCAGGCTCATCCCTTTTTTTATATCCTTATTTCAGGTTAAGATCAATTTTTTTTAGACGTTAAATCTAAAGTGCATTACATCTCCATCCTGAACAACATATTCTTTTCCTTCGATACTCAACTTCCCGTTTTCGCGACAAGCAGACTCTGAACCNTATTGAATGTAATCTTCATAATGAATTACCTCTGCACGAATAAATCCTTTTTCAAANTCAGTGTGGATAACCCCTGCTGCTTGAGGTGCTTTCATACCAGCTGAAATTGTCCAGGCTCTCACNTCTTTAACACCGGCAGTAAAGTACGTTTGAAGTTTTAACAGTTTGTAAGCCGCTTTAATCAAAACATTTACTCCAGGCTCATCCAAACTTAATTCTTCCAAAAACATTTGGCGCTCATCGTAAGTTTCAAGTTCTGTTATATCTGCCTCAATAGCAGCTCCCAGAACAATTACTTCNGCATTTTCATTGGCCACATTNGCACGAACAGCATCAACGTGTTTATTGCCTGATTTTACAGAAGCCTCATCTACATTACATACATATAAAATGGGCTTAGAAGTCAACAATTGAAGCTCTCTTAGCATAATCACTTCATCATCATTCTTCGGCTCCACTACTCTAGCAGANAAACCTTGCTCTAANGTAGAAGTAATGCGTTCGTATAAGTCGTATTCTTTCTTCGCTTCTTTATCTCCGGTTTCTGCTTTCTTTTTGATNTTAGCAGCACGTGCTTCAACCGTTTCAAGGTCTTTCAACTGCAATTCGGTATCAATCACTTCTTTGTCTCTTACCGGATCAACAGAACCATCAACGTGTGTAATGTTATCGTCTTCGAAACAACGCAAAACATGAATAATGGCATCTGTTTCACGAATGTTCCCCAAGAACTTGTTTCCAAGACCTTCACCTTTACTGGCTCCTTTTACCAAACCGGCAATGTCTACAATTTCAACATTCGTTGGAACAACACGCTCCGGATTTACCAAAGCTTCTAACTTTTCCAAACGCTCATCAGGAACAGTAATGGTTCCAACATTAGGTTCAATGGTACAAAACGGATAGTTTGCCGATTGAGCTTTTGCATTCGATAAACAATTGAAAAGCGTAGATTTACCCACATTCGGCAAGCCTACAATACCACATTTTAGCGCCATAGTTCTGTTTTAATTTGGGCGGCAAAATTAGCAATTTCACAATAAGGGAATTTTAATTCAACAGAATTACTCCATTAACAATTGAAATAAGTTTTCAACAGAATTTCTCAAAGGCCATTTCAAAAAGTTAATTTCGCAGCGCTCAACAATTATGTTGTTTAATTTATAGTGAGTTACATGTCAGACATTCAACAACTTGAAAAAACCGCATCACAGGTAAGAAGAGATATTGTACGTATGGTTCATGCCGTAAACAGTGGTCACCCCGGTGGTTCATTGGGCTGTGCCGATTTTTTAGTGGCACTTTATTTTAAGTTCATGCGTCACAATCCTGAAAACTTTAACATGGACGGAACAGATGAAGATCTATTCTTTCTTTCTAACGGACACATCTCTCCGGTTTTCTACAGTGTTTTAGCCCGTTCGGGATATTTTGACGTAGCTGAGCTAAATACTTTCCGTAAAATCGATTCTCGTTTACAAGGACACCCTACCACACACGAAAACCTTCCGGGAATTCGCATTGCTTCTGGTTCNCTNGGACAAGGTATGTCTGTAGCCATTGGTGCTGCGCTTACCAAAAAATTAAACGGTGAAGATAAATTGGTTTTCTCACTTCACGGAGACGGTGAGTTACAAGAAGGTCAAATTTGGGAAGCTGTAATGTATGCCGCTCACAATAAGATTGATAATTACATTGCTACTGTTGACTGGAACAATAGACAGATTGACGGTGACGTTGAAGATGTAATGGCTCTGGGCGATCTACGTGCCAAATTTGAAGCTTTTGGATGGGAAGTCATGGAAATGGATGGTAACAATATGCAGGAATTAACAGATGTTATGCAAGCTGCTATNGACCGCACAGGAAATGGCAAGCCAATTGTTATCTTAATGAAAACAGAAATGGGCCAAGGTGTTGATTTCATGATGGGATCGCACAAATGGCACGGAGTTGCTCCTAATGATGAGCAATTGGCCACAGCTTTAGGACAGTTAGAAGAAACGCTTGGCGATTATTAATACATGAGGTATTTATTCTCTATAATTTTTCTACTCTTTTTTGGTGGGATGAATGCGTTATTAGCGCAAAATCAACCTGGNCCAACACGTATTTTGTTCATTTACGATGCNTCAAACTCCATGAATGCCAAATGGCAAAGTGGTGTAAAACATGAAGTCGCCAATAAATTACTTTCTCAGGCNTTAGATTCTTTAGCCAATACTGAAGTAGAAATGGCACTGCGTGTATACGGNCATCAAACACCTTTAAAATACGGTCANGATTGTAACGACACCAAGCTAGAAGTTCCGTTTGCCAAAAAGAATGCATTAAACATTAAAGATAAACTACAAACCATTCGTCCAAAAGGAACTACGCCAATTGCGTTAACGCTTGAAAAAGCCGCACGTGATTTTCCGGAATGCACCAATTGNAGAAACATCATTATTTTAATTACTGACGGTATTGAAGAATGTGATGGAGACCCTTGCGCGATTAGTCGTGCTCTACAAGAAAAAGGCATTATTGTAAAGCCTTTTGTTATTGGAATTGGATTGGACGAGAGTTTTAAGAANACCTTCAAATGCATTGGTAATTACTTTGACGCTACCAATGAAAAGGTCTTTAAAAATGTATTGAACATTGTGATCTCGCAAGCCATGAACAACACTACCGCTCAGGTCAACTTGCTTGATATTAATGGCAATCCGATTGAGACGAATGTAAACATGACGTTTTACAACCGTTTTACTCAACACGATGATTACAACTACATCCATACATTAAACTCAAGAGGGTTACCGGATACAATCTACATTGATCCGTCTACCGATTATGATTTGGTGGTACACACCATTCCCCCGGTAACGAAAGAAGAGATTAAGCTCATTCCGGGCACACACAACATTATTGCCGTAGACGCTCCGCAAGGAATGTTGGAACTCAAAAAAAATGGTGCCAAAAACTTTGATTTACCCAATGCCATTATCCGTAAAACGGGTGAAATGCAGACCATTAATGTGCAACAGTTAGGGGAAACCGAAAAGTACATTGTTGGCGAATATGACTTGGAAATCTTAACACTTCCAAGAACATACATCAATGCCGTTGAAATCAAACAAAGTCATACCACTACTGTAGAAATTCCTGCCGCAGGCTTAATTACCATAGGTGTAAACCAACCGGGATATGGTGGCATTTATCAAATTGTCAACAATAAATTAGAATGGGTCATTAACTTAGACCCTACATTGCGTTCACAATCATTTGACTTACAGCCGGGAAATTACAAAGTTGTTCTTCGCCCTGCTGTTTCAATGGATACTAAATTTACAAGAGAAAAGAATTTTACAATCGTTTCAGGGCAATCTGAAATGGTGAAATTATAACAGAGACATGGAATATTCTTACACCGAGAAAAAAGATACGCGCTCAGGATTTGGCGCTGGATTAGCTCAATTAGGATATGAAAATCCTAATGTGGTTGCATTGTGTGCAGACCTTACAGGTTCTTTGAAAATGAATGCATTTGCAGATGCACATCCCGGTCGTTTTTACCAGGTTGGAATTGCAGAAGCCAACATGATGGGAATTGCTGCAGGTTTAACCATTGGCGGTAAAATTCCGTTTACCGGAACATTTGCCAATTTCTCAACCGGACGTGTTTACGATCAAATCAGACAATCGATTGCCTACTCTGGAAAAAATGTAAAAATCTGTGCTTCGCATGCCGGTCTAACATTAGGAGAAGATGGTGCAACCCACCAAATTCTGGAAGACATTGGTTTGATGAAAATGCTTCCGGGCATGACTGTCATTAATCCATGTGATTATAACCAAACAAAAGCCGCTACTTTAGCCATTGCAGAGTATGAAGGTCCTGTTTACTTGCGCTTTGGTCGTCCAAAGGTTCCGGTTTTTATTCCTGAAGACATGACTTTTGAAATCGGTAAAGCCATTGTTTTGAAAGAAGGCACTGATGTTTCAATTATTGCCACCGGTCACTTGGTATGGGAAGCTCTAGAAGCAGCCAAAGTGTTGGCCGAAAAAGGCATTAATGCTGAAGTTATCAATATTCACACTATTAAGCCTCTGGACGAAGAAGCAGTTCTTAAATCAGTTGCCAAAACAGGCTGTGTGGTTACTGCTGAAGAACATCAAATGAATGGTGGTTTAGGCGATTCTATTGCCCAGCTGTTGACTAGAAAACACTTAGCTCCACAAGAATTTATTGCTGTTAACGATCAGTTTGGTGAGTCTGGTACTCCTGCTCAACTGATGACAAAATACGGGCTTGATGCTTCCAATGTAGTTGAAGCTGCCCAAAAAGTAATTGCAAGAAAAGGGTAAGGAATTGTTCCTTACCCCCTCACCTGCTTTTTCTATTGCTCTTCCATTGCTTTTAATTGAGCGTAGGCTTTTGCTTCTGCCGGATTCCACTCCAGCCAATCTTTTGTTTCCCACTCATAAGTAAAAGTATTGATCTTGTTTTTTAACATATCAGCATAGGTTTCTGAGTCCATGTATTTGCGCTCAAACGAAGAAGACGATATGTCTAACATTCGCTGCTGTTTCATTTGTTTGCCCTTCAGTTCTTTTTCTGACTGAATTAAGTAAGGATAGGCCTTGTTACTCAGCTGAGACATATAGTCCAATTCTACCATTGAGTTTCCGAAGTTTTTGAAGTTATACTTTGCAATAATCACATCCCAGTTGAACAATGCCATTACACACAAAATAAAATAGGCAGAAAAGCTATTGACCCTCAACAAAAACAAGGCGTTCTTTCGCTGATTTACTTTTACAAAAATGCTCCACAGCCCTACCATACATGCCAACAAGAAAAAGATGACTCCAATGCGTTTATAGGCTAAAGCAAAATACTGGATGTAATAAAAATCGCGGATGCCTACTGAAATCACAAGTAAACCATTTAACCCTATCCACGTATAGGCTAAAATTTTCAGCGTTTTTGATCCCTGTAAAAAATTCTGATTTCCTCTAAAAAAGTAAAGCACAAGTGCCATCGAGATTAAAATGGAGAAAATAAGCTGATACATACCTTCATGCACAAACTCTTTAAGGTACTCTCCCTCCCACACAAAGCCAAACCACACTTCTTGCATTTCTGTAACAAGTAGTAAAAGCAACATGATGTTCAAAACTGAAAAAGTAAATATCGCTGCCATACGCTCGCGTTTCAATCCCATCGTTTTTATTTTAAAAAACGGCTTGCGCTTCTTTCTCAACAATACACCAGAATCAAACCGATCTCGGTTAATGTATGAATCTGGGATATATCCCATAAAGTAAGTTCCCGAAATAATGAGCCCTAGCAAAAATAACCCTGTCATTGTCCAGTTTAAGTGCTCAAAGAATGTGCTCATCAATTGCTCTATTCCATCAAAAAAAGATGCCGTATAAGTTCCAAATCGCGGATTAGCATTGGAATAGATCGATAAGAAAACAAGGATAATTCCCAGCGGAAGAATATAGAGTGTTAACCTTCTTACTTTATTGAAAGGCAAACCTATTTGTCCTAGTGCGAATCTGATTTTTTTGAATAGCCGAACGATTCCATATGGAAATGAAATTAGCCAGCTGAGAAAGATCAAATGCATCGAATAAACCCTTTGATCTAAAAGTGCTACTCCGAATAAGAACAAGCCCACCCAACTCATAAAAAAGGCCACTGTAGAATGGTTGTAAAAAGCCACTGCAGCCATCAATAACGCTGTAAAGAACAACGCTCTTTGTGTTTTACTTTTCCATATCATCTGTTTCGTAAAAACAGGAACAAGTAAAAGAACACCTTGAAAAAGAAGCATGTTCAATCCCCATGAACGATGGTAAAATAATGTTGCGAAAAATAATGCGGTACCAAGAGTGATTAGAAGTGTTTGGAAGCGTTTCATTTACGAGTAGATTTGAAGTTTATCTTTTAATAACGCAGTAATTTATTTTCTGCGTATGTGAGGTTAACACTTATTGTGATTTTGTAATCTTTCGAATGCTATTCCACCCGAAGTTTTAGGATTTTTTCCTTATTTTACAATTCATTAGAGAAACAAAGGCTATGCTTACTATTTTAAGAAACAATACACCTACATGTACGCTCAAACGTTCGCTCATCATTGGGTTGATGACTACGGCTTTTATAGCGTTTATTACCGTATTTCTAGAACCTTTTAAAACCGGAGAAAGTCGAAAGATTTTAGTGCTGGGGTATAGCATTTGTTTTATGGTGTGTTACACCATCGCTTCAATTATTGAACGCGTTATTTATCAGCGTATTAAAACAAAACGACAGAGCCATACCATTGCCTTTTTTTCGTTGCTTTTCCTCAGTGGGTCTTTAGCTATTTACTGGTATGATTTAGTAATTATTAAAGCGATTGACTTTAACCTTCATGCCTACGTCTCCTACACCTTAAGAATTGTTGTTCCCTTTGCGCTTATTGTTTTACCACTCATTTATTTTGGACGTAATTTCAGCATACTAACCACTCCTACTTCTAAAACGGAAAACCCAAAAAGTGTTGGCGCAACAACGATCACTCTAGAAGGAAATGGTAAAAACGAAATACTTCAAATTCCTGTTGAAGATTTGCTTTACGTTCAATCTGAAAACAATTATTGTAAAGTAGTTTACCTGAAACAAGAGAAAGTCACTTCAAAACTTTTGCGTCAGAAAATTTCCGTTTTAATCAATCAGGTTGAACCGCTGCAACGTTGCCACCGTTCTTATGCTATAAACGTAGAAAACATTGTTCAAAAATCTGGCACAAAATCAAAACCTACCTTATTGGTAAAAGAAGTAAGTGAAGCCATTCCTGTTTCAAATTCGTACCAAAACGTGTTGAGTAAATACTAGAGCGTAATATTCACCACAAAAACACCACATTTCACCACAAGTCAGTAAAATCAGTGCTTTCAAACGCATTCTCAAATTAGTTTTGGATTTAGAATTTTTCCTAAAACCAAACAATCATGAATATATATGCGCTGATTACACCGTTGGTAATTTTGCTCCTCTTACTCGAAATCATTGTCACTTGGAGGTTGAGAAATGGCAAATATCCGTTTCAGGATACAGTCACCAATTTAGGAACTGGAATTGCCAATCAATGTGTAAACCTTGCAGTTGCTTTTTTTGTCTACAAATGGTATGGATTTCTGCATGAAATCACTCCTTTTCATATTCCGTTCACTTGGTATACCGGCATCCTATTATTGTTATTGCAAGATTTTGTTTTCTATTGGTTTCACCGTTTAGGGCATACCATCAATATCTTTTGGGCTGCCCATATGCCTCACCACTCTTCTGAAGAAATGAACCTATCGGTAGGTATTCGTGCAAGCTTTACACAACGGTTATTTCAGTTCCTTTTCTTCGACTGGATTTTAGTTGTGGTAGGTTTTTCTCCGGATGCTGTTTATGCTATTGCTGCCATTCATTTATTACTAGCTTATTGGCACCACACAGCTTACATCAATAAAATGGGCTGGATTGAAAAACTGTTTGTAACGCCCTCCCACCATCGTGTTCATCATGGTGTAAACCCACAATACCTTGATAAGAATTTCTCTGAGTTTCTTATTGTTTGGGACAAGTGGTTTGGTTCTTTTGAGCCAGAGGGTGAAGAAGTTTGCTATGGGGTTACCCACCCTCCCAAAACCTGGAATCCGATTTACATCAATTTTCAGTTTTGGAAACAATTGTGGGATGATGCTGTGGCAGCTCCTTATTTCTGGGATAAAATCCGCATTTGGTTTATGCCATTAGGTTGGAGACCAAGAGGTTTACCTCCATATGGAGACAGTGCTTTAGGCTACAATAAAAGTCAACAAGTAAAGTATGAAAGCACACCGTTTTCAAACTCAAAAGCATACTTGATTGTACAAGTAGCACTTGCCATGGTTTTGATTTTCATCACCATTAACCTTAGCCTTCCGTTAGCCTACTATCATCGTGTTTTGCTTTCCGCTGCTATTTTCCTCATGGTCATTTCATGGAGCGGAATTTTAGAAGGAAAAAACTGGGCAATTGCACTAGAGATTTTCCGGTCTGTTTTTATGGGAGGGGCTCTGCTCTATTCTCTTACCGATGCCGGAATTACAACCATAGACAGCTGGGTTACAATTATTACCGCATTAGTAGTCGGATTTAACGTTTTCTACAGCTCGATGTACCTGAAGGTACAAGCGTATAAAAAAGAAGAATCATTCGCCTGAGGCCAATGATTCTTCTCTAAAGTTCTTTGAAATGTAAAAGTTATTTAACCGACTTTGGCCTTGGTCACTTCTTCTCCAATGTCCATTGGCACAAGTCTGCCATTGTCGTAAACCGGCAACACAGAAGCCAAATCAATGCGTAAACAGTAACGCACATCTTCTTTAAGATTTAAGCGCTTTAAACGTCTGCGGTGCGATGAATTCATCAGGAATTTATACGGATCGTCTTTGGCGAGGTTGTATAAATACATAGCCGACAATGCACTGTCTTCTATTTCAGAAAGGCAACCTGTGTTACTCAACTCTTGGGTTAACGCCCCGGCAAACAACGTATCTTCAAGGTTATACCTTCCTTTCCAACCAGAACAAAGCACTATAATGTCTTTATCTTGGGCAGAAAGCCAGCGAACAACCTGAGACAAATTGGTAAAAGCTCCAATAATTACTTTGTAGCTCTCTTTTGCCATGTTAATGGCTCTTGTACCGTTTGTTGTAGTTAAGACAATGCTCTGCCCTTTTAAATCAGGACGCATGTAGCTGTATGGAGAGTTTCCAAAATCAAATCCTTCCAACTGCTCTCCATTACGTTCTGCTCCAACCAGAAATCCTTTTTCTTTGTATTCCAATGCTTCTTCAACAGTAGAAACAGGAATAATTTCTTTTGCACCATTTTCAAGTGCTGTGCAGATTGCAGATGTAGCACGAAGGATATCGGTTACAACAACAATGCTGTCTTTATTTTCGTACACCGAATAGTTTTCCGGTGTAAAACTCACTTCAATTTTTGACATGACCTTAAATTATCCGAGTAGATAACCTACTCATTTACTTATAGAAAAGGCAACTTTACCACCTTAGCCTTAAGAGACTTCTTTCTTACTTGGATGTAAATCTCGGTATCAAGTTTATTGAACGGAACATTTACATATCCCAATCCAATTGCCTTCTTTAACGATGGAGACATTGTTCCTGAGGTAACGCGGCCAATGATGTTTTCGTCTGCATCGGTTATTTCATAATCGTGACGCGGAATTCCTTTATCTACCATTTCAAAAGCAACCAATTTTCGAGAAGGTTTGTCTGCCTTTTGTTGCTCTAAAAAAGCGCGATCAATAAAATCATTCCCATCAACAAACTTAGTAATCCACCCTAAGCCTGCTTCAATAGGTGATGTTGTGTCATCTATATCATTCCCGTAAAGGCAAAAACCTTTTTCAAGACGTAATGTATCTCTTGCTCCTAAACCTGCTGGCTTAATTCCATAAGCTTCACCGGCTTTCATCACAGCTTCAAATACCGTTTCGATGTGCTCGTTAGGAACATAAATTTCAAACCCTCCGGCACCGGTATATCCTGTTGCCGAAACAATTACTCCATCTACTCCTGCAAATACACCTTTTTCGAAGGTATANTAGGTCATACCCTCCAAATCAATTGCTGTAAGCGACTGCATAGCTTCCGCAGCTTTTGGTCCTTGAACAGCTAAAAGAGATAAATCNTCAGAAGCATTGTTCATCTGNGCTTCATAACTGTTNTGCTCTTGAATCCAATCCCAGTCTTTATCAATGTTAGAAGCATTAACCACTAACATGTATTCGTTTTCAGCCATGCAGTAAACCAATAGATCGTCTACAATACCGCCCTTACCGTTAGGCATGCATGAATACTGAATTTTTCCGGGTGTTAATTTAGAAACGTCATTNGTTGTAATGCGTTGAACGAGATGGGCAGCTTCTTCTCCGCGCACAAAAAATTCTCCCATGTGCGATACGTCAAATACACCTACAGATGCTCGCACAGCTAAATGCTCATCTGTTAAACCCGAGTATTGAAGTGGCATGTTGTATCCTGCAAATGGAACCATTTTGGCACCTAGAGCTAAGTGCTTCTCTTTTAACGCAATATCCTTCATTTCATATCTTTTCAATCGTGCAAAGATATAATTACACCTCACATANAAATAAATTTGGATAGGTTCTTCCAACAGGTAGGCATATATTTGAAGCCCAAGAGAGAAAAAACTGAAAATGGTACTACTCAAGCAAGATAAAAACACGCCCCGGTGGATTGTACTCGTTATTGACCTNGGTATTACGGCTCTTTCTTTAGCCACTGCATTTCTTTTACGTTTCAATTTTTCGATTCCTGATAATGAGTTTGCCACCTTCCCATTGTCTTTTGGTCTTGTCTTAACAATAAGACTCATTGGCTTTTTGGTTTTNAGAACTTATACAGGCATTGTACGCCACACTTCTATCACCGATTTTCAACGTATTTTTCTAGCCTCATTTTTTGGTACGNTTGTCTTATTTNCCTCTAACTTGATTCGCTATTATCTTGTTGANAANNTTTTCATTACTCCATTTTCTGTACTTATTATTGAATTTTTACTCACGTTCTTTTTCATGGGGTCTTTNAGGGTAGGCATTAAATTGCTTTACCAAGAAATTATGCGCAGCTCTCAGGAGAAAGTCAACGTAGTTATTTTCGGTGCCGGNGAAAGTGGAATTTCGGTAAAAAGAGCAATGGAACGTGTTGTTGATAAGAACATCAATTTCATGGCTTTTGTAGACGAGAACAAATCTAAAATCGGGAAGTCTCTTGAAGGCGCTAAGGTGATNGGACTGGATGATATGGAGGCTTTNTTTGCTGCTACTCCACCCGATCAGTTTATTCTAGCTGCCGACATGCCTGTNAAGCGAAAAACAGAACTGGTTGACCTCGCTTTGAAATACAACGTTAAAGCATTTACCATTCCCAAAGTTCAAGACTGGATTACCGATAATTTTAACGTNAACAAGATTGAAAAGGTTAAGATTGAAGACTTATTGGGAAGAAAGCAAATTAAGCTTGACCAAGACAATGTNAGTGATGAGCTNAATGGTAACGTGGTTTTAATTACCGGAGCAGCAGGTTCAATCGGTTCGGGGATTGTTCGTCAAATTGCAACATACAGTCCAGAGAAGATTATTTTACTCGATCAAGCCGAATCTCCTATTTATGAAGTAGAACATGAAATTGCTGATGAGTTTGGCAATGGACTTATTCAGGTAGTNGTTGCTGATATTCGAGAATACCANCGTTTGNATGCCATTTTTAAGAAATACAAGCCACAAATTGTTTATCATGCTGCTGCATATAAGCATGTTCCGTTAATGGAGAACAATCCGCCAGAAGCGATTCGAACCAACATTCAAGGAACTAAAAACNTGGTAGACCTAGCAGACAAGCACAAGGTGAAAAAGTTTGTAATGGTCTCTACCGATAAGGCNGTAAATCCTACCAATGTAATGGGTGCTTCAAAGCGTATTGCCGAAATCTATGCGCAAAGCAAGAATACGGTGGCTGAACANACCAAATACATTACCACACGCTTTGGAAATGTATTGGGATCTAANGGTTCGGTTATTCCTCGTTTTAGAAAGCAAATTGAAGCCGGAGGTCCTATTACGGTTACTCACCCCGATATTATTCGCTTTTTTATGACCATTCCTGAAGCATGTCAGTTGGTATTGGAAGCNGGAACGATGGGAAAAGGAGGTGAAATATTCATTTTCGACATGGGTGAGCCGGTTAAAATTTTGGATTTGGCGAAAAAAATGGTCCGACTTTCCGGGTTAGTTGTAGANGAAGACATTAAGATNAAATACACAGGATTACGTCCCGGAGAGAAACTTTATGAAGAGTTACTGGCCAACGAAGAAAACACGTTAAAAACGCATCATCCTAAAATTATGATTGCCAAGGTACGCGCTTGCGAATACGAAGTTTTCAATCCGCTTATTGATGATCTTATTGCGAGCTATAATACTCAAAACAACTTGGAAATTGTGCGCAAAATGAANCAGATTGTTCCTGAGTTTAAGAGTAAAAACAGCGTCTTTTCTGAATTAGATGAAGATCAGGAAGAACAGGCTCAATCCTAAAATTTAACAGCAGCGGCAGGCNCAACTATATACTATGAAGTTTTATACCCCTCTCACAATACGCTTTCGCGATTTAGATACTATGGCTCACGTGAATAACTCAGTGTATTTCACGCTAACAGAACATGGCCGTATCGAGTATTTTAATCAAGTAATTGGTAAACCCAGAGATTGGCAAGTATTTAGCGTTTTAGTTGCTCGTAACGAAATCAATTANATGCGTCCTATTCACTTGCACGACAAAGTTTTTGCGGGTATTGAAACNGCTAAAATNGGAAGCAAAAGCATTGAGGTAAATTTCAACATGGAGATTGAAACCGAAGCAGGAGAACGCATTGTAGCTGCTGAAGGAAAAACGATTCTCGTTTGTTTTGATGTAAAGAACAATACTTCTGCACCTGTTCCTCAAGAATGGATTGAAAAATTTGAAGCTTTTGAGGGTAAGAACCTTCGCGGGTAATTATTATCTCTCTACTCTATTTTTATTCTTCAATTTTTTACGCGGGTAAAAAAGCATCAACAATACTGGTAAAAGCATCAGGTCTGATATTACTGCAAATACCAATGTCATGCTCACCAAAAGCCCAATGTAATAGGTACTCATAAAGTCACTTAGAATAAGTGTTATGAACCCAGAGCACAGTATAATACTGGTTACTGTAATGGCTTTTCCTGTAGATATGCTACTGCGCTTTAAAGCATAAGCCAATGATTTCCCTTTGTTGAGTTCCATTCTTAACTTACTCATGTAGTGAATGGTATCATCTACCGCTATTCCAAAAGCAATNGTNAAAATGATGGATGTACTCACTTTCAAATCTATTCCGGTAAAACCCATNAAACCACCAATTAACATTAGAGGTAATATATTGGGAATGAGCGTAATTACAATTACCCTGAACGATTTGAACAAAACGCCCATAATCAGTGCAATAACTCCAAAAGCAATTAACAGACCATACATCATGTTCCCCGCCAATGTTTCGTTGCTTTTATCNATTAANAGCGACATTCCGGTAAANTTATAGCCGATTAAATTAGGGTCGATCAAAGTATCCAGTTCTTGCTCTGCCACTACCATCAATTCGTGCATTTTATGCCCGCCATAATCTTCAATTTTTGCACTGATTCTTCCTCGCTTTAAATCTTNGGTAACCAATGCCTGAAATTCTTTGCGCTGTTTAAATCGTTTGAGNAAGCTTTTTATNCGCTTATAGCCTCTCTCATTTTCGGGAAGTNGNTAAGCTTCTGCCGCTCCCCCATTGTAGGCTTGATTAATGGTTTTCGAAAATGTTAATGGAGAAGTGATAAAGCGAATGGAGAACTGATCTTTCAGGTAACCCTCCAGTTTATCTAACTCTTCTTGCACTTCAGGATCATACAACGTTTGGGTTGAATCTTTTACCCACACAGCCACATCAAACGGACGAACTCCAGCAAATTTATCTTCAAAGAACTCAAAATCTTGTCGGTGNGGATCGTCNTCNGAAAGGTCTTCCATCAGGTAATTGTCTACCTTAATTTGTAAAATTCCAACAAGAGANACCACCACTAGCAAACCAGCAATTCCCAGAATACTTTTCTTGTTTTTTAGGGTAAATCGAAACAGCTTGTGCATGCGTTGATTCCAAAACAATTGCTCGTTTTGATTTTGAGCAATCTTGGGCTTTTTAAACAGCAATAAAATGGAAGGCAGCAAAGAGAAAGCNANTAAAAAGGCCAGAAATACACCTATGGCAGTGTTAACTCCAAATTGCCTTACCGGAATAATGTTNGCTGTAAGTANCGTCAAGAAACCAACNGCAGTNGTTAATGACGTTAAAAANGTAGCNGCTCCAATGTGTTTAAACGTAATCTTTACCGCTTCAANTTTTGATTGTCCGTTGCGCAATTCTTCNAANTAACGGGTGAGAATGTGAACCACATCGCTCATTCCTACTACAAANAAAATGGTGGGTAACAATACCGTTAACAGATCTAACGATTTTCCGGCCAAACTCATGTAGCCCAATAACCATATAATGGCCAATAAAACTACCGTTACCGGAACCCAAACACCCCATAAAGAACGGTAAGTNAACCACAAGAAAACCACCAATAAAAANATAGAACTGGCAACGAAAATGGATAAATCGAANTTCATTTTATCCACAAAATATTTTTGNCCNTTTACCCTTCCNGCAACATGCATGGCATCAAAGTGAAATTGCTGATAAACATTATCTAACAACTCCACTACTTCATCACTTTCTTTCTTCGATAAATCGGGTTCTGTTTGNAGTGTAATGCACAANGCTTTGCCATCGGTAGAAAAGAGAGAGCCCACCAAGTAATCCGATTGGTAAATTCGGGCAGAATCGCTTTTTAGCTTTTCAGGATTATCGGGATGTAGATAAGGTACTTCAATGGGGCCTAAAGGTCCTATAATTAACTGNTTTAAGGCTGTAGGAGAAGTAACTTGTGTAATGTACTTTACCTTCTTTAAAGCATCTGAAAGNTGTTCTACTTGCTGTAAAAATTCTGTGTCAAATATTCCNGATTCATTTTCAAGTCCAACAAGAATNAAATCATTGTCGGGCATAAACTCAGTTCTGAACTGATCGTAAAACTCTAATTCNGGATCTCCAATGGGGAAAAAGCTCTCAAANTCATAATCAAAACGCAATTGCGTAATGGGATAAATCAATGCCAATGTGATAAGCACGATGGCAACGAGAACAATGCGAGCAAGTTTTGTATACTTCAAGGCGTTGAGTTTCCTTTTGGTTTCGAACTGAGGTATAAACCTCAAATGCGGTTATTGGTTCAGAACAAAAGAGNTTATTTTACGATTTTGACAATATAGCCTTCAAAATCAACTTCATCACCNGGAACCANCTTCTTGCGTTTGCGCAACTCTACTTCACCATTTACCAATACAAGNCCTTCGNCTACAACNGCTTTCGCCTCACCTCCACTCATCACNAGNTTAGCAATTTTAAGGAGTTTNATCAATTCGATATAATCGTCTTTAATTTGGATTTCCATGCGGACACAATTCTTTTAGTTTTGCAAAAGAATCAAAAATGAAGCGATGAAGCACAGCGGTAATTTAAAAAAAATGAAAGCCGAACTTNCGGATCCTATTAGCTACACACTNCAATTGGGAGACGATGCCATTTCTATGAATNATTTTATCGGTAAGTCTATTCACCTTCATTTTACCGGACAAATTAACTGTGTGGCCTGTGGCCGATTAACAAAAAAGGCATTTGGTCAAGGTTTCTGCTATCCTTGTTTTCGCGATTCTCCTATGAATTCAGAATGCATTATCCGCCCGGAATTGTGTGAAGGCCANCTTGGAAAAGGTCGCGATCCACAATGGGAACTGGAGCACCACGTGCAACCTCATGTTGTATATTTGGCTTTAACAAGCGGTGTAAAAGTAGGCGTTACAAGATCTACTCAGGTTCCAACCCGCTGGATTGATCAGGGAGCATGGAAAGCCATTAAACTGGCTGAAACAGACAACCGTCATGAAGCGGGCTTAATTGAAGTAGCGTTGAAAGATTACATTACTGATAAGACACCTTGGCAACGCATGCTAAAAAACGAAGTAGATGCCAGTGAAGATTTACTGGAACGCAAAGAAGAATTGGGAGATTATATTCCAGATCCGTTGCAAGACTTCTATTCGGATGACGATACCATTTATGAAATGCATTACCCTGTAAATGAATATCCCACAAAAGTGAAAAGCCTCAACTTAGATAAAGATCCAACCATTGAAAAAACGCTCAACGGAATTCGCGGTCAATACCTCATCTTTAATGACAATACTGTTATTAACCTGCGCAAATACAGTGGTTATTTTATAGAGTTAGAAGACTAAGAAGCGGTATTATAACTGGATAATACCTTCTATTTTTTCGGCTTCTTTATAACGATCAATAACACTTTGTGCACTAACCATTACTTCTTTAGCCGAAACCGAAAGGTAATTTCCGTTTCTTGATTTACGTATAGTAACCTGAGCTTCAGGACCAAACAAAGCCTCAGTTTGAGCCAGTTTGTGGTTATCATTAGGTATGATAAATTTAAACATGTATAACGCAGGAAAGTCGGTTACATCCTTTAACTTCAACTTCAAATCTGCGTAAAACTCCTCTTTCGATCTACTCATGGTGCAAAGATAAAACAGTAAAACTGTTTTTGACAGCATCACTGCCTATGCCTTTACAAGCTCTTTATGCTCAGTTTCAAAAAACGATTGAAAGAAATTTATAACTGGTACATTGCAGAACATTAACAATACAGTTAAAGAATTATTCAGAATAAATAAGCTGATATAATTGCATATAGCCATTCATTTATTTCAAAATAAAACTGTTTCTATTTTATTTATTTTACCCCTTCTATAATATAGCAATAACGTCTACTTCTTATCCTATTATCATTTAGATATCGGATTCTAACCTTTCATTCAAAACACTAAGTATATCCCTACAGCGTTACATCAACAATTAAATCACTCAATATTACATCTAGTTTTATTTCCCTAATTTTCACCTCATTACAAACTCTAAACCTTAAACCCTAGATGAAAACACTACACTTCTATTATCTATCCTTTTATTCTTGTTTTATTACATTTTATATTCAATTAATACAACCTCCACCTAATTTCTTTTTTATATCCCATTCTGTTTACCTTCTATAACAGAACTATTTATTCATGAATTGATCTCATTTTTTCACATTATCATACTCATGGATATCTAATACCCTATAACTACCATAACTAAACACATTTACACTTCATCATTAAAAAAAATTCACCCATGAAAAAATCATTTTTATTCTTTATTATTTTAATAATGGGCTTTTCGGTAGCAAAGGCTCAAACTTCAGCCAACTTAGTTGACTTTGAATACATTAATGGCCATGTTCCCGTTGAAGGAGATCCTATTGATAATGTTTATTTTTCTGACAACTATTGTATTCAGTTTTATCATGATTCTNTAGGAAGTCCGGATGTACCAATGTATGCAGAAGTTGGAGGCTCAAATTATGCTTTTGTAAANTCCTATTCTTNTTATTCAACTACCAAAGGAGTATCTTGTAANGGAACTTNTGGCTCATATGACATTCCTAACAGTGCTGGTGTTGACGAAGGTTGCTTTTTCTTATGCGATGATGTAGCCGGTGCTAATATAAATCCAAAAGCACTTGTTATTGACTATGAAGATTGTATTTCATGTGACAGTGCCTCTGGTTACATTATTGACTTAGACGGTACTGATACCTTACAAGAAGGATGGCAAATTGATGCTTATGTTAATGGATCAACTGTTATAGATCAAACCATCTACGTACTTTCAGATNATTGGAATTTGTGTACATCTTGTCCTAGTGTTACACCTTTTAACGGTGGTGTAAACAATACTGCTGCTGATGCTACCGCAAAGTATTGGGAAATTAACACGAGCGGACCTATCGATTACCTTGTTTTTACATACATAGGAAACCCTGCCAGAGGAGCCGGGTTCGCAATGGATGAATTTTATTACTGTACTGCAAACGAAGAACCTGAACCAGATCCGTGTGAAGTCCAAGCCTTGTTTGAATATGAAATCG
The DNA here is from genome assembly GCA_002705995.1 of Crocinitomicaceae bacterium. Classification (GTDB taxonomy): domain Bacteria; phylum Bacteroidota; class Bacteroidia; order Flavobacteriales_G; family Salibacteraceae. The sequence continues at coordinate 132,195 of PAJI01000025.1, read as the reverse complement.
ATAATTGTAANGCAACNTTCTACGATTATTCATATTCCGGTNCAACTACAACAATAGTGAACTACCATTGGGAATTTGGTGACGGAGCNACTTCAAACGAAGCAAGTCCTGTTCATTTTTACGATTTAGCAGGTATGTATGAAGTATGTCTTACNGTAACCGCTTATGACGGTGAAGAATGTTGTACATCAACTTACTGTACTGAAATTGTTATTGACCAAGAATGTGAAGAAGTATGTGAAGGTGAAGTTTCTTTTACGTACACAGAAAGTGAGTGTGGCGATTGTTCATACACCTTCTCNCCTTCTGTTATAGGCAATACGGTTCCTGTTCTAGCTTATTACTGGGATTTTGGTGACGGTACAATTAGTACAGAAGAAAACCCTACGCATACAGTTACCAGCGGNCAAGTTTGTTTAACNGTTATTCTTGATATTGAAGATGAGTGTTGTACATTAAGCTATTGTGNANATATTGAGTGCGATGGCGAAGTAAGCCCTGAGCTTAAAACAATTAATGACAATGGTACAGGTAACTCTAAACAAGAAGATAAGNCTGACTTAGATTTGAATACCAATCAGACTTTAAACATTTACCCCAATCCAAGNAGCCAGAGTGAAATCAACATTGAAATGAAAAACGATGTTGAAGGAACAGTTGAGTATCAAGTTTATAACATCAATGGCAATCAAGTAGACAAAGGGTATCTTCAAAATGNCGGAGGTAATTTATTTAACTTAAGTGTGAATGAATTACCCAATGGTGTGTATATTTTAAANACATCTAGCAACGGNACTGTCAATAACGGAATGTTTCAGATAGCTCGTTAGTTTTTAATCATTCAATTAATTTAAAGTAAATGTGTTGAAGCACCTGTAGTAGCTACTACAGGTGTTTTTTTGTTCTCATATTTGCAACCATGCGCTTGTTCATTGGTNTTCCTCTTCCTAAAGCAATAACTGCTGAGTTAGCTACTTGGGTTAGCCGGCAAGAAACTCCTCTTAAACTCAAATGGACAGACCCTTACAATTACCACATCACTTTACTCTTTTTGGGAGAAGTAGACGAAAGCCTCATTCCNGANATTAATAAGGCTTTGGAACGTGTAGNACAGCAGTTTACTNCGTCNACACTCACATTTGAAAAACTACAGTTCAAACCTCAAAATAGTCCCCGGATGATATGGGCTAAATACAAAGCAAATTCCTCACTGATTCAACTTCAACAAGCAATTGCACAGGCATTAATCAATCATGCTTATTATGAAAACAGGTTGTGGATACCACATGTTACACTTGCTCGTTTCTACAAAAAACCATTAGCCATTCAGCAACATTTAGACTTTAAGAGTGCTGATTTTACTGTACATCAATTTGTGTTGTATCAATCTGAAATGAGTGGCGGTAAAACACATTATATTCCACTAAATCAGTTCAAATTGAAAGTAAAATAAGTATTTGATAATGTGTATCCGATGCAAATTCTTCTATTTTTGTCTCGGAACATTCAAGACTTAATTTTTTAACGTATGAGAAAACTAGGCTATATATTCACTGTATTACTATGCCCTATTCTATTGAAAGCTCAGATTCAATTCGATGTCAGTGAAGCAGAACAGAATTTCATTTACAACTTAAACCTTTATGCTAATTACTACATCGATCCGGTGATTGATGGCTTTAACAACAACCAGGTTATTGGTTGGCAACAAACCGGTAGAACCATCAGAAAATTCAGTGTTCGCTTNGGACTCTCAACAGCATCAACATTTGTTAGACCAGATATGGTTGAATTTGACTTTTACAAAGTTGGATTTACNAATGACATTCAACTGGCTGATCCTGATAATCCTATTCTACCTACAGTGATGGGTGGAGAAACAGATAATGAATTGGATTATACGGTTACNGGGTACTTATATGGCATCCCCGTTAGCTATACACAAAGGGTTGAAGCATTAGATGGAGTTACCTCTCCCAACAANGCTGTTCCTAACGCTGTTCCTCAGTTAAGCCTTGGGTTNCCTTATCATTTTGAAATTACAGGTAGAATATTTCCCAATGTTTCTGTTCAAGGTGTAAAACACATGGAATATGGTTTTGGGTTGAAACATCAAATCAGTCAATACATTGTTGGAGACAAATCTAACTTCCACTGGAATGTTGGAGGTTTCTACAATCAAACAGAATATACTTACGTTCCAGAAATGTTTCTTCAAGGTGAAAACCAAGAGTTTGCTATGAAAGGAAATGCTTTATTGTTAGAAACTACAGCTTCTTACGATTGGAAATTCCTTACTGCTTTTGCTCAATTGGGGTATTTCAATGCTGCATCTGCATTTAACATTAACGGTACTTATCGTTATGAGTTGGAAGAATCTACACCAATTGGAACAGCTCCTAATTCAGATCAAATTGCTTTTGAAGTTGTAGATCCTGTTGAAGTAAAATCAGATAACAACGGTGTTAAAATGTCTGTTGGAGCAACTATACGCGTGTTTAAAGTTGTTTCTTTATCAGGTAGCTACAATTACGGTAAAGAATACTCTTCTGTAACAGCAAACTTATCGTTTAACATCTTGACTTGGGATAAATAATCGTTGAGCAAACGAAAGAAGAAATATTACATTTTTCATAAACCGTATGGAGTGCTTTGTCAGTTTACTCCTGAACATGGGAAAACATGTTTAGGCGACTTACTTCAACTCTCTAAAGATGTATATCCTGTAGGAAGGCTGGACGAAAATTCCGAAGGCCTTTTAATTCTTTCTAATGATGGTCAGTTTAAACATCAACTGTTAGATCCTGAGTTTGAACATCCCCGTTCATACTGGGCTCAGCTGGATGGAAAAATAACTCAGGAAGCGATTGATCAACTTCAAAACGGTGTTACCATTAAACTGAAAAACAGTTCTTATCATACACTCCCGGCTGTTGTAGAACAAATTGATGATCCTCCAGTGCAGGAACGTGCTGTTCGGGTAGATTATAACCGCGAAAAAGGTTACTCTTGGATTAAAATCACCTTACGGGAAGGAAAAAACAGGCAAGTGCGCAAAATGACTGCTGCTGTTGGTTTTCCCACAGCACGACTAATAAGGTGCAGCATTGGAGAATTGCAACTGGGCAACTTGGCTTCCGGAGATTTAATGAGTGTGAATGAAAACTGGCTGCGCAAGAAAACCGGAATGGTTAAGCCAGCAGCGCAATAAAATCTTCAAGCGTTTGCAAAGACTCTGCTACTTGTTGCTCCTGCTCTACCAATAAAGCCGTTAAAGTTTCATCATTGCTTGTGCTAAGCGCTTTTTGATATATCGACAAAACGTGTTTAACAACTTTCTCGCAAGATTTCACTGCTTTTCTTTCTTCATCTAGCGCAAAATTAATCTGGAAATCCATCAGGATTCTTTCCATAAAACCAATGCCTGAGTTCTCTGATGCTTTAGGAGCTTTATGTTCAGATAGCCACTGCTTTAATTGTTCGGCATTGTTCTCATGGTAGCCTGCCAACTTACCAAAGAAAACAATCAGTTTCTGATCAATAAAATGTGCCTCTGCCACTTTTAATTCTTTAGCAGCTTCTAGGTTAGTCATAACCAACTTATGTACATGCTTGATGATTAAATGCTCCATTAGTAACTCGCTTTTAAAAGCTGCAATATTACATAAATCAATCAGTTATATAGAAAACACATGTAACTACAAATCTACTGTTGTGTTAAAATTGATCCCACGAAAACACCTCAGCAACAAATGGTTGAAGTTTAGACAAAATACTCCCTGTGAGGTAACTTGTTGTCAATGGCTTTAGTTCTTCTAGCAAAGCTTCGGGCTGCTTATCTTTTATAGTTGTATTCCCCATACCCGCTAATTTTCCTGCTTTGAATGCTATAAAAATGGAAGCTCCATTGACTTTCCCATTAAACAACCACACCTCAAAAGCCGGTGATTGGTTCACATCAGCCATCAATTGTTCTACCGCTATGTTGTGTTCTTCTTTTGTTACCTCACCATCTGAATAAGGCAATCCGCTATAGCTCATTTTTAACCCATAGGCTTCGGCCTTTTCAAACACCCAACTTCTGGCTTGATAATGACTGTTGAACTCTACCAGCGGTTTGGTTGAAGGATGTACCGGNTGTATGGCTATNCGTTTTACATCAGAACGATCTTCATAAACATAAACGCCAACGCGTTTCGGACGCTTTTTTTGTGCTTTGTTGTAGCGCGGCCAATATTGCCTTATTTCATGATCTTCCAGTAAAGCAGCTAACAGTTCCATNCCTGTTTCNTGGTACTTTATNGCTGTAATTTCTTTAAAGAAAGCTTGTTTTCGCAACGATGAAGCATCTCCTGTAAAATGGCTAATCACCCGCTTTTTAAGNTCTTTNGCTTTNCCTATATATATGATCTTACCTTCNGCATTGTAAAAATAGTAGACCCCNGANCGGTGNGGTAAACTTTCTACCTCTTCTTTGTTNAGATGAACCGGCAANATGGTTTCACGGTTGTTTTGTTTGATTTGTTGCTCCAAAATTCCGGCATCNTCNGCCTCAAAAGCCATTTCTAACAACTTTACAGTCGTTAAAGCATCGCCCAATGCACGGTGNCTTGCTGGNTTTTCAACTTTAAAACGTGTTGCCAATTTTCCCAATGAATAGGAAGGCAAACCAGGAAATACTTTGCGCAAATAACGCACGCTACACATCTTTTTGTAACGAAAAGTCTNATCAATGTTCTCGAACTCTGCTTTTAAAAANGAATAGTCAAAGTTTACGTTGTGTGCTATGAAGATGCGGTTTTCTAACAATGCAGCAATTTTCTCTGCTACCTCAGCAAAAACAGGGGCACTTTCAACCATATCTTGATTAATGCCGGTTAATGCCTCTATATGAAGCGGAATCATGCGTTCCGGATTGATTAGCGTTTCATACGTTTCTTCTACTTCTTTGCCATTGTGCAACACAACACCAATTTCAATAATACGGTGCATATTCGCATAACCTCCGGTAGTTTCTATATCGACTATTGCATACATTTATTCAAAGGTTACTTTAATAACCGTAATCTTTTTACGGTGTTTATCAATTTGTAAAAAAATGTACATTAGAAGCCATGAATTATCGCTTATTCTTCCTTATCCTACCTTTGTTTTTTACCGCATGTGCACAAGAAAAACAAGGCAAAAAACATCAGGCCATTAAACAGGTTCACGTGCGTTATATTGCTCCGGGCTGTGCTACAATTCCACCAGATCCCGAAAAAGAAGTTCTTCGTCTAAAAGGAGAACCTTATGCCAATTATACATTGGTGTTACTTCACAACCAGGGTCAAACACAAACACAGGTAACTACTGATGCAAAAGGCAACCTAAACCTTCCTCTTGCTCATGGGACATATTGCTTAAAACAGGTTTTAAAAACAGATTCAGAGGCTTTGGCTGACACGCTAAGTGCTACACATGCTAAAGTAGACAGTGCTTGCTTCCAAAAATGGATTAACACCTGTGATTTGTCATTTGAAATTAACAATAACATAAAGCAGATTGACACGCTGCGCATTAATGGAATTTGTAAAGGTAGAGGACCAATTCCCTGTGTAATTAATACACATTTTCCGCGTTAATTGCTAATCTTTGTATTCATGTCTAAAGTTTTCGATTGGTTTCAAATACTGTTGATCAGCATTGCAACGGTGTTTTGTGGAACTCTGGTTATCCTACTTGTCCCTATTGGTCAGCGAAATTCAATTCGTATTTCTTCGTTTTTATGGAGCCGCATGCTGTTGGGCATATGTGGCGTAAAACTCGAGATCGAAGGAGAAGAAAATGTAGATCCGAACCATACGCGCATTTACATCAGCAACCACCAGTCTAACATTGATATTCCTGTGGTATTTAAAGCAATACCGGTTCCGCTGTTTTTTATTGCAAAACAAGAGCTCAAAAAAATGCCATTTTTAGGTTGGGCTATGATGGCTGTTGGAATGATCTTTATTGACCGATTTCATCGCGACAAAGCTTTCGCCAGCATTAGACAAGCCGGTAAAGAAATCAAAAGAGGAAAAAATGTTGTCTCTTTTCCCGAGGGAACACGTTCACGCAACGGAAAAATTCAAATGTTTAAAAGGGGTACGTTTATTCTTGCTGTTGAGAATGACATAGAAGTTGTTCCCGTGGCTTTGTACGGTGCAGAGAAAATCATTCCTCCTGGAAAATTTGAGATTCATCCCGGAGTCATTAAAGTTGCGATTGGAAAGCCCATCTCTCCTATTCCCTGGAAAGGGAAAAATGAAGTTGAGGCATTTGCCAAGCATTGCCAGCATACCATTGTTGAAATGAGAGACCAACTAGAGGCCTCTGCTTAAAAGCCTTTGTGGTCTATTTTAAATTGAAGTGCTTTTAAATATGCGCTGGGCATGTGTGCTCCGGTTACTTCCGGATCTGCAATCATCTTCCAATCTTCCAGCTTTTTATCTGTAGAATACACATTCACTTCTCCACGTGTGTGCTTGTAAAGTTCTTTTCCTTTTTCCAACACTAATTTGGGAGGTAAAGAAGGTACCCAATCGTAACCATTCACAACTCGAAAAGAATGTTTAATGCTATTGTTGTATGCTTTCACAAATTCGGGATCACCTACCCTAGGAGCTCCAAACGTATAAACCGTAGGTTCTAACATCCGTAAATAAAGCGCTGAAAGTTGGGCTATAGCTCCACCAAGGCTATGTCCGGTAATGATGAGTGGTTTATCCTGTCGTAATGTATCAATTGTATTCCAGTATTGATCCAAATGCGTTTGAATGGATTTAAAAATTTCGAGAAACCCACTGTGTACTTTCAAGGGGAATTCTATTCCGGGAATTTCTAACTGACGTTGCAGTACCAACCCATTGTTAATCCATTCCATGTAACCAACCGTTCCTCTAAAAGCAATTACAACATGCCTGTCTGTTTCTACCAGTAGGCCAAACGGATATTTGGTGGCACTGCTTTTACCCCAGAAAAAAGAAGGTTCTTCTGCGTGTATTTCCTGAATTAATGTTGCCTCATCTGGTAAATGAAATGGTGCACAGTCTCCAAATTCAGCCTTGCCGATGTATGACCATTTTTCAACATTCTCACCTTTAGAGGCTTCAAAAACACGTACATAAGCCTGCTGAATTAGCGGTAAAAGTAAATGGGCAGCCAGACGTGTGTTCATAAATGTTAAAGTGCTGTGTTTTGAATTAGTTGAGCTTTGCCAATTCGGCTTGCAACTTATCCAACACTTTAGCCTCTTTTCTGTTCACTCCTCTGTATGATTCTGCTACTTGGCGCGCTACCTTCAATGTAATTTCTCGCAAACGGGCATCAAATGCAGATTTGTGTTCTTCTACATACATTACAAATGAATCGAAAGCCACTTCAGGGTCAGCCATGGTTTCATCCATAATTTCAAATTCAATTTCTGCAAAATGAGCTGCATCTGTTCCGTATTCATCGGTTGCTGTTTCTTGGGGCACCAATTCTTCGGCAACGGCACGATGAATTTCTTTCGCCTCTCTGGGAGAAATATGTCCGTCTGCTTTAGCTACGGCATAGAGTAATTTTCCCAATTCTGAATAAAAGTTTTTATAGAGCATTTCTTTAATTTTTATCGTTTTAACAAAGGAAAACCAGCAGGCCATTTTTAACAATGATATTCGTCAGGATTCAAGCCTTAATCTCCCCTCCTCACTACTGCCAGCCAATTGTTTTCCAACTCTAAATAACCATACTCATACACAAAGCGATAGTGGTTTCCGTTTTGGGTGGTGTAAGTGCTGGTGATGTAATTAAAATCGAACCCAACATCAGTTAATTTTTTGCGGTTTACTTTCGTTTTTCCTGTGGCCTCCGGAGTAATCTCTTCCAAAATTTTGCGGTTTTTACGCAATGTATTGTTCACATTACGCATAAGGTTTGTGGCATCTTTTCTGAGCCTGTTGTTGTAAGTATTTCTACAACTATCATCACAAAATTTCTTATCGCTTCTCCCTATTATCGGGGTATTACAGCACAAACATGTTTTCTGCATGATCCAATGGTTTGAATGAAAGTTACAACTTTTCAATAAACNTATAGNCGTTTACAAACGACTACAATCGGTATTTAAGCACTTATGTACCGAGTATCGTTTNGAAGTCGCCATTCATTTGTAATGTCAAATCNAAACAACGGTTGACAACAAGTTAAATCATGTATTATTTTAAATTTTAATCATTATGAGAAATCGTGTACAACTGATNGGAAATTTGGGTCAAAACCCNGAGGTGAAGGAAATCGCAAACGGAAAAGCAATGGCTAAGTTTAGTATGGCTACCAACGAATCTTACCGCAATGCGAAAGGTGAAAAAGTAACGGACACGGANTGGCACAACATTGTAGCTTTTGGCAAGTTGGCAGACATCATTGGCAAATACCTTAAAAAAGGAAATGAAGTTGCTGTTGAAGGCCGTTTGAAAACATCGAGTTATGAAGACAAAGAAGGCATTAAGCGCTACTCTACAGACATTATTATAGATGATATGGTAATGTTGGGAAACAAGGCCTAAAACAGTACATCTTCCTCTAAATCAAAATAAAGCTGCCGGACATCCGGTGGCTTTTTTTATTATTGACTCAATGGAACAAATGCGTAAAATACCATTGGCTTTTTACCTGAACAACGATGTGGTTGAAATTGCTCAAAACCTATTGGGAAAAGTGCTTTGCACCAACATTAACGGACAAATTGTTAAAGCGATCATTACCGAAACAGAGGCTTATTGCGGTAGAAACGACAAAGCCTGNCATGCNAACAANGGTAAGCGTACACCTCGCAACGAAATTATGTATGCNGAAGGTGGGAAAGCATACGTTTACCTCTGCTATGGTATTCATCATTTGTTTAATGTGGTTACCAATACAGAAGGGTTGGCTGATGCTGTTCTTATTAGAGCTACTGAACCAGTCTTAGGGAAAGACACCATGGAAACCAGAAGGAATTACCCCAAACAACGTTACGCACTTACTACTGGTCCGGGGAATATGAGCAAAGCTTTGGGCATTACAACTACACTAAATGGCGAAACTTTAACCGGAACTGTTATTTGGCTCGAAGAATGGGAAACACTACCNACTTTTACTTCAAATGAAATTATAGCNTCTCCAAGAGTGGGGATTGATTATGCAGAAGAAGATGCCTTTCTCCCCTGGCGCTTTAGAATCAAAGACAATCGCTGGACGAGTAAGCCGAAATAAATCGTTAACGATGATCGTAATCCCAATAATAGTCGTTGGGATTAAGTTCGCGGTAAAGCTGAAACTTCTTCTTAATGTACATCACAAAATCTAATTGACTAAGTCCTTTCAATTGTGCATCAGTTACAGCACAGAAATCCAGAAAATCATCAAACTCTCCATCTTCTAANTTAATGATATCGTGGTCTACATATTTGCCCAGCAGTTCCTTCAGAATCTCTCTACGTTTGGCTTCGTTCATCAATCGGATAGCTTCTTGCTCTTTTTGAGCATGTCGGCTAAAAGCCTGATACAATGCTGTAATTGGACTAGCATAAGCATTTACCCCATTCAATTGGTAATCGTCTTTATTGTAGCCCAAAGACTCAATNTCCTTGTAAATTTCATTCANCTCACGCTCTCCGAAAATAGTCACCGTATTCAGCTCATAACTCAATGGAGACAAACGCACCTCAACATAATATTCTTTGCGAATGATAGAATCTTCAATACTTATGGTTACGTTCTGATAACCGTATGAACCTATGATAATTTTATCTGAAGGATAAATTTTGATCTTAAAAGAACCATTGGGATTACCAAAGTTTCCTTGTTTCAAACGTTCATTCACCACAAACAAATTGGTTAACGGAGCACCATCTGGCGTAAAAACATGCCCGTGCACGGTTACCAAAGAATCCTGAGGAGATTCTTGACTAAAAGCATTAATACTTAACAGGGATGAAAAGAGTAGAACTAAGAAATACTTCACAGTGCGTTTAAAGGATCTGGATGAATGAATTTGTAATTTAATGTTTTTTGCAAATGACGGCAACTTACAATTTTAAANGAAACCTCTTTTTCTTCTTCCGCAAAAACGGGTTGCTCTAAATTCAACTTTTGAGCTGCTGCAGAATAAAAGCGCAATTTAGAAGGATGTTCCGGACTAACGGCATTAAACACTTCGTTATAAGCCTGTTTTAACACTATTTGTGAGATGATTGCAACCGCATCATCNAGGTGAAGCAAGTTAACCGGAGTGCTCCCTCCTTTCACATTTTTCTTCCCCGCTAAAAAGCGTCCGGGTTTTCTTTCTGCTCCAAATAAACCGCCTAACCTTACAATNGTTGTTGGAATTCCAATGGACAAAATTGCCTGTTCCAACGCCAATAAATCAATGCCCGAATGCTGTGAAATACTGTGCTGTGCATCGCTTTCATCTANTTCTCTGTTCAGGTTTGGATAAACCGATGTTGAACTTGTATATACAAGCGCTTTCAAATTTGATTGTTGTATTTTTTGAATCAGGTGGGGAAACAACAGNCCATCCTGATTTACTTGTTTAGAAGNAGGAAGATTCAAGACAAGAACATCTACNTNTAAGNCCGCTTCGANATTNGCATCNGCATCATTTANATTCAAAAGAACAGGAACTATACCTGCTGACCGTAATTGCGGTAGTTTCTCTACAGTAGTTGTTGTTCCNATTACTTCATNCCCTTTTTGAACAAGGTTTTGNGCCAACGGAAAACCCAACCANCCACAGCCTACTACTGNTATTTTTGTTGTTGATGCCATGTTGCAAAGATGACCATTCAAAAAGACTAATTCAGTAGTTTCAACGCTCAGAATCCAATGAAATTTATGACTTTTGCCGGATGCATTCCGGGATAGAAAAGTTGATTCGTGATTTGGAGTTTGATAAAGTGCGNGTGCTCGCTGCTGAATATTGTTCTACNGCCTCGGGTAAACAGNATTTGGAGACCACGGTTCCTCTTCAAGATCAATGGCAATTAATGCATGAGCTAAGGTCNGTTAATGAATATTTAGACTCGTTAGAAAACATTGCCCTACCCTCTTTACAAAGCGGAGAAATTCTAGAAGAGTTGCGCATGATGCGCATTCAGAATTTTGTGTTGAATGAAGAACAATTTGCAAAAATTGCACACCTCTCTAGTCAGGTAAATTACTTCTTAAAATTTCTGATCAATCACGAAGAGTTGTTTGACGAAATCAGAAAACGCACTAAAGAAGTCTTTTGGACAGATGAAATCATCAAGCCNATTTATGATGTNCTAGACCGAAAAGGAACAGTTAAAAGTTCAGCATCGGCAGCTCTGGCCAATATTCGCAGAAAACTGGGNAATGTACGCAAGCAAATTGACCTAAATTTNAACCGTGAAATTGCCAAATACCGCAGTGCNGGATACCTTGACGATACACGTGAGAGTTTCATTAACGGCAGACGTGTGCTTTCTGTACAATCTGAACACAAGCGAAAAATTAAAGGCTCAATTGTGGGTTCTTCTAACAGTGGAAAGTTATCGTTTATTGAGCCCCAGGCCAATGTTACTCTCAATAACGAACTTGCTTTTCTGGAACAGGAAGAGAAAGACGAAATTCAACGTATTCTAAAGGCTTTAACAGAAGAAATAAGAGCACACCTTCCTCTGCTGAAAGCCTACCAAGAATTGCTGGTTGACTTAGATCAGCTACAAGCTAAAGCGCATTTTGCACGATCAATGCAAGCTATTTTGCCTGTTTTAATTGAGCACAAAGAACTTGATTTGGTTGATGCTTTCCANCCATTATTGTTTCTACAAAATAAAAAAGAGGGATCTCAAACACTTCCGCAATCGTTAAAGCTTACCAAAGATCAACGCTTGTTGGTCATTTCAGGTCCTAATGCCGGTGGGAAAAGTATTACGCTCAAAACTGTTGGGCTACTTCAGGTAATGCTTCAAAGTGGCTTTCTAATACCTGTAAAAGAACAAAGTAAATGCTGNTTTTTCAGTAAGATACTTTCTGACATTGGTGATAACCAAAGCATCGAAAACCATTTAAGTACATATAGTTACCGCCTGCAAAACATGCGNATGTTCTTAGAAGAAGCCAATAGTGATACGCTTTTTCTAATTGATGANTTTGGCTCNGGTTCAGACCCTGAATTGGGTGGCGCATTAGCCGAGGTGTTTTTTGAAGCTTTGTATGAAAAGCAAGCATTTGGTGTTATCACTACGCATTACTCAAACATTAAGGTGTTGGCAGATCATATGCCTGAAGCTTTTAACGCCTGTATGTTGTTTGATCGTGAAAGTCTGGAGCCNTTGTTTCAACTCTCTGTTGGTCAGCCCGGTAGTTCATTTACGTTTGAAGTCGCACAGAAAAACCGNATTNCNTTAGATTTGATTGAGAAGGCGAAGAATCGTGCACAAACCGGAAAGTTGCGNTTAGACGAATCTATTGCTGCCTTGCAAAAAGAAAANGCCATGCTTGATCGTTACCGCGAAGATTTGCGCTCTGCAGAAGCGAAAGCTGACAATGAAAAAGAAGATTTTGAAATTCGTAAGGAAGAGTACGAATTCAAGATTATGCGCCTGCAACAAACNCAACAAGANCATAATGACTACATTAACTACGGTAAGCGCATGCTCCAATTCATCGATCAGTACAACGGTAAAAATCACCGTAAAGTAGCTGGTGAAGTTGTGAAGTTGTTGAAAATTGAATTTACCAAACGTCAGGAGGAGATTGAAGCTCAAAAAGNAAAAGCTCAATTAAACAAAGGAAAAACGCTTGTTAAAAAGAAGAAGAAAAAACTCGCTCCTATTGACCCTGAAAAGAAAGAAGCTCACCGCGCTAAAAAAGTAAAGACTCTTCCTGCTCGCCCTATTCAAGCCGGTGATCGTGTAAAAATTGAAGGCTCTACTCAAATTGGAGANGTCATGGAACTCGATAAAAACAAAGTTACGGTGAGCTTTGGCATCATGAAAACCAAAACTACGTTAGACAAACTTACCCTTGTTGAAGGATAAGCNATTCTTTGNTGCTGTTTAAAGCATTCCCAATTTGCTTCGCACTTCGTTCTGGAGATTATCTAATTGCGCCATTTCTTCGCTGTGCTCTACCATTGCNATTCTGGTTTTACGTGCACGTATTGCTTCATTTTTGTAGTCGATAAACATCACNGATAAAATNCCCAAAAACAAAGAAACAATGAAGTAAAAAATTCCGGCATTTAACGACCAAACNAGCATCAATACAATTGTTATGATTGTTAAGTACAATGGAAATAACAGTAANCCTATGGCTACTTTCATAGAGCCAACAAACTGCGGGTCTTTAAATAAACCNGAAGAAACTTTGCTTACTATTTTATACGGAGCATAGAAGTTAATGACTCCAAAAATGAAGAANGGTAAAAGTCCAATTAAAGCTACCGGCCTTACATGGTTGTCTTTTTCTAGAGGAGGNTGTCCTGCTGCTTTGTACAATCGATTGAAAGTATCAACCTCTGTCATNANCCCGGTTACATCANTTTCTTCTTGCGTTTTGTTAAACAACTTAAAGCGNTCTGCCAAAGCCTTAGACTGTGTGTATTCACTTTCTAATGTTTTTGGATGTTTATGTAAACAAGGATGCAGGTTGTGAATAAAGGTACTGGCCTTTTCGTAATACGTACCCACACTAATGTCTAGCATCTCTTCGCGCATGCGTTTTGCCAACTCATTAGTAATAGATCTAGTGGCTTCGTTTTCATCTTTTTGGAGTGATTCTCTATAATCTTTTGCAGAAATGGGTTTCCCAAAATTGATGATAACATTACTGCGNAACTTTGAATAATGGTTGTAATTCAAGCCTATAGGCACAATTTGCAANTCTAAGTTGAAGTCGTTTTGCAATTCTGCTCCNAAAGCAATCCTTGCAGCCCCTTTCTTTAATGGACGCAAGCGTTGCTCNTCTCCATGATTCCCTTCCGGAAAGATGATTATCGTTTCTCCTCTACTCAACAAATCATAACAACGTTGAAAAATCTCATCGTTATTGTTCATCGAATCNCGCCCGTCTCTAATTCTAAAAACCGGCATCATTTTAAGTGTNCCCAACAACCAGGCAGCGAACTTCTTTTTAAAAATATCTGCTCTTACAAGACTATAAGGTTGNGTGTTGGTAACAACAGCAATTAGCATCGCATCTAGAAATGCNTTCTGGTGATTACCACAATAAATTAAGGGCTTGTCTTTAGGAAGTTGTTCTTTGTAATGAACAATGATATTTTTAAAGAATATCCTTAGGGCTAGACTTACCCAAAACTGCATATAGCCGTAGAAAAAAGAATACTTGCGTTTCATTGTTCGATTTCGATTGTTTTTTTGCTCCAAAAAGAAGCCAGAGNCAGGCCGGAAACAATGTGCCATATTCCCCACCANGCTGCAATAATAGCCATACCGCCTAAACCATCAAAGAAGTTAAAGATGATTACTAACCCTAATCCTGAGTTTTGAATTCCAGTTTCAATCGCTACAGATTTTCGGTCAGCGGTACTTAATTTAAACACCTTACCCATGGTATATCCTCCCATCAAGGCAACTGCATTGTGCAACAAAACATACAATGCAATGATGTGAATGTACTGNAGAAAGATGTCTGTATTATTCGTAAAAGCGATAATTACAAACCCGGCAAAAATAGCGATGGATGTTAGCCTTACTCCTCTTGATATACTTTTAGTGAAAGTGGGAAAGAAATAGGTAACAGCCATCCCTAAAACAATAGGTATTCCCAACAACATTAAAATAGATTCAAACATATCCCACCCATTAATGTGGATGGAGGTTAACAAACCTTCGGTTGGAGGGTACATTTTACCGTATAACGTAAAGTTTAAAGGNGTAAGAAACACTGATAAAGCTGTAGANATAGCTGTTAANGTNACNGAAAGTGCTGCATTTCCTTTGGCTTGTAATGAAACAAANTTTGAGATATTNCCCCCAGGACAAGCTGCAACCAGCATCATTCCNAGCGCCATACTAGGTTTTGGTTGTAGCACTAAGCACAATAAGAAAGTGAGCAGCGGCAAAGCAATAAACTGAGCCGCCATTCCTACTAAAACNGGTTTAGGGTTTTCAAAAATTGCCTTAAAGTGCCCTNGCTTTAATTCCAGTGCTACTCCAAACATGATAAACCCCAGGCACANGTTTAATAACCATAAACTGTCTTCGCTAAAATGGAGCTGTACCTGGTCTATGGTTTCGTGCATAACTCTCGCTTACAGTAACTTTTATTAGTTCCCGTACTCAGAAAGGAATTTAATGCGCATTAAACGAATTTCCTCTTCAGTGTATTCATCTTCTCCTAACTCTTCAAGAGCAGCTTCTATGGAATCATCTTCTGCTTCCAAGAAATAGTCAAAGATCTCTTCCTGATGGTCTTCATCCAATACNTTATTAATGTAGTAATCGATATTTAGTTTTGTACCGGAATACACAATGTTTTCAAGTTCTTTTACGAACTCTTCATCCGTTAAACCTCTGGCACGTGCCAAATCTGCCATTGGAACTTTGCGGTCAATTCCTTGAATAATAGCCACTTTTTGGCTCGATTTATTCACCAATGATTTTACGGTAAANTCCTGAGGACGATCAATATCGTTTTCTTCAACGTATTTCTCTATCAATTCAAGAAATGCTTTACCAAATTTTTTGGCTTTACCCGCTCCAACTCCAACAATGTTTTGAAGTTCATCCATTGTAATGGGATACTGTGTAGCCATGTCTTGTAAAGACGGATCTTGAAAAACGACAAATGGAGGTACATTTTTTTCGTGTGCGATTTTTCTACGTAGATCTTTCAGCATTTTCATCAGTGCTTCATCGCCAGAAGCACCNGCTTTGCTCATGGTAACAGCATTCGCATCTTCAACCAACTTGTCGTAATCATGATCTTTGATTAACATAAAACTCTCAGGCTTTTCGATAAAGGCTTTTCCTTTTTCCGTTACCTGAAGTGTTCCNTAGGTTTCGATATTCTTAGACAGTAATCCTGCTACTATAGACTGACGAATGGCAGCATTCCAATATTTAGCATCATGCGTTTTTCCTTTTCCAAAGAAAGGTGATCTNGAATGCTTATTGGATTTCACTTCTGCACTTTCTTTGGCNGTCAACACATTTACAACGTGTTTACCTTTGAANTTTTGGTTAAGTCCTACAACGGCCTCTAGCAACANTTTAATTTCTTCTTGTGCCTCTACCTGCTCTTTCGGATTCACCAAATTGTCATCCATATTGGCACCTTCACCTGTAGCTTCATCCCACTCTTCACCAAAATAGTANAGCAAGAATTTTCTGCGCGACATGGCCGTTTCTGCATAGGCNACAACTTCACTTAGAAGCTGTTTTCCAATTTCTTGTTCNGCTACGGGTTTCCCTTGAAGAAACTTTTCGAGCTTTTCAATGTCTTTGTAATCGTAAAANGAAATACATTTTCCTTCACCTCCATCTCGACCTGCACGGCCNGTTTCTTGGTAATACCCTTCCAAAGACTTNGGCATATCGTAATGAATCACAAAACGAACATCCGGCTTGTCAATTCCCATACCNAAAGCAATTGTNGCNACAATTACGTCCACATCTTCCATTAGGAACATGTCTTGNGTTTTAGCACGTTTTGATGCCTCAAGACCTGCGTGATAAGGCAATGCTTTAATACCATTTACCTGTAGCGTTTCAGCCAACTCTTCTACACGTTTACGACTCAGGCAATANATAATTCCTGATTTNCCATCGTTGTCTTTTATGTATTTAATGATCTGCTTTTCGGGCTGAATTTTCGGGCGTACTTCGTAATAAAGGTTAGGGCGGTTAAACGATGCTTTAAAAACCTTAGCATCGGTCATCCCTAAATTTTTCATGATGTCTAACTGCACTTTTGGAGTGGCCGTTGCCGTAAGTGCAATTACAGGAATTCGATCATCAATTCCTTTTATCATCTCTTTGATTCTGCGGTATTCAGGACGAAAATCGTGTCCCCATTCAGAGATACAATGNGCCTCATCTACAGCNACAAATGAAATGCGAATNGATTTGAAAAACTCTATATTTTCTGCTTTTGTCAAAGACTCAGGAGCAACAAAAAGAACCTTAGTTACNCCTTCTACCAAATCGCTTTTAACACGATTGGTTTCTGTCTTGGTCAATGAGGAATTTAAGAAATGNGCAACNCCCTCGTTTTCAACAAAACCACGAATAGAATCTACCTGATTTTTCATTAGAGCNATCAGNGGAGAAATCACAATTGCTGTTCCTTCTGANATCAAAGCAGGTAGTTGATAACACAATGATTTCCCTCCTCCTGTTGGCATGATCACAAATGTGTCATCCCCATCTAAAACAGATTGAATAATCTGCTCTTGTTCTCCTTTAAATTGGTCGAAACCAAAATACTTTTTTAAAGCATCTTTTAGCGAAAGTGTAGACTTCACCATTATCTTCTTTCTTTTTTTCTGACTTAAAAGGGTGGNTAAATACTTACTATCTTAACGNGAAGGCAACAACTGAAACGTCTAAGCTTTTTGAATTGAATTTTAGAATTGTTATCTCCCCCTATTTTCGAAAATAGACAAATCCGNATGGATATGAAAGTGAATTTCTCGAAACGTGCAAATATACAAGCTCATTTCTGATTATACCTTTCTGAGGATAAAAAATAAGCAGGCTATCTGCACTACATGTCAATAAGTTAGCCGAAATGTGAACAATTCTTCTTATTATCCTTTAAAACCGCNGGCTTAATTGCTATTTTCGTGGACATCAAATTGATGATTATGTTGAAAAATTCAAAAATGATATTTGTTACTGNAGCTGTATTAATTGCTGCTGCAACACGTTTATTTCCTCACCCTGTGAATTTTACAGCAGTTGGTGCAATGGCAATTTTTGGTGGTTCAATGTTAAACGACAAGCGATTAGCTGTTCTCATTCCTTTGGCAGCGCTTTGGTTGAGTGACTTGTTTCTTAACAACGTGATTTATTCTACAGGAAGTTTCACTTTGATCCATTCAGGTTTTTACTGGACATACATTCCTTTTGTTTTAATGGCACTGGGAGCTCATCGTTTCATTTCAAAATTGAGCGTTGGAAAAATAGCGACTACAAGCCTTGTTGCTTCTACTTTCTTTTTCCTTGTCTCAAACTTTGGAAGCTGGGTGGGTATGGAAATGTATTCTAAAGATTTTTCAGGTCTAATTGCGGCATACGTTGCAGGGTTGCCTTTCTTCCCTAACACAGTTGCCGGAGACTTATTTTTTAATGCTGTTTTATTTGGCGGATTTGCACTAGCTTCCGCTAAATTTCCAAGACTGGCTAAGCAGCAAGCATAAGAGATTAAATATACATTTATAGTTAAAGCCTTTTTGATTTTTCAGAAAGGCTTTTTTTATGATTTCTTTATAGAGATTTCACAAGCTTTATAGTTATAATCAACCGCAGCTTATCTATTTTAGCTCATGGCTAAACTGAAAAACTAAAAAGATGGCAAAAATTCTCGTTACCGGAGGAGCAGGATACATTGGTAGTCATACCATTGTAGAGTTAATTGAAAATGGTTATGAAGTAGTATCTGCAGACAATTACATCAACTCTATTCCTCTAACTTACGAACGCATAGAAGTCATTACTGGAGTAAAAGTTCCTTACTATGAAGTTGATCTTGTAGATCTGGACGCTTTGAAAGTCATTTTTAGAGAGCACCCTGATATCAAAGGAATTATTCATTTTGGGGCCCTAAAATCTGTACCAGACAGTGTAGCTAATCCTTCTTTTTGTTTTGATAATAATAATATCAGTACGAATAACATTGCTATCTGTGCCGAAGAATTTGATGTAAAAAACATCATTTTTTCATCTTCTTGCTCTGTTTATGGCAATGTGATGCCTGAAGATTTGCCGGTTACAGAAGACACACCATTAAAAAATGCAGAGTCTCCATATGCTTACACAAAGCAAAATGGAGAAGTTATGCTGCGGTTTATATCAAATGTAAGAGACATTAACGCCATTTGTTTGCGCTATTTTAATCCCGTTGGGGCACATGTTAGTGGTGAGCTAGGAGAATTGCCTTCAAAAAGGGTAAATAATCTTGTTCCGGTAATTACACAAGCTGCGGCTGGTGTTCGACCACATTTCACCGTCTTTGGTGACAATTGGAATACCCGAGATGGATCATGCATCCGTGATTATATTCATGTTACAGATATTGCAGATGCTCACGTAAAAGGAATTGCGCTGCAATTAGCAGGCAAGACCAAAGGGAATTACGATATCATTAACTTGGGAAGCGGTGATGGAGTTTCTGTTTTTGAGGCCATACAAGCGTTTGAAAAAGCTTGTGGGATAAAAGCTCCTTATGAAGTTGGCCCAAGAAGAGATGGTGATGTTGAAACCATATATTCAAATCCTAAGAAAGCTGAAATGGTATTAGGCTGGACTCCTAAGTATGGTATTGAAGACATGATGGCTTCGGCCTGGAAATGGCAATTGAAGCTAGCTGAATTAGGGTTGGCAAAAGAAAAGCTTTAAGAATTTCTTTTGCCTTTGCTCTTGTTAAGGTAATTGATTCTCAGCCCTTCGTACAAAACGGCCAGTACAACCAATATTCCTGCAGAATAAGCAAACTGAAATAAGGCTGGTTTATCGTAGATGGAAAATACCATTACATTAACGACTGCTTGACTACCGGCATAAATACCAGCAACTTTCAAATGTGATTTTCTACCGGAGTGTACCATTATTTGATACAAATGAGATCGGTGTGCCTGAAAAATATTTTCGCGCTTATAGATGCGGTGCAAAATGGTTAAAACACTGTCCACTCCGTACACACCTAAAAAGAGTATGAATACAAATGTTCCGGTAGCTTTGATCAATACTGAAATAAAAAAGATCAACATAAAAGCCATAGCCACGGCCCCTACATCTCCAGCAAATGTGCGCGCCTTTCTACGAATGTTATAAAAACCGAAAACGACTACAGAACAAAGTAGAAATAGCATCAAGCGACCATCAACAATGTAGTTGAAATACTTATTACACACCCAAAGAGAAATCAGTACTACTCCACTATACATAGCTGTAATACCATTGATTCCATCCATAAAGTTATAAGCATTTACGATACCTGTAGTCAAGACAATAAATAGCCCAACAATCCACAGTTCACTACCATTCAATAGCCCTAACTCTTGTAATAAACATCCTGTAGCAATTAACTGTACAGGCATTCTAAACCTCACAGGAATATCAAATTTATCGTCTGCTAGGCTTAGAACTGTAATAATTGTGATTCCAGCAAAAAACCAAGGGTATTGAAACCCGGAATAGATAAAATATAAAATGAGTGAGAGGTAGAATATGATTCCCCCCCCCCAAAATAGTTGGGATAGAATGAGAACTTCTTTCGTTCGGGCGATCTACAAAATCAAATTTATCTGCTAACCTAAAATAGATGTTTATTAGGAGCAAAAGAATCAGTGTCACTGATGAATAAGTGACAAAGACATTTGAAAGGTTAGAGTGAATAAATTGATTCATAAAACGAATAATACTAGCCCCAGAATTTCCACCATTTTCGCTTAGCAGCATTCTCATCTTCATAATAGCCATAGCCGTAACCATAGCCGTAACCATAGCCATAGCCGTAACCATAGCCATTTACTACTTTCATATCATTCATTATTATTGATATGTTTTCAACAATCCCTTGTTGTTTCTGCTCTTCAATAAATCCTAGCAACCCTTTTTGAGTATAATTCTGACGGACAACATATAAGTTTACATCTGCATATTTCATCAACTCCATAGAGTCTGAAACCACCACCACTGGAGGAGTATCTAATAAAACATAATCATACCTTTCTTTAAGGCTATTAATTAGTTCTCCCAATTCACTTGATAAAATCAATTCAGAAGGATTCGGTGGTACAGGACCTGCGGTAATAATATCTAATGCATCATATCCCGAATCTTGAATAATTTCTTTTTCAGAAGCCTGACCAATAAGATAATTGGTTAATCCGATTTCATTTGAAATTCCAAAATCGTTGAAAATTTTAGGCTTACGTAAATCTAACCCAACAAGCACTGTTTTTTTGCCACTCATAGCCAAAACCGATGCTAAGTTGATCGAACAGAAAGTTTTTCCTTCACCACCGACTGATGATGTCATTAACAATACTTGGCCTTTCCCATTTTTATTTTTCTGTAGAAATTGCAAATTAGACCTCAAACCTCTAAAACTCTCTGAAACGGAAGATTTTGGTTTGTTTAACGCTACAAGGTTTGTATTGTAATTGGAGTGGCCAACAGCACTTATTATTGAAATAGACGTTAATTTTTCTACATCTTGTTTACTTTCAATTTTATTATTTAAAAAGTCTGTTAGTAATATTACCATTACAGGTATAAACAATCCAAGTATAATTCCGAATATAAAATTACTTAGTTTATTAGGAGAAATAGGTTTTTGCCCCAAGTCTACTGCAGGATCTATTAAACGAGTGTCTGGAGTATTTGATGCTTTAGCTATTCCTGCCTCAGAACGCCTTTCCAATAAAAAGTTATATTGATTATTACTTAACTCATAACGTCTCCTCAAATTCAGTAATTGCTGTTCTGTCCTAGGTAATTTAACAAATTGCTTTTCTACATCTCTTAACCTATTTCCTATCTCATTAATTTGAAGTTGGCTTGTTTCAATTAAGCTTTTAATATTATCAATTAAAGACAATTTAGTTTTCCCTATCTGTTGGTCTAACAATTCCACCATTGGGTTTTCATTTTCCATGGAATATGTATAGCGTGATCTTTCGATACTTAATTGAACTAATTGAGAAGTTAATTCCCCTACCACAGGATCATCAAGACCTGCTATTGAAGGCATGGTCAACCCACTGTAATCGTCATTCGTTTCTAAATAATTTTTTATATACTTAAAGTATGACATCTTCATCTGCAAATCAGATAGTTCTCTTCCTAGTTGAATGTATTGATCATATACCTCTGATGACTCAGCAGAAAGATCCATTATTCTATTATTTGACCTAAAATACTCTAGCTCTTTTTCGGCACTCTTTAACGTATCTATAATTGTTTTTAATTGACTATCTATAAAATCAATTGTGTTAACTGCTACTTCACTTTTTTCTGACAATTCATAATCCTGAAGAACTTTAACAGTTGTATTAAGATAATCTGCTATTTTACTGCGATCTTCAC
This sequence comes from Crocinitomicaceae bacterium, assembly GCA_002705995.1. GTDB lineage: Bacteria > Bacteroidota > Bacteroidia > Flavobacteriales_G > Salibacteraceae. Next base: position 109,903 of record PAJI01000025.1, on the reverse strand, counting down.
CTTGAAAAGAAATTTCAATAAGAGAAGACTTTTCTGATCCTTGATCAACAGAAACATTCTTTATTACAGATTTTACTTGAGATTGATACGTTTTAAACCTAAAATTTAAAGCCGATCTCATTTCGTTATCTGAATTAAGCTTTATTAACTTAAACTTTCCAATAGGTAGTTCAATCCATTCATCATATGCATATGAACCTTTCCATCTTTTGTTTTCAACCTTTTGCTTTTGAGCAATTCCAGAGGTGTATACATAGGTGTTTACTTCATCCTCATCAGTGATATCGTAAGAAATTTGAAACTTATTATTTTCAAGCAATACTGCATAATTCAAGTTTACCGCCTGAGGATAATCAGGATCAAAGACTACCTTTATTGGGCTTGTTTTGTATAACTCTTTTTCTGTTACACGTCCTTCGCTAAAGTATTCGACTTCCCAACCAAGCCTTTTTACAACCTTAATATTATGTGTATAGGATTCTAAAATAGCCACGTGTGACTGAACCAAATCACTTGCTCCTCCCCAATTAAATGCTAGTGATACTGTTGAGTTTAAAAGTGGGTTTTCAGATTCTTTTAAGTGAATAGTTGTACTTAAACTATAATATTCTCTCGAGTACCTGTTAACTAAATATGATAACCCAAAACCTATAAACATGCATAGCAATATTACTTTCCAGTACCTGAGTACCTTAAAAGCATATGCTTTAATATCTAGTTCGTCTTCTTCCTTTGTATAATCCTTATTCATATGTTCTTTACTTGTTCAAGCTTTGAATTGCAAGAATTAATGCTAATGATGTTGATACTACAGATATTACTGTTGTTATTGTTTGAGCTCCGGTTACACCAACTCCAAATGATTTTTGTTTCATTGGTTCAACATAGATTACGTCATTGGGCTGAATAAAATAATAAGGAGATCCTATGATGTTCTGTTCCAATAAATTTAACTTATGAATTCTTGTACCGTCAGGGTATTGTCGAATAAGAGTAACCTGATCACGCTGTGCAACAGTGGTTAGATCTCCCGCATTAGCAATAGCTTCAAAAATTGTTGCCTGGTTCTGCAAAAGAACATATTTCCCAGGTCTATTAAACTCTCCCAAAGCTGAATACCTAATTCCACCTAATTTAACCATCAAATAAAATTTTGAAAAATAGCGTTTTACACTTTTTTCAATTTCATCTTTTGCTTCTGGGATCGTTAACCCCAAAACTTTTACTTCGCCAATAATGGGTAAGTCAACATAACCAGAATCATTGATACTGTATCCAGTAATATAATACAAGTCTCCACCACTATTTGATGTCGCATTAACAGCTTGCCCTGAAGAAGAACTACCATTTCCAAAAGCTTCATTAGCTTCTTTGGCTAAAGATCTTACTTGCACATCAAGAATATCATTAACCTGTAGTTTATACTTTTCAACATGGTAATCAAACACTTGAGTAGAATCAATTTTCTCATTGGCATTTGTTTGCAAATACACCATTTTCTTCTTTGGAACACACGCTTGCATTGCTATTATAATGCTACAAACCAACAGCAGCCATTTGAGATTGTATTTATTCATAAACTAATAAATTTTGTTGCGCAAGATAGAATGATTACGAAAAATATAAAGGAGATATTTAAAGTAATTAATACTTTGTTTATAAGGTACTAATTATAGCGAAAGAGGATTCAGGCTTATCAATTATAACTCTTAAATCTCATTCAATTTTAAAATGGTTAATTACTTTAGATGGTTGCCATTTTAATTTCTCGGAAGCCTTATTTGAACTAAAAGTCAAATCACTAGTCATCTTATTTATCATATCAGAGTTAACTGGCGATCCGGGAATTAAATCACCGACTTTTCCAAGTGCTATTGCCATCCAATTAGGAATTGATGGTAGTCGTTTTTTTTCGAGTTGATTACAGATTAGGTTTTCAATCTCTCTGAAAGAAGGATGATATCCATCTGTTAAATTATATATTCCAGAAGCACCTATGTTTTGTGATATAAACTCAGCAACATCACTACCCAAGACTACACTTCTTTTAGCTCTTCCTCCTCCTACACTGAAATACCTGTTCTTTTTTATCGCTTTAATCATTTTCCCAAGATTTCCTGGGGGAGTAGGAGCTGCTATAAGAGGTAATCTTAAAATCAGGATTGGCACTTTATGTTCTTTTCCCCATGACATGACAAGTTCTTCTGCCTGAATTTTACTTTTTGCATAGGGTGAATAACCATCCAAAGGTTGTTCTTCTGAAAGCATATGTCCTGTTTCTTTTCCATAAACGGCAACAGAACTAATGAAAACAAATGCCTCAGGTAATTTAGGAGTAATTGCTTTTAAAAGATTATCAGTACCTGTAACATTCACTGCATAAAATCTATCTTTTTCATTTTCAGTTTTAGGAATTGAATGAGCTTTCCCTGCGCAGTGAATGACTATGTCAAATTTTTGATCGAAGGGTGAAAATTTGGTTGTGAGATCTGTTTTATAATCAACTACTCCTTTTCTACTAAGCCTAAAAACTTTATTCAATGCATCTTTTTGCATCAACTCATCAACAATAATTTTTCCCAAAAAACCAGAAGCCCCTGTCACTAGATACTTTTTCATTTCATCAAATTCATCGATTTGACAATAGTTTCGAAAACTACTTTTTGGTCAAATTTTTGGTCAAACAATTCAAGACTTTTTATTTCCATTGATTCTATTTCCAAATCATTCAAAGAATTGAATTTTAATATAGTTTCCCTAATATCTATTGCTGATTTAGGCTCTATTAAGTATCCATTCTCCCCATCTATACAGGTCTCTCGACATCCTTTATGATTGGTTGTTATGATTGGCTTTCCCATTGCCAATGATTCAGTGAGTGAACGAGGTACTCCTTCAGGATAATAACTGGGTAAAATAACACATGAAGCAAGATCAATTAATGAAACCACATCTTTTTGATAGCCTAGTAAATGTATCCCTTTAATTTCATTTATTTCCTTCTTCACCTCCTCTTCTATTCCTGCTTCATCAAACCAGCCTGCTATAATAAGATTATATTTCAAAATAGACTTTTCACTCGCCATTTTGTAACCTTTTATCAATTCAAATATGCCCTTACTTCTAACAATACGGCTACAAAAAACAATAAACTTTTTATTCGTAGGTAAACTGTTTCTTTTTATGAATTCAACTTCATTAGTTTCAATATTCTCAAACCTACTCTTATCAACTCCACTACCATTTGTCAAAATAAATTTTGGACGTATTAAATATTTTTTAAACATCTCAAAATCATCTCTATTCTGAATAATCACATAATCTGCATTATTTAAACTTTTAACGTATATTTTAAATAATATCTTTATCAGTAAAGATGAATCTCTATTCTCCAAAAATCCAATTCCTGCAATTGTTGCTGCCACAACAGATACTCTACTTCTTTTAGCTATTGGAACGCCTATTAGATTAGGAAAAAATTTGTATGTAAAAACCAGATCTGGATTTTCTCTTTTAAAAATTTGCTTAAACCTTGAAATAACAATTATAATGTAAAAGAGAAATTTCCAATTTCTCTGGTATTTGTATGAATATGTTTTAAACTGTGAATCGATTCTTTTATTGGAGTAATCATCTTCAGGAACTACACCAATTCCATCGATATTTAGTTCATTTTTCAAATAGGACAAAAATTGCTCTCTATAAGCAAAATAATCTTCCCCATAATGGGCAATAACACATGCTTTTTTCATTTTATTTATTAGCTAAAACAAAAAGTCTTCAGGCTGAAACATATTATTAAGCCATTTTTTCTCTTCTGTATAGTCCTTTTTTGAACTTCCTCCAGAATAAATCTTTGTCAATCCTATTTTTTTACCAAAACTAGATAGGCCATGCAAATCATATTTTCGCAAAGTGCTTGCTCCTGTAGAAAATATTTTTGCTAAAAAAGGAAACCGTGGTGTTGTAGCTTCATTGATCAATCGAGTATCAGATTCTGATAAAATTTGTTTATCAAGCTCCAAAAAATCAGTTATCTCATCCAGATAAAATTGAGGATTTAAAACTAGTTTTTTGTAATTCATGATCTTAACATTCTGTTTACCAAATTTTTCCTCCCATGTATTACAAAGGTCTTTGTATTTTCCGGCTTCAATTATTTCTGGATATTTCTTTATTGCTTGTTCAATATCTTTTCCAACACGACCTTTGCGATAATGATGTTTGTATAAAGAAATTGCTTTTTCAACCGGATCACGGTATATTATTATTACTTTACAGCTTGGATTGTGTGAATAAATTCTTTCTACAACTTCGTTTTGATGAAAATATGTAGGGGCTATTTCTCCTGTAATAAGATTTGGGTTAATATTATTGAAAAGATTATAATAATAGCTATATCCTTTTTTAAATTTTTGATCGAAAAAAAATGTTTCTTTTACTTTTATTGGTAAATTAACTCTCCCACCTTTTAGTAAAGTTTCATATATCCATGTCGTACTTGTTCTTTGAGGCCCAACCACACAAAAGTCTAATTTCATAATAGCTTTATATATTCAATTTTATTTGCCTCAATTTTTTTTAATTTCAGCATATACTTTATTGTAAGGTTTTCTCCTTCTATAGTTTTTATATCATCCTCAAAATGATGAATTGTATCAGAATTGTTAACTATTAATAGGAATTTTCCATTGGATGTTTCCCAAAAATAAGCCAATATAGTTGAAGGCTGATGCTGTAACTTCAACTCTTCAATAGAAATAAACCTACCTAACTTTGAAGATAATTCACGAATCTCATGAATTGATTTTGTTATAGAACATAGTAAGCTATCTTTAGGCTCTAGGCTTTGTGGGTCAACCAAAGAATAATTGTCTTTCCAATGCTTTTGGAAATTCCAAAAAAGAACCAGCTTAGTACCACTACAAAAAGTGGTATTCAAGTAACGTCTCATCTCATTTGCCTTAGGTCTTCTATACCCTCCATTTTGTTTATTCTTTCTTTTTAGGGAGCCAAATGCTGGAGCTACAATTATTTCATTATTCAAAATTAAGTCTGAAAAAGTACTATTCCAGTTTTCACACATTTCATCTGATGAATAAGGTAGATGTTCGTTATTATTTCTGAAAGGATAATATCTGAGCATACCTGTGGGTAAATTCAATTCATTACATGCTATGAGTCTCTCTTGGTTTTCTTTTTTTTCTTTGACATATGAATCTGCGATACAATTAACAATCAACTTGTTAACATCTACAATACTAGTTGCTAATTTTATTCTTTCTCTCAGTGGTTCAATTTCATCTAAATATGGCTCATCTGACAACAAATAATAACTGATCAAACTATCATTATCTTTCAATGATGCCCAATAGCTATCATCATTAACTCTTTGTATTATTTTAATATTTTTTTTATTCAGTATATCCAAAATCGTTTTATACTCACCTCTTGGAGGTGTTCCTAAAACCAAATAATTCATACCATATTCTTTGAGAGTAGATGCCAAGTATGAATAATAAGGAATTATATAATTTTTTAGCATTGGAAAATCAATTTTATCATAAACTCCAAAATTAATTTCTTGATTATCACTTTCAACGAGCTGTCTATTTCTACCTCCTATTATCGTAAAACATTGTTCTCCAATAGTTTCTCCTTCTGCTTTAAGCTTAATTCTATACCATCCTTTTTCTTTTCCTGAATAAGAGAATTGATACTTTTCTTTCCTCTCATTTAAAGAAATAGACTCAGACCATTGCTTATCATCTCCATTATATATTTCAATTGTTATATTTTCATGTGCTAATGCTATAGCATCCCATTTTGAAAATTTCACATCAAATTTAATCAGGTCAGTTTCTTGATATACTTGATCAGAATTACTTAACCTAATTTCAGCTACACATAATTTTGTTTTTAAGTCTTCTAGAGGAACGCTCCCTACAATGAAAAATTTACCTCTAACACTTATACTTGATCTACCAGAGGGTAAGTCTTTATAATATATATTCTTACTTTTTTTAGATTTATGGTCAATAATTCCATTTACTCTATACAACTGAATACTGTCTGGAAGATCCAAACTAAGTTCTCTCATTAGATAGCCATCTACATCTAAAAAAATTCGTGTTGGTTTTAATGATTCTACTTCTAAAATATCATTCCCTATTTTAGTGATGATAACGCCATTATCATTGGGCACATTAAATCTTGTATAGTCATTAATTAAAAATGGCTTTACCATTATTGATTTATCCGAGAATAAAGAGAATCCACTTTCTTCACTTTTATACATTTCGATATAAGAAAAATCTTCTACAGTAATCCCTTTAAACTCATTCAAAATTAACTCCACATATTCATCAGATTTTATCACCAATTTATAAACACCACGGATACTTAATCTATCTTCAATATTTATGTCTATATTGCCTTTTCTTTCTATTAAATTTTTATATAAATTTTCTTTTATAACTTTACGTTGTTTGCCTTCATCATTTTCATCCATAAGAAAAATTTCAAACGGAGGGTTTTTAGTCATTTGATTGATCTTAACAGAAAGAACGCTTTCTTCAACCTTCACAGAAAGCTGAAGCTCAACCACCCCTGAACCTGAAATGAGAATTCCTTCCTCATTTTTTTTGACCTGCATATCCCGTGTCGTTTTAACGATCTCAACATCACTTATTTCTTGACTTATCAATAATAAGGGAGAGCAAATAGAAAAACACAAACTAAAAAAGTACTTTAACATCGTTCTGTCAAATCATTTTTAACATTAATTCTTCAATCTTTTTGGCAGTATTTCCCCAGTTATAACGTCCAGCATTCTTTAGTGCTCCTACTTTCATCCTCTCCCTTATTCTTGTATCTTTTAACAACATTATTATCCCCTCTTTTAATGCTATAAGATCATTTTTAGGAATTAAAAGCGCACATTCATTATTTAAGGTATCTAATCCTAAATCATAACATATTACTGGCACTCCATGAGCATTAGCTTCTATCCAAGTTATGCCAAACCCTTCTGATACTGAAGGTGAAACAAACAACCATGATCTCTGATACCACTCATGCTTTTCTTCTTCTGTTATAAACCCTAGAAAGGTTACCGGCAAATCTTTCGCTTTATCCTTAAGCCCTACAAAGTCTGGCCCCTCTCCTGCAACAACCAGCTCAACATCAGGTATAATTTCTCTAACTTCCTTAAAAACATCTATTACATGATCAATTTTTTTTCGGGCGGTATTCAATGCTCCTACATAAAACAACAAAGGAGTTTCACTTTGTGGAATATTTTTCTCTATGTGTGTAAATCCAGGATTGATTACATGAATTGGCTTTCGAGGCTTTATCAACCTTTTATTTAGATCACTCGCTGTAAGTTCACTTGCAGCTACCCATGTTATATTTTTATATTTATACGGTTCTATCAACTGCTCTGAAATAAAGCCAACGGCTCCTTTGACAAGTCCCTGTAGTTTAAAGAAGTTTTTCTTCTGTAAATGATGCCTAATAGCTATTAGCGGCACATTTTTAACAATTGACGGGGTGAATAGCGCAAAGGACATTACATTTTCAATTACAAAATTGTAATTCTGATAATTTTGTGCGATTGCTTGACGTAGCGCTTTTAATGAATCAAATCGTTTAACCTCTACACCTTCAACAATTTCATGCTCAGGTAAAGCGGCACCATTAAGTTTCTCAGGCCCACAATAAACAATCGTATCATGCCCTAACAACTGCAATTCAAAAGCTACTTTATGAATATATTCCTGAGCGCCACCTTTGCGCTCCTTATTAGTTGCTCCTCTTAGAGATACAAACAGAATCTTCATCAACTCTTCTTTTTTTGTTGAAGTAAACTCTTATACACCTCTATCGTTTTATTAGCTGTATTTTCCCAAGTAAACTGCTCTGCTTGTTTGAAACCTTTACTTATTAAGTCTGTAATCTCTTCCCCTGCCTCCTCAATTTTTTCCATAGCCCCTGTTATTGCTTCTACAGAGAGAGGATCTACCAATAATGCAGCGTCTCCTGCTACTTCTGGTATTGAACTAGTATTAGATGCAATTACCGGAGTACCACATTTCATGGCTTCGAGTACAGGGAATCCAAACCCTTCGTAAAGACTTACATAAACCATCGCTTTTGCAGCGGAGATAACTGCGGGCAGATCAACTTCATCAATATAACCGGGCAGAATCACGTCATTTTTCACCCCAGCTTTCTTCACTTTCTCTTCTATATTACTTCCTCCCCAATTCATTCTTCCTGCTAAAACTAACTTTATATCTGTGTTTTTATTTTTTTTGAGCAGTAAAAACGCTTCTATCACACGATCAAGGTTTTTTCGCTTATTCATTGCCCCAGTAAACAAGAAATATTTTTGAGGAAGTTTATACTTAATTAAAACATCTTTTATAACAATATCATTAGCTGGCTTAAACTCTTCTCCAACTCCTAATGGAGTATGAAAAATCCGAGAGGGATCTACACTAAACTTTTTTTGCAAATCATTTCCGGTACATTGACTGTTTACAATAAAATAAGTATTGCTCTTAGCTAAAGCCTTTAGGTTTTTTTTGAATAAGTATGGTGTATAAAATGGAAAAGCCTCAGGAACCATTAATGGTGTTAGATCATGAATTGTAGTGACAAGAACAGCCCCTCTCTTTAATTTCATTGGTACAGGAAGCAATGCGTGAACTATTTGGTCATACCTTACAATAGCAGACAAGTCACTTAATCCTCTTAATAGCATAGATCCAAACATAGACCTTCTACTACTTTTCAAATTTGTTAATGTACCTTTCGATTCATACTTACTCCTTTGACTAATTGAAATCTGACCATAATAATAAATATCAAGCTCATTAAGTTCTCCAAGCTTGTCTACCAATTGATCATAATAACGTTGAACTCCAGTTCTTATATCAGATGGCTTTTCTTTAAGGACAAAGGAAATTTTCATAGTTGAAAACCATATCTTTTATCAAGCCTTTCACTAATCAATTCATTTAGAAAGGTAAGATCTTCTTCCGAAAGCTCTTCGCGATACCCATCAATTTTGCCTTTTCTCATTTTAGCAGAATTGGGTTTCTTTTCGTTTTTTCTAGCAATGACATGATTATTTTTCTCTTTTTCTTCAAGCTTTTGCATCTGTTTAAAATCAGATTTATTTATTGCAATATTGAGGGTATCATTCCCTACATTAAACCCCAATATATTCATCACAGCAGATAAGGATTTTTTTGTATCTAAACTTAACTCTTCATAAGAGAGAAAAAGTATATTTTTAAATTTAGATTTCTCTTTCATCCAAATATTTAAATAATGGATATAGTTTGCTGGTCCATATTCTTCATCTCTAATAAATTCACTCAAAGATCCTTTATAGGGATTTATTAATGTTCTCTCTTTTAATGAATAATATTGTGAAACAGCTACAGCTCTGGGATCTCGATACAGAAAAATTACACTTTTGTTGTAGAATCTTTTCTTATTTGATTCTATTTGGAGTCTCTTTTTTCTATGAGGTCGATCGTCATGAGAATAATAGATTGAAGGTATAGTCTCGTATTTATCACGAATTTTCCAAGGCTTTAGTATATAGTTTGTATCTGATAAAAATGGTTCTTCTATACCTAATTCTTGAAACAATACATTACCTATCAGATAACGTAACCATGTCCTACCTGTTTTTGGATATGAAATGAGTAAATATTCAGATCTAGACTCCATTATGTAATTATACAATGGAGCTATCTTGTCTTTTAGTAATAATTTAATTGGAAGCATATTTTTTGTACCCTCTTTTTAATACTGGATAACCAAAAACAATATTTATAGGAAATGTCAAAATTGTTATAATACACCACAACCCTATTTTCATTTTTAAAAAATCCCTACGAAACACCACAGGATCTCTTCTATTAATTAGTTGTCCATTTCCTGAGAATAGAGGTTGTTCTGTATTATAGTAGGTAATCTGAATACTACTGAATGTAATATCACAGTGTCTCATTAATTCTTGCAGCATATTTTCGACATTGTATGTAAGGTCTTCATACTTCAAGAAATAGATTTCACGCTTTTTACTTAACGAAGAACATTTTAAATTAGTCAATGACCATGAAAGGGATTTATTAAATGTATAATACCATTTTTTCATCCCTTTTGATCTTTTCAATTTAGAATTCACTTTTGCTCTTGGATCTCTTATTAGATGTATAGTACATATTTCAAGATCACTTGTATCATCTTCTAAAATATTTTTAATCCGCCAAAATTGCTTAGAGGTTATTACTATAGCCTTTTTATCAGAAAACATCGATATAATTTCTATCAATTCTCTAAATGCGGCATTAAATATCTCTTTCTTTTTGGACTTAATTCTATTCTTAAGACTTTCCCTCTTGGAAATCTCAGAAATTACTAGCGACCACAAAGGGTGGTCATTTAACTTATAACCATCAAGACAAGGTTTATCAGGTTGTTTTTTCATATAATGAAATAAAGTAAATAACTCTCCTCCATTAAGTATATCGGGATGAGCACCTAATAACAATGTCAAAAGAGTTGATCCACTCTGGCCTGACCCGGCAATCAAGATAACTTTCATCAATCCGAAAATAAATTGTTTAATATTTTTTCCAAATCACCACTGTCTCTCACTACTTTAGCTACACCATGTCCTCCTTTTGAAATTTCTTCAATCTTTATCCGGTCATCAACAGCTAATCTATTTGCATGAATTTTATCTAACCTATTATCAGCACTATAATACACATTGATTTCGGCATTAATATTTTGCTTTGTAATCACATTATTCAAATCAAAATATTTTACATTTTTAGTTCTAGAAAAGTACACTCTAGACAATTCTTTCAACCACCTGAAATCTCTGCTTAATAACTTTAGCTTTATACCTATGAAGGTCTGAGGCACAAAGGCTATAACCCTATCAACTCCTATTAAATTGCCCAGTAACAAAGCCGCATATCCTCCCATTGAATTCCCCAAAAAGCATACTTTTTTATAATTCCCCTCAGTAATGAAGTTAACTAGATATTCGCTGAGACCATCAATATCAACTATCTTATTATCAACACCTAAATGATACCACCCTTGTCTAAAATCTCTTATGAATAGCTTGTCACAATGAATTGTTTTCAATGAATTATAAAACTCAAACATTGGACTTCCTCCTAATCCATGAGCAATACCACCAAATGAAACCAATAAGTTCGAACTTTCATTTTTTTCCACCAAAAAGGGGGCTTTATCATTTTTACTCATCATCTAATTCTTCAAATATTCTTTTTTAAAAATCGGATATTGATATAATGCTATTGCTGGAAAAGCACACAGAGTAAATAATACCCATTGAGAATTGCTTAAATTTTCCAAGTGAGAATAATCAAATTCTATTTTTGTTTCACCTTTTTCTAGAAATAAAACATTACCGCTGAAAACCGGCTGTTTGCTACTGGACAAATCCATGTTTACATTTTTGATATTAACCTCAGAATATTCTAGCACATTTTTTACTGATAGTTCTGGGTTTTTAGCCAAATCTTCATATTTAAGTAGTAGAAATTTTTGTAGCTTTAACATTCGTAATACCCATAATGCCGTATTATAGATGTTCCACCATATTATTTTCCCTAGAACATTATTAACGGGTTTATTTCTAGATGCCTTTCTTACATTTGACTTGTAAATACTTAATGCATATGCTCTTGGGTCTTTTACCAAATAGATGGTTTTCACTTGAGCACCAAAAGCTTTCTTTAATTGATTGTGATGCTTTAATTTCTTTGATGCATCTATAATAATATCCTTTCCCGAAATTTCAATTATTGCATCATAGATCGCCTTATTATTACTTTTAAACTCTTTAAAATCTTTAGTTCGTAAATCTGGATATGGTGTCCCTACTTTTTTTTCTAACTTTTTAGCAACCTCCTTCCAAAAAGGATGGTCTTTAAGTATAACTCCATCAGAACATGTAATATTCAGCCAATCTTCTCTTGAATGATATGCCTTATAATTTTTCAACTCTCCAACATTAATAATTCCTTTTTGAGCTCCTAAAAGGTGGGAAAATAAAGTACTTCCACTTCTTCCTCTTCCTAATAAATAGATTATGTTCATTTGATTTTATTTATTATTGAAAGTGCTTTATCAAATGCATTGTCCCAAGTATGTTTTTCAGCAAAAGCAATAGCATTTTGTTTCTTCTCATTTCTATTTGCTAAAGCCCAATCTATGGAGTCATCAACTTCATTTTCATTATTTATGACATAAAGTGGTGGTTTATCTAAATAATTATATTCTTCGTGATGTGTCGATATAATTGACAACCCAGCGGCAGCATATTCATATAATTTCAATGGGTGTTGCCCTTTATATATTGCCAATTTATTTCGGTTGTATAGCATTATTCCAATATCACTATTTAATAAATATGCTGGTATCTCATCAGACATTTTAGGTCCGAGACATTTACAATTTTCAAACCTTGCTGCCATACTTCTTGCCCATTCAGTTTCTGGCCCAATGATAACAAAGCTTCCCCCAATTTTATCCATGTGAGCTGCAACCTTCTCAAACATCGGTTGATCTCCTTTGTTAACTACCCCTACCCATATAGCTATTGGGTCTGGGAGTTCCGCAATATCATTAGGTATGGAGTACTCTTTTTTATATTTTTCTATGTCAACCCCTTGCCCTAAACTTGTTATTTTATTGGGGTTTACTTTTAGATCATTGATCAAATAAGCTGACATTGCTCCTCCAATCGTGAAAATATGATCTGCCCTAGAATAATCCTTCTTTTCAATTTTTTTAATTCCCTCTCCTAAAAATGCCGGATAATAATCAACAACTTGCATAATCAAAGGGACATTCGAAAAATTCTTTTGAAGACCACTGCTTCCAGGTGGAACAGTCCAAATGACATCTGGATCTCCATATCCTTTATCCAATATTGATGAAATAGAAGGCAAAAAAGAGGTATATGATAAGTCTGCAAACACCTGATGATTAAATGGAGCTCCTTTAGTGAATGGAATTAATGTAAAAGGAGTAAAGTTGTATGCACTTTTTCGAAAGTTTATTTTTTCGATTTTTCGATTTCTAGCAAGTTTTAATGGGTTTGTAATTCCAGACATGTAAGACACATCAACTCCATTTTCAATAGCTTTTTCTGCATATATGTTGGTACTACATCGAATATGTCTTTGCCACGGTGTATATCTATGAAACAATAAATGCATAATTATTTTTGTCGTTTTCTTAGAAACAACCTAAGCTTATTTATTATTACTGAATTTATAATTCTATTGATCTTACTTTTAAAATACTCTTTCTTATACAAAGAACTTGAAGCACCTTCAGTTATTAGTTCATATCCTAAAATGGGGAGTATTTCTCTTGTTCTTCTCTCTATTATTGCCAATTCAGAATTACTCAGTTCGCTTTTCCACTTTTCAGACCTTGAAGCATCTATTCCTTTTCCAACCAAAGTGTGTTGTTTTTTAGTGTAACCAGGTAAATTATAAGCTACATCATTTGTTGGGGAGATCGTTTTTAATCTCAGACCTATACTTTCAGCAATAGGAAAAAGCACTTCTTCAGGGGTATTTAAAACATCCTCATATCTAATTCTAAATACCTGATTATAAACTAACTCAAAAGCTAAACAATAACTCAAATGATTCAGCCACCAATCTGTTGCAGCAAAAACATCACTTGGGCCCCAATCAAGATCTTTCACCGAGTTATAGATACCTCTTAAATCTCTTACTATGTGTATAAAAAAACCACTTGTACTGAAATAGTTTTTAAGAGAATGGGCATATTCCAAGTTATCGGGGGTATGGTCTATAACTGTTATATTTTGCCCTGAAATATTATTTTTTAAACCATATAAATGGCAAAGATGACTAAAGAACAATACCGGATCTCCAGACTTCTCCATATCAATATCATCCGCACTTATTCTCCATAAAGAGAATTTATGATTTTTTTCAATGACCTGAAAATAATGACGAAACTTACACTCTCCCATTCTTTTAAATGCCTTAATTATGTCCCATTTAAAAGGAGCTTCTGGAATAACTAATGTAGCTTCTGCATTACCAAGCAATGTTCCTAGCATAGTTGTACCACTCCTAGGAACTCCTCCAATAAAAACATACTTGTTAATTTGGAACATCTTAGTTTCTTTTAATCTTTAATGGGAGCTTTTTCCCATTCATCCATCAATTTGTCTTCAATGCCTTTTCTGGAGATCATATTTTGCGAGTTCCAAGCAAGTGAATACACCTTAAATTTTGCAGTAAAACAATGTAATGCAAATATTAGCCCTGGTATCCCATCCATAAAACCTTTTTGTAAGAAGTAGCGTTTGAAAGCTCTTGCAAATGGATAATAAACCAAATGATACCATTTAATTTTCATCCCTTTATGGATTAATTTATCTGCTTCTAGGGGAGAGTAAGTAACACTTTTACGCATTCGTTCTTTATAATCAACATCATTCAAATGCCACATATAGCCATTTAACTGACCAACCTCACCTTCAACAATACAATTTTCATGTATTTTATTAATAAACTTATGGTATCCTGCTCTGGCCAATTGAGGTTTATTCCAACTAGCAAAACCTCCCCCCTTCATTGGCCTATGTAAAAAGAAATTAAGACGTCTGTATTTGTAACCTTGATATTTTTCAGTCTTAATTCCCTTTAATATTTCAGTCGCTAATTGAGGGGTTACCCGCTCATCTACATCCATATGCAGTAACCAATCACCTGTAGCATTAGCTATACATATATTTCTTTGACCTCCAAAATCCCTTTCTTCTCCCATTAAGTTCTCAATGAAAGTAATTTTTGATCCATAGGATAATGCTATCTCTTTGGTTTTATCTGAGCTACAATCATCAACAATGACAATTTCATCTACCCAATTTATCAAATGTTCAATAAAACCTGGTAGATCTTCTTGTTCATTTTTTGATATGGTACATGCAGAAAGTTTAGGTTTTGATGTCATCAAAGTTTTTGTTTTAAAAATTTACGCCCATTTGATTTAATATAAAACACCAATTTTTTGAATCGATTAATTTTAAATTTCTCATCCACTTTTTGACCTGAAGCAGTAGAAGTTTCATATCCAAAATAAGAAGCCAAGAGGGCTGTAGAAGAATCTAATGTTATTTCAAAGTTCGCATCTGACTTCCATTTATCTTTTGACTTTAAGTGAAGACCTTTACCAACTTCTTCACAAGAATCTAGTCCTAAGAAATCTGTAACTTTTTCAAACACTGAAGAAGTTCCTGAAATTAGGTCTTCATACCTTACTCTCATATATTGATCAGGGTTGATCAACTTTTCCACCATTAGTAGGTTATTGTATGTATATGCCCATTTATACTGTCTGCTAGCAGGAGTAACATACCATCGATCCATCGTACTGTAAATAACGCTTTTCGGATCTCTAACCAATCCTATTACTTTAGCCTTTGGATTTTGCCTAACATAGTTTAAAATTAAAAATGTCGATGCTAAATGGTTCAAATGGTGAGGTGATTTTTCAAAAAAATAATGGTCATGTTTCTCTTCTATTTTTGACCAGGCCTCATTGAAATCTTCCTCACTATCAAGTGGAAAATCACTCTTCCCTGTATTTTTATACAAAATGTCTTTTAATGATCTTAAAGCAAACTTCGCTGAGAATGGGTATTTAGAACTATAGAAATGTTCTTGAGGTTTTTTTAAGGCCACGGCAGCTTTTAACCAAAATAAGGTTTCATGATCATTATGTGGTGTATACTCTGCAGCACTAATATGAGGATGCTTCAATAATTCATATTGAAATGCTGTTGAACCTGAAGACTTATCGGATAGAAGAAATATAGTTTGACCTTTCATTATGAATGAAATTAATTGTAGTAATCACAATTGCAAAAACGAAAAATAGTTGATACGAACCCATCTCGCTATCTGTGAGATAATGAGCTACTAAAAGAGGAAATACAAGGTTCAACAATAATAACCTCACCATTTCTCTTAAGGCTATTAACCTAGCTTCTTTTAGCCTCTTAAGTTCCCTAAAACTTTTGCTCCAAAGTTTTGCATATATAGAAAGAAAGATAAAAAAGGCTAATAATCCTCTTTCATAGGTAATTGATGCAAAAAAGGAATGGTTTAAGCCTCCTCTTAAAGAAAAATCGGTTTGAAGTTCTCCTCCTTTACTTCTCTTAATTTTATTTATGCTAATTCCCCTTCCGTAAAATAAATATTTGGGATCTTCAACAACTCTTTGCAAGGGAAGTGTCCAGCTTAATACTCTAGCCTCTTCACCATAACCCAGCTTTTGTTCTCCTGTAGCCATATCAAACGATTTTGTAATTCGTTCAAAATCAACAGTGGAACTATTAATATTAAACATTAAAAAAATACCTCCCACAAATACACCACTAATTATGAAATAACGAACGTATTTACGAGACCCTTTTTTCAGAAACATATATCCCAATAAAAGTGCTAAGGTTAAATACGCAGACCTGCTAAGAGTCAACAAAATTGACATCAGTCCTAATATCAATCCAGGAAATATATACCAAGGAAGTTTTCCTATTTTCAATCGAACTAAAGTTAAGCTAATAATAATTCCTGTAAACAATAAGAAAGCGGTAGAATTAGAATTACCAGCTAGAGTTCTACCCCTACTGGCTTGATCTTTTTCCAAATCTTCTAGAAAAGCATCTTTCTGAGGATATAATATTTCTTGTTTGAATACTATTTGCATTGCTGATCTGGTAACAGGGAAAACCCAACTGGAAGCCAAAACAGCATTAATTACCAATGAAAGTGCAACAGCTTTCATCAATACCCTGAAATAGTTGCTATTTAAAATTAATTTAGGTAAAACCAGAACTGATGCCATTGATAGGCTATACCTCATAAGCATGTATATAGAATCTATTGATCTGTACATAATTAGTTCAACAGCTCCTGTTAATAAAGTAAATAAAAGGTATAATAGAATAACTCTTCCTAGCTTTGATGCTTTCAAAGAATAAGGTGCCATGTATACAAGTGAACCTATCGTAACTAGATCAACAAAGTAAATAGGTAATGGCCCAAATTTCAGGCGAGAATATGGAAGTACTAAAATGAAAAATGTAATAGAAAAAATGAATATTTTCCTTATATCTATATTTCTCATTATATATTATTTTTATTCAAAAAATAAATCTATCATTTTTTGAATATGTAATTCATCTCTAAACAGTTTTTCAATAGTCTGTCGGGCATTCTTAGATAATTTTATTGCCATCTCCGGATTTTCGGTCATCTCAATAAGATGTTTCTTAAAACCTTGATAATCGTCAACACCATCCAATATGAATCCATTTTCTGTATTATTTATAGCCTCATTAGCAGCAGGTAAAGGAGAAACAATAGCAGGTCTTTGACATGCCATAGCTTCAAGTAATACATTAGGAAGTCCATCATGATAATTAACATTTGCTAAAAGTGCAAACAAATGACTTTTCTGAAAATGCTTTTTCACTTCATTGTGACCAACCCAACCGGGCATGTGCAAATATTGGTCAAAATTAAGTTCTTTAGCAAGAGTCAGTAATTCGTCTTTAGCTACTCCTTCCCCCAATATCGTTAACTCAACTAGTACTCCTGTCTCGAACCTTACTTTGGCACAAGCACGGATTAAACGATCAAAACCTTTAGTTTTCGTTAATCGTCCCGCTGAAATCACGTTAAATTCTTTTCCATCATAAACATTGGGCTCCAAAGCAGGAAAATTATTCAAGTTAACACCATGATAAATCAAGTGAGCTTTTTCTTTGCAATTCGGATACAGCTCGATCATTGCCTTCATTGCTGCTTCATTACAAAAAGAAGCAAATTTCACCTCTGGAAACACTCTTTTGAAATGCCCGTTTTCATGAAATACTTCATGGGCATGTATACTTATACTAAACGGCACTTTTGATATCAAGTGAGCTACATATACTACCATAGAAGCATATGGCCAATGCGCATGAACATGTCNAATTTTCCTTTTCTTTAACTCCTGAGACAATAATATAGCTCGCCCTAATAACAATACAGATTTGGGAGATGTGCTGGCTTCTTCACAAAGTTCTTTTGTTATCATTATGTATTTCAGGAAAAGAATAGGATTTTTTAAGCAAGCCAGTACTGCTTTTTTCCCAGAAAAATAAGTTGTCTTTACTATTAGTTCATTAATTTCTAATGGGAGCTTCCCTCTTTCATTTGAATTGGGTGCTGACGATGCAAAAAGCTCTAAATCAACCCCTTTATTATTCAATACCAAGACTTCTCTCGAAACAAAAGTTTCAGATAACTTAGGAAAATTTGATATATAATATGCTATTTTCATTTATTAGTTATTAAAGCTTTGCATCGACAAATTATTTAGTTTTTGAAATGTTACGTTACATATATCTTCTATTTCTTCTAGTTGTTTTTCAGTAAATACCTTTAATGCCTTTTTCTCTCTTTTTTTAGAAATTTGGATTTCTCCATTTTTCACATTTCTCAATGCCATACCAGATTTATTAGATTTATTCTGGTATTTTTTTATTATTTCTCTTTTCTCTAAAGAAAAAAACATTCCAACTTTATCAATAAATTCTTTTTCATCATCCTTAATTTGGTCAAGATTGACAAAAAAAACTTTAGGATTATACACCTCNTAAAAATTTAAAAAACTCGAAAAAATATCGTTCCAAAATTTAGCCATTTCAATATGGCCACTTTGGGAAAACAATGGCCATTTACGCATAAAGCCCTCAATGTTTTCGACTGGGTCTCTGAATATCACCAAATACTCAACATTATTAAAACTTTTATGAAAATGTTCAGCTCTTGTCAAATTAAAATTAGGAGCCTTATCTATAACAGACCTAACCTTATAAGTACTGGANCTGAATTTATAAAGTCCATAATATAATTTACGAAACTCTTCAAAGCCAATATCTAAATGCGAATTAAATACATTTTCTTTATAATCTGGCAACGACTTATAATACCTTATATATGGGATGTGTAATACAGAATTACGTGGAAATCCTATTGCTGACTCNTGACACACTGCATCAAAATCAAAGTACTGGTCTAAAAGTGAACTAACTAAAGTAGTTCCTCCTCCTGCGGCACCACATATNGACAATATTTTAAGGTTATTATTGTCTATTTTCCGAAAAGAACTTAATCTATATTTTANCNTATATCTTAATTTATCTTTAAGCATTATATTTTATAATCATAAAAATTAGACAAATTATCTTTCATCTGCTTTTCCATGTAATCTTTGGTTTCTGGTTTAACCTCTTGANACCATATTTTTTTNCCAGTATTTCTTACTTTCTCTTGTTTGCCTTTCCCTCCAAACCTTGACTGGTTTAATAAGCCTTCTGCTTCTAACTTTCTTAAATTATCTGCTTTATTAAACTCTACTGATTTTTTTAACATTGTTTCTTCTAAAGGAATATTTATAAAATTCAATATNCTTTTAGATGCTTCAAAGGTATCTTCTTTTAGATCTTCATAACTTACTGTCAGAACATTATCATTGCTTTCAATGAATTTAGCCCAAATATTATAGTATTTTATTATTGATCTTATNCCTCCTACATCTCCTTTAATAAAATCATCAATTCCATTATCCTCAATTTTCGAATGTGANCTATTTGCATCTTTTCGATAAAAAAATTGGTAATAATATGATATAGATGTTGGCCTGGGATCTCTGTANAAAAAAATCACTTTTTTATCCTTAATTNCTGAAAAATCTATNTNAATATCATCTATATGTTTAAGATTAGGAAAACCTAAATGTTTAACTTCAAATTTAGGAATTGAAGAATTNTTAAAGTTGAATGTTTGAATTTCAGTAAAAAATTTAGGTTTTAATTTTAGATTGTAAAAATCATTTAAGTACTTCCCTAAAATCATTCTCAACCATGTTCTTCCGCATTTAGGATATGAAACAATATATATATCAACCCCTTTATTATCCATTAAATAATGAACTACTTTTCTGATTTTATTTCTTATTTTCATTTTTGTTCAAAATTTTATATGCCTGCTTTTTTAACAACCCTTTAAAAGCAATCTGAGGAAAGAACAAATCCAATAACAACATTAACACCAATATTATCGACAACGATATCACAATCGAAAATAAAGCGGGGATATTGTAATAATTGATTCCCAGATCAGACAGATAGCTGATTATTAAAACAATTATAGTTACAGGAATTATTTCAAGAAACATTCTCAAAATTTCTCTCCATTTTAGTTTCGTATTTAGAATTACGAAGTGAGTCAGAATTAAAAAATTTATAATAAGAGCTACATCTATTAATACAGCAACATAAAGTAAACTATAATTAGNCCCTATAAAGCTACCCAGTAAAACTAACAGCATATAAANAAACTGAGCTCTTCTTTGCTGGATAAGGTGACCTCCTCCACGTAATAGAGATCCGCTTACTTTGTACAAGAGTCTAAAGCTCATCCCAGCCACTAGCACTCTAAAAATAGGAACTACCTCATTCCAATTCGGCCCCAAAAGCACTGAAACAATATCATCTGCAAAAAGAAAAAACCAAGGTAATAATGGTATTGACAAGAATAACACTAAAGAGTAAGTGCTTTTAAGACGAGCGTATGTTTTTTGCTCATCTTCTTGTAATCTGGAAAATTCAGAAAACAACACCGTATTCATTACATTTCCAACTAAATTATGAGGAGCATTCATTAACCCATATCCTCTACTGTAGAATCCAAGAGCTTCTGCCCCAAGCATTTTAGAAACAATAAAATAATCTCCTTTTAGCGCTAAATAGTTATAAATCTTACCTAGAGTAAAATTCTTACCAAAGAACATTAGGTCTTGGTAACTTTTTTTATTGAATGTAAAATTTATAGGATACTCTTTTTGTCGCATCCCTAATAAAACAGTATTAACGACTGCTTGACTCATTAATGCAGCCACCAAAGCATATATACCATAGTCTAAATAAGCAAGGCTGATACCTATGAAACCATAACCAATTAAATACGAAATAACATCTCTTCCCGCTAAAGCCTTAAATCTCATTTGTTTTTGCAACAAGCCAAATTGAACCTGGTTAAGGCTCTTTAAAGGAAATAAAATGGCTAGAATCCTTAGAATACCAACCAAATCAGGACTATCAAAAAATGAAGCTATGAAAGGAGCTAATACTAACAATAGAATAAAAAAAGTAAANCCAAGAATCGCTGAAATTGTATAAGCTGTTCCCACATCACTTTTGGTAATATTTTTCATTTGAACAAGCCCTTTACCAAAGCCAAACTGCACAAATAAATCTGCAAATCCAGTTATAATGCCTGCTGTAGCCATCAAACCAAAATCTTCAGGGCTAATTAGCCTCGCTAATACTGCTGTAAAGAGAATTTTTAATACTGATTGTCCAGCAGAACTTGCCAGTAAGTAGAGAACTCCTTTTTTTAACGATGACATAAATTACGATCAAATATAATATTGCTTAAACCACTTAATAAAGTGGCCTACTCCTTCTTCAATACCTACTAAAGGACTGTGCCCTGTATACTCTACAAGTAATTCTGTATCNGCATATGTAACACTAACATCTCCNGGTTGNGCTTCTACAAATTGCTTCTCTANTGTTTTNNCTGTTGAGNGNTCTATNGCNGCAATAAAATCCATCANNGCTACNGGACTNCCNTTACCTATATTCATNACCTGAGCAGTTCCNAGATCATTGTTCTNNNCTTTTAGATTTTCTTCATGTGCACGAATAATACCTGNAACAATATCATCTATATANGTNAAATCTCTTGACTGATTTCCGTTATTNAAAACTCGAATTGGNTTTTCATCAAAAGCAGCTTTAGCAAATAANATCGGAGCCATATCAGGCCTTCCCCATGGNCCNTAAACAGTAAAGAANCGTAACCCNAGAACATTTAAATGGTATAAATGAGAATAGGTATANGCCATCAACTCATTGGAACGTTTTGTTGCNGCATATAAACTTATAGGACGATCACAACGCTCTTCCTCNGAAAAAGGNTGTTGAGAATCATTTCCATACACAGAAGAGCTACTNGCATATGTTAATGTNTTTATTCNCTNGTGNCGACACANNTCCAAAATATTAAAAAANCCTATGATNTTGCTNTCAATATACACNTCTGGGTTTTCTATNCTATACCTNACNCCTGCTTGTGCTGCNANATGAATTACNGAATCAAATGGCTTTTCTTTGTATAGCTTTTGCAAATCATCTTTTTCGCTAATGTCGCCTCTGTAGAAACTTAGTTTACCATTATGATACCATTTATCAGTATCTTCTAACTTAACTTCTAACCCCAACTCTTTTAGCCTTGCCAGTTTTAATGTCGGATCGTAATAATCATTCAGATTATCAATTCCTACTACTGATACTCCTTTTTCAAGAAGTGTTCGNGCTGTATGAAATCCAATAAATCCAGCTATTCCAGTTACTAAAACTCTTTCTCCCATAATATCAATGGCTAATTTCAAATAATATCTGTGGTGATTTTTATCTTGTTTTAAGTTTTTCAGGCAAATAGCCTGATATCATTTTCGACCATTTCTTGTGCTAAACTNTGCACTGTATAGTTGGGGTTCCAACCTAATTTTACATTTGCTTTTGAAGCATCTCCNATCAATAANTCNACTTCNGTTGGACGAAAATACCTTGTATCAATCNGTAATACAGNCTTTCCNTTAAGNCNATTTATNACTTNCTTNTCTTCAATNCNNGTATTGNTGATGTANTTTNCTTCGTCCACANCTTCTATAATTCCAACCTCATCAACACCTGTTCCATTGAAGGAAATTTTTAATCCNACTACATCAAATGCCATACGGATAAACTCCCTCACCTTTGTTGTAACACCTGTTGCTATTACAAAATCTTCTGCNNTTTCTTGTTGAAGCATTTTCCACATGGCTTCNACNTANTCNTTNGCNTGNCCCCAGTCTCTTTGTGCATCCAAATTCCCAATGTAGAACACATCTTGTTTTCCCAATGCTATTTTAGCAACTGCTCTTGTAATTTTTCGGGTAACAAATGTTTCTCCTCTTACCGGAGACTCATGATTAAACAAGATTCCGTTACAGGCATACATATTATAAGCCTCTCGGTAGTTTACTGTAATCCAGTATGCATATAATTTTGCTACTGCATAAGGCGAACGCGGATAAAAAGGAGTCTTTTCTGATTGAGGCACTTCCTGAACCATTCCATAAAGNTCTGAAGTTGATGCCTGATAAAACTTTGTTTTGTTTTCAAGGCCNAACAAGCGAATCGCTTCGAGAATTCTCAAAGCTCCTATACCATCTGCATTGGCCGTATATTCAGGCGTGTCAAAACTTACCTTCACATGGCTCATCGCTGCCAAATTGTAAACTTCATCAGGCTGCGTTTCCTGAATAATGCGGGTTAAGTTCATGGAATCGGTCATATCGCCATAATGCAATACAAGCCGTGGATCTTCTACATGAGGGTCTTCGTATAAATGATCTATTCTATCTGTATTGAATAAAGATGCTCTTCGTTTAATACCGTGTACCTTATAGCCTTTATCCAGAAGTAATTCAGCTAAATAAGCCCCATCTTGCCCTGTAATCCCTGTTATTAATGCCGTCTTCATCTAGCGCGTTATAACTTTACTTCTTTAAAATTACTTTGGTGCTCCAAAAACCACTGATATGTGTTTTGAATTCCAGACTTAAGGTCAATTTTAGGACTCCAACCAAGTCTTCTTAACTTGGAACTATCCATTAGTTTTTTAGGAGTNCCATCTGGTTTTGAATCATCCCAATNAATNNCTCCCTTATGCCCTANNATTTNCTGTANAGTTTCTGCNAATTCTTTGATGGTAANATCTGTACCATANCCNACATTATAAAGNNAATCTGGCAATTTATTTTCCAATGCGTAAACCACACCTTCTGCTAAATCATCCACATGTAAAAATTCGCGCATNGGCTTTCCNGATCCCCATAANGTAACTACAGCATGATCATTCGCTTTAGCTTCATGAAATTTGCGAATCATAGCNGGTAAAACATGGGAAGTAGTTAAATCAAAATTGTCATTAGNACCATATAAGTTGGTAGGCATTAANCTCACATAATCCCATCCAAATTGTTTTCTAACAGCTTCACAAGCTTTTACTCCAGNTATTTTAGCAATAGCATACCACTCATTAGTAGGCTCAAGCGTATCTGTTAACAAATAATTTTCTTGAATNGGNTGNGGNGCNAACTTNGGATANATACANGAGCTACCTAAAAAAATAAATTTTTGAATGCCTTGCTTTACCGCTCCATCNATCANNTTATTCTGGATTAGCATATTTTCCATAATAAATTGATAAGGGTAATTGTTGTTGGCTAATATTCCTCCAACACGAGCTGCTNCATCAATAATTACATCTGGNTTTTCTTTTTCAAGGAAACGATTGACCAGTTCTTGGNTTTTCAGGTCTAACTCTTTACTGCTTTTACCCAGTAATTCTACCGAATNATANGATGATAATCGNCTCCAAATAGCGGAGCCTACCATTCCCCTATGGCCGGCTATGTATATTTTCATTTAGCCTGAATGCTTTTATAAATCTTTTTGACCTCTTGACCTTTGCCTTTTTCTAAGACCAATGTTTTTCCGTTAGCATTAACTACATATGTTGGTGTACTAAATGTACCATAAACAGGGGTATCGCTCACTGCCTGGCTGTTACCAGATAGCTGCTGATAATTGGCGGGACGATATTCTTCATGGTTTTCCCACAAATCAAACAAGGCATCAAAATCACCTAGATCTTTCCATTCAAAGTCACCCTTAACCATTGCCATATTATCTACCTTTTCCATTACGGCATAATCAATACTTACCTCAGGTATAGCATTGTATTGGTCTAGCGTTACTTGTTCTAAATCAGCTTTTTCAAGTGCATTAAAAATCTCCGGTGAGTGTTGCTTCAAGGCATCAAGCAAAACACCTGCTTTAAACACAAACATTCCTGAATTCCAGTAGTAATTTCCACTTTCAACATACCGTTGAGCATCTGCAAACTCTGGCTTCTCTCGAAAAGAAAGCACATCTTCTCCAGAAAAATGAAGGTATCCATACCCTGTACTTGGAAATGTTGGGTGAATGCCTATGGTAACTATTTTACCTTCTTCGGCTAACTCAAAAGCTCTATTCACAGCCTTGTCATAGCCCTCTTTATTAATCAAATGATCTGATGGTGTAACAAACAATATATCTTCCGGATCACACAACATACACGATACTGCTATTGCTGGCGCAGTATTCCGAGCACTGGGTTCAATGAATTTTTTCACAGCTCCCAGTTCTAACTTCAACTGACTCTTGGCAATTTCCCAGTGTTTATCATTTGTCACAACAAAAAAATCATCTACCAGATTTTGATTTCGCTGTAACGTATATTGAAAAAGGGATTTACCTTTAAATAAGGTCAGAAACTGCTTTGGTTTATTAGGATGAGACAACGGCCATAACCGTGTTCCGAATCCGCCACTTAAAATGAGATTAATTCTTGCCATATCAATGAGTCTGGCGACTAAACTAGAAAATTTGTTTTATCTTTTTTTACTTGAGTTACAACCTTCCATCGACCTTATTACGGTCTAAAAAAGCTTTTGTATCAAATACCACTGCATCGCCTTCTTTGAGGTCTTCCAAATTCATTTTTTTGAATTCAGCATGTGCAACCGCCAATATTATCGCTTTGTACGCCCCTTCAAGAGGAGTGGATATTAAGTCGATTCCGTATTCTTCTTTTACTTCTTCTGCATTTGCCCAAGGATCATAAACATCTACATCACAGCCAAATTGGGTAAATTCTTTATGTATGTCTACTACTCTGGTGTTTCTAATATCCGGACAATTTTCTTTAAAGGTTATTCCCAAAATCAAGATTTTGGCACCTTTTACCCTGCGACCATTCTGAATCATCAACTTAATGGTTTTGTTTGCTACAAACATTCCCATATTGTCGTTTACTCTTCGGCCACTCAAAATCACTTCCGGATGGTAACCTAAAGCCTCTGCTTTATGAGCCAAATAATAAGGATCAACCCCTATGCAATGCCCTCCAACTAACCCCGGACTGTATTTCAAAAAATTCCATTTGGTAGCTGCCGCTTCGAGCACATCATGCGTATCAATTCCTACGCGGTCAAAAATCAAAGCTAGCTCGTTGACAAACGAAATATTAACATCGCGTTGAGCATTTTCTATTGCCTTGCTTGCTTCTGCTACTTTTATGTTAGGAGCCTTATGCGTTCCGGCTTCTATGATGCTCTTATACAGTTCATCTACAAAATCAGCAATCTCAGGTGTTGAGCCAGAGGTTACTTTTTTGATTTTCACAAGCGTGTTTACTTTATCTCCCGGATTGATTCGCTCCGGAGAGTAACCACAGTAAAAATCTTTATTGTATTGCATTCCCGATATTTTCTCCAATACCGGCACGCATTCTTCCTCTGTACAACCGGGATAAACCGTAGATTCATAAATAACTACAGCTCCTTTACCCAATTGCTCGCCCACCATTTCTGAAGCTTTTTTCAACGGCTCAAGGTTCGGAGTTTTAAACTGACCTATAGGTGTTGGAACTGTTACTATAAACACATTATATCCTTCTAAATCAGAAGGGGTAGAAGAAAACGTAAGTTTTTGATCTGTTTGGGAATGAATAACCTCGTTTAAAGCCTCTAGATTTGCCTCTTTGGTTTTATCCTCGCCTTTAGACAATTCCTCAACGCGGTCTTTATTGATATCAAACCCAAGAACGCTATATTTTTTCGCAAATTCAACAGCCAGAGGTAAACCTACATACCCCAACCCGATCACTGCTATTTTAGCTTCTTTTATATTCACGTTTATTCAGTTATTCAATCAAGTCTCCATCAATTTCTGCCTGAAGCACAAACCCGATACGTTGTAATGTCAATAACACCTTTCCTCTCCTCACTTCTTTCACTATTCCTAAGTTCCCTTGTAAAACTCCGGATTTCACCTTTACAACTTGCCCTTTTTCCAGTGTTTCTCCAACTGATTTAGCCGAAGGATTTTCTTTCAAGAAACGCTGTATAGCTTCAATTTCTTCATCTCTAATAAGAGCCGGCTTGCCCAACCATTGAAGATTAAAAACAATTCCCGGATCTTGAAGTACAGTCATTCTATCTTGTTCGTTAACCCTCACAAAAACATATGACTTAAACAATGGTTCTTTTACTTTCTTTTTACGATCAGACCAAATCTTAATGGTTTCAGTTTGCGGACAATACACTTCATGTCCCAGTTCTAACAAACGTTCAGCAACTTTCTTTTCATTGCGCGACTTTGTATAAAAAGGAGTCCAGTAACGATCACTCGTTTCTTCTGTTTTTGTACGAACTGTTGATGTTTTAGATTGAACCACGGTTTAAATCAACTTTTCTCAGCATCCCAAAGCAATAAGAATTCTTTTTTATCGAATTCTCTATTCTCTGCTTCTTCCTGACTATAAACCAAATATCTAATTTTTCTATCGATTACATCTTCTGCTTTGTTGATCAATTGAATCAGGTAATTCACATCTGGATTCCCAACAAAAATCAAATCAACTACATCTGTATTCACCCCTTTAGCTAATCCTCCGGTAAGATACACTTGTTTTACGCTTCCTAATCGATTTACGACATTGGATATGATTTGGTCTACCCCAGCATGTTTCATTACAATTGAACGTACCTCTTTAAACAACGGGTGAGCAATATTTGCTTTGAAAATCTTGCGATTTCCTTCACTAAATGAACTCAACATACCAGCATCTTCAAAACGGTTAAGTTCAAGACGAATGGCATTTGTACTTTCCCCAAACTCAGATTCAAGCGACCTTAAATAAGCACTTGCCTCNGGGTTTAGAAAAAACTTCAAAAGCAACTTAATGCGCGTTTTTGACGAAATCAATGCATCTAACACGGTGTATAACAAGTAATTTTTTTACTCAGAAAAACCNAGTAAAAAAGTATGGAACAATAATTTAAAAGGGATTGATTTTCAGCAGTGTAATATTTTTACAGGTTGTTTTTTTCCACGGCTTCGCCACGGTCAGTCCCACAGAAAGGGATAACTCAGCGGTTTTACTAAATTGAGTAACAAAACTACTCGTTTAGAGTAAAATTGCAACGCTTTTCTTAAAAACTTGAGCATCTTATAGAATACATTACATCGTGTTAACAGGCTCTTAATCTTTGGAGNTNTTTATTTCATTTATGTTTCCTCTCGCNATACTAAGGAATGCCTTCTCATCTCAATAATTCGCTCATCAAGTCTTACTTTCGNACAATGCCTTTTGTAACGTATAAATCTTCNGCCGGATCTGGTAAAACAACTACACTGGTTTCGGAATACCTGACGCTTGCACTCAGCAGTCCNTCTCCAGANCGTTATCGNCAAATTCTAGCCATAACGTTTACCAANAAGGCTGCTCAAGAAATGAAATCAAGNGTAATTGCCAGCCTTGANGCTTTTTCAGGAGTNCACCAACTCAANGGNCGTGAGCTNGTTATTTTCAACAAAGTAAAAGCGGCTACAAAACTNGAAGATGAAGAACTCAAAAAACGNGCTAGCCATACACTCTCTCANCNNCTCCACCATTACAGCGATTTTTCAATTAGTACCATTGATAGTTTTACACACCGTGTTATCCGCACTTTTGCGCACGACTTAAAATTACCGGTCAATTTTGAAATTGACATGGACAATGACTTATTACTCAAACGTGCTATTGANTTATTAATGGATCGTGTGGGGAATGANACTTCNNTNACCAANGCATTAATTGCCTTNGCCACTTCTAAAACCGATGAAAATAAATCGTGGNGGATTGAAGGCGACTTAAGAAACTACGCCAATTACTTACTCAGAGATGATCATTCTGAACACATTGAAGCNTTGCGCACCATTTCAATGCAAGACATTCTTGCNTTTCGAAANGATCTTTTNNAACANATCAATCANCAAGAGANTTTNTGGCAAGAAAAAGCTCAATATGCTGTTCAAATCATTGATCAAAATCAAATTGATCCCACCTCTTTTTACCNCNGGAATTCAGGNATTTACAGCTATTTTAACCGCATTGCATCTGGTGATTTTTCAAAAATGGAGCCCAATAGCTACGTAACAGCCACCATCAATGATCAAAAGTGGTATGCAACAAAAGCTTCTATTGCTGATAAAAATGCCATTGATAGCATTAGCTCCGGACTCACGGCTACTTTTCATGAGATTCAACAGCATTATAACCAAACGGCAGAGCACTACACGGTGAGTAAAGCATTGTTAAATCACCTCTACCCTTTGGCTGTTTTACATGAATTAGAGCTAGAATTAGAAAATTACAAGGCTGATAACAANATCATGCCCATCAGTGAATTTAACCGCAGAATAGCCGGCATTGTATTGGAAGAACCCGCTCCTTTTATNTACGANCGATTAGGTGAACGTTATACCAATTACCTCATCGATGAATTTCAGGATACTAGCATTAGTCAATGGCATAACTTATTGCCTTTAATGGCCAATTCGCTTTCTACAGGAGCCGAAGACAAAACCAACTTCAACATGGTGGTTGGTGACGGAAAACAATCGATTTACCGTTGGCGAGGTGGAGAAGCCGAGCAGTTTGTTCAACTTCCAAAAGTCTTACAATCCGAAAAGCATCCTGTACTCCAAGAGCATCAGTCTATTCTGCACCGTGAACACGTTGATGAAAGACTCAACANCAATTACCGCTCTACCGCTGAAGTTGTATCGTTCAACAATCGTTTTTTTAAGCTTTTGATGGAAGATGCTCCAGNGCTTATTCAAGAAGTCTATGAAGATGTTCAACAAGCTTATAATGCTTCAAGTACAGGTGGATATGTTCAAGCTGAAGTAATTGCATACGAAGACAAAACCGAATTAGACGAAGCTTATCCTGAACGTTGTATTTCCATTATTCGCAACTGCTTAGAGAATGGCTACGCGTTGAACGACATATGCATCTTAACCCGTGCCAATAAAGATGCTACCAAAATAGCTGACAGTCTTGTAAACGAAAATATTACAGTCATTTCTAATGAAAGTTTATTGCTTGAAAAAGATCCGAAAGTAAAATTACTAATGGCTCTTTTTGCGTGGACGGGAAATGAACATCATCGTATTTTTCTTGCCCAAATTATTGTCTATTTACACAAGGTTACCACTCTCGATTTCTCACTTCACGAAACACTTGAAAGCGTTGCTGACCTTGAAACCCCTTTTGACTTGGAAGCATTTCTAAGCCGATTTGAACTTGAAGAAATTTGTCAAGTATTGCGCAAACGATCGTTGTATGAGGCTGCTCAACGCATTATTACATTGCTTCAAATGGAGCAACAGCCCAATGCCTACCTCACTGCTGTAATGGAGCAATTGTTTCGTTTTTCGCACACAAAATCTAACCACCCTGTTGATTTCCTGAATTATTGGAACGAAAAGAAAAGTAATCTTTCCGTTAACATTCCTGAAGGCATAGATGCTGTGCAATTGATGACTATTCACAAATCAAAAGGACTGGAATTCCCAATTGTTATTCTACCTTATGCCGACTGGACTCAGCGAAAAAGCGAAAATAATCAGTGGATCAATTTAGATGAACCTTTTTCTATTCCAACAGGAGTTATCTCTTTGAGTGAGCATTCTGTAAAGGGTACGCCTTACGAATCGCTCAACGAAGCTGAAAAAACAAAATCGACATTAGACGATTACAACTTGCTTTATGTGGCATTTACGCGAGCAGAGAAACAGCTTTACATTTTGACTTCAAAAAATGTGAAAAGACAAGCTGGTTCGCCCATTAGTGTACCGATTATAGATACACTTGCTAAAGATGTGGAGCACTGGAACAATGAGGAAATGATTTACCGCTATGGAACATTTACTCCTCAAGATAAAAAGAACATTACAGAACAACCTCGTTACCTGCAAACGCTGAGCAACAGTGACTGGAAAAAAAGCTTAAAATTAGCGCTAACTGCTCCTTGGCTGCAAAAAGATACTGGAAGAGAATACGGTAATATTGTTCATTACGTGTTGAGTATTATCACTACAAAAGTGGATGTTACACCGTGTTTGGATGAACTATTGATTGCGGGATGGATTTCTCCGGAACTCAAACAACAACTGAGCAATACACTACTTCCTTTGCTTAGTCATCCGGATATTGCCCCTCTGTTTACTAATCAGGATAAAGTATTAACAGAACGAGAACTGGTTTTACCGGAAGGACAATTGCTTCGCCCTGATCGAGTAGTACTACGTAAGGAACAAACTCTGATTATCGATTTCAAGACCGGAAAAGCCAGAAGTTCTCACCAAAAACAGGTCAAAGCGTATGGTGCCGTACTGCGCCAAATGGGCTATCCAAACGTAGAAACACTTTTAATCTATACCGACCCTATTGGTGTTGAAGTGGTTGAATAGTTTTTTATAAACCACAAAGACACAAAGTGCCACAAAAGTTATTTTGACACGAATACTTCTACAACCGGAATCATTAGAAACGGTATTTTCTGTTTATTCACTCAACTACAAAAGGCACAAAGAAACACAAGCTGTTGTGTTAATAAACTATTCGTGGTGATAGGGTTCTCCTTTTAAAATAGTCATTGCACGGTAGAGTTGCTCAACAAAAAACAAGCGCACCATTTGATGGGAAAAAGTCATTTTAGACAGCGTCATTTGCTCATTACAACGTTGATACATCTCTTCTGAAAATCCATAAGGACCTCCAATAACAAAGACCATTTGTTTGATACTTTGCAGCATTTTCTGGTCTAAATGACGTGCAAACTGCTTGCTGGTAAAAGCTTTTCCGCGTTCGTCTAACAAGACTAAATAATCGGTTGGTTGCAGTTTTGAAAGAATCTTCTCCCCTTCCATTTGCTTCTGCTCATCTGCCGTTCTATTGCGCGTGTTTTTCACATCTGGCAACTCTTCCAACTCAAACGGAATGTAATGTTTCAGACGTTTACGGTAAATTTCAATGCCCTCATTTAAATAACTGGCATCCGTTTTGCCTACCGTTATCAGTTTGATCTTCATTGCGCAAATGTAAAAGAGTTAAAAGTTATTGATTAAATTAGTAGCAAAATCCATCACAATGCGAAAATTATTTCGTCACCCATTTCTTGTGTTATTCGCCTTTTTATTGATGGCGTTTAATGGCATTTCCGATAAAATTGCCGAAGCATTCAAAGCCGGTGATAGTGCCGGATTAGCAGCTTATTTCAAAGCGAATGTTGACCTTTC
This sequence comes from Crocinitomicaceae bacterium, assembly GCA_002705995.1. Classification (GTDB taxonomy): domain Bacteria; phylum Bacteroidota; class Bacteroidia; order Flavobacteriales_G; family Salibacteraceae. The sequence continues at coordinate 77,439 of PAJI01000025.1, read as the reverse complement.
TATTTTGGAAGAAGATGATCTTTATTCAAAAGCCAATGCGGAGAAAAAATTGGCTACATTTTTTCAAAATCACCCGGTAAGTAGTTTTAGCATTTTACACGAAGGACAATCGAACAATGGATTGCAATACACCATTGGTTCGCTTGAAACTTCTAACGGAACTTTTAGGGTTTCTTTTTATGTAAAAGAAGAAAATGGTCAGGCCTTTATTCAACAAATTATGATTGATGAAGAGTAAGTTTAGGCTTGCTCTATTTTTTCTACAATCGCTTTTCTTTTCACTTTTCCAGAAGTCGTTCGCTCAAATGAATTAATCCAAAAGAGTTGTTTGGGGACTTCGTATTTATCCAGTTTTTCTTTCAATTTCAATTTTAGTTCTTGCTCTTCTGTCTCTCCTGGATAATCATTTTCTATTACTAAAACACATTGCTCTCCTAACTTCTCGTGTAAAATTCCTGCAATAAAAAAATCAGTGGTCATCAATGAGCTGATCTTCTTCTCTATTTTTTCAGGATGCAACTTCACTCCGCCAGAGTTAATGACGTTATCAAACCTTCCTTCAAACTTAAAATGGGTGTCATCAATCAATGTCACATAGTCATTGGTTTTAAGCGCCTCAACACCAACATCTGGTGCATGAATAATTAAACGGCTTTGCTCATCTGTTTCAAATACCACTCCTGGCAATGCTGAATAGGTTTCTTCAAAAGGATGATTCAACTGTTGAACAGCTACATGAGTAATCGTTTCTGTCATACCATAAGTTGCAAAACACTGTGTTGATTTCATCTGTAATTGCTGGTTCAGTTGAGTCGAAACAGGGCTTCCTCCAATGATTAGCTGTTGAATGCGTTCCAAATCATCTAAAGAACCTTCTACTTGCATTGGCGTCATGGCTGCAAAATCAATAGCTGCATTGGTAAACCTCAACGGTGAAGAAGAAGGCTTTACAGGAATAAGGTTCATTCCTGCCTCAAAAGCACGAATGACCATCAATTTACCCGCTATAAATGAAACCGGCATACACAACAACGCTGTTTGGTTTGGTTTTAGGTTAAAATAGCGAATAGAGCGATTGGCACTGGCTAACACATGCTCTTTCAGCAATTGGATAGGCTTGGGTTCTCCGGTTGAACCTGACGTTTTTGCCGTGATGTATTCTTCTTCATTGAACCACTCTAACACAAAGCGAAACAGTTCTTTTTCCCATTCTTCGGCAAACTTGTTTTGCAACAATGTTTTAGCTAGAGCGATGAGTTCACTTTCCGTGTATAGCTTTCCGTGTATGCTGTATTCCTTCACACTGCAAAGGTAGGTTCTAAAATTAATTTACATCTTCGCCTACAAGAGCAATTCAAGCACAACATGGACATACAATTTCCGAAGTTATTCATTACCGGAATGGGTAGAAGTGGCACACACTGGCTGCTTCACTTATTACTACAACATCCACAAACTGTGGGATTACAAACAGAATCGAAACTTTACAGTGTATTTGGCGATTACTTGGGCACTTCTTCTCTTCCTACCGGTTCAGGTGGAAAGATGACACAAATCAAGCACAAGTTGAAACGCTATTTTGAGCAACGTTTTCCTGTTCCTTCTTCGCAAGAAGAGGCTTGGTTCTCTATGTTAGACGACTACAATGCGTTTGAAGCCGGCACCCGATTAAAAGCCTTTGTTACAAATGATGCTTTGGTTGAAATGATTAACCGTGCCCGTAATGAGCACGAAGCATTGAGCAAGGCCGTTCAATCTATCATTGATCAAATTTTGGTGCAGTTTTACAGCAGTCAAACTACAGATCACTCAAAAACATTGGTGGAAAAAACTCCGCGTCACTTGTTTTATCTCCCCCATATTTTCGATCATTTTTCGGATGCAAAAGCCATTATTTTAGTGCGTGATGTGGTAGGATATTGCGAATCGTTAACAGCACTTTCTAAGCAAGGTATTTCCTGGAGCCCCAGCGAAACGTTTCAGCAGATTCAACTGTGGAAAGATGCTGCTCAGTACACCCAAAAGCTCATGCAATCTTCTCTGTACAACGGAAAGATTCTCTTGGTTAAAATGGAAAACTTGCGCCATGCTTTATCGCATGAAATGCAACAAATACTTGACTTTGCTTCACTTGATTCTAGTGCAGATATTCTTCAGCATATCGTTTCAAAAAGCAAAGAAATCAATCGTTCCAAAGAAGAGGCTCAGTTACCGTTATCACAAGAGTTAAAGGAAACTATGCTGTCGGAGACCAAACGTGAAAGGCAATTTTTAGGATATGCTTAACACCCGTGCATTCCTGCTATATTGTATTGAATTCTAATTTTGAGAAAAATCATTCATATGAATCATCTGGATTTTGACATCATGTCGCTTGAGATTATTCGTGGCAACATTTTAAAGGCCATTGAACCTTTAGACCGCGATGCGCTAAACTTCATTCCTAAAGGGTTTAAAAACTCTATTTTCTGGAATGCAGCGCACGTTTTAGCTACGCAGCAATTGTTGGTTTATGCCAATTCAAACGAAGCACCAATCATTGATCAAACAATTATTGATCGCTATAAGAAAGGAACAGCTCCTACTCTTGACTACGCTTCAACTGAAGAAATTGCAGTTGTAAAAGAATTGCTTCCTCAAATTCCGGCCTTGACCAAAAAGGATTATGAAAACGGCAAATTCAAAGGCTATAACGCCTATAAAACCAGTTTTGGAACACCATTAAACACGGTGGAAGAAGCCATTCGTTTTAACAATTACCACGAAGGGTTGCACTTTGGCTACATCTTAGCCTTAAAGCACACGTTGTAATTAAATATCATAATTGACTTTTACTTTGTCGGTTACACAAGTTGATTGACATGTTACTATAAAGCCCTCATCGATTTCCCCATCGGTGAGGATATAGTTCATTTTCATTTTCACTTCACCTTCTTCTAATTTGGCCATACATGAGCTACACACAGCTCCTCTGCATGAATAAGGAGCATCAAGCCCATTATCGATAGCCGCATCGAGAATCGTTGTACCAGCAGGAATTGTAATTTCTTTTTCTTCTCCATCAAGTAGAATCACCGCTGTTGCATCTCCTCCACCGGTTGAAGTAGGTGTTGCTTCCTCTTCCTGATCTGGAGTTGCAAAGTATTCTACATGAATGTTTTCCTCTGATACACGTAGGTTCTTCAATGCATTGTGTATGGTGTCCATCATTCCATTAGGACCACAGATAAAGAATTCGTTCTCTACAGATAAGTCTGCATAATTGTTCAATAATGCTACCACTTTCTTATTGTCAAACCTTCCTTTGAACACATCTTTCTTTTTGAAGATCGAAAGGCCTTTCTTCTCTTCTTCGGCTCTACTCAGAATATTGTAAAACTTAAAGCGATCGTTATTAGCTTGTAGCTGTTCTAGTTCAGCCTTGAAAATGATATCTTCTTCTGTTTTGCTACCATAAAACAATACCACTTGCGAGTTAGGCTCATTGGCTAAAACACCTTTTACGATAGAAATGATTGGTGTAATACCACTTCCGGCAGCAAACAATACGTAACTCTTCGCCACAGCAGCATCAAAGTTCGGATGAAAATGTCCTTCAGGACTCATGACATGAATGGTATCGCCCACTTTAGCTTCATGATTCAACCAAGTACTCATGCGTCCTCCAGGTACTTTTTTCACAGCTATGCGGTGCTCATTGTCTGTTTTTAAACAGCTCGACAATGAGTAAGAACGTCTGATATCTTCTCCTTCAATGAACTCACGAAGGGTAATGTATTGACCATTGATAAATTCGAAATCTTTCTCTTCTCCTTCAGGAATATCAAAAGCAATTGATACAGTATCTCCTGTTTCCTGACGGATATCTTTGATCTTAAGCGTGTGAAATTTTGGCATGCAAATGAATTTGTGTGCAAAAGTAATTGAACATTCAGGATAATGGACTTTTCTTTAACATCTAATTAAGCTAAAGTCCCATTTCCAGTGCTTTTTTCATGCGAAGTACTTCTTTAATGAAGATTTGATTTTCAGGTAGGTTTACCTCTCCTATTTTATACTGATTTAACCAAGTAATCCATTGATTGGTAGGAATTTTTTCAGCTTGCTTGGGAATTGAATGGTCTTTCTCTTCATTTATTTTAGGACTTAGAATGGCTATAACCACCTGGTAAAAGGCCAATTCTAGTAGAACCCACTGAACAAGAAAATACCCTAACCAGTCTCCGGTATACATTCCAGAAAACAACCATTTCAAATGTGCTTCTTGAGTTTCAAAGCTGCGCACTACTTCTAATAAATCATCAGTAGCGTTAAAAATGGCCTTGCTCTTATCTATTGAAGGAATTTCAATTGTTGAAAAATCGAACTGTTCAAAAGCCTCTTGATGTTCGGTTAAATGAGCTTCGAAAGCCTTTGCGGTTCGCGGTGGCAATTCGTCTATAGGAACAAATAACTGAACCGCTTCATGTAACTTCATCAATTGCATAGCCCTTTTCATGGCCAACTTAGGCACTAAAGGTGTTCTGAAAATAAATTGTCTGATCTCAAAGCACTTTTCACTGTAAGCATCTACCCATGCTTCTACTGGTGCTGTTTCTGCTACATTTAAAAGTAGTATTGCTTCTGCTTTATTCACGCTTCTTCTTTCGCCCAAGGTGTCCAAGAACCTTTAAATGTATCTGCTTCTAGTAATACATCCAGGTTATGTGTAAAATGATCTCTTGAAATGTGTTTTGCTCCTAAGCTTTCCAAATGATTGGTATGTACTTGACAGTCTACCAGCTGTATACCTTTTTGATGCATCTTTTGCACTAAAGTGATAAATCCTGCTTTGGATGCATTACTGGCTTTGGAGAACATTGACTCTCCAAAATAGATTCCTCCCAAACTAACTCCAAATAAGCCACCAACTAACTCTCCCTCTCTCCACACTTCTACAGAGTGAGCAAATCCTTTTTGATGGATCTCTAAATAAGCATCAAACAATTCTGCTGTAATCCATGTTCCGTCTTGACCATCACGTGGCATCACTTGACAATTACGAAGCACCTCATGAAATGCAGTATCAAAAGTGATCTTGAACTCATTACTGCGCAATACTTTACGCATACTTTTAGAGACTTTCAAATCTTCTGGAAAGAGCACAAAACGAGGATCTGGAGCCCACCAAAGAATTGGAGTTTCTTCTGAATACCAAGGGAAAATTCCTTTTTGATAGGCAAGCATGATGCGTTCGGTACGCAAATCTCCACCATAAGCCAATATTCCATCTTTGTTTGCTAAGTCAACAGGTGGAAAGCGTAACTCGCTTTTGTCTAACTTAAATATTCTGATTTCTCTCACATCCAGATGAATTTATCTAATGCATGTGTTTAAGGTTTGCTCCATACAAGCCTGCAAATAAAGCAACAAAAACAAAGACGAATCCGGCTGCTAATATTGAAGTAATATTAAAACCTATGATAGATGGTGTGAAAAACAACCATACAATGTTTGCTCCCAGATAAATATGAAAACCTAGTTTTTGTTGTCTCCACATTAAAAAAGCTCCTATTCCTATGACTAAAAAAATCACTATTTCTCCTAAACCAAGTACCAAAGCATTTTCTGCTGATGCAGCAGCCGAATCCATAGCTGAATCAAAAAAAGCACTAAACCCTTCGGGAAGATCTTCTGTTTCTGCCATTATATTTTCGACTTGCTCTCTTGACTCTTCCACTGCTTCTGGACTAGTTCCTGAGCTTCCAATAGCAATCAGTCCTGAAACAAAATGATAGGCTACATTTAAAAATGTTAGTACACACAAGACCGTTAAGAAATCAGGTCTTTTGACAAGCTCTCGTTGTGGTTGATCAATTGTCTCCATTTTGTCGTTTGGTTTAAGGTTTGTCCAAAATTACACGATCAGCCTTAAAATCAAAGGGCATTCAAAAAATTAGAAAAGCGCTTTTACTTTAACTCAATGTGTACCACATCTTAAGTTAGGAATAAATAAATATCTTCGATCAGAATTATTTTAAAGAATAACTATGAGAAAAGTTTTACTTGGTTGTTTAATGCTTATTGCCTCACTTTCGGCCTTTGCTGCTGAAGGAGATACCACTCATTTAAGAGTACATGATGCCGTTCACATGAACTGGTATGGAAATTTTGATTCCATTGCTCAATTCCCTACGACAAACACTTCGTACCGTAAAATTCTAATGAAGTATACCATTGGTTGTCCTAGTTCTGGTTGTAGTGAATGGGATTATACGACTCAAATAAAAATGCGTGAGATTGATCAAAATGACACATTTTGGGTAGAGTTAGGTCGATTAATTACACCTTATGCCGGTAATTTTTCGAATTCATGGACACAAGAGCATTGGTTTGATATTACAGACTTTGCACCTGTTTTAACCGGTGATAAATTACTACGTGCTCACTACAGTGGTTATCAAGATGGTTTTACGGTTACTTTAGACTTTTATTTTATAGAAGGAACTCCTCCTCGTGACCCAAAACGTGTTATCAAACTATACGATGGCTCATTTAAATATGGTCAGTCTAGTGATCCGATTGAAGATCATTTAACAGCTTATAACTTTACACTCGATCAAGATGAAAGTCAAGTTGCTCTGCATTACACTCCTACCGGACACAGCTTTGGTGGTAACGAAAACTGTGCTGAATTCTGTCCTAAGAATTACTATGTAAAGTTCAATGGTAATACCATTGCTACACAATTGATTTGGAACGATGAATGTGGCAGTAATCCGCTTTACCCACAGGCAGGAACATGGTTATACGAACGTTCTAACTGGTGCCCTGGTTCTAAAGCTAAACGCTACCAACACGACCTTATTAGCCCTGTTAGTGGTCAAAACACTGTAGATGTTGATATGCAATCGTTTACACATTCAGGCACCAATAATCCTGTTTATATTGTATACGGAGCTTTGGTTACCTATGGTGATTGGAATTACCAAAATGATGCTGAAATTCTTGAGATTTTAGCCCCAAACAATGATTTTGAGTACAATCGAATGAATCCGATTTGTGCTTCTCCAAAAATTAAATTCAGAAATTCAGGAGCTAACACGCTTACTTCTGTGAAGTTCCACTATTCTGTACCTGGAGGCGAAGTATACTCTTACACATGGACAGGAAGCCTTGAGCCATTGGAAGAAACTGAAGTTGAGTTTGATCAGAATCCGTATTTCCTTTATGGAAAAACAGACAATGTATTTACTGTAAGTATTCAGGAAGTAAATGGTTCTGCTGATGAATACGACCAAAACAACACACTTTCAGTTGCTTTTGACGAAACAGAACAAGTTCCTGAAGAATTTGTGGTTTGGTGGAAATCAAATGGTTCTCCAACAGAAACTTCTTGGAGAATTGAAACTCCAAACGGATTTGTAATGGCTCAATCAGGTACTACTTCAGCTAATGAGAGTCACAAAGACACGATTAATTTACCGGAAGGGTGTTACCGCTTCATTTTGGAAGATGATGCTTGTGACGGCTTGTACTTCTTTGCCAATAATGACGGTTCTGGTTATGTAAGATTACATAAAGTAACCAATGACCTTATCCATGGTTTTGAACAAGACTTTGGCTGTGGGGTTGACTATAATTTTACAGTTGGATATGTTGTTGGTGACAGCACGAGCAACGATAATGGTAGTGGGGATATATCTGGAACAGGTGATATCTACTTGGAGAAGTCTCAGTTTAAACTTTATCCTAACCCTTCTGAAAATGTATTGAATGTAGATTTATTCTTAAACAATACTGTAAACAAAGGAACCATGTATGTTACAATCTATGACTTATCTGGTGCTGTTGTTAAAACAACAACTTTGGGCGCTAATACGAACGGAACAACTCAAGTAATGAATATTGAAGACCTTGCTCCGGGAATGTACTTGTTCAACTTAACAGGAGATCAATACAATGCTACACAGCGTTTTGTAAAACAATAAAGTAAGAAATACACTTCTTTAAAAAGGAAAGCCTGTAACTCTATTTGAATTACAGGCTTTTTATATGCTCTAGAAACAAATTGTTACCCCGGTTGATGATTGGGTTTTAACAAGTCATTTACTGTTTTTACAGGATTGAAAGTTATCAACGGTACTTCAACAAAAAGCGTTATCCAATGTGCCATAGCACCATTCCACAAACCAGGAAGCTCCAGCGCTTTTAGCTCTCTTCCTTGTAGTGATTTATGTGAAATAAATCCGGTTTCAGGATCTCTAAACTTCACTAAATCATAAGGTTCACCCATATGATTTTTCGTTGCACAGATTAAATCTACTGGATTAAAATGTGTGGATTGTGATAAAATATCTGCCTGCTCAGGATTATCAATGTCTATCTGTGATTTTTCTACGATTTGCATCGAAAGGTTACCAGCTTTGTCTTCCACCCAAAAAGGACCTCCTCCTGGTTCTCCTTCATTCTTAACCATTCCGCAAATGCGCATGGGGCGATTCAGTAATCCATATAATTCTACTGCAGAAGGATTTCCTTTAACATCTAATTTTAATTGATGTATGGCAAATTCTGCTATGGTTTCTTGAGTTTCTTGATCAACATTACCATTCTGTAGCAACCTCAGGTAGTAGTCTCTTTGTGCTTTCAGTTCTAGCAACTTTGAGCACAATACCTTTTTATAACGAATGGTTTCCTCTTGCAAACGTTCTGGTACAATGTTGTCAATATTCTTGATGAAAATCACATCAGCATCAAGGTCGTTTAGGTTATTTATCAATGCTCCATGTCCTCCCGGGCGGAACAAAACAGTGCCATTATCTAACCTAAACGGAGCATTCTCCATATCAACAGCAATTGTATCTGTTGATGGAGACTGAAATGAATATTCTATTTCAAAACCGACACCAAATCGTTCTTTAAGATTGATAATCAAAGGTTTTAGATAAGTCTCAAATTTTTCTTTATGATCTACCGAAACTGTAAAATGCAAGCGTACAACTTCATCTCCTCCTTTTGCGTATCCAACTCCCTCAACAAAATGCTCAACTACAGCTTTTCTTGGACCGTTTGGATACAAATGAAAATCAATTAATCCCTTTGGTAACTGTCCGTACCCCAATCCCTTTTCACTCTCTAACACGTATGAAAAAATGGTTTCATAATCTTTCTGAGTAATCAGCTGGTTCAATTCAAAACCTCCTTTTGAAAGTGCTTCTTTTAGCTCATTGTAAAATGCAAACTTTTCTATTCCTTGAATAAAGGATTCCGCCAGAGCATTTTCATCTCCGTTTTTATAGCTAAAAAGGTGTTTGAACATACGACTGGCTGCTCCTGATGCCGGAACAAATTTTAAAAAATCAGTTTCAGCAGCTTCTGCTTCATAAACTTCCAGTAATCGTTCTATTTCTGATGTTTCCAGTTGAATTATTCCATCTTGGGGAATGCAAGGCCTGTTTAGTTTAATAAACGGAAATCCGCTTTTAAAATATTCGATCTGCTCTTTTACCCTCTCCTCAGTAATTCCTTTTTCAGCGAATAGTTTGTGATCTTTCTCTTCAAATATCATTAAACACAGTGTTTGCGGCCAAAATAACGAAAGGCATTAAAAGAAAAGATGATTTTTTTGTGAAAAATCCGTGAATTCTCCTCTTCTAATGGTAAGTTTTCTGTTTTTCTACATCATTTTTTGCTAAGACATTTTGCAATGCTTGATCTATTGTGTCAAATTTAAATGTAAACCCTTCTTTTATCAGTCGTTTAGGAGATACATAACGTCCATACAAAGCAAGCTCAGGATCTGTTTTAAAAATATATTTGGCTCCAAAATGGGCTAACCAAGTTGGAGTGGGTAACCCAATTGGAATTTTTAACCGGGTTCTCAATTTTCGCATAAACTCTGTGTTCGAAACTGGTTGGGGTGCGCTTACAATATAAACTCCAGATATATCTGTTTTTTCGATCGCTCTTTTTACGATTGCATTAAAATCTGCCTGATGAATCCAGCTCATACCTTGTTGACCAGAGCCTGTTTTTCCCCCCATTCCTAATTTTGCAATACGCTTCAGATCAACGAGAGCCCCTCCCTCTTTTCCAATAACGAAACTTGTTCTCAACCTCACTTCACGCATTTCTTTAGGCTTTACTTTCAAGAATGTATTTTCCCACTCCTTGCCAACAAAAGGAGCTAATCCGTACCCTAAGGAAGAATTCTCTGTACATATTTGTTCTGCAGGATCGCCATAAATATGTGCTGTAGACATCTGTACCCAAACCTTCGGTAAAAATGCTATTTGCTCCAAAGCTTTGCCTATTGCCATAGTTGATTCTAATCGTGAGCGCAATATTGCATCACAATTGTCTGGTGTTTTAATACAATTGACCGATTTACCTGCTAAATTGACTATAGCACTAGCTCTGTTCAAAAGAATTTTCCACTCTCCTACTTCTCTCGCATCCCACCTGACGATTTCAAAGCCTTGGTCTTTATCCGGAATATTGCGCGCAACGAGTACTGGAGTATAACCAAACTCTTTTAAATAATGCGCCAAACTAATTCCCAAAAAACCAGTTCCTCCAAATATGATAACTCTCTTTTCCATCTTTTCACTTTTGAAAGTAGCTGTCCAAGTTGGGGAGAAAACCCTTCCGATCTCTCTTTTCTTCTTTTAACATCCGATAGCTTATTCTGAGGTAATAGAGTGCTATAATCCAAGCAGATAAGATGTAGAACAACAATACCTTATCAAATATATTTTCATTTGGGAATAGTGTAACAACTATGGCTAGCCCCGCAAAATAGACTCCTACCATTATCCAGTAGGTTTTTAAACTTTTTACTGATTTTTCAATTCTGCGAAAGCTTATGGTTGCTATCAAAGCATTGAACAACTGATAAATGCCCAGAATAAACTGAACCAATAGCACCAGAATTATTCCTTCTGCACCAAGCAGACCGGCAACAAAAGCTATTATAATTAGTATTAGCTGTAGTATAAAATTAAATCTTTTCATATGTTTTATTATTTTCAGTATTTTTTGAAAGTTTGATTGTAAATTTTTTTATCGTATTAATTTCATCATAAAAGACAACATNATGTTTTGATCTGACTTTGAAAGTTTTTCTAAAATAGAATCTACCTTCCCAGTAAATTCAGCCAACTCTTCAATACGCACATTGAACTCTTTTACTTCTTTTGAATCACCTTCAACTTCTTTAAGTTGATCAAGCACATGAATAATCGGCTCAAACTCTCTTCTTCTTCTTTCTCTTANAATGCGTATGCTAATTTGCCAAATGTCTTTTTCACAATTGAAAAACTCTTTGCGTTCTCCAGGAATAATCTCTTTGTAGACCAATCCCCAATCAATTAATGCTCTAATGTTCATGTTGGCATTACCTCTNGAAATTTTGAGTTCCTCCATTACATCTTCNGTAGACAGTGGATCTACACTAATGAGCAANAAAGCATGAATTTGAGCCATCGTNTTATTGATTCCCCAATTGGAGCCTAAGACACCCCATGATTGTACAAATTTAGCTTTGGCTACATCNTATTCCATGCTTCAAATGTATAGCTATTTNTNAACTTTCAAAAGTTATTGAAAGTTTATTTTAAAATAAATNTTGATGTGAATGCAGCTAATACNGTAATACTACTCGCAGGTTGTGGGGTTTAGCTCTACNCTGTCTATTTTAGGACTGAGGTAATGTATATCGAGGTTGAGTCCTCTTAGAATGAATAAAACTCCCATTACTGCAATAAAATAAGGTACTGCTTTCCGAATTTTATTTCTGAATTTAACGCTGATCCAATCGCTGGCAAATGAAGCAGACCACATTGCTGGTAAAGTTCCCAAACCAAAGAATAGCATAAAAACAGCTCCTTGATTCCANTCTCCNGTTCTAACNGCTCCTGCCAGTGCTAAATAAACCATTCCACATGGTAAAAGGCCATTTAAAAANCCTATTGTAAACAGTGATTCATAAGAGGATTTTTTGAACTGTTTAGCCAAAACACCTTTCATTTTACCTATGCTCCTGTACATCAAACTTTCTACAGGAATCCATTTATGAAACAACTGTGGCAAGGCCACTCCTGCTAGAATTAATACCCCCAATGCAATTGACAATCCTTGTTGAAAACCAGCGGTGACAAANCCTCTTCCTAATAAACCAAAAAGGCCGCCTAGCAACATATATGTTACCAGACGACCAAGGTTGTAAATAAAACTGCCTGCAGTTTTAGTCAAGACATTTCTTCTGTCTAAGGGCAGGGCAAATGCGATGGGACCGCACATACCGAAACAGTGAAAACTGCTCAACAAGCCAATTGATATGGCGGCCCACCAATCGATCATTGGATAAAAATATTTTTCTCCAAATAATATTCTACATCATTCAGCTTCCAGCTTACTTTCATNGTATAATTACCGCGTTGAAAGAGGTTAGAAGGAATGTTTTGTTTTGCTTTACTATTCAGTTGTATAGGCACTGTAAAGTCTAATTTTTGATCAGAAGGTCTAAAAAACTCTATCTCTCCACCAGACAATGCAGTATCTTCTATATTCATTGTTAGTACATAATTGTCNCCCTGTGCTACCAGATTAGCTTGTTTTTTGTCTTTTCTGGCATTTTGGGTCTGATCTAACTGCTCTTGAAACTTTAGTTCCTCTTCGTAATAGTTATCGGTAACCAATTGATGGTCTTTAAAGAAACTATTGTATAAAAAGCCNAACATTAGTGTTGCAAAAGCAATAAGTGTCAGNGCTATTCCGTGTCCCCAGTTAAATTTCATTGTTANCTCCTCTTTATAGTGGTCCAACAAATGTGGTTTTCACTGTTTCAATCACTTTATCGTCACTAATGACATTAACTTTAATCTCTGTTTTCTGTCCTGCAAGNTCACCTTCTTTCAGATAAATGAATGCTGCCCCTTCAACAGATCCACCTTTAGGCACTTCTCTATCCTGAACACCAACCAATTCTATTCTTCCCGGTCCATCAATCTCAAAGCGAACAGGNAANGGATCGTTGGTTTTGTTGATGATCTTATAGTTGTAGAAGTTTCTGTAAGCACCTGNCTCATACTCTTCATACAACGTACCTGGTGTTCTTAACATTGTAGCTTCNAGGTCTGTACGCAATGCCAAGAGAACAAATAGAACTGAAACTAAAATTCCCAACAACGAAGAATAGGCTATCATTCTTGGTGTGAATGTAATTTTCTTCTGCTTGTTTTTGATTTGCTCTTCAGAAGCATAACGGATAAGTCCTTTTTCAAAGCCTACTTTATCCATAATGGCATCACAAGCATCCATACAAGCTGTACANTTGATACANTCTAACTGAGTACCNTTACGAATATCAATTCCGGTTGGACATACATCAACACATGCATGGCAATCGATACAATCTCCTTTTTGAGCTTCTTTACGATCTTCTCTTCTGCTAAATCTACCGCGGTTTTCGCCACGTTGAAAATCATAAGCTACAATAATTGACTTGGTATCTAACAATACACCCTGAAGACGACCATAAGGACAAACTACTGTACANACCTGCTCTCTGAAACGTGCAAATACACCAAAGAAAACAGTGGTNAAAATGATCATAGCTGTTAATCCACCAACATGATCTACCGGTGAATCTGTTACCAACTCTAACCATTCGTCTCTACCTATAATGTAGAGTAAAAAGGTATTTGCGATTAGAAATGAAATGAGAAAGAAAATAGCATTTTTAGAGACTTTCTTGCGAATTTTCTCNGCATCCCATTTTTGAGCATTAAGTTTTCTTTGCTTTTGCCAGTCTCCTTCTATCCAATATTCGATTTTACGGAAAACCATTTCCATAAATATGGTTTGAGGGCAGATCCAACCGCAAAATATACGTCCATAGATTACAGTAAAAAGAATGATAAAAACAATTGAGGTTATCATTCCTATGGCAAACAGATAAAAGTCTTGAGGCCAGAATATTTGTCCGAAAATNACAAACTTCCGCTCCAACACATTTATCATTAGTAAAGGTTCACCGTCAATTCTGATCCATGGACCTAAAAATAGTATCGTTAGTANAAAGTAACTTACATACGATCTCCACTTGTAAAATTTACCGCTTGGNTTNTTTGGGTANATCCAGTTTCTTTTCCCNTCNTCANTAATNGTNGCNATACGATCTCTAAACGCATCTCTATTAACTTCCTGCTCTAATCCCATCTCTCCAAAATTTAAAAAGGCAGAGCTTAAAGCTCTGCCACTTGATCATCGTTATTTGTTTCTTCTGCTGCAACAGCTGTGCTGTCGGATTCTGTAGTAGTTTCTTCATCTGCGGAAGCATCTTCTTCTTCAGGAACCCATTTTTCACCTTCGGGAGCCTTAGCTTCAGCAGGATTGCTACCTTGTAAAGACATGATGTAACTTGCTACTTCTTGCATTTGTGGAGGAGCTAATTGATCTTCCCATGCAATCATACCTTTAAGAGGTACACCATATTTAATAGTNGTAAACACATTTTTGATTCCACCACCATGTAACCAATATTCATCTGTTAAGTTTGGACCGTTAATCCCNTGTGCATTTTCACCATGACAAGGCTTACANTTTGTCTTGAATATTTTCTCTCCAGATGCTAATGCAGATGCATCAGATAATAAGGTCACATTGTTTTCATCTATTTGAGAACCAAGCTCNGCCAAATAAGCTTCTCTAGCCTCAGCAGCAGCTTTCATTTCAGCAGCATATTCTTGTTTAGAAATGTTACCTCCTTTATAGAACTCATAATAACCAATGTAAACCACNGCACACGCAATAGTGATGTAGAAACCTAATACCCACCAAGGTGGCAAGTTATTGTCAAGTTCTTGAATACCATCATAGTCGTGATCTGTAAGAATATCTTCTTCATTTTCAACTGGAACAGCATCAGTAAGTTTACTCATTAATCCGCCCCAAGCTGTTTCAGGTTGTGCTTCTTCAGCNGTTTCTGCAGTAAGAATGCGNACCAGTTTTTTCAAGGTATACAGCAAAATAATGATTGCTAGCAACAGTACGCCATTCAGTGTAATCAACAAATTCTGAATAGACTCACTTTCCATAAATGGAACTTTCATAGGTTCTACACCAGATTGTGCCGTTACTGTACCAGCTGCTACAACAAACAAAGCTGTTAACATTGCTGCTGCTTTCTTGCTTTCCAATATCTTTTTCCACATTCCTTTACTTCCGGTAAAGCTTTTAATAATGCTTCTTACGGTGAAAAGTAAAATTACCTGGAACACCAACATCCCAACCAATAGCCAGAATTTAGTCTCTCCTGATAACAAAGCCGATTTTTCAGCAGTTTCAGCTGCTTCCTGTGCCATTGCCGGTAGGGCTGCAAAAGCCATAGACAATGCGGCTGCACCTTTTGTTATTGTTTTCTTGCTAAGCATAGCTTCAGGTATTGAGTTTAATGTCTTTAAGTTTAATCGTTTCATAACCACTATTGGTTGTTGCTATCATCTGGTTCAATTGGCAAAGCAGCCATCTCGTTCATGTATTCTTTCTTGGCTGAAAAAACATAAACAAGTACAAGAACGAATATGGAGAAGAACAACAGGAAGGAGATAANCGGATAGATATCGATATCTACTATTGTTGCCATGTGATTTTTGATAAACTTCAACATGATTTCTTTTTTTAATGATCTCCCGCTTGAGCGGGAGATCGATTCTCATTTATTTTTCTGCTACTTCTTGTGTATNATCAGCTGATGTAACATCTCTACCCAAACGGTGTAGATATGCAATCAATGCTACAATCTCTTTATTCGGATCAGCACTCTTAATGCCTTTTTCTTTTAGATCGTCATAAATTTTCTGCTGTTGAGCCTGAAGATCTGCAACTGCTTGCTGGTCTTCGTATCCTTCTTCATAAGGAACACCTAATGTTCTCATTGCAGCTATTTTCTTCCCGATATCTGAGTAATCCAGATCATCTTCAATTAGCCATGGATAACGAGGCATAATAGAGCCTGATGAAGTTGATGTTGGATCATACATGTGGTTGTAATGCCACGCTGCGTCTTTATACATCTTACCTCCTATTTCACCCTCGCGGTGCAAATCAGGACCAGTTCTCTTAGATCCCCACAAGAATGGGTGATCATATACAAACTCACCTGCTTTAGAATATTCTCCGTAACGCACTACTTCTGAACGGAAAGGACGAATCATTTGAGAGTGACAGTTATTACAGCCCTCACGGATATAGATATCACGACCTTCTAACTCAAGCGGTGTATAAGGTTTTACACTTGAAATGGTTGGCACATTAGATTCTACAAGGAATGTAGGAATCATTTCAATTAAACCTCCGATAGCTACTGCGATGAAAGATCCTACCAATAATTGAACTGGTTTTCTTTCAATCCAACGGTGCCAGTGCTCTCCTTTAGGTTTTTTGAATGCTTTAGCCATGGCTGGCGCTGCTGCTGCTTCTGCTTTTTGGAAAGAGCCTTGACGAGCAGTTTGCCACAAGTTGATTACAGCCATAATAGCCCCAGAGAAGTACAATAAACCTCCAATTGCACGCAATGCAAACATTGGCTTAATACGGGTTACTGTTTCCAAGAAGTTAGGATAAGCCAACATTCCTTCTGCAGTAAATTGTTTCCACATTGAAGCTTGTGTCCATCCTGCCCAGTACATTGGCAATACCCAGAATAGAATACCTAATGTTCCTATCCAAAAGTGTGTGTTCGCCAATTTAGTTGACCATAATTTTGTTTTCCACAATTTAGGGAACATCCAGTAGAACATACCGAAAGTTAGGAATCCGTTCCATCCCAATCCACCTACGTGAACGTGAGCAGGAATCCAGTCAGTATAGTGGGCAATTGCATTCAAGTTTTTAGTGGATAGCATTGGCCCTTCAAAAGTTGCCATACCATATGCAGTAATTGCTACTACCATAAATTTCAACACCGGATCTTCGCGAACGCGATCCCAGGCACCTCTCAGCGTTAAAAGTCCGTTGATCATACCACCCCATGATGGGAAAATCAACATTACTGAGAATACTGTTCCTAATGACTGTGCCCAATCTGGTAATGCTGTATACAACAAGTGGTGAGGGCCTGCCCAGATATAGATAAAGATCAATGCCCAAAAGTGAATAATCGAAAGGCGGTAAGAGTATACCGGGCGATTAGCTGCTTTAGGCACGAAATAATACATCAATCCAAGAAATGGAGTTGTTAAGAAGAATGCTACCGCATTGTGGCCATACCACCACTGTACAAGAGCATCCTGAACACCTGCATACCAGCTGTAAGATTTCATTGCTGTTACAGGAAGTTCAAATGAGTTAACTACGTGAAGCATTGCTACCGTTACAAATGTGGCAATGTAAAACCAAACTGCAACGTATAAGTGACGCTCTCTACGCTTGATGATGGTCATCATCATGTTTATACCAAAAACAACCCAAATAAGAGTAATAGCAATATCAATTGGCCATTCTAACTCAGCATATTCTTTACTGGTATTGTACCCCAGCGGAAGTGTAATTGCTGCTGCCAAAATAATTAATTGCCACCCCCAGAAGTTAATGTTCGAAAGGGCTTTACTCCACATTGGAGTTTTCATAAGGCGAGGTAGTGAATAATAAACTCCGGCAAAAATTGCGTTCCCTACAAATGCAAAAATTACCGCATTGGTATGTAAAGGACGAATTCTACCAAACGTAATGAACTCAATTCCTCCGTTCAACTGTGGAAAAACAAGTTCCGTAGCGGCAGTTAACCCAACTAACATACCTACAATACCAAATACTAACGATGCTATTGCAAAATTTCTTGCAATCGAATTGTCGTATTCAAAATGTTCGAGGTTTCGAGGCTTTGCCTCTACTTTCTCTTTGATCGCTGCTGCACCGGTTGTTTCTTTTCCCTGTGCAGATTGTTGTTCATTCATTTCAGCCATTTTACTTAGATGAGATTATTTCGATTGAGGTTTTTGTTCTTCAAATAGAATACGCACTGATGGCGTATAGTCATCTTCATATTGTCCGTTTTTGATAGACCAGATGAAACCTATCAAAAACGCTAGCGCCACAATTAGGCTAAATCCGATTAGTATGTAAATTACACTCATTTGGTTTTGACATTTTAATGACAATACAAATGTTAGAAGAGAACAGCAAGGAAAAAATGAGAGGCATCACCGTGAAAAGTGACTTTCGTCAGTTTTTGAGAATTGCCCAGTATTTACAGGGACTTCAGACGCTTTGCCGCTATGTTTGACGCAATGGTCACAAAGGCAACTACAGACACAGAACTGATCGGCATTAAAACTGCTGCAAACAAAGGAGTTACCATTCCTCGAACAGCAAAGCTTAGGCCGATAATATTGTAGGTTAATGAGATTAAAAAGCTAAATCGGACAATTTTCATGGCCGTTTTAGAAAACTGCACCAGCTGGTTGAGTTGAGAAAATTGGTCTGCATCTAAAATAGCATCACAGGCCGGTGAAAAATTGTACACATCATCAGAAATGGCAATTCCAATATCAGCCTGTTTTAGAGCTCCTGCATCGTTCAACCCATCTCCAATCATCAACACTTTGTGCTCATCGGCTTGCAATTTTTCAATGTATTGCAGTTTATCTTCAGGCTTTTGATTAAACAACATTTGATCTTGATCAAAATAGGCCGAAAGGCGTTGTTTTTCAACATCATTATCTCCTGAAACAAGATGTATTTTGTATTGATTTTTCAACGAATTCAAAACTTCTTTCAGTTTTGTTCGGTATTCTTTTCTAATGATAAAATACCCGATTATAACTCCATCTTTAGCAGCATAAACAGTTGACGAAGTTTGATCTTTAAGCACTTCTGTTTTTTCTCCTACAAATGCAGCAGAACCAAGCTGATAATGAACCTCGTCAATTTCACCATAAATTCCTTGTCCGGCTGTTTCTTTAAAATTCAAGCATTCAATGGTCTTTTCCGTCATGCTATTATATATGGCTTTTGACAACGGATGAGTACTGTGCTGTACGATAGAACGAATGTGTACACGTTCTTCTTCTGTTAAACTCCTTGTCCCTTTGAACTCAATTTTAACACCACTGCTATGGGTTAACGTTCCTGTTTTATCAAAAACAACCGTATCAATTCCTGCCATTTTTTCAATGACCTCCGTATTTTTCAAATAGAATTGATGTTTTCCAAAAATCCGGATGGTATTCCCAAAAGTAAAAGGCACCGTTAATGCCAATGCACAAGGGCAGGCTATAATCAATACTGCCGTGAATGTTTTAATAGCCATTGAAGTATCGCTGGGTAGCCAAAACAATAATGTTATTACTGCCACTGACATGATGAATAAAGTAAAATACTTGCTCACTTTATTCAAAATGGAATTCATGGGTGTTTCTTCTTTTGAGAAAGCTTCTTGGTTCCACAAACGAGTAAGGTACGATTGCGATACCGGACGAATAATTTTTAAATGAATACTTGCTCCAATTTGGCGTCCTCCTGCAAAAATGGTTTCTCCGCCTAGTTTTTTCACTGGTACTGACTCTCCGGTAACGAAACTGTAGTCAATTTCAGTTTCAGGAGTTAATAGTTCAGAATCTGCCGGAATTATCTCTTGATTTCTCAATACTATTTCATCTCCCACTTCCAATATTTGAACAGGAACTGCTACCTCACCCTCATCGGTTATACGTGTTACAGCAACAGGAAAATAAGATTGATAATCGCGATCAAAAGAAAGTGCTTGGTAAGTTTTATTTTGATACCACTTCCCTACCAGTAACAAGAAAACAAGCATNGTAAAAGAGTCCATAAAACCTGCTCCGGTAATGGTAATGATTTCATAAGCACTTCTCGAAAACAGCGCAATTATACCAATGCTAATGGGTAAATCAATGTTGACAAACTTGTTGCGTATTGCCTTCCACGCAGAAACAAAATATTCGCTAGCACTGTACAGCAATACAGGAAGAGACAACACTAAATTCAAATAACCAAACAGGATTTTATATTGTGTATCGTAAGAAGCATCAGAAGACAAATATTCTGGAAAACTCAACAACATAATGTTTCCAAAACAAAAGCCTGCTACCCCTAACTTGTAGTAAAAAGCCTTGTTGCCTGACTTGACCTTTTTCTTATTAAAATCTTCAAGAGAAATAGAAGGTTCATAGCCTATTGAAGCCATTAATTCAACAACTTCTCGCAATGATATTGACTCTTTACGGTATGTGATATAAACTTCTTTTTTGAGAAAATTAACCTGTGATTGAATCACTCCTTCGTTTAAACGATAGAGGTTTTCCAATAACCAGATACAAGAGCTACAGTGTATTTTAGGAACAAAAAAACGAATCTTCCCCATCCCTGCGTCATCAAACTCAAGTAAGTTTTGTTCTATTTCTTTGTTGTCGAGATAAGCATATTTACTTCCCAATGATTTTTTGATCTTAATCCCAGGATTATTTTCAAAATCATAGTATGTACAAAGATCGTTCTCGTTCAGAATTTCATAAACGGTTTTACAGCCTTCACAACAAAAGACTTTGTCGTAAGCTTCAATTATGCCATCTTCACAATCGCCACCACAGTGGTAGCATTTTACTTCTTGCTCTGTTACCGTTTGCTCACTCATTTCGATGCAAAGTTCAATGCAGCCTGTTAATTACAAAATGACAATTGTCATATTTTAATTTCTGTCTAAATTAGCATTCTATGAACAACTGGAAACTGTTATTCTTACTTGCATTTCCCCTACTTTTTAGTGCTTGTAAAAAAGACAACACCGATGGTACGTATTACAACCCCAAACCAGACACACAATCCGAGGCATTAACAGATAATTACATTAAGTATTGGCGCATTATTAGCATTTCTCTTAATGATACTATTCCTGAAGAAGTTCCGGAATGCAATTCTGATGACATCTATAGCTTTCACTTTGACGGATATTTTGAACTTTTAAATGGAAATTTAAAATGTGATGACGAAGTAGATATTTCAACCGGATCTTGGCAATTTTTCAATGATAAAACAGATTTACAAATCACTTTTAACGCTGGATATATTGGCTATTTCGAAGTTCATGAACTTACAGACAATTACCTCACTCTTGCAGGTAATGCATATGACAGTTCCGGAAATTATATCGGTTTACGCTCTTTAAGGTTTCAAGCACAGTAATTTCCGCAAATAATTACTGGGGTGAAAACAAGTGTTTTGTATATTCGTTGCGATGATGGACAAAGATCTTACAGGATTGAAAACCCTTGTTGTGGACGACAACGAGATTAATCTTTTCGTAGTAGAGAAATTTTTGAAAAAGGCCGGTATTGATGTTTACAAAGCCCAAAGTGGTGATGAAGCATTGGATGCTTTGAATGCCCAAAAATTCGATATTATTTTAATGGATCTTAATATGCCCGTTATGGACGGTTATGAAACCGCTGAAAAAATCCGTAACAGTCAATCTATCAACAAAGAAACTCCTATTATAGCACTTACAGCACACTCTGCCTTCGAAGCTAAAGAGCTTATAAAAGGTACTCATCTTGACGACTTCATCACAAAACCTTTTGAATTGGAGGATATGGTAGACAAACTCTACCTTTTTGTCCAGAAGTAACGCTTTTTTTTTAAGTGATTGGTTTCCTGTAATAATCCTACTTCTCAAAATGGGTATACCAACCCTCCGGTAATATTGGATTTAGACAAACTTAACATTACAAGTTTTATTCGTTTGCTATGCTACTGCGCACGACTGGCAAATGCCTTTAGCCAACATATACCAATCAGATAATTGATAGCCTCCGGGAAGTTCCGGTGCGGGAATATGTACACCTTCCAAACAAAATGTATTTCCACATTTTTCGCATTGAAAATGCAAGTGATGATCTTGGTGGCGATCTTCCTGACAAGAGGAATTACAAAGCGAATACTTCACACTTCCACTTTCATCCAGCACTTTATGAATAATTCCTTTTTCTTCAAAAGCTGCTAATGTTCGGTATAGTGTCACCCGATCAAACTCACCGTCAAGTTGCCCTTCAATGTCTGAATGTGCCAAAGCATGATCACTCTGATAATAGAGTCCAAGTACACGCTTTCTGGTAGACGTAATTTTTAATCCGTGAACTTTAAGTACCTCATCAATTGAATGTGCCATTTTGCAAAATTACATTTTTACTGAAACGCTGTTGCATTTAAAGAACAACCATTCCTTGGTCTTGTTCTCATATACCTTTCGCAATTGAACGAACAATAAAAAAGGGCTTTAAAAAAGCCCCTTTTTACTAAAATTTTTCAAACAACCCTATCTGCTTGTCCAACACATTGAGCGTGTTTTCTTCTGTCATTGCTCCATTTTTATCAATAAATTTCTCTATTGATGAGATTGGAACTTTAAACGGTAAAACATGCATATTGAGGTAATGACAGATGTTTGTCAACTGATCCATTCCTCTTAAATTTCCAGCCCTACCTGAAGCGACACCTACAAATGCCACTTTTTTATCTTTCAATACTTCAGGCCATATTCCATCAATAAAAGCTTTGAGTACACCGGGAAAACCACCATTGTATTCAGGGGCAATAAAAACCAATTTATCAGCTCCGTCAATCGCCTCTTTTACAATTCGGCTAAAGTCCGGATTACGGTTTCCGATCACATCATTATTAAACACAAAATCTTTTGGAAGATGTTCCAAGTGTAAAATATGATGATCTATATTTCTTTTTTTCAACAGCTCAGAATACGCTTTTACAACTGCACTCGTTACGTTCTCAGGGCGGTTAGTCCCACAAATTAAAGTTATCATTAATATCTCAACATTTTATTGTTAGTAAAAGCAAAATCGACAGAAAACGTCATTTATTTTTGAAGTTCTATCTTTACTATTCGCTTCCAAAATCAAATTTGTGCAAAGAAAAGAAACAAGTTGTTAACAGGTGTTTTGATGCCTCGTTAAGTTTGCGGTATTTTTGCACTTTGCGATTTAGAGCGGTAAAACAGAAATAGTACATGGGAAAGATCATTGCAATAGCCAATCAGAAAGGCGGAGTTGGAAAAACAACTTCTGCTATTAACCTTGCTGCCAGTTTAGGTGCATTGGATTTTAAAACACTTTTGGTAGATGCCGACCCTCAGGCCAATGCAACATCAGGTGTTGGATTAGAGCCTAAAAACATTAAGACCAGCATTTACGAATGTATTATTAATGAAGCAGAGCCTCAGGANATCATTATTGGTACAGATAACCCCAACCTCGATATTTTGCCGGCTCACATTGATTTAGTAGGTGCTGAAATTGAAATGATTAACCTTCCCAATAGGGAAAAAATGATGCGTGCAGCTCTAAATAAAATTCGTAACAATTACGATTTTATCATTCTNGATTGCTCTCCTTCATTGGGACTAATTACCGTAAACGCTTTAACAGCTGCAGACTCTGTAATTGTTCCTGTTCAGTGCGAATACTTTGCATTGGAAGGGCTTGGAAAACTTTTGAACACNATTAAAATTGTTCAAAGNCGANTGAATCCAAACCTAGAAATTGAAGGTATGCTTTTAACCATGTATGACCAGCGCTTGCGTTTAGCCAATCAAGTGGTTGAAGAAGTAAAAATGCACTTCCAGCAATTGGTTTTTGATACTATTGTGCACAGAAACACCAAGCTTGGTGAAGCTCCNTCACATGGTGAAACCATTATTATGCATGATGCTACCTCAAAAGGAGCTGTTAACTACCTTAATTTGGCGCGTGANATTTTNCAGAAAAACAACATGACCAAATTCAGTGATAAAGACAAAATTATTGAAGTAGATGGCCACTAAAAAGAAAGCATTAGGAAAAGGATTAAGTGCACTTTTATCGAGCAATGAGACCGAAACTGCAGATGCTGTTGCNAATGACCCTGCTGTATTAGGAGCCATCGCAGAATTGCCCGTAAGTTCTATCGAGACCAATCCTTTTCAGCCCAGAACGCATTTTGAAGAAGATGCATTGAATGAATTGGCTGATTCTATTCGTCAGCACGGTGTAATTCAACCAATAACAGTTCGTAAGACCGGAACAAATCAATTTCAACTCATTTCCGGTGAACGTAGGTTCAGAGCTTCTCAATTGGCNGGACTCGATGCTGTTCCTGCCTATATTCGAATTGCGAATGATCAAACCATGCTTGAAATGGCATTGGTTGAAAATATTCAACGCGAAGATCTTGATGCAATTGAAGTTGCCATCAGTTATCAGCGCTTAATTGACGAGGTAAATCTAACACAAGAAGAACTTGCTGATAAAGTGGCGAAAAAACGTGCTACTGTTACCAATTACCTGCGTTTACTTAAGCTCCCTCCTACTATTCAAAAAGGAATTCGCGACAAGCAAATTACCATGGGACATGCTCGTGCATTGATTAATGTTGANACNGAGCAAAAGCAGAATGAAATTTTTCACCATGTAGTTGAAAATGNACTTTCTGTTCGNCAAACNGAAGAACTTGCGCGTGGAGCCAAGGCTAACCCTCAAACTAAAACACGTAAAAAAGCAGGTGCTCTNGCTAAAGCTGATTTATCGTTTGAGCAGCAAAAACATCAGGTAGATTTAACCCGGGTATTGGAATCTAAACTGGAAATAAAAAAAGACGATTCGGGAAAAGGAAANATTCTTATTTCATTTAANAATGATGATGACCTTACCCGTATTTTGAATATTTTAAATCCGTAACTGATCTAAGCGGAACTATGACTGGGGTAAAATTCATTCCATTTTTTCTTTTTACACTTCTACTCACCTTGTGCCATCNTTCTTATGCACAAGACAGTATTCGGATAGATACTACNGAAACATCTAAAGTGATTCGGAAAAGCGAGGCTCAAAAAGAACATTCTCCTACTAAAGCAGCCATTCTATCTGCTGTGTTGCCAGGAGCAGGACAGGTCTACAATAAAAAATACTGGAAACTTCCGATTATTTATGCGGCCTTTGGTTCCTGCATTTATTTCGCCATTGATAACCACAAGCAATATGTTCGTTACCGCGATGCTTATCGTGCTGAAACAGATGNTGACAGTACTACCGTAAGNGAATTTGCCAATTATGCAATTACAACTGAGGGTATTAAAGACTGGAGAGATCAATACAAAGAATGGATGGAGCTTTCCTACATTTTGGGAGGTGTAACTTATGTTCTACAAATTATTGACGCTAGTGTAGATGCTCACCTGATGTATTTCGATGTTAGCGATGATTTGTCAATACACTGGCAACCTGAATTCAGAAGAATCGGTAACACCAACCAAACTTATGCTGGTTTCCGACTCAATTTCACTTTAAAATATAAATGACATGAAAATTGCCTTAATTGGTTATGGCAAAATGGGAAAAGCCATTGAGCAAATTGCTCTTGAACGCAATCATGAAATTGTTGCCCGCATTGGTGCCGAATGGACAAGTACTGATTACGAAGGATTAAAGTCAGCAGATGTTGCCATTGAATTTTCTGTTCCGGCTGTTGCCGTTGAAAATATTTACAAGTGTTTTGATGCGAATGTTCCTGTAGTAGTTGGCACAACTGGCTGGTACGATGCGTTTGATTCAGTTTCTGAAAAATGTGCAACTCAAAAGGCAGGGCTTTTCTATGCGACCAATTTTAGCGTTGGCGTTAACTTGTTTTTCGAACTCAATAAACAACTGGCCAAATTGATGAATAACCAACCTGACTATGATGTCACCATGGAAGAAATTCATCACATCCACAAACTTGATGCTCCCAGTGGAACAGCAATTACACTAGCAGAAGGCTCACTAGGCATTCTGAACCGTAAAGAGAGCTGGGTAAAAGAAAACGCTTCCGCTCCAACTGAATTAGCGATTGCTTCTAAGCGAATCGATGAAGTTCCGGGAACTCATAGTATTACTTATGAAAGTAATATTGATCAAATTACGATTACTCACGAAGCCAAGTCAAGAAAAGGATTTGCTCAAGGAGCTGTAATTGCTGCTGAATGGATAAAAGATAAAGTTGGTGTCTTTACCATGACAGACTTATTAAGCCTTTAACATAAGTTGGGAGTGAAATCCGTTTCTAATCTGCTATTTTAGCTGCCGAAAAATCACGAAAGCATGAATTATATCATTTATATTCTACTAACTGCCGCTTACCTGTTTAGCTTATATAAAATCTTTGAAAAAGCCGGATACCAAGGTTGGAAAGCCATTGTTCCTGTCTATAATATTGTCATATGGCTTAAAGTTATCAAAAAGCCATGGTGGTGGATTTTACTACTTATTTTCCCAGGAGTAAATATTCTAATGCTCTTGATCATGAGTGTCAATACGTCTACTGTTTTAGGCAAACGTGAAACTTCAGATGTACTTCAGTCTGCTTTTCTCCCTTTCTATTATCTACCTAAGTTAGCACTTGATAAAGATGTAAAATACGTTGGCCCAATAGACCGTATAAAGTATAAGAAAACAACAGCTCAAGAGTGGAGAGATGCCATTTTATTTGCTGTAGTAGCCGCTAGTATTATCAGAACTTATTTCTTAGAAGCATTTACCATTCCGACCTCATCGATGGAAAAAACACTTTTGAAAGGAGATTTTCTTTTCGTGAGTAAAATGCACTACGGTCCCAGAATACCAGAGACACCACTTTCTTTCCCATTTACACACCACACACTTCCTGTTCTTAATATTAAATCATACCTCGACTGGATTGAACTTCCTTATTATCGTTTGCCTGCTTTAACAGACATTGAGCGTAACGATATTGTTGTATTCAATTTTCCAGCAGGAGATACTGTTCATCCTGTTTACCAATCTTCCATTACCTACGATGCCGTTATTCGATTAAATGCTTATCAATTAATCCAAAGAGATATTGCAAGAAACGGAAAAGCTCTCCCCTATTCTAATTACATAGACATTGCACGTAAGTCCATCAAGCAGTCTACAGACTTAATTGAGAGGCCTGTTGACAAACGCGAAAACTACATTAAGCGTTGTGTAGGAATCCCCGGTGATACCGTCAAAATTGTAGATGGTAACCTTTTCATTAATGGGGTTGAAGCTTTTAAGGCTGAGGATATGCAGTTCAAGTATATCGTTAGAACCAAGCAACCTTTTCCGATGCAAAGTGAACACTTTAAGCGTCAACTTAAAGATGATTTCCTTATCGATTTCGAAGATCAGGCAGATAATGCCAGTAGCTATGGCAATAACGCCTACCTCTTTCCGCTTACATCTATCAACAGTAAAAAAATTGCTCAAAATTCGAACGTAACAAGTGTTGAACTTAAATTAGATGAACAAAAAACATTTGATGATCAGTTCAAAAGAGGGCTCGTAAATTCATTGGGGCTTGATGGAGCGAAAAAGGCTATTGCTTATTTTAAAGAGAACAAAATTTACGATCCTATTCTAAGCATTTATCCTAATAAACCTGCACATTACTGGACCGTTGACAATTTTGGAGAACTGGTTATTCCAAAGAAAGGGATGACCATAGAATTGACGCAAAACAATATTGATTACTACCAAAGAGCTATAACGGTTTATGAAGGCAATACACTTTATCAGCGCGATGGTAAAGTATACATTAATGATCAAGAAGCTGATAGCTACACCTTCAAAATGAACTATTACTGGTTAATGGGAGACAACCGTCACAATTCACAAGATTCCAGATTTTGGGGATTTGTACCAGAAGATCACGTAGTAGGAAAAGCTGTTTTTATCTGGTTATCACTTGACCCGGATTACGGATTATTTGATGGAAAAATCAGATGGTCAAGATTATTCTCTTTCATCGACTAAATGCTCAAACAAATACAAATTGGAAATAGGAGTTTGAAAAATCAGGCTCCTATTTTTTTAGGCCAATTTTTCGGGTATCCAATATCTGATTGGATTGGATTAGCCTTGTTATAAAAACAGAGGTTGAGAATTTGTTTAGAGGAAAAGAAGTATAAGTTACTCCTTCTGGAATGGTTCTATTCATAACCACTCTCCCCGTCAAATCATACACCACAAAAGTTATTTTAGCGATTAAAGGTGTTTCAAAGTCAACAATTAAACGTTCATTACTTTGATAGATTCTCACCCCATTACTTTGACTCGGATTATATGTACTTAAATTGGGCTCTGCATATATTTGAATACAACCTGTGTCATTTGACAATGTAGTATCATCAGCATAGACAATGTAAGAGCAATACGTTTGATACCCTGTATCAATCAGTGTGAAATTAGGTGATAGAATGCTTAAAGTATCTCCGGCAAACAATGTAGCATCTAATACATAGTTAGCATTGAATAAGAAATCTTCTTCTTGCATGTAGGCAATTGTAATTGTATCCCCTATTAGAATGTCTTGAGAACCTATATTTTGCAATTTGGTTTTGAACTGCACTTCATGGTATTGTATGTATAAAGTATCTCCATCTACAGTTGTAAAAGTATCTACCTGTAGGTCTGTTTGAGCCAACGCTGAAAGTGATAATAACGTTAAAAGAAAAGAGGTTACTGATTTATTCATTTATTTCGCAATTATGAAAAGAAGAACAATTTCGATGCATTCAAAGATAGTGGGTTATTTATTAACGGGAATACTCTTTACTGGTTGTGTTACGGCCGAAGAAACAGGAGATGCGCAAAGGACAATAAAAGCTGACTCTAAACCACAGTTTAATACCAATGAATCAAAAGATTCAACCCAGCAAATCATTGAACGAAAAGTCAATAATAGCCAGCTAAAAATTGGGAAATAAAAAAAGGCAACTTAACCAGTTGCCTTTTTTTATTCGATAAAAGTTGCTATTCAAATTACAACTTCACAATTTTCTGAGTATTGTCACCTACAGTTACAAAATAAACTCCAGCTACATCATCAATGTTTACTTGATTTAAGCCATTGTTTACTTTACCAGTATATACAATCTGACCTGAAACGTTCGTTACGTTAACATCTTGTGTTCCATTCATGTTTTCTACTGTAATGTTCAATACATCATTAGCGAAATATGATTTAACAGAAGCTGCAGCCATATCTTGAATACCTGTTGAATTTACATAAGTATATGTTTCACAAACCTGATCATTAGTAGCATCAGCATCGTCACTATATAAAGTACGAACACATACATCAAAATCTCCAACTGTAGTACTAGGTAAAGCTGAAGCATCTATTGGTAATGTTACACCAATTGTTGCACTAGGATTTACATAGCCTGTATATGCTCCGTAAGTAGTCGCTCCTCTTGGTAAAATTACAGATATAGTATCTAGAGCTCCATCTACAGACAACTCAAAAGTAGATATGTAATGGTAAAAGCTCTGAGCAGCATTGTTTGTCCAGTCAAAAGAAACTGAATCAATTGTATTTCCTAAATCAATTTCATTGCTAGCGTTTACAACTCCAGCAGGAGAAGCTACCTCTAGGTTTGCTGTAGAGAAATCACCTTGTACAAGATCATAGCTTACAGATCCAGTATCATTGGCTGTATTCACATCCGTATCTGCAACACCATTGTTACCTAGTCTATACACAAGTACATAAGCTTTAATCTCACGATTTGCTCCCACAGGAGTTCCTCCAATCGTTAAAGAAGAAGATGCTAGATAACCAAGATTAGTCAAACGAGTATAAAACGTTGTCTGATCAAGTGAAGTTGTTGCATGATAATTTAGGGTATCAACTGTACCTGAAGGTATATCTTGCTGGGCAATAAACCCTGGAGCAGTTAAAAATGCATCGTTAATAAATATAAAAGCAAATACTGTATCACCAGCATTAATTGTAGCTCCTTGGTTAGACCATACAATACTCACCGGGCCAGCATTACCGTACAGGTATTCACTGTTTGCATCTGTGTAATACTGAACTTCATCAACAGCTATATCTGTTTGTGCAAAAGATGTTACTGCTAAAAATGAAGCAGCTAAAAGCGTAAAAATTTTCTTCATAATAAAAATTTGATAGTTCTTAATAAATAAGTTGTTTATTGGGAAATTTTCTCGAGGTCTTTATAAGTGATCACAATTTTACGGAAATTTGCCGCTCGGAGCAATTATTCCAGTAAGTTATATTACATGAAACGCATCTTTTACATTATCGGTTTATTATTTTTCTTTCTCCAAGTAACGGGACAGACTAGAGATATTCACGGAAGTTTCTCTACATCAACCTTTTACACAACCAATCAAAATCAACAGGTTATTCTTTTGTTTAGTTTTCCGATAATTGATGGAGAATTCATTGATTCACTCAACATTACTTTTCCTGCCGGATGTATTGTTACCGAAGCGCCTACTACCTTTTCTTTTCTACAAACTGAAGGACAACAAGCAGAAACTTTAAATGGTTCTTTAGGAACAAATACCATTAGTTATGGTGACAATGACAATAGCAAAGGAGGTATTGAACCGGGTGAATATACTCTTCCTTTAACCGTATTTTTTCCACCTTCTTTAAATGGACAACAAACCATTTATTGGGATGCATCAGGAGATGAAAACGGGAATGCCCCTCACAGTAACAATGGGTCGTTCATCATTTCTCCCCTTCCGACTTATGCTGACCTAAAAATTCAGGGAGGAACTCAATGGCCCTATACTTCTATACCTGTAGAACATGCCGATTCTTTACACTATCAATTTAGTCTTGGTAATTCTGGCAACGATTATGTTGAAACAGGTCAAGCTGCTTTATTTATTTCACAGCTGAGTGTTGTTGATGCCACTACGTTTAGTTTTAACCTTCCTTTTCAAGGTCAAGAAACCTATGAACTCGATTTTCAAAATGCTCCTCCCAAAGGCAATTATACAGTTACCTATCAGTATTATTACGCTAACGACATCAACCAACAGGACAACAAAGACACTTTACAATTAACGGTTAGTGACAGTACATTTTATCAATTGAGAAATAGCCTTACTAAGCCTTTTCCCTATTACCAAAATGTTGAACAAATTGGACAATTATTTACATTCCCTCACAAGGATACGATTACCAGTGCTCGTGTGCAGCTTCAAGCTCCAAGTGTTGGCGATAGTATTCGATTATCTATCTATTCAATTGTAAATAACTCTGTACAGTCAATCCTTTTTGAATCTCCAAAATACCGCATTCCTTCTGGGTTGAACAGTTATTATAATTTCAACATTACTGATATTGTTGTAGCTTCTTCAGATACTGTTCTTGTTGCTCTTGACCTTAGTGCTGCACCGGGGTCTTCTCCTGCAATGGGAGAAGGTCTCTTTAATGCTCCTCTGGACTGGTATTATACCAATGGAGAATGGAAAGAGCTATCTGAATTCCGGTATGATCAAAAGCTAGCAGTACAATTAAATGTTGGTAAAACACAAGAAAGTCTCTGTAATGCTTCTTTTGAGATAACTGACACAGGGGGGTATTTTTACTCTTTTGAACCCTATGAGTACTATTCTCAGAATACTTACTCTTGGTTTGTAAATGGTAGTTTCATTGAAAACTCAACAGCCTTTACGTATAATTTTAATCAACCGGGAACTTATGAGGTTTGTCTGCAAGTTGAAAATACCAACTGTCAACAACAGCTTTGTGATTCTATTGAAGTGGTTTACAGCAATGTTAATGCGATTAATGCACAAAAAGACTTTGCTTTATTGGTCTATCCAAACCCTACAAACGGGGAGAACATTTTTATTCAAAACACCTCAATTCCATTTGAATATGTAATTCTAGATGTAAAAGGGCAGGTGATGTCTAAAGGCTATAGTATCAATAAAGCTATTCCCACCAATCAACTGAATGCTGGACTCTACTTTTTAAAGATTGTCAATCAAGAAAAGATTGAAACGGCATCTTTCGTTGTCCAGTAACTTTGCTACTGTGTCATAGCTTCATCTAAAAAAACATATTGGATTATGTTTGCTCCCATTCGAAGAGCTTCTAAATGTTTTTTGGGTACGTCATGATGAACGTCTGTATCTTCCCATCCGTCTCCCAAATCGCATTCATAGGTATAAAAGCAAACTAATCTTCCCTCATAAACTAACCCAAAGGCTTGCGGACGTTTGTTGTCATGTTCATGGATTTTGGGTAATCCAAATTCAAAATTGAATTTCTGGTGGAATATAGGATGTGAAACCGGTAATTCGATCCACTCTAACTCAGGAAATACTTTTTTCATCTCTATCTGAATGAACTGATTCATCCCATAATTATCGTCAATGTGAAGAAAACCTCCATTGATCAGATAGGCTCTTAAGTTTTCAATTTCTGCTTCTGAAAAAACCACATTACCATGGCCTGTCATGTGTACAAACGGATAAGAAAATAACTCTTGGCTACCTACTTCAACAATAGCCTGTTCAGTGCTAATGTTCATCTTAAGCTCCTCATTGCAAAATGCAATTAAATTGGGGAGCGATGTTTCCAAATTAGCATACCAATCTCCTCCTCCATTGTACTTTAAAAGAGCAATTTGATAATCTTGAGCTTTAGTTGTTAAAGCCATTACTACTGTTATCAAAATGAATGAAAAGATGTGCTTATTCATATTTCAAATTTACAGTGTGACATGCTGCTATTGCTGCAGTTTCTGTTCTTAAGCGGCTTTTACCCAAACTTACTGGCAAACACCCTGCTTTCTTTGCTTGTTTAATTTCTTCCGGTGAAAAATCACCTTCAGGGCCAATCAATAAAATTACTGAGCTAGCATCTTCACTCAGCTGATTGTATAACGACAGTTTTTCATCGTCTTCTTCACAATGAGCAATAAATTTTTGTGCATCGTTCTTTTCTGCTATTTCTTCCAGCAATTGATTTAACCCAATTGGTTCATCTATAATGGGTAAAACTGCTTTTCTAGATTGTTTTAATGCAGAAACAGCTACTCTTAACAGTCGTTCAGACTTGTTGTTTTTCCGTTCTGAATGCTCGCAAATAACAGGTGTAATTCTGTCTACCCCAATTTCAACCGCTTTTTCGATAAAAAACTCAAACCGGTCATTTGTTTTTGTTGGAGCTACCACCATATGTAACTGATAATTACGTGCAGTACCTACTTGATGTTTGGTTATGATTTTTACCGTGCAGTTCTTGGGATGAGCTTCTAAAATTTCAGCTTCATACAAACATCCTTTGCCATCAGACAACATCAAAGTATCCTGCTCTTTAAGTCTTAGAACCTGAATAATATGCCTGCTTTCATCTTTGGGCAACTGAAAAACATCTCCCTCAATTTCCGGAGTATAAAAGAAACGCAACTCTACTTCCCTCCCACTAATTTTTGTACTGACTTTTTAAGCTCATTCTTGCTCACTGGTTTCACTAAAAAGTCTATAAAACTTGTTCTTTCTGCTCTGTTCTTGTTCCTTACATCAGAATTACCTGTCAAATAAATGACTGGAACATTTGAAAATGACCGAATGTTTTCCATGGTTTGAATTCCATCAATTTCTCCTTCGATCATTATGTCCATCAGAATTAAATCGGGTGAATTGTCTTTAACAATGTCAATAGCTTCTGTACCTGATGTTGCAATAGATAATATTTCAAAGCCTAAATCTTCCATCATGCGTTGGTTGATCATGGCTATAATTAATTCGTCTTCAACAATCAGTACTTTTTTCATTTCCAAACTCTCATTTTTTGTGGAGTAAACCGAACAATAAAAGCTGTATTGTAACCACTGATTTCACTTATCTGAATGCTTCCTTTAAGCTGTTGAGTATATATTTTCACCAGCATTAAACCTAATGATTTTTCAGTTTCTAAATTGAAATTTTCAGGAAGTTTTTTTCCATTGTTTGCTACAATGCCGATAATCTCTTCTCCTTCACGCTTCATTTGCACCCACAAATTCCCTTCTGCAAAATCTTGCAATGAATGTAAAAAAGCATTGGTTATCAACTCATTGAAAATTATGGCTAATGGAATTGCTGAATTGGGTTCCAAGATCACTTGTTCTAAATCCAATTGAATTGTTACATCCTCCTCTTCATCGTGTATATTTTGAATTGAGCGTACCAAACTTCTCAACAATTCTCCCATATCACAATGTGCTAATGTATCTGACTGGTAAAGCGAATCGTATACTAAAGAGATCGCTTTGATTCTGTGTTGAAGGTCATCAAGAGCTTTTTGTGTATTTCCATCTTCAATATTAATCGACTGTAATTGAACCAATCCAGAGATTAATGCCAAGTTGTTTTTTACACGATGGTGTATTTCTGAAATCAGCAATTCTTTCTCTTGTAAGGATTGTCTTAACTCTTGGTTATTCTTGCGTTTGGTTTTAATTGTTTTGGTGCTAAAAACAATCACAATAACTAATGCCAAAGCCAACACTGTTATTCCTATTGATACAAAGGTTAAGTATTGTCGTTCTTTCTCTTGTTTCAAAATCTGAATGTGACTTTCTTTTCTCTCAGTATCAAACTGTGCTTGCATTAACTCTATATCTCTATGAGAATTGCTCTCTTGCAAGCTATCGTGATAACGATGAGAGCGCGTATGACTTTCAAGGGCCTTATCTGTATTTCCGGTTCGGATGTAATGCTCAAAAAGCTTTTCATAACTCAGCTGAACCAATGTCATAAGCTGTTTTTTTATTGCAGCTTGTAGCGCCAAATTCAAATGCTCTTGTGCTTTATCTTCCAACCCCATTAGGCTATACAACTCTCCAACATTAATATTGGTTTCAATCGCTAACCTCCTGTCCGCTGTTCCGATTTGTAACGCCTGAGAATAATAGCTAAGCGCTTCGTTATAACGCTCCATTGCTTTATATGTATTGCCCAAACTAAGGCAACATACTTCTATACCATACTGATTGTTGATCTTTTCATTAATGGCCTTTGACTCTATAAACAACTCAATGGCTTCATCATACATTTCTTGTTTCTGGTAGATTTCACCAATGTTATTGAGATTGATTGCTATTCCTTTCTGGCTTCCGCGTTTTCGCTCTATGGCTATAGCCTCATTAAAATACTGCAAAGCTTCATCGTATTTGTTCAGGTAGAAGTTTACATTTCCAATACTATTTAACGCCTTGCTGACATTGGTTTCATCTTCTTGTTCTCGCGAAGCTTCCAAAGCTTTAATGTGAAATTCAAGTGCTTTTTCGTATTGATCAACCCTTCGGTACACAACTCCCAAATGGTTGTATAAATCCGGAAGTAAATGGCTTTCTTTTCTTTTTTCAGCCATCTCAACCCCTTTCTGAAGGCTCATAATGGCACTTGTATAATGGGCCTGATTTCTATAAATAACGCCTCTGGCATCAAACCAACGAATTTTAAAGGCTATATTCTTTTCAAGATCAAACTCTCTACCTACTTGCAACAGTACACGGTATGCTTCGTCTAGTTCTCCATTGTCTTGTAAGTTATTGATAAGATGAATGTATAAGTCAAAACGCTCTTCAACATTCTGTGTCTCTTTGATTTTATGCTCGAGACTATCTATTGGGTGAGATGCTTCTTTATCATTTGCCCGAAGAACAGGACTTAAACAGAAGAAAACAATGCACAAAACAACAGATAAGAACATGCTGTTTTCAGCAAGCGGTGAGTATTTAGCTTTTAACATTGTAATCCCAGTGTAACATACCGAAAACCATTTTCGGTAGAATTAATCAAAAATAAAAAAAGCTGCCTCATAGTCATGAGACAGCTTATTATTTTTAGACTTTAATTTACTTAAGCTCTTTCTGTTACCGTAGGAGCTCCTGCCATTATTTCTTCGTTAGCATAATCTGCAAATTGCTCAAAATTAGCGTTAAACTTAGCTGCTAATTCATTGGCTTTTGCATCGTAAGCATCCTTATCTTCCCACGTTAAACGAGGGCTTAATACCTCATCCGGAACATTTGGACATGTTGTAGGCATAGCCAATCCAAAAACTTTGTGTGTTTCATAATCAACATCACTCAATTCTCCGTTCAGAGCTGCTGTAATCATTGCACGCGTATATTTCAACTTCATACGTGATCCAACACCGTAAGGACCACCAGTCCAACCAGTATTTACTAACCAAACGCTTACACCTGCTTCTTGCATCTTTTGACTTAACATTTCAGCATATTTTGTAGGATGCAACGGCATAAACGGAGCACCAAAACAAGCTGAGAACGTTGTTACAGGCTCAACAATTCCAGCCTCTGTACCAGCTACTTTTGCTGTGTATCCAGAAATAAAATGGAATGCTGCCTGACCAGGAGTCAATTTTGAAATTGGAGGTAATACTCCAAAAGCATCAGCTGTTAAGAAGAAAATATTCTTTGGATTCTCTCCAATAGATGGAACCTGAATGTTATCGATGTGATAAATAGGGTAACTAACACGTGTATTTTCTGTTATGCTCTTATCAGCATAATCAACCTCATTAGTGTCTCCTTTAAAACCAATGTTCTCTAACAACGCACCTGGCTTAATAGCTCTCCAGATATCCGGTTCGTTTTCTTCAGAAAGGTTAATTGTTTTTGCATAACAACCTCCTTCAAAGTTGAAAACAGTGTTTTCATCTGACCATCCGTGCTCATCGTCACCAATTAGCTTTCTTTCAGGATCAGCTGAAAGTGTTGTTTTCCCTGTACCTGATAATCCAAAGAAAATAGCGGTATCGCCATCTTTGCCCACATTAGCAGAACAGTGCATAGACAATGTGTTCTTTTGATGCGGAAGGATAAAGTTCAATGCTGAGAAAATTCCTTTTTTGATTTCTCCTGTATAACCGGTACCTCCAACCAAAGCAATTTTGCGACTAAAGTTCAAGATTGCAAAGTTAGATTGACGTGTACCATCCACTTCCGGATCTGCCATAAAGCCGGGAGCGCATACTACATGCCACTCAGGAGTTGTCGATTGAATTTCTTCGTCCGTTGGACGCAAAAACATGTTGTAAGCAAAAAGGTTAGACCACGAAAGTTCTGTAACAACACGAATGTCCATACGAAACTTAGGGTCTGCACATGCGTATGAATCTCTAACGTATATCTCCTTGCCTGATAGGTAATCGATTACTTTATTGTAAAGCGCATCGAATTTTTCAGCTTCAAATGGAATATTAATGTCACCCCACCAGATAGCGTCTTTTGTTACCTCATCTTTTACAATGAAACGATCTTTAGGCGAACGTCCTGTAAATTTTCCGGTATCCACGGTGATAGCACCGGTACTTGTTGTTTTTGCCTGACCGTTTTTAACAGCTATTTCGGCCAATTCCTCAGGAGATAAATTCCAGTGAGCAGTTGCTCCTTTAATACCTAATGATTCTACGGTAGCTTCAGGAGCTCTCAATCCATTATCTGCCATAATTTAGATTTTTGTTCTACGTTACAGTTTTTGTAATTAAAAGGGCAAAGTACATGATTTTTGACTAATAGGACTATCACCAGTCGCTAAAAATGCCAACAATTGCCCGTTATTTATTTTATTTAAATCGATTTTGAATAGCATAAATTGCAATCATCAACCAACCTGCAATAAAGGTTAAACCTCCTATTGGGGTTACCGGCCAAATGAAACTCAAAGCTTGTGTTCCTAATAAACCTTTTGTGGATAAAATGTATATCGAGCCACTAAATAATACTATTCCAAGGGTGAACAAGGTTGTTAAAACTCCACTGGCTTTACGATCGATCTTATCTCCAGAAAGACCGATTAATAAAAGTACAATTGAATGGAAAATGTGGTAGGTAGTACCCGTTTTGAATGAGGCTAGCTGATCAGGTGTTAATCGAACAGACAAAGCATGTGCTCCCAAGGCGCCCAGTATTATAGCTATTCCACCACTAATACCAGCTATTATCAAAGTTGTTTTCTTAGCCATTTCTCTACTTTTCTCTCTACCTCTCCAAAACCTGAGCGCAAACTAAAGCATTTTTTGAAAAACAGCCTATGGCCTATTGCCTATGTAATTGTTAAGATCTTCAACTGAATAAGGATAGTCAAATAAATTGTGAATTAAATAATAGTTTTCTCTATCGAATACATAGGAGTATGCATATTTTGCCAACGACAATTTATTATCCTCAAAATCAACTGTTTTGAGCATTTTTTTAAACTGGGCTACAGTTACACAATGGTTCTTAATAAAAGCTCTAATCGATTCTGCTCCTTGATCTCCGAAAGTATATCCTTCTAAAGTTTCTACTAATTCGTTTACTTTGGCTTCACTCACTGGCTGAGCGCAACCAACTTTGCCTTTGTACCCTTCATAATCCGCTATTTGTGGCACTTTTACTCCGGGCGAATAAACTCCTCTTTTAGCCTTAACATATAAATCTACCTCATAGTCTACCCCACCATTGTTATAGACTACATACACAGTCTCACGTTCTTTTTTCGTTTTAATGTTTTGGCGAATAACACCTAATGTTATGTCCTTAAATTCTATGGTGACCTGATACTCTTTTAAAACTAAATGATCTGCCTCAACCTGCTGTAGTGGAACCCTGTTTTGCAACTGATTATTGATGTATAAATAGAATGGTTCTTGATTCTCCGTAAAGAAGACCCATTTTGATTCTTGAGAAAAACCAAGAATTGAACAGAAAAGAAATAAGATAACTAGCGCAGCATTTTTCATCTGGTTAAATTTTATTACTTCGTTAAATACTAAGCTAAAACAGGTATTGTACACACAAAGATAATACCAACAAAACTACAAAGTACTATGCGAAAAATTTTAGTCATCGGAGCCGGAAGGTCGGCTACTGTTTTGATTGATTACCTTTTAAAATTGTCTAAAGCTGAAAATTGGACGTTAACATTGGCCGATAGGTCTGTGGAATTAGCACAGCAAAAAATTGGTACTGCATCTAATGCTAAAGCCATTGCTTTTGATGTGAATGATGCTACCAAATGTGCTCAATTGGTTCAGGGCTCTGACATTGTTGTTTCTATGCTTCCTGCCAGTATGCACACTAAAGTAGCAGAAGCATGTATAGTCCACCAAAAGAACATGGTTACTGCCAGCTATATTTCTGATGAAATGCGTGCTTTAGATGAAAAAGCAAAAGCTGCCGGTGTTACCATTATGAATGAGATTGGTGTAGATCCGGGTATTGACCACCTTTCTGCGATGAAAGTACTGGATAATATCAAAGATCAGGGTGGAAAGATGCTCCAATTTGAATCTTTTACCGGTGGATTAGTAGCTCCTGAAAGCGATAATAATCCGTGGAATTACAAATTTACATGGAATCCGCGCAATGTTGTTTTAGCCGGAAATGGTGGAGCTGTTAAGTTTATACAAGAAGGAAAGTACAAATACATCCCCTACCACCAATTGTTCAGAAGAACAGAAATAATTACCATTGACGATTACGGAAGATTTGAAGGTTATGCTAATCGCGATAGTTTAAAATACCGTGAAGCTTATCATTTAGAAGATATTCCTACTATTTACAGAGGAACTTTGCGCAGACCTGGCTTTTGTCGTGCCTGGGATGTTTTTGTGAAACTCGGTTTAACGGATGACAGTTATAAGCTTGAAAACTCCGAAGAAATGACTTACAGAGAGTTTATCAATACGTTTCTAGCCTATAACCCACACGACTCTGTTGAACTGAAACTCATGCATTACCTAAAGATAGATCAGGATGATGAGATTATGGAAAAGCTCAAATGGTTAGGGATTTTTGACAACACCGTTGTTGGACTTAAAAATGCTTCTCCTGCTGAGATTCTATTGCACATTCTCGAACAGAAATGGCAACTTGACCCTCAGGATAAAGATATGATTGTGATGTACCATAAATTTGGTTTTGAACTGAATGGTAAACAACGCCAAATCACTTCATCTATGGTGGTTAAAGGCGAAGATCAATCACACACAGCTATGGCTAAAACAGTTGGTTTACCTGTTGGAATTTGCACAAAATTGATTTTAAATGGTGAAATTTCAACTCCGGGTGTACACCTTCCTCTTGCCAAAGAAGTTTACACTCCTATTTTGGAAGAATTAGCGGTTAATGGCATTGAATTTCAGGAAAAAGAAGAGGCTTATATCGGCTATTAAAGTTTTAAATAAAAGGCTCGTGTTAATGCAGTGTAACGCTCGGTGTATTGATGTCGAGCCTTTTCTACAGCAAAAGATTCCTTTTTAACTTCGCTTGTNGCAACCTTTGAAAATTCCATCAACAACCGTTTAGCCGGTTGATCAGGATTTCCGGAAACTTTCGCTTCTCGTTGCAAATAAAATCCTTTTNGAAGTGCTTTTGCTTTAAATGCTTCTCCTTCCTGAACAGGCAAAACAATAGCTAAAACACCNTCAGGTTTTAATACACTAAATGCATGATCTATCANTTCTTNATGAGGCAANTCATCTGTATGGCGTGCTTGAGTTTTAGAAACTTCAGCTGCCTTTAAGTCGTTTTCAAAAAAAGGAGGGTTGCTCACTAAAACATCAAACTCCCCCTCAGCATCAACATCTTGTAATCGTCTATACAAAGNCTCTACTCTATCTNTCCAAGGAGATGCCTGAATGTTTGCTAGTGCAATTTCTGCGGCTTGAGCATTTTGGTCAATAGCAGTAACTGAAGCATTAGAAAAGCGCTGTGCCAACATCAATGCAATTAAACCCGTTCCGGTGCCTACATCTAAAATGTTGAGCTTTTTATCGGGGTCTAAACTTTCCAGTGCCCAAGCACCAATAAGCACACCATCGGTTCCTACTTTAAAAACGTCTTTATGATGTTGAATAGAAAATTGTTTGAAATGAAAATCATTCATTTCTATAGAAGTCAACCAACCCTTCGGGAGTATCGATGGTCATTTCACCTTTTTNACGATCTAACGCTANAATNAANTCATCTATAACNGGCACCAAAATTTCATAATCGCCATCTATAATGGTCATGATTGGTTGAGCCGTAGAGTCATTAATTTCAGTAATCTCACCCAACAAGCCATAATTCTTGTCAATGGCTTTAAAACCGATTACTTCATGAAAATAAAACTTGGTTCCTTCTAGCGGAGGTAAAATTGCAAGTGGTAAATACAGTTCAGCTTTTAACAATTGAGAAGCTTCTTCTTCTGAATCCACTCCTTCTAGTTTTACAATGGCCAAACCTTTTTTATTGAGCTGGAAACGCTCGAAAAAAAAAGGAATCAGTTCGTTGTTTAACTCAACGAAAACTGATTCCAAATTCGAATAATCTTCTGGAAAATCTACGTCTAATTTAAGACCTAGTTCTCCTTTGAAGCCATGAGTTTTGACAACATTTCCAAAATAGTAAACATCATCTCTGCTCATTGTTAATGTCTTAATTATTCAGCTTTAGGCTCTTCTGCACCTGCGTCAGCAGCACCTTCTTCTTCAGCCGGAGCTTCTTCTGCGGCAGCCTCAGCAGCAGCAGCTTCTTCAGCGGCTTTAGCTTCAGCAGCTAGATCTGCGTTACGCGCTTCAATTTCAGCTCTACGCTTTTCGTTTACTTCAGCTTCAGCTTTCAATGCAGCAGCTCTAGCTTCAGCAGCAGATTTACTCAATCCATCGCGTTTAGCTTCAACTTTAGCAGCTTTTTCTTCCATCCACTTTTCAAACTTCGCATCAGCTTGCTCTTGTGTATGTGCTCCTTTAGCAACACCTCTGTTCAGGTGATCTCTCATTAGCACACCTTTATAAGAAAGAATTGCACGNGCAGTGTCTGATGGTACAGCACCTACTTCAACCCAGTGTAATGTACGATCGAAATCGATATCAATTTGTGCTGGGTTAACGTTAGGATTGTAAATTCCTAATT
Organism: Crocinitomicaceae bacterium; assembly: GCA_002705995.1. GTDB lineage: Bacteria > Bacteroidota > Bacteroidia > Flavobacteriales_G > Salibacteraceae. Next base: position 35,699 of record PAJI01000025.1, on the reverse strand, counting down.
TTTCGATGAAGCGACCATCTCTTTTAGCGCGTGAATCTGCTGCTACGATGTGGAAGAAAGGCTTACCTTTTTTCCCGTGTCTTTGTAATCTAATTCTTACAGGCATTTGATTGTTAATTCATTAAAGGGTCCGAAACCCNGTTAAACAATTGGGCGGCAAAGATGCAAATAATATTCATACAAAATACCGCCTTGTTGCAAATTTAGTACGAATAATTTCTAATCGCTTACTTTACTGATGTAGACTACTTTTGCCATTATGCAACAAATGATCAAAGCAGCTGAAAATCATGTAAAAGAATTGTTGGCCAAAGAAGGTTCTGGGCATGATTGGTACCACATTGATAGGGTTCGTAAAAATGCGCTTTCTATCGCTAAAGAAATTCCAAAAGCAGATACTGAATTGGTAGAACTGGTTGCTCTACTCCACGATGTTGGAGATCACAAATTTCACAATGGGNCTTCCAAAGCGACAGAATTGATTCTCNATTTTTTTAAAGTCAACCATNGCTCTATAGCTCTTGCACAGAAAGTTNCCGCAATAGTTGAAGCAGTATCTTTTAAAGGCGCAGGTGTTGATGATCAAATGGAAAGTCTTGAAGGTCAAATTGTACAAGACGCAGATCGTNTAGANGCCATTGGAGCCATAGGNATTGCNCGNACTTTTGCTTATGGTGGTAGTAAAGGAAGGTTGATTTACGATCCTGAAATTGCCGTTGAGGAACACACCTCNTTTGAAGCGTACAAGAAAAGTGAAAACCCTACCATTCATCATTTTTATGAAAAACTACTGTTATTGAAAGACCGAATGCATACTGAACCTGCTAAAAAAATAGCNCAAGAACGNCATCGCTTTATGGAAACCTTTCTNGAGCAGTTTTATAAAGAATGGAACGGAAAATAAACGATCTTATCTGTGCCANTTATTCAATTACANATAACCATAGATGCACCCATTGATGTTGTTTTTTGACTTATCAAGAAGTATCGATTTTCACCAAATCACTACTGCTCAAACCAATGAGAAAGCTATTGCCGGTAAGACTTCAGGTTTNATTGAATTCAATGAAACTGTTACATGGAAAGCCAGNCATTTTGGGATTTATCAAACGCTTACATCAAAGATTACNGCATTTGACCGTCCTTATNTCTTTGTTGATGAACAGGTAAAAGGAGCTTTTAAAAGCTTTAGACATGAGCATCGTTTCGAAGNTGTTGATGGAAAAACGCAAATGACTGATTTGTTTNAATACCATTCTCCAATGGGTATAATTGGTCAATTGGCAGATCTACTGTTTCTGAAGACCTATATGCTTAACTTTTTGGTTAAAAGACAAAAAATNACGAAAGCCTACGCTGAGTCAGGAGATGTGAACATTTAGTAAACTTTTCTACTTTCCATTATTAGNAACTTCGCCTTTATAACGCATATTNGATCAAACTAAAATCAACATTAACGCTTTTGCATTAATTCCTCCCCATTCGGTCTAATTTGNTAGTAAGAATATATTTGCAGTCAGTTTAATTTCAATAAATGTTATTGACTCATGAAAAAGAATCTCTTCTATCTACTTTTTATCTTCTTCTTAAATGTACAATTAGCTGATGCTCAACATGCTTTGGAAGAAGGCATTATACTTCGATTTGGTATTGCTTCAAACATTGGAAATTTTGGTAAAGTTGACCACTCAGCTCATACATATANTGGTTACAATACAATTAGCCACAAGGGCAATGGCTTTGGNTTTAGCTTTGATTTTGGNAAACAATGGGCTTTCCACGGCTTATCTTTACCTGATGATATGGACATCGGCCTTGATGTTTCTTTNATCGAGGTAAACCTAGCGATGTCACATCACAACTCATTCTACAGTACTGATGAATCTTATTACTATGACGATGAGTATTATTCTGAGTCTGTTGACTTTAACATGTATCACNTGTATTTTGGNCCTAAAGTCGGTCCTATGTTCTCCTATTCTCTTGCAAGAAGTATGTCTATCGATGCCAGTTTTAAAGCTCAACTTATTTTTTCAGGAGCATTTGCTGCATACGATATGCAATATGATGGATATTCTTATACTGAAAACATTAGAACCATTGGGCTTGGACTAAGATTTTCACCAAGCGTTTATTACAGGTATCGCAAACTAATTGCCGGTTTTGAGTTTAACATTGGTAATACAAACATTGCCAACTCTGTAACTTTTTCTGCTATTGATGGAGAAGGGAATGAGCCTTTACCTCTATCAAATGTCAAATTTATTTTGGGGCTTAAACTCTAAGTATAGCCTATTAAGACACTAATAATTAATTGAAAAACACATCAACTTTCTTAATTTTTTGATCATGAAAAAAAACTATTTACACCCGCTCTCACTAATGGCCATCTTTATTTTGAGTTCATTTTTTGCTCAAGCTCAAGACTTTGATGATGGCGTAACACTTAAACTAGGTTTGGTCAATAACCTTGGAGATTTTGGAGAAGTAAACCATGCTGATCGTGATTATGATTATAATAATGGTATTTCTTCAATTAGCCATAATGGTTCCGGAGCAGGTATTAGTTTTGAATGGGGTAAATACTGGTATTTTAATGGTATAGACTTAGGAAATGATATGGCTGTTGGACTTGATGTTTCATTTATTGAATTCAACTTTGCAGTTTCAAACCATACTGCAGCTTATTCTGAGCTAGGATATTACAATGAAACTGACTTCAATATCTTTCACCTCTATGTAGGCCCTAAAGTTGGTCCTATGTTTAGCTACTCTCCTATTTCTGAACTTACATTAGATGCCAGCCTTAAATTTCAAATTCTAGCAGGATCTCTTTTTGGTGCATATGACATGGAGTATTCTGATGGGTATACTGAGACTGAAGGAGTAATTGGCTATGGTTTAGGTTTTAGATTTACTCCTGGAGTTTATGTTCGCTACCGCCAATTTTTAGCAGGAATTGAATTTAACATTGGAAATACCAATGGAAGTGCTGCTTATTCAGCTACTGATGAATCGTCTTCAGGTTCAATGCCTACTTCAAACGCTAAATTGGCAATTGGTTTCAAGTTCAATTAAGAAAAAATATATTCTATACTAAGCCGGAGAGTTTTTTACCCTCCGGTTTTTTTTATGCCTTTTTCGATCTGACTAACACCCAAAAGGATATCATCAAAGTATAAAAACTATAGTTTTATAGCCTGTAATTTAGAGTTGTGTCAGACATTCATCAATACATTCAAACTTCGTTTGGTTTACCTCACGAGAGTGTTTCCAAAGTAGCTTCGTTATTTGAGCAAGCAACACTTCAAAAAGGCGAATATTACACCAAAACCGGCCAGTTTTGCGATAAGATGAGNTTTATCCAAAGCGGCTACATTCGAATATTTGAATACTCGGGAACAAAGGAAATCACACAATGGATTTCATCGCCCGGACACTTTATTACCGATTTATCGAGTTTTATCTTTCAGCAACGTGCACGCAGAAACATGCAAGCATTAACCGATTGTACATTATTCACCATAAAAGGTGATGCTTATAAAACGTTACACGAAGTTGTTCCGAACTGGCCTCAACTAGAAAAACGCTTTATTTCAGATTGTTTTATGACACTTGAAGATCGCATTTTNAGTCANCTTTCNTTGAGTGCAGAAGAGCGATACGATTTNTTTTTTGAACAGCACAANGCTCTNTTTAATGAAGTNCCNCTNCAATACTTAGCTTCTATGTTGGGCATGTCTCCCGAAACATTTAGCAGAATCAGAGCAAAAAAGCTTTCTTGATATAAGTCAAGAGGAAGTGCTTCAAGCGTATCGAATTTTGTNCTGTAAAATTATTCGATATGAAACATCAACTCTTAACTTCAATTCGCATTAACGCCACAGCTGAAACGGTATGGAATATTCTCACCGATTTTGAGCAATATCCCAACTGGAATCCTTTTGTAAAGTCTTTAACCGGAAAGGTCAAANAAGGNAACCAAATTCAGGTNAAACTTCAAAACATGAACTTTCAGCCAATTGTAATTTCTTACCAACACAACAAAGAATTTAAATGGTNAGGTCATTTGTGGATGAAAGGTCTATTTGATGGTGAACACCAGTTCAAATTAACAGACAATGGAGATGGCACAACTACCTTTGAGCAAAACGAANATTTCAACGGTATTTTGGTNAAACTATTTTTGAAAATGATAGAAAATGACACGAAAAAAGGGTTTATTCAAATGAATGAACAACTCAAAGCGCGCGCAGAAAATCAGAACTTTTGAAACATGACTTCTTTCTCTACTTTTGCCGCAAACCAATTCCTATACCTTACATTTCATGAAAGCGCAACATTTTATCATTAGCCTATTCCTATTATTGTTTACAGGATGTGCTTCAGATAACTCTGAACAACTTGTTACCATAGATGACCGTTACAGCATTATTTTACCGGGTTTTCTCAGTGAGGCATCAGATCTGAATGGAGATGCTTCTTTGCAATACCAAAACCTCTTCAAAGAGTTCTATGCAATTGTAATTGATGAACCCAAAGAAGAAGTTCATACCGTTATAGATGACAATGATCTGCAAGATTATTATTCTAAAGATTTAGACGGATATACCAGTTTACTCTTAGCGGGTATGCTAAACGACATTGAAACTGACTCTATTTCTGACTTGGAAGAAAAAGTAATCAACGGTTTTAACGCTAGAAAAATCACTTTTTCTGGAAAAACAGATGGTGTTGATATCTTCTTTTACTTCTGTTTTATTGAAGGAAAAGAACATTATTACCAAGTGATGACATGGACAACTACCAAGAAAAGAGATAAATACCTTCCTAAAATGGTTAAGTTAACAGAATCTTTTAATGAGCAATAACTGTTCATCTTTCAAAATTGTGACTCCATAAAATACAAAGCTCCGAACGTCCGCCCGGAGCTTTGTCCCTACAATTGCCATCGCCTCAGTCGTTAATTACACTCCATGTAGTAACGACTTTTCCTATAGTTCAACTCTTCCAGATCAGCATACTGCTGTATTTTGATCAGTTATTTAGCTTCAAAAATTTTGATGTAGATGGAGAAACAGAATGCTCTAGGTATTCTTCCCTAGTAAATTATCTCTATTAAGGTACTACTTTTTCTGCTTACAGGCATTAAAACAAAGAACCTCAATCAAATAAGAAAGAGGATCTTTGCATTTATCACTACTGCACAACCAACTTATGCGTTGATGATTGCTCACTGTTTCCCAGCTGAATCCAATAAACTCCTGCTGCAAAATCAGCTACTGAAAGCTCTACATTATTACTAATAGCAGTTTGCTGAAAGACCAATTGACCACTTATATCATAAACATAAACCGTACTGTTTTGTAATGATTGGGACTGAATATAAACCGTTTCAGAACTTGGATTGGGAAATAATTTTACTTCATTGAAAACGGTAGCATTCTCTACACTTAAAGGTCCATCTCCCATCAATCCGTACCAACCATCGTTGTAATATGCATCAGACGGAGAAAGGTTAAATCCTGGTGCAAACTCAACTGCCGATGCTCCGCGTATAATNCCACTAAACAAAATATTGCCGTCTTTAGCAAACATGTCCATACCACGCACAGTGGCACCAAATCCNCCACGCATTTCAACCCATTGTAAGTTATCAGAGGCATCAAACTTTGTAATAGCTATTCCAGGNGCACCGCTGGTAGTTGAGTAGGTGTCAAACATCCAGTTGTAATCTGCTTCACTAGATACAAACACAGNCCCGGTGTTGTCTGATGTGAGGTAGAAAATAAAACCATCTGATGATTTCTGANTGATCTTTGCTCCATTGGNTGGATCTAATTTGATCAAAAAGTTCTTGTCCAAAGCATATGTTACACTGTCTCCATCGTANATAAAATAAGCATTTGCGGGTGTATTACATACCGAAGTATACAGTGCATTGTTGGCATAAGTTATATTGATTTCTGTGTCTTGTTCTCCTTTGAATTGCTTTGCCCATTCAAAATTTCCGGCACTGCTATACTTGGCTACAAAACCATTGGCTCTATTGGCTGGCTCTGATGTTGTTCCTGGAATTTCATAAAAGTTAAAAGCCACAGAAGGGCTAAACGTAACACCATCTCCTTCAAAAAAGCCAGATGCATAAATGTNATTGTTATCGTCTAGCGTTATACACATGAACTCAGTATGTTCGTTTGACTCAGGACTTGTAGCCCACATCGCACTTCCATCTGCTCCACTTAGCTTTACTAAAAATGCCTCATACTCTAGTCCTACCCATGCTGATAAGGCTATTCCATTGTTAAAAGCAATGTTGTGATCAAAAATTCCGGCAAGAACTACATCTCCATTGCCATCTACCATTATATCACGCGGTGCACCTCTATCTGCNTCAAAACTCTGTACCCAATCAACATCNCCTTGTGTNTTGTACTTAGCAACTAGTACACTTCCGCCTCCAAAATCGTTGTTGCCNGAATTAATTGTTGTTCCGCCAATAGTTACATCGCCCCTNTACTGCGCNGCAAAGTAAACACCTCCTGTAGGAGATNCTGTTACCATTGTTTGCTCAATACCTTCACTNGCATGGTAATCTTTTACCCATTGCACATNGCCTTGTGCATTGAGCTGTGCAATAAATACTCCCTGAACATCATTGGCATGAGGNGCTAATGTATCGCCATCCAAATGCGTTCCATTGTGATATTCTCCTGTAATNTACAAGTTGTTTTGGCTGTCGATAGCCGCTCCGGTCATTTCATCATTTTTGACTTGTACTCCAATTTTCTTCGCCCACTGAAATGCTGGNGTTTGAGCAAATGATGCTATAGAGCTCAATAAAAATACGACTGTAAATGTTCTTTTCATTTGGTTGTTTTTGAGGATGATAAATTTTAATTCGTTCATTTTGAATNAAATGAACAGGACAAAAGAAGTATGACACTGTAACTTTTGAAATACGACATTTATCGTATTTGTGTCAAATGGGGCGCAACCATTAAATGCATCAAACATTGTTTCTACTTTTGAANGTGAATTCGTTATATGACTCAGCCAGAAGACTTTTTACACGAAGATTATACNGCACGCATTAACAAGGTTTTTCAATTCATTGAAGAACATCTTCATGAAGCATTAAACCTCGAAACGGTTGCGCAGGTAGCCGCTTATTCTCCTTTTCATTTTCACCGTATTTTTAAAACAATTACCAACGAAACACTCAATGCATACATAAATCGCAGACGCATTGAAAAAGCTGCTGGCGCATTAATACACCATCCTACAACTGTAACNGAANTNGCTTTAGAATTAGGATTCAACAGCAATTCTTCATTCACACGAGCATTTAAAAACTACTACGGAATAAGCCCTACGGAATTTCGAAAACAAAGTCCTAACCGGTATAGCAAGATTCGTCAAACGGATAGCAAGAATNGACAAGCCGAAGGTATTTTTGAGCCCTACGTTTGTGCNATTAATAACCTTATTAAGTGGACNAATATGAATGCGAACATTGAAATTAAAACCGTTGAAGAAATGCAATTGGCCTATGTAACGGCTATTGGTAAACAAGAAATTGCTCCTGCTTTTGAAACCTTGTTAAAATGGGCAACTCCAAAAGGAATTCTGAATAATCCCGAAGCTAANGTGGTTATGATNTATCACGACAGNTTTAAAGTGACNGCTCCTGATAAAGTGCGCATGAGTGCNGCTNTAAGCATAAATGAGNCTGTTGAAACAGCTGGAAAAGTNGGNAANACTACACTTCCCAAAAGNAAATGTATTGTTGCNCGCTATNCCATTACGCTAGATGAGTTTGAAAAATCGTGGATGGGNTTATTCATTTGGATGAATGAAAANGGTTACCAAAAAGCAACTGCAAATCCTTTTGAAATTCACCACAATAATTTCAGAGAACATCCTGAACAAAAGAGTATTGTAGACTTCTGNATTCCTGTAGAATAGNTCTCTTCTCCCCTTTCGTTTTCATTTCTTCACCTATGTGAATGGAATCCGTTTTTNTATCGCTGAATTTTGTTCCATCAAAATGATTAAACAAATAGTAAAATGGAAAATACAACAGCAACATTAACCGATTTGGTTTCAGAATTGAACAACATGATTATTACCGGACAAGTATTAGATGCTTTTGAAAAGTTCTATGCTGAAGAGNTAACNATGCAAGAAAACGAAGAAGCTCCTACNGTTGGAAAAGCAGCTTGTAGAACACATGAAGAAGCTTTTGTAAANGGCATNACNGCTTTTAGAAAAGCAGAAGTAAAAAACGTTTTGGTAAGTGATAACATTACCGTTGTAGAATGGGATTTTGATTTTTCGCACAAAGACTGGGGCGATCGCAATTATACNCAAGTAGCGGTTCAACGTTGGAACGATGCCGGACAAATTGTGAACGAAAAGTTCTANTACAACCATTAATTCTTAAGTGCCGATAGCCGGCAATCATCACGNAAAAGATTCATTATGCAACTCTTTTTATTGCTGCTGCTATCGGTACAATTTCANACCCAGCCNGCAGTTAAAGACATTGATCAGCAACAAAAATCTACAACGTTGAACTATTTAGTGAGAACACCAAAAGTGGCCACNGAACATCCACCTGTTTTGATTCTACTCCACGGTGTGGGAAGCAACGCAGAAGATTTGTTTCGTTATGCCAATAGTATAGACGAACGTTTTTTAGTGATTTCTGCACAGGGGCCATATACATTAGGAGCAGGAAGGTTTGCTTGGTATGAGGTCAANTTCTCGAACGGAAAACCGACCATCAATCCTCAACAGGCAGAAAACAGTAAGCAAGCNCTGCTTCAATTTATTGACGAAGTAGTCGCTAAATACAATGCAGATCCCAAACAGGTTTACTTGATGGGCTTTAGCCAAGGAGCTATTATGTCGTTATCTATTGGATTAACGCATCCAGAAAAAGTAGCTGGAATAGCACCTTTTAGCGGAAGGACTTTACAGGAAACCCGTGATCAAATTCAGCCGGGAACGGACTACAGTCAGTTGCGTGTATTTTTAGCACACGGCACAATTGATAACATGCTGCCTTTTCATTACGCCAATGAGAGTAAGGCTTTATTAGACGAACTGGAGATCAATACTACATTTAAAAGTTATCCTATTGGGCATGGCATTTCAATGGAAGAGTTTACTGATTTTCAGCAATGGTTGGTGCAATAAAAGCTCTACACATACACTTTTATAAATAGCAAAAGCCCCGAATCCCGCTTGATTCGAGGCTTTTTGCTTTTAAAACTAAACCTAAAGCTTTATCTATGATATGAATGATTACTCTTCTAAACTTTCAATGGCCGCTTTTTCTTCTTCATTGATTGGCTTTCTGAAGACAAATGCATCATTGAATACATCTAACACGATCTCTTCGCCTTTGTTCACTTTTTTGGCTAAAATTTCTTTAGACAATTCGTTCAACACTTGTTTTTGCATGACTCTTTTTACTGGTCGGGCTCCAAACTGAGGATCAAACCCTAATTCTGACAAGCGAGACAAAGCTTCATCTGTAATGGTTAATTTGATGTTTTGCTTTTTCACTTGCTGTTGAATGCCTTGGAATTGAAGTTTCACAATGTCTTCCACATCATTTTTAGACAAGGGCAAGAACATAATGGTTTCGTCAATACGGTTCAAAAACTCTGGCTTCAACACCTGACGCAAGTTTTCTAGCAATGCTTTGCGTGTTTCATCAATGACCAAATCGTGGTTAAACTCATCCATACGCTCAAAGCTATCTTTGATAATGTCTGAACCTAAGTTCGATGTCATGATGATGATTGTATTCTTAAAGTTCGCTACACGCCCTTTGTTATCGGTCAATCTACCATCGTCTAACACTTGTAGTAAGATGTTAAACACATCGGGATGCGCTTTTTCAATCTCATCCAGCAAGATTACCGAATAAGGTTTTCTACGCACGGCTTCGGTTAACTGTCCACCTTCGTCATAACCCACATATCCGGGAGGCGCTCCAACCAATCTCGACACGGCATGTCTTTCTTGGTATTCTGACATATCGATACGTGTTAGAGCGTTCTCGTTGTCGAATAGGAACTCTGCCAAAGCTTTGGCCAATTCGGTTTTCCCCACTCCGGTTGTTCCCAAGAACAAGAACGATCCGATAGGTCTTTTCTCATCTTGCAAGCCGGCTCTGCTTCGTCTAATCGCATTTGAAACAGCTTGAATGGCTTCTTCCTGACCAATAACACGTTTGTGTAATTCGTCTTCTAAATTGAGCAGCTTTTCTACTTCACTTTGAAGCATTTTACTCACCGGAATACCTGTCCACTTTGAAACAACTTCGGCAATGTCTTCCGCATCTACTTCTTCCTTAATCAATACCGATCCGCTGTTTTTCAGATCAGTCATTTTGCCTTCGTATTCTTTCAATTTGGTTTCGGCTTCGATCAAACGTCCGTATCTGATTTCGGCTACTTTTCCTAAATCACCTTCGCGTTCAGCACGTTGCGCATCTCCTTTTAGTGTTTCAATTTCTTCTTTCACTTTCTGGATGCCATCCACAACTTCTCGCTCACCTTCCCATTTGGCTTTCAACTCATTGCGCGTCTCACTCAAGTTGGCAATTTCTTCGTTTAGAGCCGCTAACTTTTTCTCGTCTTTCTCGCGTTTAATGGCCTCACGTTCAATTTCCAACTGACGAATTTTACGTTCTACTTCGTCTAATTCTGCAGGCATAGAGTTAATTTCCATGCGCATTTTAGAAGAAGCTTCGTCCATTAAATCAATGGCTTTATCGGGTAAAAAACGGTCGGTAATGTAACGCTGACTCAATTCTACAGCAGAAATAATTGCCTCGTCTTTGATACGTACTTTATGGTGTGTTTCGTACTTCTCTTTAATTCCACGCAAGATCGAAATGGCATCTTCCGTTGTGGGTTCGTCTACCACAACTTGCTGGAATCTGCGCTCTAACGCTTTGTCTTTCTCAAAGTACTTTTGGTATTCTTTCAATGTAGTTGCACCAATGGCTCTTAACTCACCTCTTGCCAATGCTGGTTTTAAGATGTTGGCAGCATCCATAGCTCCTTCTCCTCCACCAGCACCTACTAATGTGTGAATCTCATCGATGAACAACACGATGTCTCCATCTGCTCCGGTTACTTCTTTTACTACGGCTTTCAAACGCTCTTCGAATTCACCTTTGTATTTGGCTCCAGCGACCAATGCACCCATGTCTAACGAGAANATTTGTTTGTTNTTCAAGTTTTCGGGTACATCACCGTTAACAATACGGTGTGCAATTCCTTCGGCAATGGCTGTTTTACCAACACCAGGTTCACCAATCAGAATAGGGTTGTTTTTGGTTCTTCTCGAAAGAATTTGCAAAACCCTTCTGATTTCCTCATCGCGGCCAATCACCGGGTCGAGTTTGTTCGATTGCGCACGCTCATTCAAATTGATGGCGTATTTGTTTAGCGCATTGTAATTTTCTTCAGCAGAATGACTGGTCACTTTTTCTCCTTTTCTTAGTTCCTGAATAGCACTTTCGAGGTCTTTTTTGGTAATGCCGTTGTCTTTCATCAACTGTGCAGCATTATCAGAACCTGCCAAAACCCCCAACAACAGATGTTCGATCGATACGTAATCATCGCCCATGTCTTTGGCTGCCTTTGAAGCTTTTGCCAGCGCCTGATTGGCGGCTTGTGTTAANTAAACCTGACCTCCTTCAACTTTAGGATATCCAGCAACAATNCGTTCCAANGCTTGTGTAAACATGGATGTATTCACCCCTAATTTGTTCAATAAAAACGGGGTTACATTCTCATCTATCTCTATCACGCCTTGCAAGATATGTCCTGCATCAATCCCTTGTTGATCGTTTCCTAAAGCCAATTGCTGTGCGCGTTGTATGGCTTCTTGTGATTTGATCGTGAAATTTTTAAAATCCATAATTGCGTGTGTTAATTGTGTGTCTGTTTTGAGGACTTAAACGCAATTTTTAATCCAAGTGTTGNTTGGTGCTACTTTCGTGAAAGATTGTCTTAATTCTCACAATGCAACAGCCGTTTTGTCAGCTATAGCNCGGTTTTCAGGTCTTTTTGACAGGNATATATCAGAAATATACAATACCTTTGAGGTTAAGAACTTTTAACACCACACTACTATGTCTTTCGGAGGATCTGTTGATGCCATGCAAAAGTCTTACAGGGCCAACATGAAAATGTTGCGTAAGACTTCTTTCAATAAAAACGATTCGTTTGCTGATTTAAAAAAGGCTTATGAACTGGCTGCTTCAAAAAAGGGAATTCCCATNGAAAAGCTTTCAGAACGTGATCGGGAACAAATTAAAACCCGCATTGTAGAGCTACAGCGTGCAGAACGCGCCAAGTTTATTCGCATTACCGTATTTTTTATGCTTNTTCTGATAGGATTGGTTGCTTTAGGGGTTTATGCACTTGAAGAGTATGTTTTGAATCCAAAGCCAGAAACTCAACTTGTTCATGAAACGGTTAAGGCAGAATATGCCGAAAAAATCTATTTCTACAGAAGGGATGCTATGAAGTGGCAAGCTGAACACCACTGGAACAATGCCATATTTCAATACAAAAANGTATTGGAGGCTGTTCCTAATGACAATGAAGCTATTCACGGAATTATTCAGGTANGCCAATTGCGTAGCGATACTACTTACAATGAATTTGATGTTGCTGTACAAGACATGGAAGAGTTGTTATTGACTTACCATTACCGTCCCGATGTTGTGAATGGTTATTCTAAATTAATTGGNAAAAGAACTTCTTCTGATGAATAATGTTTCTTTTACAGTATTAATTGTCCCAAACCTTTATCATGCAAAAAACGCACTTACCTTCANTCTTCTACCTTCTATTCTTTACTTTTTGTTCTTTTTCTACTGTTTTGGCACAATCTGATTCAACAGATAAAAAATTTGAAATTAACAGTAGNGTGCTTACCGGATACAATAATTTGTTTGAAGCTTCATCTGACTCTTCCGTTATTCCCGTTCGCATTGATTATGGTCAGGAGGTTTATTACTCCATTACGAACAAATACCAATTGGGAATCAGTTTTGGTGTTTCTTACTCTGCATACACTTCAGACGATTTTCGTTTTGTAGAAATTCAAACACCTTTATTATTAACGTCTAAAGTTGATCTGTTTCCTGGGAAGAATTTTGTTGACTATTTCCGTTTAGATATTGGCTTTGCACCCATGGTTTTAGGAAAAGAAAAAATGAACGATGATGCTGAGTGGGTCGATTATGAATTTACNTCTGAACGTATTCCTATGACTACCTCTCTGGGGNTTGGTTTTGACGTTTTCAACAAAAGTAAAAAATCAATTGTCCGCTTTGAGCTAGGATACCAATACCGAAAGTTAGCTCAGGTTAGAAACNACTCCGGAGCCAGTATTTACTTTGCTTTTCTTATTGGTTTAAACGGNTAACCAGCCTNTTCATNNACCTTAAAAGCAGCTTAATTTACCATCTTCTAACGGTTAGAAACCGTTAAATTAATATTTGTTTCAAAGGCATTGAAGGTCATCTAAATGCTTTCTTTTTGATATCCAACTCATTAGACACTTAAAATAATTATTCACCACCCAAACAACCTTTACAGCTGTACTATCGTTATTAATAACAGAGAAACCCTGTTTATTTTTCAACCCGTATGCTTTCTTTTCATCAAACTCTACAATTTGGCCATCAAAAGCATTTTGATAATGCCACCCTTTCTAAAAACATAGATCAACTTCTTGTTCAACAAGAGTTAAATGCCGTTGAGCAAAATCAATATTCTATCAGTAGTGAATTGCCTTTTGGCCTTTCATATGGTACTTCAGAAATTGTTACTGTTGAACAACACCAGAATCAACTGCAATTGATCTTAACGATTAAAAATCGTCTGATTCCTTATGCCGTAATTGTTTTTACAATTGCAATTTTTGGGTTGTTTCACATCCTCTTTTACGATAGTGCATCTCCTGAGGAATACAATAGCTCTCTAAGTGCCTTTTCTTTTGTGTATTTCCCTACGCTTATTTTTTACTGGTTGGCTTTTCTCATTTTTTGCAGGTCTGAGAAACAACGCATAGAGTATTTGTTGTTTCAAAAAATACAAGAACATTCTGCTCAATAAATCTGGCATAGTTCTCGCATCATCACATTGTAGTTCATGGAGTTGTGTAATCCTTGAACTTTTTTCATCCTATTTCAAAACCTTAAACCAATGTGTATGCGCTTACAACATGTTCTTTTCTCCTCTTTACTTTTACTATCTGTTGTTGTTCTGGCTTGCCAGAGAAACCCTAATCCAGAACCTGCTAAATCCATCAGTAACTCTATATCCGAAGAAGCCGGAAATTTTAAAGGTGAAGGCGAACCATTAGCCCCTTCCGCTGCTGCTTCAATGCTAAAAACGAACAACAACAATAACGGATCTATAGCTAAAGTTGCTCGTCAACAAAAGCAAAAGCTCATTAAAAAAGGTAACCTCACCTTTGAAACGGATAGTTTAGAGCGTTCTAGCAATTTTCTCTACACTGCTGCCCTTCAATTTAACGGTTACATCAGTACAGATAAGCAGGAAATTAATGCTTCTAAGAAAACTAATGATATTGAAATCCGCGTGCCGTCTGACCAATTTGACGCTTTGGTAACAGCCATTTCAAATGAAGTAAAACAGTTTGATCGTAAAGACATTCAGGTGAATGATGTTACCGATCAGTTTGTGGATGTGCAAGCGCGTTTAAAAACAAAGGAAACACTTGTTGAGCACTACCTTCAACTGCTGAACAAGGCAAAAAACATTGAAGAAATATTAAAAATTGAACGCCAGATTGCTCCTCTTCGCGAAGAAATTGAAGCCATGAAAGGACGGTTAAAATGGTTAACTGATCAAACCAGTTACTCTACTCTTAAGGTTCATTTTTACAGAACAATTCCGGCAGAACCTGTTGTTGTTAAAGATAATTCACCTTCTATTGTAAATGCTTTTAAAAATGGCTGGACAGGATTGGTTTACACTTGCATTGCTTTAGTGAACTTTTGGCCATTGTTACTACTTATAATTTCTTTCTTTTTGATTTACAAGCGAATGACGCTCACAAAACAAAAGCAGGGGCTTAATCAAGAAAGATTCTAATAAAACCTGTTTGCAATCATAAGCCGGGAAAGCTTTACTTTAGATTTTTGTTAACCCCATGATTCTAAATTCACCCTTTTGAAGCTTTTCCGGCAGATTCATTTCCCTACTCTTCGGCAAACTTACTTGCTGCTTGCTGCTGTAGTTCTACTTCAGCAGTTTTTGTTTTTAATTCAGTTTGGCTGGGTTTATACAGACAGCGACCAAACCATTATGTGGTATGGTTTAAAAACATTTGCCCAAGGGCACTTTGAAGAGCCCCGTTTTTTGGGGCAAGATTATAATACGATGTTAGAGGCTCTGCTAGCTGTTCCTTTTTATCGTTTAGGCATTCCTGCACACATCATTCTTCCTCTCATCACCTCTGCTTTAGCACTGTTTCCTTTCTTCTGGTTTTCAAGCATTATGTATAAAAAAGGCAAGCTTATCAGAGCTGCTGTTATTGTTTCCATCCCACTCTTATTGCCAACCGATTATCACTTAATTTCACTGTTATCCAGAGGGTTTGTTACAGGTATTTTTGCTTCCTCCATTGGTGTTGGTTTACTGATGAAGGGGGCTTCAAAAAGAGCTTTTTTTCTTTCGGGATTTTTTATGGCTATAGGCTTTTCACTTAATCCCAACTCACTGGTATTAACATTGCCTGTTTTACTCTATTACTTCACTATTCATTACAAGCAAGTTACTTTCTACATTCTTGGAATAGCCGGAATTGTAATTGGACTTATCCCTCACTTTCTGGCTGAACGGTTTTATACTTTACATCCTTCCTATGTATTACATTCTATGCAGCTTGAACTTTCTGTAGATTACCTGAAAGATGCTATTGTTCATTTAGATGATTTTTTCAATCCCATGGCTCCGGTATTTTGGAAACAAGGGTTTATAATTCCGGTAGCTTTTTTAGGAATTGGCATCTACTTTATAGCAAAAAAGCAATGGTCAAAAGGCATATACTCCATTGGAAGTTTCCTTTTCTTGTGTGCCACTTTGTTTTTAAGCAAAGTAAATGATGGCACCAACTCTGTCTTTTTCTCTTTTTCAAGAATGTATTTGGCCCTCCCTGTTTTAATTGGTTTTTCTACAACGTTGTTCAATTTTTCACTGGCCCCTCGTATTCTTCGCATTCAATTTATTTTCCTCATTCCGGTTGTATTCCTCACTGGCAAGATGTTATTCATCCAAACTTCAATTCAGCATGCGGTGCATAAAAACAGGGAACATGTTGTAGGTGTTGCCACTATTGACCATGTTAAAACTACCTGTCAAACAGTACAATCCATTGCACAACACTACAATGTAGACCTTGTAGTAATTGTCAACAGTTTCGATTATGACTTTATCAATTATGGCTGTGAGGTATGCGAAAGTGAAAACCAGTTTCCGTTAACCCTCAGACCTTCTTATGAGCGCAGGACAATGCGTTTAACCAATGCCATGCAACACGTTTACTCCAATGTTCTTTTTATCGATAACCAGCATAAATTGGATGTTTTTACTGATAGTACGGTATCTGTTGAAAGAATTCCGCAAGACAGCACATTTTACTTGGTTCGAGACAACGTTGTTAAAACCCAGGAACTCTTCAACAAGCTGCACATTGACACAAGACCTCTTTAATTCAGCCTGTTTGAATTTTGCAATTTAGCTTTACCTTCGCAAAATGCAAGAGCAAAAAGAATCAATCGAAGACTTTTACCGGTTCTACACACAACACACTAACAATCCTGCTTTAAAAGAACACGGGCAGTTTAATGTATTCCGAAGAAGTGAAATCGATTGGAATTTTAAATCTTACAAACCCTATAATCGTAGAGACTACTACAAAGTAGCTCTTATTGATGGCAAGGGAAAGCTTTATTACTCTGGGAAAACCATTGAAGTAAACCAACCTGCCTTGTTGTTTTCTAACCCCAATATACCATATGCTTGGGAATCTGTTGCTGAACTTCAAGCCGGGTATTTTTGCTTGTTTACCGAAGAATTTATAGATCCTGTTGCAGAAAGCGAAACACTGCGTAAATCGCCTTTGTTTCAAATGGATACCAGAAGGGTTTTCTTTCCGGATAAGCATCAAATGGCTTATATCACCAGTTTGTTTGAGCGAATGATTACTGAGCTTTCGACAGATTATTCTCATAAATACGACCTCATCAGAAGTCTTGTTGAACTGGTGACTCACGAAGCTTTAAAAATCGAGCCGGTTGAACAACATACCCTACAGGCCGATGCATCATCGCGCATTACCATTCGTTTTTTCCACCTTCTGGAACGTCAGTTCCCGGTGTCTTTTGAGAACATTTTACAATTAAAGAGTGCCAAAGATTTTGCGACTTCGCTTGCAATTCACACCAATCATTTGAACCGGGCTGTGAAGAAGATTACAGGCAAAACCACTACTGAACACATTGCCTTGCGTATTCTTCAAGAAGCTAAAGCTTTATTAAAACATTCTGACTGGAGCATTGGAGACATTGCTTTTTGCCTAGGCTTTGAAAGCCCTGCTTATTTCAACAACTTCTTTAAAAAGTATTCTACGATTTCTCCCGGAGCATACCGCCAATAATTGTTTGAATTTTACAATTTCTGGTTTGAATGTCACTCTTTATTGAAAAAGAGCTCCCCTACTTTTGTGTTATTGTTTTACATCTAAAAAAGAAAGACCATGAAATTTCGAACACTTGGAAGCACAGATGAAAAATTATCGGCAATTGGTTTAGGGTGCATGGGCATGAGTTTTGCCTACGGACCAAGAGACGATCAGCACTCTATAGAAACATTAGAACATGCACTTTCCATTGGTATTAACTTTTGGGATACTGCTGATATGTATGGCATGGGCCACAATGAGGAATTGTTAGGAAAAGTGCTCAAAACCAGACGTAATGATGTATTCTTAGCCACTAAATTTGGTTTTCGTTCCAAAGACGGACAACAAGGCACCAGTGCATCTGGCAACATTGTATTTGACGGAAGTCCTGAGTATGTTAAACAAGCTTGCGAAGCTAGTTTAAAACGACTTGGTGTTGATACCATTGACTTGTACTACAGTCATCGTATTGACCCCAATGTTCCTATTGAAGAAACTGTGGGAGCAATGGCTGAATTGGTGAAAGAAGGAAAAATTCGCTACATCGGTTTATCCGAAGCTTCTCCCGAAACACTTCGCAAAGCTCACGCAACTCATCCTATTACAGCACTTCAAACCGAATATTCGCTTTTTACCCGCGATGTAGAAAATGAAGTATTGCCTGTTTGTAGAGAACTGGGAATTGGTTTTATTCCTTACAGTCCATTGGGAAGAGGAATTCTTACAGGTGCTATGAAAGAAGCTCCTAGCGAAGACAACGATTTCAGAAAAGGGTTACCTCGTTTTCAAAAAGAGGCATTTGAACACAACAAACAAATTGTTGATCAACTGGGCGAAATTGCAGCAGGCAAAGGCTGTACAACCGCACAGTTAGCACTGGCTTGGCTTCTTGCTCAAGGCAATGATATTATTCCTATACCTGGAACAAAGCGCGTTAAATACCTGGAAGAAAATGCAGCTGCAGTTGACTTGGAATTATCAAACGATGAAATAACAACCATTCGAACATTGGCTACCTCTATTGAAGTAGTAGGCGATCGCTACACAGAAACTGCTATGAAAATGCTTAACAATTAAAAGGCTTCATACTCTTCTATTTTTCAAAGGGGCTTTTGCCCCTTTTTTTATTCACTTCGCCTGATATTAACGTTCACACAACGCTCGATTAATAGTTAAATGGTTGTTTTAAGCTTTCATTAAACCAAAGAATAACCTTGGTTAACTCTGAAAAACCTTGGAAATTTGGTATGAACTTCAAACTAAACTTCATATTACATGGATCACCTTGCATTTATTGTTGAGCGTATTCCACAAGAAATTAAAGTACCCCTACTTAAGAAAATCAACAATCAAGAAAAGAAAATGCGCTTGTTTCAGGCCATTGCCAACAATCCTTCATTAAGCAACCAACAACTTAACATCTTGTTGGGCTACCCTGAAGGTCAATTCAACAACCTTTATACGCTGAAAAACCGACTGTATAACGACATTGTTGAAACCACTATTGATCAATCTAAAAACCTGGTTGTTCTTACCAAAGAAAAAGTACAGAACCTCCGCCATTTGGCCTATTCTAAAAACAGGGTTACCACCATTCGCGAATTAAAAAAGCAAGAAAAAAGAGCGCTGGAACTGGAGTTATATGCCGAATTGAAAGAGATCTATTTCTGCCTGTTTCTGATTTTTAAGAACAACCCTGAAAAATCGAGCGACTACTCTAAATTGGCCGATGAGTACAACGAAAAACAACAAGCTGTTTACCGATTGGAGAAAATCTTTTTCTCGCAGATTGTTCCGGGAGAGGAACTCTTTTACAGAAAAAACGAAGCCATTCGACTACAAGCATTTGAAGCGCTTGAGACCATTGAACAATTGGACAACTACCTTGGTACTAAAAGCTCTCGTTTTTTCTATTTAATGGCCAAACTAACCATTCATTTAACACTGGTAGAAAACATAAAAGATGTTGACCGCATTGAAAAAGAGCTGAAAGAACTGCAAGAGTTATTTCAACATTCTAATGTTTCGTTGAAATATCCGGATGCCAACATTACCATTCTCATTTTAACCAACCGGTTTTATTTCTTATCGGGAGATAAAACAGCTTTTTACCAATCGAGAAAACGCATCAGGAAAGAATTGTCAGAGTCAAATGCACTAGACCATTACTACTTTTTCTTTATGTATGTCTCTATTATTGAACATGTTCAAAAAAGTGACACAGAATCTATTCTTCTTCTATTCAACGAAATGTTTCCCAAAAGAATACCAGATATTCCTGATGCGAAAACAACGGTATTCTTGCTCTACCTTGATGGAGTCAAACACTTTTACCAAAACAATTTTGATCAATGTGCTCAGTCTCTTGATAAAATCAAAAAGCAAATTAGCCAGCTCCCCAACTCTTCGCATTGGATTGTTATCGATAGCCTATTGTTAAAATTGTTAGCTGATGCTTTAGCTGGATTGAATACAATAGATATGAATCACACACTTTCTTGCTTAAAGCGCGAGTTGGAAAACGATAACAGTTACGCCATTGAATACAACTCATTTGAAGCACTATTTATTCGCTATTGCACTACACACAATAGTTTGGAGCTTATTGAATATTACAATGAACTAAAAACTCAGCACCACGTATTGAGGCCTCTGCTGCTGCAAGAAGAAATTATTCTACAACAAAAAGAAGCCATTTAACTCGTCTTTTTGATTCCCTATAAATGTATTTATTCTAAAGTCCTTATTAAATAGAAAAAGCCCGAATCTATGATTCGGGCTTAATTTTTTTATGAGCCTGCCGGGTCAAACTCTAGCAGTGTTTCACTAACTTATTTTACAACTGAGAACTTACCAGACTCAGAGCTGTCACCAGCGTTTAAGTGGTAAATATAAGTTCCTGCAGGTAAAGTAGTAGCATCAAAAGAAACTCTTCTCATTTCACCAGCTTCAACAGCACCGTTGAAAGGCTTAGCTACTAAGTTTCCAGTGATTGAATAAACTTCTAGAGTAACAACTTGATCATTAGTAACCTGGAATTCGAAAGTAGCTTCGTTTCCAACTGGGTTAGGATAAACGCTCATTGCAGTGTTTCCAGCAGCAGCTTCTTCAACAGAACCTTCTTTACCGAAACCACCGTCACAACCGAATAATGGACATCCTGAGTGAGCACCTAAACCAGCGATAGTATCTAATGTAGTATCAGCTGACCAGTTTACACACAATGTTCCGAAACCAGTTCCATCAGCAGGATCAGCAACAGCATCACATGAAATACGCTCTAAGTTGATGTTGTATGTTCTTGAAGTATCGCCACCACCACAGTCAGCAATCCAAGTACTATCTTCACCAATGTTACCAAATACATCGTGGATGAAAGCTCCATCAATGTTGTAAGTAGCAAGAGCATCGTTACCGTTGTGGTTAATTCCACTCCAGAAGTAAACAGCACCAGGAATAGAAGCAGCAATTGAATCTGCACCTGGGTTACAAACTACGATTACATCACCTGGGTACAAGTACTGTTGGAAACTACCCAATACTACGCTGTATGTTGGAGTTGTAGCTCCGTTGTGATAAGCGCGGTACTCGATGTTGTTCAAACAAATTGTATCACAAGTTGGGTTGTAAATCTCAACACATTTGTTGCTGTAGCTACCTTCTAAGTATCCTGAGATAATTGGCGTTTCAACCAAGTAATCAGAACATGAATCTGCTGGAGTAACAGTTTGCTCTGGACAAGACTCACAACCATCGAAAGAACCAAAACCGCTTAAATCGTCTTTAGTACCAGCAGTCCAGTTAGTATCTACGTTAGATCCTGGGAAAACTGTATCATTAACGATAGGACAGTTTCTTGTTAAAGTAACATCTTTAGCAAAGTTTGTAGTGCTAGAAGCATCACCAAAGATATCGCTATACTCACCTGTAATTGTGTTGTAAAGGGCAATTGCATCGTTACCGTTGAAATTTACACTGTTAGAAAATAAATCAACAGCATTAGTATCAAGCGTTGCGTTAGTTGAAGCACCTGTATTACAAAGTACTAAAACATCTCCGTTAGTAAGATAAGGCTGAATAGAGCTTAAAGAAATAGTGTAAGTTACAGTACCACCGTTTTGGATTGATTGATATTCCCATCCTGAAAGGTCTACTGAATCTTCAGTACAAGCATAGATTTCAACACATTTGTTGTAACCGCTACCTTCAGCATATTCAGAAAAATAAAGTTGTGCGTTAGCAACAGAAGTCATTCCTAAAGCAAGGGATAATGACATTAAAAGTTTAGAGTAAATGTTCTTTCTAGTTTTCATGGTTTTAATTTTTAAGGTTTGGGGTTAAATAATTTAATTTGCTGTTATTAAGTCGCTTCCCGGTTATTACTCCTTAAAAACAACACCACAATATTACCCTCCTAAAACAGCATGAAAACGCATGTAAGTTTACATTGGCTTTGTGTAAGCACTTGCGCTTTATCTTATACGCTTTTACCAATCGTATTTTAATGAATATAGGCGCTGAGTTCAATGAAATAGGGTTAGCCTCCCCTTTTATCGGTAACAATTTTTTAAAGCTATTCATCCCAAATTCTTACATCCTATTTTTTGGATATAGCCTCACCATTAGACAATTAATTAGTTTTAAAAGCGCTCTAATTAAGACTTATAACATTAAACTATCTTACATGAGCAGTTATTTTTAAGGATGTAAGACGCTATTTATTCTCAAGCACTTAACAACTAAATGGCCGAATATTCAATTCAAGTTCTATTTCGGTCAGTACATGTACAGTGTTCTTTCAAGTGCAAAACTTCCACTTTAAAATTGTAACTGAGTTTGTAACCGGCAATGGTTATTTTATTCGGGTATTCAAAAATCTCAACCATTGTCGGTGACAACCTCAACCTTTATAGTGTGACTATTAGGAAGACATTTCGGCCAGATTGGTTTTACTCTGTCAGGTTTTGTTTCATAAGTTTCTCACCTTATTTCCTCGATGAGTAGAATAGANAGATTAGGGCTAATCTACNGAAATGTCTTTTTTGTAACCTTTTCATGAACTCAGCGTTTTATTTGAAAAATGAACGCATATTTCNAATGAGTTGTCCGAAATTTGCACCAAACAAAAAATGATTGAAACAGCAATATGAAACAGCTGTTTTTCTTTTTGATCGTCTTTCTTCTCCCTCAACTACTCCATAGTCAAGTGGTTGCCAAGTCCTCTTTTTCTCATCCCGAAAAATTGTGCAACGGAGATAAACACTATTTAATTTCTCACAAACACAACAGGCAAGACATTCCAACGCCAANACTGTCTGAAANTCAGATTTTAAGCTTGCTCAACAACATTCCCTACCTCGAAGACCGCTCTAAAATCTCTTTTAANGGCGAAATTGTTGCTACAATCACATGNGAAGGAAAATTAGTACTCTGTTCTGTAAAAGCNCCCTTGAGAAACAAGCAATTGAAAACTGAAATTTGCAATGTATTTTACCGCGTAGACAACTGGAATCCCGGACAAGTTTGTGGTGAAAANGTTGACTGTACCATCGNAATACCCTTTAANGTAAAAAAGGGTGAGNTCATTTGGTTACTTGAAAAGGAATAAATTACTTCTTCCAATCTTCNTCTTCCAATTCAAAAATAGCATTGACTTCTTTGCCAAATANACTGGCTATTTTCAACGATAAAATAGTGGACGGAACAAATTTNCCNAACTCAATGGCATTAATGGTCTGGCGGCTAACAGAAACCTTCTCTGCCAATTGTGCTTGCGTAATGTTATGAATGGCGCGCTCTACTTTTATTCTATTCTTCATCNCCTACCATTTTTGATGATCTGTACATTACAACTCTATAGCGTAGAATAAAGAANATCAANAATGTAAACATGTTGTAAAGCATTACATTCAGAAAATCAAAATCATACACAAACAGAATTGCCAATAACANAATACCGTAATTCACATAGGTAGCCCAAACCAATGAATCTAACCTAATCTTAGCTGTAAACTCATCTTCTATTTTTTCCTTAGAAAAACCAATGAACAGTGCACCTACAATAATCAATATGGCCATGACCTCATCCAAAGGATTATTGGTTATCAGTTTNAACCAACCTCCTTCGTCTTGATTGAATGGAGANCCTCCAAAATAAATTGCCGGCATAGCAACNTTTAACTCTGGTTCCCATCCAAATGCCATATTAGCCAATCCCATTATCACTCCGGGAATAAAGAGCAACCAGCCGATTTTGCGAAATCCTGTTGGAAATAAAAATGTCTTTTTCATCGTTCGATTCTTTTTTTGTTTCGACAAATGTATATAAAAAACGACATTATGTAAANTTTANTTTACATTTTGTAATNAAAACANGTCANNCNATNNANANNCCAANANNTTCAAATGAAAATTTTTCNNTAAAAAGCNTTATNNGCACNTTATTNTTTGAATTCNAANTCCTCAAATCCCTATATTTCGCAACTNATCATGTAAACCATTACACATTTAATAATTTAAAAATCACATTATGTGCGGAATTGTATGNGCTTTTGATCTCAAAGAAGATCAAGCAGAGCTAAGGCCACAGTTACTAGAAATGGCCCGAAAAATAAGACACCGCGGTCCAGATTGGAGCGGAATTCACGCTGAAGGTAATGCGATCTTAGCCCATGAAAGATTGGCGATTGTAGATCCTGCTTCAGGAAAACAACCCCTTTACAATAATAATGGGAATGTGATTTTAGCTGTTAATGGTGAAATCTACAACCACCGCGAAATTCGCAAACGTTACGAAGGAAAATACAACTTCAAAACCCAGTCTGACTGTGAGGTGATTCTAGCCCTCTATGAAGACAAAGGCGTTGATTTTTTAGATGANCTCAATGGCATTTTTGGCTTCGCACTTTACNATGCTGAAAAAGACGAATACCTTGTTGCTCGCGATCACATCGGCATTATTCCACTCTACATNGGTTGGGATAANAACGGCACTTTTTACGTAGCTTCTGAGTTGAAAGCACTAGAAGGTGTGTGTACCAAAATTGAGTTATTTCCTCCGGGACANTATTACTCNAGCAAAGAAGGCGAATTGGTAAAATGGTACCACCGCGATTGGCAAGAATATGANGCTGTAAAAGACAATGCAGAAGTAGACATTGAAGCTTTGCATGATGCATTNGAAGCAGCNGTTAAACGTCAGTTNATGTCTGATGTTCCCTACGGTGTTTTACTTTCAGGCGGTTTGGATTCTTCCATCACTTCTGCTTTAGCAAAGAAGTTTGCACAAAAGCGAATTGAATCAGANGACCAACAAGATGCNTGGTGGCCTCAANTNCACTCTTTNGCTATTGGTTTAGCAGGNTCTCCCGATTTGGCTGCTGCTCAAAAAGTAGCCGATCATATTGGAACAGTTCACCACGAAATTGTCTTTACCATTCANGAAGGATTAGANGCTTTGCGCGATGTGGTGTATTACCTCGAAACCTATGATGTTACAACCATTCGGGCTTCTACGCCTATGTATTTAATGGCGCGTGTGATTAAATCAATGGGCATCAAGATGGTGCTTTCTGGCGAAGGNTCCGATGAGCTGTTTGGTGGTTATTTGTATTTCCACAAAGCTCCGAATGCGAAGGAATTTCACGAAGAAACTTTGCGTAAAGTCNGCAAACTCTACATGTACGATTGCTTAAGAGCCAACAAATCATTGGCGGCTTGGGGNATTGAAGGACGTGTTCCTTTTCTNGATAAAGAATTTGTAGACGTAGCCATGCGCCTTAACCCACAAGATAAAATGATNAACGGTGAACGCATGGAAAAATGGGTATTGCGCAANGCTTTTGAAAAGTACCTNCCNGAAAGTGTGGCCTGGAGACAAAAAGAACAATTCTCAGACGGAGTGGGCTATTCATGGATTGACACCTTAAAAGAAATGGTAGAGCAAGAAGTCTCAGACGAACAAATGGCCAATGCCCATCACCGCTTTCCGTTTCAAACGCCCATGAGCAAAGAGGAGTTTTATTACCGCTCTATTTTTGAAGANCACTTCCCTTCTGATGCAGCAGCGAAAAGTGTTCCTTCTGTTCCATCTATCGCTTGTAGCACAGCTGAAGCATTGGCGTGGGACGAATCATTTACAAACCGTAAAGATCCATCCGGAAGAGCNGTAAACGTNCANACCGAAAAATACGATTAGAGCATTGTTTTGAACATTTACAGGTTTAGCCCTGTTNGTTAAATAAGCAACTTAAAAACTCCCTTTTTTGCCTNAAACGGAATAAAATCGGGAGTTTTTTATGCCTTTTAATGTCAATTTCACATTGGCTTCACTTTAAAAAAGTATCTTATTACGCGAGAGAAAGACCAACCTGAAATCAAACAATGTCTAAAACAATTATTATCTCTAACCGGTTACCGGTACGTATTGAAACAGAAGAAGAAGAACTCACCTACAAACCNAGCGAAGGNGGCTTAGCCACAGGACTGGGNTCCATTTTTAAAAGTGGCGAAAACATTTGGATTGGGTGGCCCGGAATGGCATTTGATTCAGAAGAAGAAAAAGCGGAGGTTACCCACAACCTCAAAAAGCAAAACATGGCTCCTGTCTTCCTCACCGAAGATGAGGTCAACGATTACTATTTAGGCTTTAGNAACCAAACCCTTTGGCCGGCCTATCACTATTTTGTACAAAACATCATTTACGATGAAAAACAGTGGGAAGCCTACAAAAGTGCCAATCAAAAATTTGCAGACACTGTTGTTCAGTACCTCGATCCGGGAGATATTGTTTGGATTCACGATTATCAACTCTTACTCTTACCCGAACTTTTACGCGAACAGTTTCCCGATTTAACCATTGGTTTTTTCCAGCACATCCCCTTTCCTTCTTACGAAGTGTTTAGGATGATTCCGTGGCGAAATGAATTGTTGCGCGGAATGTTAGGAGCCGATTACATTGCTTTCCACACCTATGACGATATGCGTCACTTTTTAAGTAGTGTGCACCGCGTTGTAGGATTGGCTTATGACCGCAATGAGATTATTTTAAACGATAGAATTGTAGTAGCCGATTCCTTACCGATGGGAATTGATTACGATAAATATGCCCAAAGCGCAGCCAGCGAAGATGCTATAGAACGCGAAGAGCGCTATCGTGAAAACCTAGAAGGACGATTGATTCTTTCTATGGATCGGTTAGATTATTCCAAAGGTATTTCTGTGCGTTTAAAAGCCTACGAACGTTTTCTAGAAGAGAATGAAGAATACATAGGTGAAGTTTCGCTACTGCTCATTGTTGTTCCTTCTCGCGATAAAGTGCCCAGTTATCAAAACCTAAAAGAAGAGATTGACGAATTGGTTGGAAAGATTAACGGGAAATTTGGCCGTGTCAATTGGCGTCCTATCCATTATTTCTACCGCAGCTTTCCATTAGGTGCCTTATCGGCTTTTTACCGCATGTGCGACATTGCTATGATTACGCCTTTGCGCGATGGAATGAACCTCGTATGCAAAGAATTCATTGCTTCTAAACTCGATCAAAAAGGCGTTTTAATTTTGAGTGAAATGGCGGGCTCTTCCAAAGAGTTATCTGATTCCATTTTGGTCAACCCAAATGATCAAAAACAACTGGTTCAAGCACTTAAATGCGGACTTGAAATGCCAGAAGAAGAGCAGAAAAAACGCAATGCATTGATGCAACAAAGTTTGCAGAAATACAACATTTTCAAGTGGGTAGATCTTTTTGTTAGCAACTTAGAAAAGGTAAAAGCGCTACAAGATGATTTAGCGACACACAACTTTGATAAAAGTGCTTCAACCTTGTTGCTAGAACAATACAACACCTCTGTTAACCGACTGATTTTACTGGACTACGATGGCACTTTGGTCTCTTTCCACGATGATCCAGAGAGTTGTGCTCCGGGAGACGAATTGCTGCAAACACTAGAAACCCTCAATGCCGATGAGAAAAACATCGTGGTCGTAATCTCCGGCCGAAAAGCAGACCATTTGGAAAACTGGCTCGGACACCTCGACATTCATTTGGTAGCAGAACACGGTGCACGCTATAAAACGCCCAACAACGATTGGGAAAACAATCCAGAATTACCAGACGATCAATGGAAGGTGCAAGCCAAAGAAATTATCAATTTTTACGTAGACCGAACGCCTGGTTCTTTCTTAGAAGAAAAAGCCAATGCTTTGGTATGGCATTACCGCAAGGTGGAAAAAGGATTAGGAGCCTTGCGTTCTTCTGAACTCTACAGCCATTTGCGTTACATGAAACGCAACGGGATTGACGTTATGGAAGGCAACCACATTGTTGAGGTAAAACCTCTAGCGATTAACAAAGGAAAAATTGCCAAAAGATTCACTACGCAATTAAAACCCGATTTCATTATGGCATTGGGAGATGATCGTACGGACGAATACACGTTTGAAGCACTACCGGACACAGCATTTACCATAAAGGTAGGACCCGGAAATTCTTACGCGCGTTACTCCATCAAAGATTACAAAGCTGTGCGCAACTTACTAAAGAAACTGGCCAACAGTTAGTGGCCGTTTCCATTGGTAAAGCCCATAAAGTTGGGCTGATTCAATTTGTTGTTGATGCGGTACGCTGCATTCACCAACCCTAAGTGACTATACGCTTGCGGGAAATTTCCCCATTGTGCGCCCGTAGCCGCTTCAACATCTTCACTCAACAAGCCCAAATGATTGCTGTAAGCTGCCAATTCTTTGAAAGCTTCAATGGCATCGTCTACTCTGCCCACACAGGCCAAAGCCTCTACATACCAGAAGCCGCAAATCAAGAACGTTGTTTCAGGGAATCCGAAATCATCTTGGTGTTTGTAGCGGTAAAACAATCCTTTTCCGGCTTTTAAATCTTCTTCCAACGCTTTGAGGTGATCTTTTGCTTTTTGCGAATCGTGCGGAATGTAATTCATAATGATCAGCTGCAATGTACTCGCATCCATCACCGAATTTCCGGCACCTTGTGCATACGCTTTTCGATCGGGTAAATACGTCTTTTCAATCCAAGCTGCNGCTTTTTCCATCACTTTCTTCGCACGCTTGGCNAACGATTCGTTGTTGTGNAAACANGCTACCTTGTACGCAGCCGAACTTCCTGCCCATTGGAACAGATTGGTGTATCCNTGATGATTGGCAATGTTGCGGAATTCCCAAATCCCGGCATCGGGTTCNTCAATGGTCAATTCCATTTTTTCGATTAAGCTTTCCAGCAATTCATCTGACAATGAACCTACNTTGTTTTTAAAACGCTCATCCAAATACAACGGCAAAACAGCTAACAAGACCTGTCCATACACATCATTTTGAATGTGNGTATACGCATCGTTACCTACACGCACNGGNTGATTNCCCAAGTAACCTTCCAAGTCCATTTCAATCTCNGTNAGCTTTGCATCTCCNACTACNCTATACAACGGTTGAATTCGGTTGCTTTCGCGCATNGGAATGTTGGTTAAGTAATTGAAATACTTCTCCATTTCTTCGAAGTGACCAATGTTGTTAAAGGCCGTAATGGTGTAATACGAATCGCGCATCCANCAATAGCGNTAATCCCAGTTGCGGGTACTCAAATGCGATTCTGGCAAAGACGATGTGGGCGAAGCGATGATAGCTCCNGTATCTTCAAACTGACAAATTTTAAGGGTTAACGAAGAACGAATCACCTCTTTTTGGAACATGGGNCCAATGCTGGTTGACTTTACCCAATTNTGCCAGTAATCGGTTGTTTTATCTAAAAAGGTTTCTACNGTTTCTTGAATGGNTCCTTCTAGCGGAACGCCATAAGTGAGCACCATGTAATAGGTTTTGTTCAACACAAACTCGCGCTCATCGGCAATGTAATTCAACGGAATGTTGGTGGTCAAACGCATGGTTTCGTCCAACCCTTGGTAACGAATGTGATTACTTCCGCGCTCCTGACGCAATTCAAACTCACCGTAATTNCCTACCGGTCTACATTTNGCTGTAATTCTGGGAATGCCACGCAANGGTTCAATTTTACGAATCAGCATCAACGGTTTGTAGCGTCTTTCAAACTGACCAAATCGTGGNGCAAAATCCGTAACNCGGTACAAGCTTTCTCCCGCTTCAATTTCAGTGACCAACACATTGGTGTTTTTCACATAATGCTGCACAGAANTATAAGTTTCCTGCACNGGCATCGCACTGAACTCACCTCCTTTTTCTTCACTCAATAATTTCCCGAAAACAAACGAACTGTCAAACCGCGGCAGACACATCCAATCNACGTTTGTGTTTTTATTGATTAATGCTAAAAATCCACAATTCCCTATCAATCCATGAGGATAAGTATGCTTACTCATTACGGCTTTGTTATTTAATTCCGGTTTATGTTGAAGATTCTACCAATATAGATAAAACTACCCGAACACCAGACACCCGCAAAAGCCTTTAAACTCAAGGTTTCTGAAAATCAGAAGGTTCACAATTAACACTACGTATAGTTGAATAAATCTGCTTTTATTTGCACAACACAAAACGATGGGAGTTTTTGTTTTTTGAATACATNCTCCCATCCAACACACACAAGAAAAAGCTAGAATTAAAACGTACTTTATGAAAGAAGCTATTAGGGTTTACTCTGAAATTGCACCACTGAAAAAAGTATTGGTTCACAGTCCTGACGGAGGAATTGGCAATGTACCCGCCAACAAATTGCACGAATGGCTGTATGACGATTTGTTAGACGTAAAAGCTACACAACGCGAATATGCTGCGTTTCAAGCCTTGNTGATGCTNTTTTTACAAACCGATACGCTGTTTAAAGACAATCAGTTTGTGCTAAAGCCCGATGGTAAAAAACGCAAAGAAGACGGCAAAAAAATACTGGTTACCAATCCGGAGAAAAAGGGNTATTACCTTACGGATAAAAACATGGACGATGCCAGCGTAATTGACACCCAGTTTTTGCTGCAGCATTTGATGAGCAAAAATCACGAAACGGCTCGNGATTTAATCATTGCCATCTGTTCCATTGAAGAACTGCANCCTTACCGCAAAACCGACTTGTTGGCCATGTTCAAACAGGCCGAGAAAGAAGCTAAATTCTATAAAGAAATTGTAAAAACCCTGTTGACCGGGAAACTGGAATACGAAGTGAATGACGAAGGCGAATTGGTNCGTCTTTCGGGCAANCACATCCGCTACATNTTCCCTTCTATTCCCAACTTTATTTTTACCCGNGATATTGGCGTTACCATTGGCGATCACTTGTTGATTACCAAGCCAAAATTCTACATCCGTAAGCGCGAAGTATTGTTGTTCCGCTTTATAGCTGAGAACTACNTGTGCAAAGGCGATTTGGAGAAAATCATTTCGGTAACCGAAGACGACAACTTCTTCCAGGTTGAAGAGAANAANCANCCCGAATACCGCGTGAGTTATGAAGGTGGCGACATTATGATGATTAGCGACCGCCACGTATTGATTGGTTGTAGCGAGCGCACATCGCCTTACGCCATTCAAAAATTGGTGCACCGCCTGTTTTGGCAAAACATCAANACCAATCATCCCGATGGAATAGATACGGTTTCCATTATCCGCATTGGCGAAAAACGCGCACAAATGCACATCGATACGGTGTTTACGCACATTCGCGAAGACTTGTGGGTCATTCACAGTCCGCTTTCGGAAAAGTGGCAGCAAGAGCAATTAGAAAAAGAACGCCACACNCGCAGTTACAACGATGAATTGTACCAAAAATCGAAAAGTCAGCAACAGCGCGAGAAAGATTTGGTGATCTTCCAGTTTTACCTCAACAACGATGGAAAAGCGATCAAGAAAGCCTATGCAGCTTCTACCGATCCGGAAGAAAAGAAACAACTGAAAGCGCGTTTCAAAAAGCTCGATTTCTTGTTGCGTGCCGATGAAAACCATCAATATACCAACAACAACAGNGATTGTCCGTATACCTCATGTCCGCAAAGTTTAGACGAATTGTTGGCCTTGATCTCTCACCACGAGTTTGGCGTAAANGATCCGAAAGACGTAAAATTTGTATTGAGCGGCATGGGCGTAAAACCCTTTGATGGTCGCGAACAATGGACAGATGCCTGTAACCTGTTGACCTTGCGTCCGGGNGTTTCTGTAGGNTATGACCGAAATTACCGCACCATTTTACACTTTAACGAAATGGTNGCCAACGATGCNGTGACAGACGATGCTGATTTTATGGCGTACATCGTAGAGAAAAACAACGATCGTTTCAGAAACAAGCGCAACAGCAAAGGCCAAATCATGGAATTGAACCACATTATCCATGTGCACGATTTGTTTGCTTACATCAACGAAAAAGGACTTTCTCCNGAAGCCACNCAAGCGTTAATGGGCAAAATCAAAAATGCGTTGATGCTCATTCCTTCNAACGAATTGTCGCGTGCCCGCGGAGGTTCGCACTGTATGACCTTACCGGTATTCAGAAGTTTGTAAAACACATTATTGACAGAACGAAGCTATGCAAACAACACAAGCTGTTTTTTTGGTGCGTCCGGCTCATTTCTCTTACAACGATGAAGCAGCCGANACCAATGCCTTTCAAAACAAACCGGGCNATNCCGCAACGGTAAACACCGAAGCGTTGGAAGAATTCAATGCGTTTGCCGATAAATTGCGTGCACACNGAGTAGAAGTCAATGTGTTTGACGATACNCCCTACCCCATTAAACCCGATGCGATTTTCCCCAACAACTGGATCTCTTTGCACGATAACGGCTTGGCCATTTTGTATCCGATGGCGGTGTACAACAGACGCCACGAGTTGCGCGGAGACATTGTGCAGGAATTGCAACACACGTATCAACTGGAACGCGTGCTGGACCTTTCAAAGTACGAGAAAGACGGGCGTTTTCTGGAAGGAACCGGAAGCATTGTGTTTGACCGGGCGAATAAAACGGCTTATGCTTGCCTTTCGCCCCGCACCGACAAAGGATTGCTGGAAGAAGTGTGTGCAGAACTGGGTTACGCATCCGTTGCGTTTTATGCACACGATGAAAACGGAAAAGAAATTTACCACACCAATGTAATGATGTGCATTGGCAGCCAGTTTGCAGCTGTGTGCCTCGATAGCATTACCAACTTAGCCGAACGCAAAAATGTAGTGGCTCAACTGGAAAACTCCGGCCACGAGGTGATTGACATAACGTATGCTCAAATGAACCGTTTTGCAGGCAACATGCTGGAATTGAAAACCGCTACGGGTGAAGCCGTATTGGCCCTTTCGCAAAGTGCATTTGATGCCCTCAACGCAGCCCAAAAAACTGCTATAGAACGCTACTGCCAATTGGTACCGTTGCCCATCCCCACCATAGAGAACATTGGTGGCGGCAGTGCCCGGTGCATGATTGCCGAAATCTTTTGCTCGAAACGCTAACCGAAAGGTTGGCGTTTTTTGTTGGTATAAACTCCTACTAATTCTTTGTTGATTGTTTTAGTTTTGAAGGGAACGAAACGATTTATACGCGCTCTTACTTCTCAATTTAAAAACACTGCTAAATGAACAACGTAAACAAGACTATTGATCAGGTTAAAGAATTATTTGAGCAGAAGAACTACGAAGCCATTTTTTCTTTACTCACCGATGAGTTTTTAAAACAAAAAAACAACCTCTATTTATATGCTTGGCGAGCGAGAACTTACAATCAATTAAAAGAATTCGAAAAAGCAATACTTGATCTCAGTAAAGCCATAGAGATTGATCCTAACAATGCCCTTGCATACCATAATCGAGGTAATGTCTATTATCATTTAAAAGAATTCGAAAAAGCAATACAGGATTACAACAAAGCCATAGAGATTGATCCTAACGATGCCAGTGCATACTATAATCGAGGTGTTTCCTATTCTGATTTAAAGGAATTCGAAAAAGCAATACAAGATTACAGTAAAGCCATGGAAATTAATCCTAACGATGCCAGTGTATACTATAATCGAGGTAATGCCTATTATCATTTAAATGAATTCGAAAAAGCAATACAAGATTACAGTAAAGCCATGGAGATTGATCCTAACGATGTCCGTGCATACCATAATCGAGGTAATGTCTATTCTCTTTTAAAGGAATTCGAAAAAGCAATACAGGATTTAAACAAAGCAATGGAGATTGACCCTAACGATGCCCGTGCATACAATAATCGAGGTGTTGTCCATTCTGATTTAAAGGAATTCGAAAAAGCAATACAAGATTACAACAAAGCCATAGAGATTAATCCTAACGATGCCCCTGCATACAATAATCGAGGTAATGCCCATTCTGATTTAAAGGAATTCGAAAAAGCAATACAAGATTACAGTAAAGCCATGGAGATTGATCCTGATCAATTTAATTTTCTGGATTATCACATTAACCTCCTCAAAGAAAAACTTGAAGATCAAAAGGAAATAGAAAAAACACATAACCTTAATAATGACGGTTCGGATACAAATTCACTTCTTTCTAAAATTGAGACCATCATTTCCTCAATAAAAAAACTTTCCGCTTCTAATGTCGATTCCGTAGTCCATTATTCCAGGTTATCGGTTGTAGAGTTATTGGTCTCCAAACCAAACGCAAAATTGCATTATAGCAATGCCATTTACATGAATGATCCTATGGAAGGAAAAGTACTTTTCGACTATTTTAAAGATCCTGCCATTGAAAACGCATATAAAAACGGTGAAAGAAGAACTGAAACCAGTGTATACTTAGGTTCATTTTTACCTGCAGTAGATCACAGTGGAGCTTTATCTCATGAAGACAACCTGGTAATGTGGCGCACTTATGGAAAAAATGATGAAGGCACTGAGGCTGCCGGTGGAAATGTTGTTATTAACCGGAACTTTTTCAAAACTGAAATCAAAGGCAAAGATGGTCAACAAAACACGATAGTGAATCAAACAGAAGAACTACTCAATGTTATCTACATCGACAGCTTTTCAAATGATATCACAAACACTACTAAATTACAAGGAGAAATTGCCCCCCTGTTAGAAGATTTAAAAGAAAAGGTTTTAGAATTAATTAAAATCCGTGACCAGTATCAACCTAAAGAAGAATTCTATCGAGACATTGAAAACCGTATTTTCAAGCAACTGTCCAAAGTCACTTATCTTTTCAAATCTTCTGACTATCAATATGAAAATGAGGTAAGGGTCATTAAATACGTACCCCGCAATAGTGACATCATTCAGTATCGTGAGGTTAATGAGCCTCATGCGCCCAAAAAGCGTTTCTACATTGAATCTAGCAATATCATTTTACCTCATCTTGAAAAAATTATTGTTGGTCCAAAAGTGAAAAACTATCAACAATGGAACCTCTATTTTGATTATGAAATTAGGCAATTGGCCAAAAAATTAAATTTAGAGACTCCTTCTTCCATAGACCCATTGGGTATTGAAATCCGAAAATCAGAATGTAAATTTCAATAGTTGTGTAGTATTTAACCAAGCGAGCCTCTTGATACTTCGGTTTCACTTCGATAAACTCAGGATGACACTGCGATTAACATAGAGCGAAATAAAATTTCCTCAACCTGGATAAACACTCTACGTACACCCCGTTGATTCGACCAGTGATAGTGAGGTGAGCAGCCGAAAGTTCCCGATTTCTATTCATTGAAATACGGGATCTAGAAAGTACTAATGTTTCACTGCGTGACAGCATTGTATTTCTTGGAGCGATTCGCCAGAATCATAGCATGTAGGCTCAGCGAATCCTCCAGTTTCGAAGCATAGCGGAGAAAATCACCTTCGAATCAACTAGAGTTTTACTCGCAGCACTATTGATTTTTTAATTGTGCTCGTGAGTTCGCTGCGCTCAGTTGAGTCCTTTTGTGTCAAGACAAAAGAATGGAGAAAAATAAAAGAAGCCTATCACACTGAGTGAGCAAGGCACGAGCTCGTAACGAAGTGTG